>DATMQT010000001.1:0-102946 GCA_035566655.1 Candidatus Dormiibacterota bacterium
ACCAAGCAAAGGGACGCCCGTTCCGGCCACGAATGAGCTGAGTTGCGAATGAGTTGATCTAAGGCAGAGCAGAGATGAGTCCCCATCCAACCCGATTTCGGAGATGGGGGGCGCTATTTACCCATCTCTTTCCCTTCTCCCGTCAAACCGGGATGGGGTCGACGCATAAACCTCAAAGATTGTGTGGAAGCAGGCGACTCGTCGGCTCTTTTTTGCATCCCTGGAACTACAGTTGTTACACTCCAGCGGGGGAGGTTTCCATGCTCCGAGCCTCTGCTTTCGCATTATTCGCCGTTCTAGCCGCCGCGCCCGCCAAATCCACCTGGGTAGTGCCCAACTTCCACGACCTGATGATCAAGACCCGCGAAACCCGCGGCCTCTCACACCCCATGGTAGCTGCCTGGTACTTCAAAGGTCCCCGCCAGCGCGCCGAGCACCTCTCAGAATCCTCTCTGAATCGTCTGCCGTTCGTGGCCAGCATTATGCAGTGCGACCTGCGAACCCGCATCTTTCTTCAGGAGCACATGAAAACCTACACATCCTTCGTCGTTCCCGTGGAAGAAAAAGAACGTACCCGCCTGCACCCTCTCCCGCCTAAACCGCCCACCGGCCCCGAAGTCACTGTCACTTCTGATTCAGTCGACACCGGCGAGCGCCGCCAGATCGGCAGCTACGAAGCTCACCGCATCAAGACCACCATTACCATCGAACCCGGCAAGGACGCGGCCACCAAACCAGGCAAGGTCGAAATCGATGGTTGGTATCTAGACTTGCCGGGACTCAACTGCGGTGAGGATTCCGCCCGCGAGAATTTTCCTCCGGTCGCCGAGTGGATGGTGCTGGTGCGCGGAGCCGCACACGACCACCTGATCTTCAAAAATCTAGGTACGCCGCCGCGCGGTTTGGTGGTGGACGAGTCTTCGACACAAAGGCAGGCCGGAAACACAATCGTCAACAAGATCGAGTTGTTGGAAGCCTCCGATCAGCTGCTCGATGAATCGCTATTCGAAGTCCCTCCCGACTACGTCCCCAGGGAAAAGCCCGAGAGCCACACGCTCCAGAAAATTCCCGATCCAAACGCCCCGCAGCCATGAGCGTTGTACACGCCAGGTGGTCAAACGCATGCGGAATAGTTATATCCGGGTGCCCCATTTCTCGCGTCTTTTGCGAGAAGTGGGGTTTTTGAAATGGCGGACCGACCCCCGATTCAAGAATCCACGAGCACCGCAGCGGACAATTCCCCCGAATTTTCGTGCTATAGTTCCACGCCATAAGGCCACCGCAGCCTCAATCTGCGTTCGTAAAGAGGCTTCGGCAGGGGGACCCGATGGAAAGCAATCGCTCTTCGCACTCCCGTCTTCTTCTCTTCGTCTTTATCTTTGCGATCTCGGCGATTTTCGCATTCGCGTTGCCGCCAACCGCCGCCGCCAGCGCCACCAAAGTCATTTACCCATTCGCCGGAGGCAACGACGGCGAGTACCTCGACACTGACCTGGTAATGGACAGCGCCGGCAACCTCTACGGCTCAACCGTGCAAGGCGGTGACTTCGGCAGCGGCACCGTGTTCGAGCTATCGCCCAACGGCGCAAGCTGGACTCACACCGTTCTCTACAGCTTCACCGGCGGCACCGATGGAGGCGAGCCCTACAAAGGCGTCACCCTCGATCCCCACGGGAACATCTACGGCACAGCCGTAACCGGTGGTGGAGGCTCTTGTGAAGGCGGCTGCGGCGTAGTTTTCAAGCTGACCAAGAACGCCAACGGAACCTGGACCCAGACCGTAATCCACCAGTTCACCGGAGGCAGCGACGGCTCCGGCCCAGGCAGCGGCCTCACATTCGATCCGCACGGAAACCTTTACGGAATGACTCCCACTGGCGGAACCTACGGCGTCGGCACCGTCTATCAACTGCAACATCAGGCCAGCGGCACATGGAATCTGAACGTGATCCACACCTTCACCGGCGGTGACGATGGATTGGGCGGCTCAGCCGGCCGCTTGATTCTCGATCGTGCCGGCATTCTCTACGGAGTTACCACCGTTGGCGGAGCGTACGGCGACGGCGTAGTCTTCGAGATCACCCAAGCCAACGGCACCTGGACGCTGACCACGCTCTACGCCTTCAAAGATCAGCCGGACGGCGCGCTGCCCTATGGCGGCTTGATCTCCGACAAAGCAGGGAATCTCTACGGCACCACCTACTACGCCGGTATCTATGATTGGGGTACGGTCTACAAGCTCACTCACGCCAACGGCGCGTGGAAGGAGACGAACCTCTACAGCTTCAAAGGTACCAGCGACGGCGGCGCTCCCATCAGCACTCTCGTTTCCGATAGCGCTGGCAACTTGTACGGCACCACCAGCGCCGGCGGAACACAGTGCGACTGCGGCACAATCTTCAAGCTGACTCCCAATGCAGACGGCACCTGGACCGAGAGCGTCCCTTACCGCTTCCCTGGCACGCCCGGCGCGGGCTTTTCCTACAACGGAATGGTCTCCGACAACGCCGGTAACTTCTACGGCGCAACCACCCACGGTGGCAGCACCAACGACGGCACCATCTACAAGTTCAAACCCTAGTCCAAATCGACGACGAATCGACGACGATCGAAGGCGCTCCGAAGACCTCCGATCACCGCACGGGACTGCTCCGCAGTTCCTGTAGTTCGCGGGTCGACGCAAAGCCCTTGCCTCGCCGCTCGTTTTGGGATACAAAACGGCACAGGTCAACCATGAGTATCCGTTGTTGCGCTCTCCAGCTTCTGCTCATTGCCGTTTCCACGCTCCCGAAGGCCGCTGCGCAGGAACCCTCCACAAGTCCGACGGCCAAGCCGGACGCCGAGAAAGCCGCCACCGACAAGCCCGACTACTCCAAGGAATCCTTCGTAACGGAATACATGCGCTCGCGCTACCGGTTTGAGAATGACGGAACCGGACGTCGCGAAAGCATCTTCCGGATTCGCGTACAAAGCGAAGCAGGAGTGCAACGCTGGGGACAATTGCGCCTCGCCTACAACTCGGCCAACGAGCGCATAGAAATCCCCTACGTCCGCGTGCTCAAGCGGGATGGCAGCGTGGTCACTGCCGGAGCTGAAGCGGTGCAGGACCTCAGCGGCGCGGTGCAACAGGTTGCTCCCGCCTACACCGATTACCGGGAGAAGCACGTCACCGTTCCCGGACTGCGGCCCGGCGACGTGCTGGAATTCCAGTCGGTCACCGTGGTCCACACCGCTCTCGCGCCCGGTCAGTTTTGGACCCAGTATGACTTTGATCAAACCAACATCCTGCTGGACGAACAACTCGAAATCGACATTCCTGCCAGCCGCACCGTCAAGCTAAAGACAAAACCCGGCACCGACCCCGTGATCACGGAACAAAACGGAAGACGCATCTATCGCTGGAACAGCTCGCATCTCGTCCGCGAAGAAGACAGCAAAGATAAGGATAAGGATAAAGACAAAGAAAAAGAAAAGGCCAGGAAGAAGAAAAAAAAGAAAGCGGACGAGCCTCCCACTATCCAGCTCTCCACCTTTGGAAGTTGGGAAGAAGTCGGGCGCTGGTACGCGGCGCTGGAAAAAGACCGGCGTGTCCCGTCCAAGGAAGTCCAGGCCAAAGCTGCCGAACTCACTAAGGGACTCACTTCCGACCTCGACAAAACGCAAGCTCTCTACGATTTCGTGGCGCAGAATTTTCGCTACGTCAGTCTGTCACTGGGTCAGGCGCGCTACCAGCCGCAAGCTGCCGGGGACGTGCTGCACAACCAGTACGGCGACTGCAAAGATAAGAACACGCTCTTGGCCGCTCTGCTGGAGGCCGAGGGACTGCATTCCTCCACGGTGCTGATCAACTTCTTCCGCAAGCTCGATACCGACGTCCCTTCACCGTCACAGTTCAATCATGCCATCACGATGGTGCCGGTTGGAAAAGAAGAAGTCTGGATGGACACGACCACTGAGGTCGCTCCCTTTCGCCTGCTTTCCTATTCCTTGCGCAAGAAGCAGGCTTTAGTGATTCCGCCCGGTGGCGTACCTCATTTGGAAGAGACCCCGGCTGATCCACCCGTCCCCGATACTGAAATTGCTCGAATCGAAGGAAAGGTCAACGAGAGCGGCAACCTGGATGCCAAGGTCTCTTACACGGACCGTGGCGACAATGAACTTGCCCTCCGGATGGCATTCCGACGCTTCCCTTCCACCCAATGGCAGCGCCTGGTGGAAGGCGTCAACCAGACGTTGGGAGGGGAAGTGAGTAATGTGAAAGTCAGCGAACTCACTGCCACTCGCGAGCCTTTCACCCTTTCGTATGAAGTGAGCAAGCCCAATTTCGTGGACTGGTCGAAGAAAAAGCCGGAGGTGAAACTGCCGCTGTCGATGTTTAATCCGGCGAACATAGGCGCCGACGTCGGCGAAGACCAGAACGATGCTGACTCCACAAGCGCAGACCCCTTCAAGCTCGGCCCCCCCAACCAGCAGACCTACAGCATCAGGCTGGAACTCGCCCCCAGATACACCGCACAACTCCCAGTACCCATCGCGCTGGAGCGCGACTACGGAGCCTACCAAGCGACCTACGCCCTGAAAGACAATGTATTCACCGCCGAGCGCAAACTCACCATGCGCGTGGCCGAGTTGCCTCCCGCTCGCGCCGACGACTACCGCGCCTTCCGCCGCGGAGTCCTTGCCGACGCAGCCCAGCACCTCACCCTTGAAAGCGCTGGCGCCGAGTCCCGCACAATCCCCGAGGGTATGAAAACTGCCGACCTTATCAGGAGCGGGAGTGAGGCACGGCAGAATGGTAACTACACGTTGGCCATCAATCTCTTAAACCGCGCTGTCGAGGCCGATCCCAAGAGCAAGAACGCTTGGGACGCGTTGGGCCTGGCCTACTTGGACGATTACCAGGACGGCTTGGCCCGCAACGCCTTTCAGAAGCAAGTCGAGGTCAATCCTTACGATCAGAATGCCTACAACAATCTGGGCCGCGTCTACTTGCGCGAACGCAACTACGAGGAAGCAGTCAAGTGGTTCCGAAAACAGATTGAAGTCCAGCCGTTGGATAAGTATGCCCATGCAAATCTGGGGCTCGCGTATCTGGAGCAGCACATGTACGAGCAGGCCCTGCCCGAACTGGATAAAGCTGCATCTATCAACCCCGACAAAGCAGACCCTCAGGTCAGACTCGGCACGGCTTACTTGAACCTTGGTCAAGACGAGAAGGCAACGGCAGCATTTGAAAAAGCTCTGGGCCTTTCCGCTACCCCGGGAGTGTGGAACAGCATCGCCTACGCCCTGGCGCTCAAACCATCACACCTCGATCGCGCCCGCACTTATGCCGAGTCTGCGGTTTCCTCCACAGCCGCCGGTTTGCGCAACGTTTCGCTCGATCAGATCAGTCAGCGCCAGCTGGGGTTAACCTCGGCCTTGGCCAGCTATTGGGACACTCTCGGCTGGGTCGAGTTCGCCGACGGCAACGTCGACAAAGCTCAGAAATATGTCGCGGCGGCATGGGAACTGGGCCAGTCCGCAGATGAGGCGGACCACCTCGGACAAATCTTCGAGAAAAAAGGAGACAAGCAGCAAGCCATCCATTCATACGCCCTTGCCCTGAGTGCTCGCCGGCCCGAGATTGAGACCCGGGGCCGCCTCGCCGCCTTGCTGGGTGGCGACGACAAGGTCGACGCCATCGTGGAAAAGTATCACGAAGAGTTACAACGACAGCGCACCATCAAGCTGGCTGACGGAAACAAGCAGGAAGGCAAAGCCGAGTTCTTCTTCTTGTTCAGTGCCGCTCCTGGCTCGAGTGCGGCCGTCGATGCAGTAAAATTCATCAGCGGGGACGAGAAACTAAGAGCCTCGGCGGATGCCCTTCATTCCGCCAAATACCACCAGACATTTCCCGATGATAGCCCGGTGAAACTGCTGCGCCGGGGAACGTTGACCTGCAGCGGCTCTGGCGACTGCGTTCTCTTGCTTACGTTGGCCAGCGATGTGAGGTCCGTAGACTAGACTTACGCCCAGCCCGGCGCGGAGCTAGATACCTTATGGGTTGGATTTGACTTGCGCGAGCTAAGCCGCGATCAGCGGAGATGAATTGAAGCCCGAACCCCGTCCTACCCCTGCACGCTAATCCTCGAAAACGACAGCACCGCCCGCGAAGAGATCGGTCGTCCCATCGACATCGCCGGACGGAACGTGGTGAAAATCAGCATGCGCTTCACCTGCGGCAGAAGCTCCTCAGATTCGCCGGAATCGGAAAGAATCTTGTAATCCTCAACTCGCCCGTTCTTGTCCACGTAGGCTTCAATCACCAGAGAATCCGTGTTCATCGCACTCAAAGTTGTGCCGAAGACGCTCTGCTGCAACTCCGGTCCAGTACTCAACACCAGCGGCACATCCTGCGTGTTCGCCTGCACCTCGCCCGGCATGGCCAGGATCCCGATGACTAAACCAAAGATCAGCAGCGCGCAGGCCAGCCCCGCCGTCGCCGGCACCATGAAGGCGTTCACTGTATTTTCCACGCGCATGCGTAGAGCTTCAAACCGCGGACGCCGCGCCTCCGCCGACTCCCGCGAAATCGCCAGTCGCAGGTTCAGACCAAGGTCGGCCGGTTCCGCCACATGCCTAACGCTCATCAACAGTTGTTGCGTCTGCCGCAGCGTCTCGTACTCCTGCTCGCACTCCGCGCAATCTTCCAGATGCGCCTGCACGCCCAGCATCTCGGTTCCAGTGACTGCCCCGTCCAGATAAGGAGACAACAATTCCCTCGCGACAGGGCACTTCATCGTCTTAGCAGCAAACGACTTCATGGCCACATACCTCATGGCATCACCTCAACCCTTCTGCCCCCTCCAGCAACCTGTGAACGCAAACCCGTCTCTTCTTCCGGCGCGCTCAGCCCCAGCTCTCCACCCACTTCGCGAACATACGGAGCCAGCCGCTGCTTCAACGCCTGCCGTCCCCGCGTTAATCTCGATTTCACCGTCCCCAGCGAGATCTGTAACACTTCCGCGATCTCCTCATACGACATATCTTCCAGGTCGCGCAGAATCAGCGTCGTCCGGTAAGGCTCCGGCATCTGCCGCAACTCCGCATCCACCCGCTTCTGCACTTCCCGGTGCGAGACATTATCGAACGGCGAATCGCTCCGGTCGGTCAAAGCGTTCTGTATCGCCGCGTTCTGCATAAACCCCTCGTTCGCCATTCCATCCGGTTCCGCCGGCTCGATCGAGACCTCATGCGCCTTATGCCGGAACCACCACCGCTTCCGGTTCGCCGCCTCATGCAAAGCAATGCGGTAAATCCAAGTCTTCAAGCTCGACTCGCCGTGGAAGTTCTTCATCCCGCGAAACACTTTCAGGAACACATCCTGCGTAGTATCCGCCGCGTCCGCCGGATCGCTCACCATCCGATACACAAGCCCGTACACCGGACGCTGAAATTCCCCAATCAGCCACGCATAGGCCTCTTCCGAGCCGGCCTTCAGATCGGCGACAATCGTCGCTTCCTCCGCCCGTGCTCCCATCGCGCTGGCTAATTCTGCCAAGGTGGTCACTCCCGCTTACCGCATGTTCCCTGCTTACAGGATGATGCCTGCAGGATGATTATAGGTTTCCTCGCCTCATCCCCAACCAAAAAAATCTCCTGCACCCCTTGGATCATCCGCAACACGGTCACCGCAGCATGTTACCGATGCACACTCCTACCTACATAGACTCCGCCCAAGCACCCCAGGTTCCCGCCCGTAAGTCGTTTATTTGCAGGCAGAAGACGAGGCTCGTCTTCTCCTTCTGATGTCGAAGGCAACCCTTCGGCCTATTGGGCCGCCCCGCCCCGCAGCAAAATCTGCACCAGCAGCAACCACCGCCGCAGGTTGGTAGTCATAAGAAAGTTCTCCTTCACGTGCTCGCGTCCGTTCCTACCCAGTTGGGCGGCGAATTCCGGATGCGTTAGCAGGTAGCGAATCTGGTATGCGCATCCTTCCACGGAATGCACGAGCATCCCCGTGAGCTTATCGACGACCTGGTTTGGAATTCCGCCGACGGCGCTGGCGATGGTCGGCTTCCCCTTCCACAGCGCCTCGGTTACGGTCAGTCCAAAGCCTTCTTTGATCGACTTCTGCACGATCAGTGTCGAAGCCTGTTGCAACGCGTTAATCTCCAGCGCGCACCACGGTGGCAGCTCCAGAATAATGACATCCGGATCGTTCCCCACCGCTTCCCGCACTTCTCCCAGGACAATCGCGCCCTCGGGATCGTCGCTGGCCCCTCCACCCGCCAGCACCAGTTGGCAATCCACATATTTTCTGGCGAGCTTGAATGCCTGCACCACTCCCAACGGATCTTTTAGGCGGTCGAAGCGCGAGACCTGGGTCACGATGGGGCGAGAACGGTCAATTCCGAACTCATCGCAGACTCTTTGAACGAAGTTCTCGTCTAGTGGTTTGTTTTTCTCCGACAACGGGTCAATGCACGGATAAAACAGATATTGAGGGATCGGTAGCTGGCGGGCAAATGACTGCGAAGAAAAGATCGCCGCATCGTACTGCTCAATAAACGGCCGCAGAAATCCCCACACCTGCGGATGAGGGTTCGACAGGTCGATGTGGCAACGCCACACCCAGCGCGCGTGTACATTCTGCCGGGCGCGAATGAGCGCCGCCGGCTGCGGATCGTGGATGACCACAACGTCCTCGTTGAATTGCATACGCTGCCGGTTTTGCTCGTTGTAGGTCAGGAAGATTTCCTGGGCGTGACGTGTCAGTTCGTACGCTGCGCCGTGCAGTGCGTTGTGAAAAGCTTTGGTCACTTCAAAAAAATCGTTCCCGCCGGTGATGACGTCCCAGTGAGTGGTCACCTCCAGTTCTCCTAGCAGTGGCACCAGGCGATTGAGCATCTCAGCGACGCCTCCCCCGACCGCTGTGGAATTGACCATTTTCAGTGTCTTCCCCTTGAGGTCGCGGGCCAGGAAGCGAAGTTCGTCAATGACTGCCGAGGTCACAATGCTCTGGTAGTCGTCCAAGTGAGCAGGGGGAACCGGTGCGGGAGGAGTTTCCCAGGTCCGAGGCGCCATTCGCCGCTCTGCCGGCGGGGGAACGACGGTGTCGAAGGTCGTCTCCGATGGCGCCGGGCTGTCTGCGGGTTGAGTCTTTACTGGTTCCATGGATGATGATCCCTAGGTTAACGCTCTTTCCACGATTCGCACGATCTGCCATCGGACATCTTCCAGAGTCGCCGTGTAAATGTCGATCTGATTCAGCGAACGTGCCGTCTCCGTCAGCCCCGCGTCCTCGTGCAGCCATTGGGAAAAATCGTTCGACATCAACTTGATCCGGAGCCGGGCCTCGATGAAATGATGATGGATCGAGTGCAGACCCACGCCCCTGATTCCTTCCACAAACTCGTGCAGCGTGTGGGCCTGAAAACTGGTGGGTATCACGACAATATCGGACGCGCAAAAATAGAAGGTCTCCTCCGCAACGCGCGCGCTGCTTTCCGCGTTCTCGCGCAAATATTCTTCCAGTATCTGGATGAATCGCGCCCGCAACTCAGCCACGGAGGTGAATTCGCGCACGTCCACGCTCGCGAGGCCTTCCGCCAGGCTGGGTTCGTTGCAGGCCGCCAGCACCCAGTGCGCAAAATCGTTGGAGAATCCCGCACGAAGAAAGTGGTGTTCCTGGAGCGTACGGAACGTGTGTTGGAAAATCGAATCTTCAGGACACTCTCGCAGAGCGTCCAACAACTCCACAAGCGTATTCGCCTTGTATCTGGTGATACGCAGTAGGTGGGCCGAGGTGTTGAAGTAGAAGGGCTTCGCCGGCGCCCGCTGCGGGGTTGTAGCCGTTGCGCTCATCATCCGCCCACTCTCACAGCTGCTTCCCCACCCGCCGCCCCCGATCCCCGAACGGCGTGCAGCCATTGCGTGAAGAAGTCGGCCAGTTGGGCTCTCAGAAACTGTTCGATACCAAGTTGTGTCTCTTGTTTTAGCACCCAATCCTCGTTTCAAGGCTCCGTTCACACCGTGGTCACGCTGGCACGCTGTTTCTCGTGCGCGTCTTCCATGACATCCAGTCGGACCTCGCAAAGCTCCGAGATCAGATTGCCGGCCCAGCGATAAATGTTGTGCTCCTTGATGGTTCGGCGCATGCGGTGTACCCGCATCTGCTTGTCCTCTGGTTCCATTTCCAGAGCGACCCGGATCGCTTCCGCCGACTGATCGATGTCGTATGGATTTACCAACAGGGCATCGCGCAGTTCGCGTGCGGCCCCCGTGAACTGGCTCAGGATCAGCACCCCACGTTCGTCCCGGCGCGCAGCCAGGAATTCTTTCGCCACCAGGTTCATCCCGTCGTGCAGCGATGTGACCATGCAGAGATCGGCCGCTCGATAATAGGGTGCGATCTCGCTGTGGCTGTGCTGGCGGTTCAGGAACACAATGGGTTTCCAATGAGCGGACTGAAAACGCCAGTTGATCCGGTCGGCTTCCGCTTCCACCTCCGCCATCAAGTCGTGATAGCGCTTGATGTGCGTCCGGCTGGGCGCCCCGATCTGCACGAATGTGAATTTCCCCTGATAGTTTGAATATTTCTCCAGGAACCGCTCCACTGCGAGAAAGCGCTCCAGGATGCCTTTTGTGTAGTCCACCCGGTCCACGCCGACCCCGAGGAACATTGCTTCCGTGCCCAGACTGTGCATCAACGACGCACGCTGCACATACGTAAACCCAGAGTTGTCGCCCGCCCCGGGTTCGTCGTCCGTCAAGTCCACACTGATGGGGAACGGCCGGACCATGGTGTGATGGTCCTGGCGCAAGACCGAAAAGTGCTCCCAGTCCACCCGCGATTCCACTACCCGGTCCACCGTCTGCAAGAAATTGTTGCAGTGCGATTGCACGTGAAAACCGATGAGGTCCGCGCCCAACAGGCCGTCTACCAACTGCCGCTGCCAGGGGCAGATGCCGAAGGCTTCCGGGTTCGGCCACGGGATATGCCAGAAGATAGCCACGCGGGCGTCTGGCCTTTTCTCTTTGATAAGCCGCGGCAGGAGCGCGAAGTGATAATCCTGGACCAGAATCACCGGACTCGGAGTGTCTTTGATTTCCTCCAGCACCGCATCCGTGAACTTGCGATTGACTTCCTGATAATGCTGCCAGTCGGACGCACGGAAGATCGGGCGAGTGTGCGCGATATGGCAAAGCGGCCACAGACCCTCATTCGAAAAGCCGTAGTAGTAGCCCTCTTCCTCCTGCTTGCTCAGCCACACCCGTCGCAGGGTGTAGCGCGCGTCATCGGGAGGAACGCGAAGTCGATCGTGCGCATCTACAACTTCCAGGTCTGCGTCTCCACTGCCGTGCGCGATCCAGGTACCGTCGCAGGCGTTGAGCACAGGTTCCAGCGCGGTCACCAGACCGCTCGGGGGCACCACTACCTTCAGCGACTTCCCGCTTCGCTGGTGAATGTAAGGCTCGCGGTTGGAGACGACGAACAGCCGGCTGCCCTCAAGTCGAGTCTGGATGTGCACGGAAAGCCGGTCCGCCGTCCACATCGACTCCCCAGCTTCTCGCAGTCGCGCCTCGTTCTCGGCAGCACTGCGGGCCAAATTTAGGCTCTCAGCCATCGTGGCAACCTCGCGCGCCAGAGGCCGGAACATATCGAGATTCGGCATCGCCTGCTGTGCGGAAATTCGCCCCGTACGCAGCGCCCGCATCCAGTGCGCGGCCCGCGCGATCGGCCCCTGGATGCTCCAGCGTACGATCAGCACCGTGATGAAAACGATCAGGAAGACCTGCGTCAACACACGGACAAATGCTTCCCGCCACACATGCAGCACTTGCGCATGGATGTAGCCCGCGTCGTGGATAATCGCCAGTCCACCCACCAATTCATCCTGATGGTGAAGTGGTAAGGCGACAATCAGGACTGGAGCGCTTCCCAACTTAACGAACGAACTCTCATCGTGATCTTCCTCCAGGGCCTGAGTGAGTGCCAGCGGTTTAGTTGTGAGCACACTCCGCAGTTCCGGGGTCATCGCCACTAACTCAGCCTGCCGGTCGTAGACGGCCACTCCAATCAAATGTTCGCGATTGCCGAAGCGCTGGACCAGGCGCTGCAGGGCCTGGTTCGACCCCGTTCCCCACGCCTTCTCCACGTTGCCGGCCAAACTCTCACCCAGTACCTCGGCACGCCGCTCCAAGTCGCCGCGCAGCGCGCGCCGTTCCACCACTACCTGATAATAGGAGAAGCCGAGAGACACCAGCGTGATGCCGAGAATTAGCGAAATGATCAGCCGAACACTCAACAACCGCATGCACGGACCTCCTGCAGCGCAGCTTTGTTATGTTGCCGGGATCGACGAAAAAGTTGGCGCACGCGCGGGGTACTTCTTCCGGGAGATCAAAGAGAGGGGCGGAGGGGCGGAGGCGCGCAGGCCGTCCCTCGCTCAAAGAAACGCCTAAACTGGGTCGATCGCAGTGACTCGAATCATGCCCGTCGAGTCATCCAGAACGCCGGTCACTTTCACGTCCTTGTTGACGAAGGCCTTCGCCTTCTGTTGATCGTCCAGTTTGTACGTGGTCTTGCCTTCCGCGTCCGAAAGAACAAGCATGGTTCCGGATTTCACGATCTTGCCGGAAAACGTTTTTGTTTCAGTCGCAGGTTTCTGGGTTTCCGGTCGCTGCATCTGGTCCTGCGCGGCTATCGTGTTGGTCACGTTTGAGTTCGGTGCAGTGGCCGCCTGCCCGGCGTAGCAGAACCCGCCAATCGCGATGGCGGCCGGCAATGCAGCACACAGTAAGGTTCCTCTCTTCTTCATGGCAGTCTCCTAGGGGAGGGATTTGCTTCCTGGGCGAGGAGTGTGCAACTTCCCTTCCAATAGCCGGAGACCTTCCCAAATCGTTGAAATATCAATCACTTAGCACGAACTGCGAAAATGTGGCATAGTGCAAAGATGGCGGATGACGAGAAAATAGTTCCGGCTCTCGCCTCCCGCACATACCGGGCCGCTGCCCTTTGATTCTACGAATTCAGCCGGTACAGGAAAAAACTGCGGAGAACCATATGCAAAAAATCACGCCCTTCTTGTGGTTCGACAACAACGCCGAAGAAGCCATGAATTTCTACGTCTCTATCTTCAGGAACTCCAAAGTTGGCACTGTCACCCGCTACGGAGACGCCGGCCCCGGCCCCAAAGGCTCCGTAATGTCCGCCACCTTCACACTCGACGGACAAGACTTCTTCGCCCTCAACGGCGGCCCGCAATTTGCTTTCACGCCTGCCATTTCATTCTTCGTCAACTGCGAAACTCAGCAGGAAGTAGACGAACTCTGGGAAAACCTTTCCGCCGGCGGAAGAAAAGACAGATGCGGCTGGCTGCAAGACAAATATGGTTTGTCCTGGCAGATCATCCCCTCTGCTCTAACCACATTGTTGCGGGACAAAGATCCCGCGAAAGCAAACAGGGTAATGAAAGCCATGCTCCAGATGGACAAAATCGACATAGCACAGCTGAAGCAGGCCTACAACGGTGGATAACTCGAGAGACAAAACGGCGCCTACGCCGTAGTCGTCCGCGCCTGCTCCGGAAGCCTCTCCACAATCTGCCGCACCGCCTCCAACAATTTGTCCGACCCCTTGTCCAACTCAAGTCCGGATTTTTCCAGAA
This sequence comes from Candidatus Dormiibacterota bacterium, assembly GCA_035566655.1. Classification (GTDB taxonomy): domain Bacteria; phylum Acidobacteriota; class Terriglobia; order Terriglobales; family Acidobacteriaceae; genus Sulfotelmatobacter. Next base: position 13,656 of record DATMQT010000001.1, read on the forward strand.
ACCCGGCCGCTCCATCTGCTTGCAACCGCTCCGCATTCTTCTGCGACAGACCTGAGATCACCACCACCGGAATCGCCTTCGTCAACGAATCTTTCTTCAGCGCCAACAGCACCTCCGGACCGCTCATCTTCGGCAACAACATGTCCAGCAGAATCAGGTCCGGCAATTTCTCCCGCGCCACCCGCAAGGCTTCTTCGCCATCGGCCGCGCTGCTCATCTCATACCCCGCCCGCGCCAGCGCACGCTCCGTCGCCAGTCTCAGAAACTTGCTGTCTTCCACCAGCAGAATCTTGGTCATGAACCGATGGCCTTTCCAACGTTTCCTGAACCTTGGTCCGTGCGCGCAGCGCCCAGCGCCGAGCCGGACCCTTTCCGCAGCCCTCCCATTCTCTATCGGCAATTTTCGGATTCAGAACAGAAACGCCAGCAATTCTCGCAGAGCAATAGATTCCTTAAGCGCTCCTAATAAATCGGACTTGCCTGGGAATCGGCGCTAATGATTGTCCAACGCCTTATCGCGCTCCAGAAAATCCTCTCACGAGAAAGCTGCGGCCTGCGCTAGTTCGTCGTAGACGAGAGATTTGATCATCTCTTTCGGCGCCCCGTATAATCAAAAAATCGCATGCGATCTTCTGTAACGCCTCGGGACTTGACATCCGACCTTCCCGAATCTCGTTCAACCACTGATTATTCTGAGCGCCGATCGATTCCGCGCTCTGCCGGAATGCTGATTGCATTATGGCTGGCGATTTATGTGGCCAGCATGTTCACGCCACCGCTACTCGACGATGTCGACACGGTCCATGCCGAAGCCGCTCGCGAAATGCTCGTCCGTCACGATTGGGTCACGCTGTACACGAACGGGTTTCGTTATCTCGAGAAAGCCCCTCTGATGTACTGGGAAGTAGCCATCAGTTACAAGCTGTTCGGCATCAGCGATTGGAGCACCCGTTTCCCGCTGATGTTGGGTGTGTTGGCGTTGGTGCTTGCAACCTACGCGTTGGGGCGGTTTGCGTTTGGCGACCGAGGCGGGTTCTATGCCGGGCTTGCGCTTGTCACATCGGTGGGTACGTTCATCTTTACGAGATTCCTCATTCCTGATGTGCTGGTAGCCCTATGGCTTACCCTTGGCTACTACTTCTTCTTGCGATCGCTGGAAGAGAGTCCGCCTTCGCGTGTGACGTGCTGGGGATTCGCCGCAACATGCGCGCTGAGCGTGTTGACCAAGGGCTTAATCGGGCTGGTATTTCCGGCGGGCGCCATCGGGCTCTATCTCCTGCTGACCCGAAATCTGCGACACATCTGGAAGTTGCGGCTCGTCTCCAGCACTATTGTCTTTCTGGTAATTGCTGCGCCGTGGCATATCCTGGCGGCAATTCGGAATCCTCCACAAGGACAGGCGCGCGGATTTTTCTGGTTCTACTTCATCAACGAACACGTGATGCGCTTCCTGAACAAGCGCGTGCCGCCCGGCTACGATACGGTACCTCTTCTTTTGTTCTGGATTCTGCTTGTGGTATGGCTGCTCCCCTGGGCAGTCTTCCTTCCACAGGCCTTACGAGAGGTACCAGTTCGAGTCAGCCGAATACGCAACGGAATGGATCACCGGCAGCGCTCAAATTTGCTATTCGCATCGTGGGCGCTCGTCATTCTCGGCTTCTTCAGTTTCTCGACCCGACAGGAGTACTACACCATCCCAGCCCTTCCCGCCATTGCCCTGCTCGTCGGCGGCTGGCTCCAGCGGGAAGAATCCAGTAGAAGCGACAGCGGGGAGCACCGAGCCAGCCGCATTTCATCAACTGTGCTCCTGGTAGTTGGGATTCTGGCATTCGTTGTTGGAATGGTCTTGCTGGCCGGGACACATCGGCCCGCAGCTGGCGCAGATCTTGCAGATCTGTTGAAGAAAAATCCGCAGGACTACGATTTCTCCCTCGGACATGTGCTTGACCTCACACCCGAGGCTCTGGGTTTATTTCGTGGGCCACTCCTGGGCTTCTCGCTATCCATGCTGCTGGGTACGGTTGCAAACTGGTGGATGCGGCGGCGCGGGCTCACGCGATGGGGCAATGTCGCGCTGACACTGATGATGGTCGGATTGCTGACCTGCGTACATTTCGCCTTTGTGGTGTTCAACCCGATTCTCTCTTCCCACGACCTCGCCGTGGCTATTCAGAAGGAGTTCCGCCCGGGGGATGTGATCGTCGTGGACAGACAGTACTCGAAAGCGTCATCGCTGAATTTCTACACCGGGATTCCCTTGCATATCCTGGACGAGCCGAGAGGAAATCTGTGGTTCGGTGCAAAGTTTCCTGACGCGCCCGCGCTCTTTGAGACTCAGGAGTCGCTCGCCAAGCTATGGCGAGGGCCTCAGCGCGTGTTTGTTTGGACCGATCAAGACGATCCGAAAGAATTGCAAGGTTTGCCACACTTCCTGCTGGCACGCCGCGGCGGAAAAACGATATTCACCAACCAGAAGCCTTGATTTGTTTCCTATGAAGGACCGGTTGCCAGTCCTTGGCCGCTTCAGCAAGAGCATGAAGGGAAAGCCAGGCCGTCCCGGTCGCCCTCACTCATTTGGAATGTCAAGGCGCGCATGTCTTCATTCAGGTGATCGAGTTTTGACGTTCCCACGACCGCGTGAAAATTCGGCGCGGTTTGCAATATGTAATTGAGCGCGATAGCCGGCAGCGGAACACCATATTTCTGGCCGAGAGATATGAGCCGCCTTATCCTTCGCTCGTCCTCTGGTTTGTGTTCAGCCAAGCGCCTGTCGATGCATCTCTTTAGGCCGCCGCGCCCCAGTGGCGAGTAGGCAAGGAAAGGAAGACCATTTTCCCGAAGATAGTCTACGTACGTCCCGTCGCGGGAAATGTCTTGCGCACCCTTCCACCGCTCCCCATCCCTGGCTGGGAGAGCGTTAAATTCATTGCTCACCCACGGCACGACGTTTGCTTCCCGCAAGCAGGCCCGCAACTCCTTGAGCCTGGCAAGAGAAACATTGGAATATCCGACATTATGGACCTTCCCGGATCTCAAGAGTTCAACACTCCATTCGGCAATCGCCTGCGCAGGAACCTTCGGATCGTCGTAGTGCAATAGATAGATGTCGATGTAATCGGCGCCAAGGGCTCGTAACGAATTGTCCAGTTGCCGCAATAGGGTTTTCCGCGTCAGCGGCGTTCTGAAAACGCTCGGGTGTCCGCCCTTCGAGATGATCCGAAAGGCGCTGCGACCCAACGGATGTTTCCTGACGAAGCGCCCGACAACCCCTTCGCTCCAGTACATCCTGGCCGTATCGAACGAGTTGATGCCCATCTCAACGGCGCCGTCCATGATCGCATCCGCGCGCTTTGTCGGAGCGATATTCCAAGACGCAAGATTCGGCACCGCAATCATCCAATCAGTGCCGAGAACGATTCTTGACATTTCGGATTTCATGTCGCTGCCTTAGATGTAGGTCTTGATCAAACGCTCCGCCAGGCGATGGGCGAGCGCCATGATCGTAAGCGAGGGATGCTTCTCGCTGAGAGCCGGTATCACGCTGCCGTCACAGACATAAAGGTTCTTACTCCTGAAATATTTAAGGTCCTTGTCGACCACTCCGCCTCCCGGGTCAGCGGCCATTCGGCAGGTGCCCGCGTAATGGATGCCTGATCCCGGAGGGGACCCGACGTTATCCGTGATGTAACCGCTGGCTTTCCTCAGCATTCGTCGGCCCAGCGCGGCGACCCGCCGGCTGTGGTCCGCCTCGATCTCTGACGTTTGGTAATCAATACGCGCCTGACGTTGTCCAAAATGATCTACCTGATCGGACAAGACGACCTTGTTCTTTCGCTGTGGAACGGCCGGGCTCCACAATATTAACGTCGCCGTGCTCTTAAAGACTTGCCGGGAAATGGTTTCCACCAGGAATCGGGGCAGCCGGGGCATTTCGGCCAGGTAATAAGGAGCCTTCATGAAATCCGACCAGAACTGGCCCACGAATGGAAAACGTTTCCCTTGGGAATCATTCATCTGACCGCCAAGCAATATGTGATCGCCATAACCGCGGTCTTCGTTCGCCGGCTTGAACCACAATCCAAAGAAACTGGTGCCCACGACCGCGTGCGGGGTATCCTGCAAAAACTCCCCCACTTGCTCGGCTTTGCTCCGGTCGTCGGCGAACGAGTTCAGCAGCAGCCGCGGCGATTCGATTGCCCCTGTACAGACGATGACCACGTCCGCTTCAATCTCGACGATCTGCGCGGCGCGTTCGTCGATCGCCACAACATGGGAGATCGAGAATCCCTCCGCACTGTCAGACTCGACCGCAGTGACTTTGATGGCTCGAGTATGTTCGAGCAGCCGAAAGTTCCGCAGCGCTCTTATCTCCGGCAGCAGATGCGTGGAGAATTTATAGACGCTCCCGGAACGGCACCCGCGCCCGCAATTTCCGCAGGCCACGCACTTTTGCGTAGAATCCGGCCGCAGGTCGACGGATTTCCGGTTCTCCAAAAAGAAAAGATCCGGGCCAAGCGAGCCGGTGTTGCTGTCGATGAAAACGCGGTCAATTTGTCTGGCGCTGCGGGGCGAAAGAAAGGATCCGTCCGGAAATTGACGCAAACCGTTGCGCTCACCCACCACCAATGCGAGCCGCTCGACCTCAGAATAGTGATCGGCAAGATCGCCAAGAGAAATCGGCCATCGGCAGTCCTCACTATAGGGATTGCGGTTGGCAAAATCGTCCTCTGAATACCTCAGGCAGATCCCATTCCAGAGGTTCTGCAAGCCGTTGACGTGGTGAATTTGGTAATGATGGAATCCGCCTTCCCGCGAACATTCTATGGAGCTCCGGCTACGGGCGTCCGCGAGGAGCGGATGAACGATAGAGATTTCCGGCCTGACCGGGAAAGCGGTATGAGGGCCTATTTCAAAATGGCCCTTTTGTTCCGGGCTCAGCTCGTTTTCAAATTCCGATTGCGCTGGAATCCCGCCTGAGTTGATGACCAGCACATCGGCGCCCGCCTTCGCCAGACGGTAGGCGAGGATGCCCCCGCCGGCGCCGGTACCGATCACGCAGAACTTCGCGCGAAGCGTCACCGGCCTCTCCGGGCCGAGCGCGCAAAGGCATCGCTGGCGAAATATACGTACTGCACAAAATCGCAAAGCAGCTTAATTTCGCGCCGAGTGAAATATTGTCGCGGAGTCAGATCAGGCGTCGCATTTTGTCGCCATGCCGTCCACAAAGGGCGGAGTTGGTCGTTCCGCTCCATGATCTCCGGAATCAGGCCGATGAGCGGCTCGATGCAGCCGGCGTATGGCGAGACCTGGCAGAGTCGCTTGGCCAGCGAATCATGGCCGCTCATTATCGGACCATCATCCTTAAGGCGCATCCGAACGGCCCTGGAGTCGCGTAAACAATCCGCCACGATTTTGAAAGATTTTCCACCGCACTTACTTTAAGCGCTCACCCCTCCAGAGAGATGTGAACAACTCTACCACGGTTAAAGGCGCCGGCTGGGCGGGTACCACAGCTCACACACCCCGAGCCGTTTGTAACAGCGCCGCCACCGTCTTCGTAAACGTCTCCCGCGCCTCCGCCGCGTCCTTGGGCAGAATCGTTTTTGCGATCAGCAGCATCGCCGCCCCGTGTGCCACCATCCACAGTGACGTCAGCAGTCTCTCGTGGTCGTCGCGCATCCCCCCCAACTCTGCCACCAGCTTCCGCCGCATCGCGTCCCGCGCCGGCTGCCCCACCGGCCTCACTCCGGCACGGCTCGAACGCGGTGAGTGATACAGATCGTAATTATGCTGATAAAACAGCTCGTACTCGTGGGGATGGATCAGCGCGTACTCCACATATCGCTCGCAACCCTCTTGCGCCGAGCCGGCCTCCTCCAGAGAACGGGCCATCTCCAGCCGCACCCGCTGCAACAATCCGCGCAGAATATCGTCCCGGTCCCGGAACCGCCGGTACAAGGAGGGCGTATTCGTTCCCGCTGCCCGCGCCACCGCCCGCATCGTGAGCGCCTTCTCCCCACCCTTCTTCCACAGCTTCTGCGCTGCATCCAGAATCTCGCCTTCCAGGTCCGGGTCCGGTCGTCGCGGCAAGGGCTCCTCCAGTAAAAATGATGTTCGGATATTATGTATACAGCGTAAACATAACAATGTAAAGGAAATAAGCCCGCCGCTTCCAATATTAAAAAATTGTGAATTATTTTGTTGACATCGTAAACATTACATCGTATAAATTATTAAATCGTTTAACTTAGTATTTGGACCCCTCCGCGGTATCCAAGTGCCTCAAGGAGTTAGCCAGATGTACTCGTGGGAAAACCCCGACGATAGAATTTCTATCGCCCAAATGAACTCAGAATTGCAGCACGCCCAGCTCGAGCTGCTAAGCGCCCACTGCGCCACGCACCAGCTGCGGCTGCGGTTTTCGGCGGACGATTTGGCGCGGTTTGGGCAGCGCGACATTCTGCGCAAGTCGGTGCAGGCGGCGACTGCGCTTAGCGAATATTATTCATCCATCGAAAAGAAAATTCCCAGCGCAGAGGCTGCGGCCGAGCCTTCGCGCCTTACCGAAGAACGCATTCTGGAAGCAATCGAACGACTGTCTTCTTATTTGCGCGAGCAGCGTGAGCACTATCTGCGAGCGGCAGCGCCTCTGAGCAACCACCAGAAGGCGCTGATGTGGCCTTACTTTTCGGCCGCACTGCTGGATCGCATCCGGATCACTGAACTGGATGGAAAACGCGTTCCCAACCCGCCTTTTTATGAGGAGTACCGGGCGCAGGGTTTCATCAATTTGCCTGAAATTGCTCACATGCACTCGGTGACTTTTCTTGACGTCATCGTGTTCAACGAGAAGGTTACGGAGCGAACCCTGTTTCACGGGCTAGTACACGCGGTCCAGTTTGATGTTCTGGGACTGGAGCGCTACAGCGACCTCTTTGTGCGCAACTTCGTGAACAGCAAACTGCATTTCTCGGTGCCGCTGGAAGCGCACGCGTTTTCTCTGGAGTCCAAGTTCGCGGGCACGCCCGCGGCCAGGTTTTCCGTGGAAGATCAAGTGCGCCTCTGGGCCAAGCAGGCGCGTTACTAAGCGCTGACCGTCCCTTAAAGATTCCGGAGCCCACGCTCCGGAAGCGCGGGCCTCCCCCGTCGCGGTTTCCGGGGCGGCGCAAGCCGCCCCGGAAATCTGTACAAGTTGTCCCTCCCCCATGAGGCACGGGGACGGCGCAAGCCGTCCCCGTTTTGCTAAGCGAACCCGAAAGAGTGAAGGGCCCGAGTCAGCCGCGCGTGACTATGACGAACATCGTGGGACCGGGCACCGGGTCTTCGGCGCACGCCTGAATGTCGATACCCTTCTCTGGAGTTTCGCCGCGGAGCAGGTACCACGCTTCTTTGTATTGGTCATATTTCGCTCCTGGCATTGCGGGAAAGAGAGCAACGGTTTGCATTCCGCGCACGACTCTCTCAGGAAGGATGTACCAGGTGTCTTCCGGGATGACGTACGCTGCGACAAAATCGAAGGAATCTTTCTTGTAAGGATGGCCCCCGGCTCTAATCGTGCATTGGTAGCATCGGTACTGCTTGCGCATCGTGGACTTCACCTGGACCCGGACAATTCTCTTGCTCTTGTGATGCACCAGGGAGTCGTATCCAGGAGGCTCGCCCCAGGGCCGCGCCGGGCGCAGGTCTTCCTCCATGGCGCGGGCTGCAAAACGTAATTCTGCCCATGCTCCTCGATCTTTGGAATCCTTGATGTTCCTCCAACTACGTTTTCTCACGCACCTACCCTCGTTTCCCGCGCTGGTTATCGATTTGTCGAAAATGTGCCCCAACAAAAAACGCGGCCACCAGTGGCCGCGCAATTCTTGGAACTTATTCCACTTTCCCATGCTCTTGGCGGGACGTAAAGTCTACTGAAGTAGAGTCTACTTTAGTAGGTAGAGCAAAACAGCGATTCCCAGTTGAAAATGCCTTGACAGGGCGCCGGTTGGGGAAGAGGGAAGGGGGTCCCTTCGGCTTCGCTCAGGGCAAGCTTTCGACTGCGCATGCCGATTCGCTTCGCTCTTCGGCATGCTCCGCTCAAGATGACAGAGTAGTGAGTGTCGCGCCCCCCTTTTTAGCGGGACTGGAATAAATGGCAACCAACGGGTTGCGTTTGCCGATGGCTTCCGTTAATATGCAACCCGGAGGTTGCCTATCATGAACGACCGTATCGAGAAGCGGATCGAACTCAAGGCGCCGGTTTCGCGGGTGTGGCGGGCGCTTACGGATTACCGGGAGTTTGGGGAGTGGTTTGGGGTGAAACTGGAGGGTCCATTCGCTGTGGGTCAGGTCTCGCGGGGGCAGATTACTTATCCGGGCTACGAGCATTTGAAATTGGAGGCTGTGGTCGAGAAAATGGAGCCGGAACGGGTCTTTTCCTTTACGTGGCATCCTTGCGCGATCGACCCAAAAATGGATTATTCGAAAGAGGTGCCGACACTGGTTGAATTCAAGCTGGAAAAAACTGCGAGCGGCACGTTGCTTTCGGTGACGGAATCCGGCTTCGACAAGATTCCCGCCGGCCGGCGCGCCGAGGCGTTCCGCCTGAACGATGATGGTTGGACCGAGCAGATGACGAACATCGAGAAACATGTCGCACAAAGGCCGTAGCCCACGCCGTAGCCGCGCGCCCGCCAAACGGCCGCCGCGTGCCCGCGTATTTGCCGCGCTCGGCGACGAATTGCGGCTGGCGCTGGTGGCCAAGCTCTGTGCCGGCGAGCCTCATTCCATCTCTCAGTTGACCGAGGGCTCGCGGCTGACCCGGCAGGCGGTCACCAAACATCTTCGCGTGCTGGAGAGAGTTGGGATTGTCCGCAGCGTTCATAAGGGCCGCGAAACCCGATTCCAATTCGATCCGGAGCCAATTGCGGGGATGAAGGAGTATCTCGATTCGGTTTCCCGGCAGTGGGATCGGGCCCTGGGGAGGTTGAAGGCGTTTGTGGAGAGGTAAGGGGAGTTTAGGACTTGGAGAGTTTGGCGGATCTCAGCGCTCGTTTTTCTTTTCCGCGCGCGGGTCCAGTAGGAATCTCGCTATAGCGGTTCCCGGGAGTGATCTGCGCCACCAGTTCCTTCAAGGTGGGAGCACCGCGCTTCCGACTACCAGCGCGCCGCCGGACGTGAACCAACCGCTCCACATCCTCTTCACGGAGACCGCGCTCCTCGGCGCGTTGGCGGCCGTAGGCATTGACCTCATCCCACCGCGCGCGCCGGTCGTAGTGGCGGAGCGCCTCCCGAACCAACTCACTCATGGTACGACTTTCCCGCTTGGCAATGGACTGGGCTCGCTTCAGCATCTCCGGCGGCAAAGTTACGGACAGGGTGCGAGAGCTTCTCATGCTAAGTATCATAAAGCGTGATTGAAAGACGAACGTACTCCATAATGGGAGACGACCGTGGAATCCCACCCTTCAAACGGCGAAGGATCGGGCGCCCATTTACCTCATCGCACCGAGCCCGGCGGTTGTAGTGGCGTCGCGCAGGATGGACAACAATCCACTTGCTTTTTTCTTGCGATCTGCTAGAGTGACTTGGATTTCTGATCGGGCTGTCGGCATCCTTCCCTCGCCGGCGCCAGGGCCCTGTAATCCAATCAAACTTGGAGTATGCACCCATGCGCTTGCATGCCAGCCGCCTGTTGAGCCTTCTATTAAGTGCCGTTTTCACGCTGAGCCCGCTCTTAAGTGCCCAAAACGCCAGCGGATCCACCAGTCCACTGTCGGGATCGAATGATTCGTCCGCCGTAACGCCAAACTCATCCGTGAATGCGACGGCGTCGAGCGGCCCGCTCTCCGATTACGTTCCGTGCATGTTCAGCGAAGATGAACAGGGGCCAATGCGTGCCCAGCCGCCATTTCAACGCCCGCTAGACCAGGCTGCGGCCCAGAGACTGTTAGATGCAACCTACATAGCCCTCGCGAAACCACTGAGTGGATATAGCCAGGCACCGATCTTTCTGAAGGAATTCCGGCAATACCTTCAAGACAATCTCAAGCCTGAGAACCTTGTTTGGATGACGCCCGACCAAGCAAACGCACATATCCAGAGCGTCCTTGTTTCCGCGGTGCAAAACGCGGCATCCCAGCAGATAGCCCAGACCGGAACGAAGAGTCTTATCTCTGACAGTGAACGGCAGCGGAAGAAGTTCCAGGCTGCGGATGACCTGTCGAGCATCGTTTCAGATGCAATCGCAAGGTTGAGGAGCCAAACAGCCGCAGCGACTTCGGACGGGTCGATTCGCACAGCGCAGGATGCCATAACGAACGCGGCCAACAGCAACAAAAACTTCTCTCCGACGTACCTGCAGGAGGTCGGAGGGTTGTTCCGCCAGTACGTCTCCCACTACCTCGGTAGTTTCGTAACGCGCCCTGAAGACCTTGCGAGAATCGCGCGGCAAGCAGCGTTAGAGGCCAACGACTACCCTTATTCGGATTCCCCGGACTTCGATCCGAGTAAAGCGGTTGTGGACTTGACGGCCGCGGTGGGAGCATCCGCTGATATAGCGGTCAAGAAAACCGAGGCAAGAAAATATCAGCCTCCCGAAGACGTCAGTTGCTCGATGGCTGTCATGAGCTGGAAAGAAACGAGCGACATATTCGGCCGCCGCGTTGCCAACACCTTCGTGGCAATTCAGGTAAACCTCAGAAATCTCAACAGTAAGAACGAATTCTTGGTTCATGACATCCAGGTCGCGGTTGACACGGGAGTGAGCCAGGATGCCTTTGGTCGCTTCCAGGCAGGGCGAGACAAACTGTTAGTCCGCGCGGTTGCCGAACGCGGTCGGTCGGATGACCGTAGAAACCGGGTCCTAAACAGCCTGCAGGCGATCGGTGCCATCGCAGGCGCGTCGTCCATTGTGGCCGGCACGGACGAATTCAAGAATGCCGTAGCGATATTCCAAGGCTCGTTCATAACTGGTTTCAGCAATATTTTCCCAGATCACACCGTCGAGCAATTGAACCACATCAATGATTTGGTGTTTTCCGCGTCCAATACCAGCAAAGTCGTGGTACCGGTCCAAGGATCCGTCCCGCTCGTGACCTTCATTTCCGAACGGCCGATCGAGCAATTGCCATTTGCGTGGTGCGGCCATCCGCCGCAGGGCCACCTGAATCCGGAACGGTGGGCCGGGTGGGGACCCTATCAGAACTGCGATTTCAATGGCGAAACAACAAAATCCGGACACTTCGAGGAACATCATCCTGGATATATCGAGGAGTACCACTACGACAAGAGCGGAAAGGTCCATGACGGCGGGATTGGAGAAGTTACAAAGGGCGATGGTGGGCCCTGGGGTGACCTTCCATACAGAAGCTGGAGAGCCGCTGCGGTGCGAATGCTCCAGCAACGCACCTTCGTAGTCGTTGGTGGTATTCACATACAGGAGGTTGTTAACCAGCCCAAAATCGCTAATCTTGACTGTCCTACTTTGGGAAGTGGCCAAGTCGACATTTCACAAACCAAAGATGGGATGGTTACGTGTTCTGTGACGGGAACTGGTCTGGGCCTGGTGAGCGCAGTCACACTTGAAAAGGGCGACAGCAAAATTGCCGGCAAAGTCAAAGCGGCGGCAGACGGCAACTCCGCTAGCCTCACGTTCAAACCGGACGATCTGTGCAGCTTCGAAGGTGCTTACTCGCTCTTTCTGACGTACAAGTCTGATGCCCAGAAGAGTCCCAATGATCTGGACTCGGGCGACAGCGCACTACTAGCGAAGCAGCCCTCCGTCAACAGCGTGAGTTTCGCTGACAACGCCTTAACGCTCAACGGCTCGTGCCTCGATCAACTCAAAGGGGTGTCCTTGGCGCCGCAAGTTACTACTGATAAGGCCGTTAAGGGAGGTGACCTAGTACCAGACAGCAAGAAGACCGCTGTCACCTCAAAGTTCCAAATACAAACAGCAAAGGAAACAACCGGTCTTAAGCCGGAGGTAATCTACTATTTGACTTACAGCACCATAATCCAACCGGACAACCAGATCAAGAAGGAGTCCTTGACTATCACCGTACCTAAGGCTGCGGCCCCATCCGGCGACGGAAAGCCCGCTGCGAAGGGTGGCGCGTCCCCTCCAACTCCCAACTAGCTGTTGTCGCGCAAAGCTGGTGTAGGAGGCCAAACTTGCGCCAACGCGACCCGCACAAAGAAAGAAAACGGGGCCGCCCCGGCCCGGCTGATGCGCTGAGAGTCCCGCCTCTACGTTCCCTCGCTCCAGCTTGCCAAATACTCTTCCTGCTCCGGGGTCAGGCGGTCGATCTTGATTCCCATCGACTCGAGCTTGAGCTTGGCTACGCGCTTGTCGAGTTCGTCCGGCACGCGGTAGACCTTTTTCTCGAGCGTCTTGAAATTTTTGACCATGTACTCGACCGAGAGGGCCTGGTCGGCGAAGCTCATGTCCATCACCGACGCGGGATGGCCCTCGGCGGCGGCGAGGTTGATGAGGCGTCCTTCACCGAGAAGGTTGATCTTGCGGCCGTCTTTCAACGAGTATTCGTCGACGAAGTTGCGGGTGGTGCGCTTGGAGGACGACATATTCTCAAGCGCGGGAATGTCGATCTCCACGTTGAAGTGGCCGGAGTTCGCAATGATCGCGCCGTCTTTCATCAGGGCGAAATGCTCTTTGACGAGCACGTTCTTGTTGCCGGTGACGGTGCAGAAGACGTCGCCGAGCTTGGCGGCTTCGGGCATGGACATAACGCGGAAGCCATCCATCACGGCTTCGAGCGCCTTGGTGGGATCGACTTCGGTGATGATGACTTCGGCGCCGTTGCCGCGGGCGCGGCTGGCGAGTCCGCGGCCGCACCAGCCGTAGCCGGCTACTACGAATTTTGAACCGGCGAGTAGGAAGTTTGTCGCGCGGATGATGCCGTCGATGGTTGACTGGCCGGTGCCGTAGCGGTTGTCGAACAAGTGTTTGGTGTCGGCGTCGTTTACCGCAACGATGGGGAACTTCAGCACGCCCTCTTTCGCCATGGCGCGGAGGCGGATGACGCCTGTGGTGGTTTCTTCGGTGCCTCCGATCACGCCTTCTAGAGCGTCGGTGCGCTTGGTGTGCAGGATGGTCACGAGGTCGGCGCCGTCGTCCATGGTGATGTGCGGCTTGTGATCGATGGCGGCTAGGATGTGGTTGTAGTAGGTGTCGTTGTCCTCACCCTTGATGGCGTAGACGGGAATGCTCTGGTCACGGACCAGGCTGGCGGAAACGTCGTCCTGAGTGGAGAGCGGATTCGAGGCGCAGAGGACCACGTCGGCGCCGCCGTCGCGCAGGCAGATGGCGAGGTTCGCGGTCTCGGCCGTGACGTGCAGGCAGGCCGAGATGCGGATGCCTTTGAGCGGCTGGTTCTTGATGAACTCTTTTCTAATAATTTGCAGCACCTTCATGGACTGGTTCGCCCACTCGATGCGCTTCTTGCCCAGTTCGGCCAGTTCCAGGCTCTTGATGTCGCTGCTGACTTGTGACGCTGTTGACATACGCCTCCTGTGGCGCTTGCACCTGCTGAAAAATTGTTTTGATTCCCCTGGTTACCTGATTCGAGAGATTAGTTTTGATTGGTCTTGCACTTTCAGAATACACGAATCGGCAGAAAGATCAGCATGTCCAAATGCTCGCAAGGGAGTGGCACTTTCGGCCTATTCCCGGGGCTGAACTTTGGTTAGCCGTTTCGGTTCTTCTGGGGTTCGTCATCCCGAGCGCAGCGAGGGATCTTGGTGTTTGCTGAAGGCGACGGTCTGCTGTGCGTCAGCAGAAACCAAGATCCCTCGCTTCGCTCGGGATGACAATCCGAATGAGTCATTAAGCCCGCCGCGACACTGGCTCCCGCACACCGGCATCACTTGCCAGCTTTGCTGCCTTGTCGGTTGCTTCCCAGGTGAAGTCAGGATCGTTGCGCCCGAAGTGTCCGTAGGCTGCCGTCTTCTTATAGATCGGGCGGCGAAGATCGAGCGACTCGATGATGCCGCGTGGGGTCAGCTTGAAGTGGGCGCGAATCAGATCGGGAATAATCGCGGGATCAACTTTCTCTGTGCCGAAAGTATCCACGCGGACGCTTACGGGATCGGCCACGCCGATGGCGTAGGCTAGCTGCACTTCGCAGCGGTCTGCGAGTTTTGCGGCGACAATATTTTTCGCGATGTGCCGGGCCTGGTAGGCTGCGGAGCGGTCGACCTTGGTGGGATCCTTGCCGCTGAAGGCGCCGCCGCCGTGGCGTCCCATGCCGCCGTAAGTGTCGACGATGATCTTGCGGCCGGTGAGCCCGGTGTCGCCCATGGGGCCGCCGATGACGAAGCGTCCCGTGGGATTGATGTGGTACTTGGTGTACTCGTCGAGCAGGTGCGCGGGGATGACCGCCTGGATCACATGCTTGAGAATGCCGGCGCGCAACTCTTCGTTGCTGACGGTCTCGGCATGCTGCGTGGAAATGACGACTGCATCCACGCGGATCACTTTGCCGTTCGCATCATATTCAACTGTGACCTGGGATTTTCCGTCGGGACGAAGGAAGGGAAGCGTTCCATTCTTGCGCACCTGCGAGAGCCGCATGGTGAGCTTGTGCGCCAGCGAGATGGGAGTCGGCATCAACTCCTCATTCTCGTTGCAGGCGTAGCCGAACATCATGCCCTGGTCGCCGGCGCCGCCGGTGTCTACGCCCATGGCTATGTCGCCGGACTGTTTGTTGATGCTGGAGATGACGGCGCAGGTGTTGCAGTCGAAACCGTAGACGGCGTTGTCGTAGCCGATGGACTGGACGGTGCCGCGGACTACGTTCTGGAAATCGACATAGGCTTTGGTGGTGATTTCTCCGGCGATGACGACGAGGCCGGTGGCGGTTAGGGTTTCGCAGGCCACGCGGCTGGAGGAGTCTTCGGCGAGGCAGGCGTCGAGGATGGCGTCGGAAATCTGGTCGGCGATCTTATCGGGATGGCCTTCGGTTACGGATTCGGAGGTAAATAAAATTCGGTTCTTTGTTGGGGACAAGATTTTGTTCTCCTTAGGAAACTGCTTCGGACTTTCTCTTTAATCTTTATCTTTGTGGCGAGAGCCGTGGAGCACGCAGACGCTACTGTTGGGCGTTAAATAATGACAATAAAAAGGCTAACAGAGGGGTGACGGGCGCGCAATGGTTTTAGGCCTAAGTGGCAGAGGATGAATTCAATTGCGGAATTGGGGTGGTGGGTGGAGGGATTCCGTATCAAGCGGTGTCGGGGAGAGGATAGAGACGACCGTTCAATCCCTCCCTTTCTCAAGAAACCGCGAAAGGATGGGCGGCCACGCGCCCAAGGTGCCCATGTTCGAGGAGTGAGAGTTTGGCGCCAGAGCACCACAGGCTATCCGGCTCACTCCAATACTTTCGTCCGTAGTCTTTATTCTCAAGTGAACTGCGCGATTCCGATTGAACGGCGGGGTTATCTGTGGTTAACTCATCCAGCGTAGTTACCCCCCTCCCGAAGGAACGAAAACAAGAACAATGGGCCAAGGAGGAATCATGCATGCGTCGGGTCGACCCCGGTTGTCGCTCGCTGCGGCGATATTGGTTTGGGCTTGTGTCGCCAGTGGCTTTGCGCAGAGCACGAGCCAGCCTCATTATTTGATCACCAACGACGACGGCGTGTTCGGCAACAGCGTCACTTTTTACACGATTGGAGCGAACGGCGGTCTCACGCTGACAAGCCAGGTGCAAACCGCAGGCCTTGGCATTGGTGGCGGCTTTTTTTCCACGAACCGGATAAGCCTGCTCAACAGCACGGGCAACGAGTGCGTCTACGCCGCCGACGCTGCCACGGGCGATATCATCGGCATCGACGTCACCACCTTGGCAGTGGGCGGGAGCGCTTCCGGTTCTACAACCGACTCCGGCGCCACGAATGGCATCGGTCTGGCGATGAACGGGCGATATCTCTATGCGAGCTACACCGCCTCAAACACCATCGGAACTTTTCAGGTTCAGCCCGGGTGCAGCCTTAGCTTTGTGAATGACACGCCGGTGGTTGGGCTGCAAGCCGGATTCATCGCCGGTATGGCGATCCATGGGAACCTGCTGGTGGTCACTTACGGAGATGGGTCGATCGAGTCTTTCAATATTGCATCCGGCCCGCCGGTGTCGAATAACGACGAACAGAACTCAACGGGCTACACTCAGTCGCTGGGAGTCGCGTATCCCAACGGAGTGGAGATCACAAAGGACGGACGCTACGCCATCTTCGGAGACACTTCCACCTCTACCGTCGTTGAAGTCTCCGACATTTCCGCCGGCAGTTTGACCACAACGGTTGTCTATACTTTGGGAACTGCTGTCAGCGCCAGCAACATTACGCTCAGCCCCGACGAGACGCTTCTCTACATCAGCAACACACAGGGCGATAAAGTCACAGCCGCGTTCTTCAATGAGTATACGGGCAAGGTTTCGATGGGATGCGCCTCCGGCAGTCTCAGAGGCGTCAGTTCGAAGTGGTCCTATCTCGCGTCTCTGGCGCTGGACACAAACGCAGGAACCGGCGGAACCATCTACGTTGCCGAGTTTGGCGCGCCGTCCTATATCGGCATGGTTAGTGTGAGTTCGAGCGCCGGGAAGTGTACGCTGAGGGAGTTTCCCAGCTCGCCACTATCGGCTGCAAACAGTTCCGGGCTATTGTCGATTGGGACTTTCCCGCCCCGATCTTTCTAGATACTGGTTTCTCAAGTCGAGGAGCGAAGTATGCACATTTTTTCAAGGCGTTTGTTGGTCATTGCCGTATGCGCAATTGTTTTCTCGGCGGCAGCGGCAGCTCAATGCCCCGCCCGTCCCGCCATCGGCACGGTGGTCCAGGATGCCTTGTCCTTATATTCACAGAATGGCGTTCTTAACGCGGCTTTCGACTTGGGGTACTCGGTTGACACTACGGGCTATACTCATTACTGCTATCAGTATCACACCTCCGCAGGGCTGGTAGAATCCCCCACGTTGCGCCTGAATCCGGGCGACCAACTGGTGCTTAGCGTCAAAGACAGCATTCCCACCGGCGGTCCCAGCGCGATGAGCGGGATGGATATGTCTTCAATGCCCGGCACAACTTGCGGCGATGGCGGCAACGCAACGCTACAGTCGACGAACGTCCATTTCCATGGCCTGAACGTCCCACCGATCTGCCATCAAGATGACATCCTCGACACTCTAATTCAACCGGGGTCACCGCCATTCCAATTCAACATCCAGATTCCCACCACGGAACCTCCAGGCCTCTATTGGTACCACCCGCACGTGCATGGATTCACTGAGTTCCAGGTAAACGGCGGCGCGGCCGGTGCGCTCATCGTTGAGGGCATGGAAAAATACCGACCTGAAGTGACTGGACTGACCGAGCGCGTATTCGTGATTCGCCAGCAATTCCTCGTGCCCTGGGTTCCAGGGCCGTATGAGCTAACCCTCAATTACCAAACCGTCCCACCTCCTCACACTCCTTTCCCAGTCATCCAAATGAAGGCGGGAGAAAGACAGTTCTGGCGGGTGGCCAATGCCTCTCTGCAAGACTTCATTCCCCTGCAGCTATGGGCAATGGGGGGCGTTCCTCAGCCAATGGAGTTGATCGCTCTCGACGGCTATCCCCTGGCTGCACCGCGATACGAAACGACCATTCTCATCCCTCCTGCGGGACGCGCGGAATTTATCACTCCGGCCTTTTCACTGAATGCGGGTCCACAATTCGCCACATTGGCCTATTCCACGGGACCGACGGGCAACCCGGACAGCGAATTTCTGCTTGCAGGCATAGAGCTCACCACCGCTGGCAACCCCAAGGCACCTGCGCCTACGTCCTCCCATGCGGCGCCGCAGAGTCTGTCGGCGCTCAAGTTCGCTGGCTTGAAAGATGCTACGGTAACTGGCACGCGGAAGCTCTACTTCTCCGAGGAGTTTGGCGGAACCAACGGTCCCATTCAGTTCTACATCACCGTAGACGGACAAAGGCAGCAAGTCTTCCAACCCAACGAGAAACCGGCAATCATCACGAAAGTGGGTGCAGTCGAAGACTGGACCATTGAAAACCACGCCCTTGAAACGCACGATTTCCACATCCACCAAATCCACTTCATGATGCTGGAAGTCAACGGAAAGCCCGTGCCCAACGATCTTCGCGACACCATTGAAATTCCTTATTGGTCGGGGACCGGACCTTACCCCAGCGTGAAAGTGAGAATGGATTTCCGCGATCCAACCATTGCTGGCACCTTCGTGTTCCACTGCCATATCCTGCTGCATGAGGATCTGGGGATGATGCACAAAATTCAGGTCCTGCCCTAAGCGGTTGGACAATTTCTCAATATAAGGTTGACACCATGCAAAAGAGAATTTTGTTTGCCTCTACTTGTGCATTGCTGACGGTTGCCGGCTACCTGGTTGGGAGCAGGAACGGCACCGTCGCCTATGCAGCGCCGCAGTCCTCGGCTAGTGAAACTTACGAAAGGGCTCCGACGCACGGCACGGTCCCGCAATCCTACGGAAGAATCGCCGCGGCAATTGCCGACAAAATCGGCACCGGACTCATCTTCGAGGACACCGAAGGCGTAATCCGGTTCGTCAGCATGACCGGCATGAAAGAAGGGGAACTGGAGCGCTACGATCAGACACCGACTCACGGAGGCATCCCAAAGTCGTATGGTCATCTTGTAGCTGCGGTGGTGAACTCTCAAGGCACCGGGCTGGTTTTCGAGGACAGCGCCGGCGTCATTCGCTTCGTCACCATCACCGGAAAGAACGAGGGAGAGCTAACCCGAAATTGACGATTACCAGCAGAAATCCACGCCGATCGAAAGCCACGGACATTCTGCCATCCTAATTCGCCGTGATGTCGCATAAGGTTGGCCAGCCGCCTTCAGAAATTCCCGCAGGTCGCCGGCAAGACAGGCGGCCAATCTTCAGGGGAAGAGAGTTTGCGGAAGAGGCTTGAATTCGCTAGGGATTGATGACACCGAATTCGCCAGTGGCATAACCGCTTGTTCCGGCGCAGAAGAATAACTGGTTGGTATTTCCGTCGTTGGCCGTGCTGCCACCGCCAAACAGCAACGCCCAAAGTCCGGGAACGCTGATGATCTTTCCAGTTTTGTCCATCATGGTTCCTACGACAGCTCCGGTGGTCAGATTGATGGCATGGATTTGCCCATTGTTGACGTTGCCGACCAATAGATCGTTACTGAAGGTGTCGAAGTTGTTTGGCGCCAGTGCTAATCCCCATGGCGCGAGCAATGGGCCCGTGGATCCGTTCTTGGTAAGCAGCTTGATCAACGTCCCACCTGGATTGAAAATGTCGACCGCGCCGCCGCTTGTGCCGTCAAAGGTAACGTAGATCTTTCCTTTGATTGCCTGTACGCCATACACTTTCAGGCCGGTCAGTGTGGCGTCGGTGAATGTTTTGACGAGATGGAAAGTGCTGTTATAGATCTCGATCTGGTTCTTTGCCGAGTTCGCGGCGTAAAGAAATGTGCCGTTGCTGAACGTCGCAATCGTTAGACCTGTGTAGTTCGCCGTGGTGTGGTTGTTGACTGTAATGACTGCGTTGGTTGCATTGACGGAAGGATTCCAACCGCTGATGGTTCCATCCAGCGTGGCGAAGATGAAGTTGGACGGGCCAGAGACGCCATTCTGAGTCACAACAAAACCGGAAGTCGAGTTGGCGACGATTCCGGTGGGACTGCCTTTCTTTCCTGTAGTGGCCGGCGGAATGGTTACGACCGTTGGCAAAATGTTTCCTGAAGCGTCGTAGACGGTGGACTTGCCGGTTGCGTTGTCTGAAATCCAGAAAGGGCCGCCAGTCGCGTAGGCCATGCCCCATGCGTTGGCCAGATTGGGATCCTTCGAGGTGGTGACGAGACTGGTGAGCGTGTATTGCGCGAAGACTGCGTTTCCGGCCGAGAGCACAAAAACTGCCAGGAAGAGTGCAAAGCTGTAGCGCGTGGCAATGAGCTGTCGAGTCATGATGAGTGCGTCTCCTCAAGGTTTCGCGGATTGCGGACGCGCGAAGCCTACCCTTACCGGAATGCGAATTTGTCACCAGATTGTCAAGAGTTTGTCGCGATGATGTCAAAGAAATGAGGTTAGTCATTTAGCTGAGCACACAGATGCTTTCTGGATTCAGGAACGAATTCTCTCGACTACTCCGAAGGCTGGGGTGAGGCGAATCCAGCCTTACGCAAACTTTTACAGGATTGTGCTCCACGAAATCCGAAAAAAAGCCGGCGCCCGATCCTTTGTTAGGATGGAGCCGGTAAGAGGGCGGTGCAGCCCCGGCCATTTGAGTCGTCATTTCCTCAGGAGCAGTCATGGGTGAAGATACGTTTATTCCGGTGGCCGGCAATGCCAGGTCGCGAAGCGACCTTGTCGAGCGCGGGTTTAGCCGGCGGCCGCTCAGGATTGATTTGGACATTGCGCGCGCGCTGGAAGAATTGGCGCATGCAGCCTGGTCCATCCCCAGGGACAAGTACTACGAGGGCGGCGACCGGTATCGTTCGTTGAATCGTGTGCGGGCCGAGATTGTTGAGGGCGGGGTAAGAGTTTGGGCGAGCGAGGAGAGCACGCCCTATGTGCAACTGAAAAAATACAACACGACAATCGGCGGTCTGCCGCGCGAGTACGCTCCGCTGCCAGCGGCGATCGCTGCCTCCATAGGCGTTTGCAAGATGATTGCTCAGCACCTTCATTCCCTGCCGCTGTCGGCGGTGGGTACGAAGTATTTGGTGAACGTCCATCTAATAAGGTTCACGGCAACGCCCGGCCGGCCGTGTGACACTAGCCCGCCGGGCTTACATAAAGACGGGGAAAAATACATTGCCACGCACCTGCTGGGCCGCTGCGGCGCTGACGGCGGCGAGGTCACCATCACCGACAATGACAAACACGAATTGGATCGCTTCATCCTGCGCGAGTGCGGAGAGTGTTACGTCTTCGATGATGACCGCATCTGGCATATGTTGACACCGGTAGCGGTGCTGGAAGGAAATCAGTTTGCGTACCGTGACACGCTGGCGTTCGATATGCTGCCCGAGGGCTGGGAGCCCGGGAAGTGATGTGGGGAGCCAGTTGGGTGTAGTCGGTTGAGTTCAATTCAATCCTCAACGGCTGGTGGCGGGAGACGAATCCGGCGTGCCTGCGGTACTAATTTGATGGCGGCGACGCAGGCGCCGGGGCCGAGTTGGGAGTACTGGCTGGCGGCTTCTTCACCACGGGCTTTTTCTTTACTGCCGGCTTCTTGGGGGGCTGGTTGTCGTCCACCACAGTTATCTTTGGAGGCGCGGCTGGGATGGCCGCTTGCGCGGTCTTCAGGTCGGCACGGAGGCGCACAATTTCGTGCTCCTTGGACGCGGCCAGCATCTCCACGCGTTCGGCTATCTGCTTGCGGGTGGCCTCAAAGCTGTTGAGATCGTTCGACAGCGCTTGGAGATCGTCTTTCGACCCGAACGCTCCGGTGGATTCCACCACGCTGCCGAGCACGTCGTAGAGCGCATCCAGATTCCGGTACAGCTTGAAGGTTGCAGGCAGATCTTCGGGCGCATTGCGCAGCTGCGTGATCATCTCGGGCAAAGCGTTTTGCAAGTTGCGCTGGACGGAATCCGCATCGGCGAGCGAGCGCTTCTTCGAGGCAGCGTCGGCCTTCCAGCGCTCGATGCGAAGTTTGGCGAGGTCGGCCTGCGTGGCTTTGGATGCGGCGTCCAGTTGCGCCAGCAATCCATTCAGTTGGGAGACCGACGCATAAGAAACTGCGGCGCCCTGCGGGGATGGGGCAGATGAAGCGACGGTTCCTTGCACCGAGTATTGGGAGGTCGGGTGAGTCGTTGTCTGGCCGAGAGCTCCCACAGGCCCAAGAAGCAAAGACAGGCTGAGTGAATAAAGGATAAGTTTAGAGTTCATCATGTGTGGAATTGGCGCCGTGCTGCGTGCTCAGAATATCGACAACGCGAGGATACTACAAGCCTCCGTGTTTTTCCCCGTGGATTTCAAGCCGTCGCGCCAATTCGAAAGTAATTCCACTACTTAACTCGTGTGTCAGTTTTTCCAGAAGGCGGTGGCGACGGCGACTGTGGCAGCTAACTGTGGCAGGTATTAGATCAATGATGATTCCCTCGGATTTCTGGTCACAAGGCCGGAAGTTCCTCATTCCAAATAATTTCCTGTCCAGCAACATACTCCTGCCTGTGGTGTTTAAGTAGGTAAGCCCTTCGTCAGGACAAATGTCTGGTTGCGGATTCATTCCGGGCCAGCGTTTGGGCCAAATTAGCCCTTCCTGGTGCTGCTGTAATCCCAGGGCAAGCCCAGGGGGCACGAGGAAAAAAATGAAACTGCAACGTATAGTTCGGCTCCTGGCGTTCGGACTCTTGCTGCTGGTTATTCCAGCGGCGCTTTCTTCCCCATCTGCGGCCGAGATTGGCGTAGGGGTTTCCGTGCGATTCGGACCGCCTCCGCTGCCGATTTACGCGCAACCCATTTGCCCCGGACCCGGCTATCTGTGGACACCCGGTTATTGGGCCTGGAGCGACGATGACGGCTACTACTGGGTGCCGGGCACCTGGGTGCTGGCTCCTGAAGTGGGCTTTCTGTGGACACCCGGATATTGGGGTTGGAACGATGGCTTCTACATTTGGAATGCCGGCTATTGGGGCCCGCACATTGGTTTCTATGGCGGCATTAATTACGGGTTCGGATACTTCGGCAGTGGCTTCGAGGGCGGGGAATGGCGCGGTGGCCGATTCTTCTACAACCGGTCTGTCACCAACGTCAACGTCACGAACGTGACCAACGTCTACAACAAGACGGTCATCGTAAACAACCATACGCATGTGGCATTTAACGGCGGACGGGGCGGAATAACTGCGCGCCCGACGCCGCAACAAGCAGCCTACGCCCACGAATCGCACCGCGGACCGGTTGCGGCGCAGATGCAGCACCAACAGGCCGCAAGCCAGAACCGTGCTTTGTTTGCACGGGAAAACCACGGCCGACCGGCCGTGGCGGCCACGGCGCGCCCGGCCGAGTTCCGAGGACACGGCGTAGTGGCTGCCAAGGCTGCTGGCGGCACCTATCACGCTCCGGCGATGTCGCCGAAGCAGGCGAGCGCATCGGGCACGGCGGGAAACCGAGCGGCGGAGAACCGTTCAGCCGGAAATCGGCCCACGAACAGCTCCACGAACAATCGAGCGGCGAACCGTCCTGCTCAAAATCGCTCCTCATCGTCGAACGGGTCGAAGGCTAACCGTCCCGCGACTTCGTCCAACAGGAACACCGCGTCCAGGAGCAATGGGTCGAACCGGTCTCCGAGCCCGAATCGGCCGCCGAGTAACAGTCGGATGAGTTCGAGCCGACCGTCCGAAAGCCGTTCAGCGAAGCCGGTCTCGCCGCCGAGTTCGCACGCGTCGAGGACGCAGCAGACGGAAAGGGCGCGGCCCACGCAGAGCTCGCGTCCATCAAGCGCATCGCGGCCTACTGGGGGGCAGCTTGCGAGGACGTACCATGAACCGCGTCCTCAGAGCGCACCGCGGCCAGCGCCTCAGGCTCGGCAGAGCGCGCCGCGGCCGGCGCCCCAGGCTCGGCAGAGCGCACCACGTCCAGCTCCGCGGGCTAGTGAGAACAGGCCGAGGCCAAGCGCCAGCGCCTCGAGACCGCAAAGACAAAGTGAGCCGCGCAAAACGGAACGAAAACCGGGTTAGAACTCCTGGTTTAGACACGCAAGGCCAGCGCTACTCCCAGCGCTGGCCTTTTTCTGCTTTCGGCCGCGGAAACTACTTGACTGTGGTGAGGAGCTTCACGCCCACTTGCGACGAAATTCGGCTCACATATCCGATTGCGCCTGGAGTGGCAGCTACGTACTCGATAAGGGCCGATTCGGAATCGAAGGTTTTGGGCATGGCACCCTGGCCAGTGAATACTACTTTGCGCCATTGCGAGCGGAACTCCTCAGGACCCTCGCTGAGATGGTTTCTCAGAAAAACCTCGTGCGCTGGCCCACCTCTTAGAGTTACCGGCACAGCATGGGAGCCGTCGGCGAACCTGGTCCTTGTTCCCATGAAAATGCCGCGCAAATCGGCATCTGTGATTTCCGAAATCTTTACTCCTTTGTTCGCCACCAACACTACATCCTGTGCGCTGGCCCCAGACCATGAGGCAAGCGATGCTAACAGCAGCATTAGGCATTGAGCTTTGCACATAGATCCACGTCCCAAAAAACATGAGCGAGCTAAAAGCTGAACCCGATCTTGGCGGCCAACATATTCGAGTTTGGAGCCAGGCCATTTGGGTTGGTGCTGTTGTAGTACCCAAGTGCAGTTCCGTGAAGGAAATGGCCCTCGATCTTGGCGTAAAAGTACGAGTTGAAGTCATAACGTCCAGACACCACCCAGTCTTTGGAGTAATTTGCCGGCTGGGTCGTGTCCGCTGACTTGTTGACGAAGTGGCTATAGTAGCTTCCCACTTGAAGATTGTTGCGAAGCCGATAACTTCCCATAGCGAACCAGGTGCGCTCATCCGCCACAAACGGAATCACCGTCGGCCCAAGCGTCAAGGTGGCGTTGATCGGTATCCGGTCATATTCTCCCGCCAGGTAGACTTTTCCTCTGGTAAAACTGGCGTACATTGAGGGGGTATAGAGAGCCGGCGAATGGAAGCTCCCAGCCGGCGCGGTCCCGTCTGCGGTTAGCATATTTCCGCTGGACCCGATGATCAGCCCTCTGACGGGTGTTTCCCACTGCAGATCACCGCCGTATGTCTTGCCTCCGAGAGAGTTCGTAAATACGAGTCCGAGTTGGGCGAAGGTTTGGATATATCCGTCATTCAAATCGATGGTTGCCTGGCCTGCATACGCGACATAGTGGAGCATTCCGGCCCGTTTCCCGAGAGAGAGACTGCCGTAAACGTCTCCTCCGACGTGTGCCAGGTAAAAGCTCTTATGGTCAGTGGAGTAGGAGCCTTGAGGCAAGAGTATCCAGAGGAAGACCGCGTCGATATCCTGGGAATCATTGAACAAGCCCCAGACGGTCTTGACCTTGCCTGCGCGAATTCCAAAATGATCATTGACTCTGTAGTCTCCTGAGGCCCAATCCACCTGAATGTTCGAGCCGCCAAACTCTCCCAGTTGATACATGTGCAACTGGAGACCGACTCGCAGGTTGTCGGCAAGTGAATCCGAGATGTTCACGGCAGCGTCCGTCCACTGCGGGCTGCCCTCGCTCGATTTCAGGGACACGTAGTTGTTGTTGGAACTGAACAGAAACCCCTGGCTGACATACGCGTGGACCACAATTCCGGTTCCTGCCAAGTCTTGGGCGTACAAGCTTCTCGTGCACGTACACACAAAGAGGAACAGGAGCATATGCCTTGACAATAGGTAAATACGCCTCGACATAGAGCTGCCTCCTTGTCCCTGTTCCTGATGTATCGGCGGTTCCTGTCAGTCGCATTAGTTCTTCGGAGGCAAGCAAGAGATGACAGGCGACGCGCCGACGGGAACCGAATGCAGGATTTCGAATGCACTATTGACTAGTCAGGCTATTGCACTCACTGACCCTGGCCATTCTTCGTCCAGGTGATTACGCTCCGTGCCGGTTGGCGGATAGACCCCATCTGGGCCGATAATACTTAAAGACATTCAAAACAGAAGCATCCAACAGGTGTATGACCTGCACATCAACACCACGATTCTCACGACGCGCGCTGCTGTTTATCGCTATCACCTCGGCCGCGTCCTTCGCCCTCTGCGCCCCAGCTCAGGATTTAGCCAAGCGTCTCATTCTCAAAGACGGCTCCTATCAGTCGGTCACCAAGTATGAAGTGAAAGGTGACCGGGTACGCTACAAGAGCGCGGAGCGCGACGAGTGGGAGGAGCTTCCGTCGGCGCTGGTGGATTGGTCCGCGACCGAGAAGTATGAGAAGGACCGCGCAGCCTCGGCCATCCCCGAAGCCAAGGCACTCGATAAAGAGACCGACGCGGAGCGCGCTGCCGAGGAATCGCACCTTCCGCAAGTTGCGCCGGGACTGCGCCTGCCGGAGGCATCCGGCGTTTTTCTGCTGGATAATTTTCAGGGGCAGCCGCAACTCGTCGAAATGCAGCAACTGGAGGGCGACCTCAACCGGAACACCCGAGGAAACATTTTTCGCGGAGCCATGAATCCCATCGCCAGCGCCAAGCAGTCGGTAGAACTCCAGGGGGAGCACGCCACTCTGCATGCCCACGTCTCCGTGCCTTCCATCTACATCAATGTTGACGAGCAAGACCGCGCCAACCCGGAGCCGCCGGAAGGCGAAACCGCCTCCGCCAAACCTTCCCAGCCCAGCCTGGACGCTCCCCGTGCCAAGCCCCAGGGCCCGCAACAGCCCCAGCAACCGCAGCAGCCGGAGCAGGCCCTCATTCCTTTTGACCGCTTCCGCATCGTGCGCGCCAAAGTAAAAGGCGGCAAGCGCATCGTGGGCGATCTGAAGCGCAACGTCGCCGGCAAAGTCAGCCAGAACGAAAATTTCGTCAAGACCACCATCACCCGCGTCAGCGGTGGCTGGCTCAAGTTAACCCCCACCGAAGACCTCGCGCCCGGCGAGTATGCGTTAGTCGAGATGAAGGGATCGGAAGGCATGAACCTCTACGTATGGGACTTCGGAGTCAATCCCAACGGCCCGGCGAATGCGAATCCATGGAAGCCGGAGGAGAAGGCGGCGGAGGCGCAGAAGCCGAAGGGGAATTTGTAATTTTGCAATCGGGTAGTTTGGTAAGTTTGGAACACTGAGAGTTGTTGTGCGACTTACTTTGAAGGGTGAGCTACCGGACCAGGCCGCGAGCCCTTAGCTTTTTTCATCCTTCGGCGCGGGATGCTTTTCAATTTCGGCATTGTGTCTCCCATGGATGCCAGTCTACGGGCACTTTCCCGCTCGATGAGGGCTTTAAGGCTCTTCACTTCATCACTCCGCGCTGCGCAATTCCAATATTGTCGCGGGTTGTGTTCTTCACCAGATACATCATCTCGTCGGCTTGACGGATGATGTCGTGCGCGTCGCGCGCGTCGTGCGGATAGGTGGCCAGGCCGATGGAAGCCCTGACGTTCAGATTCAAACCTTCATCGCGGCAGAAACAGCTGGCGCGCATGGCATCACGCAAGCGCTTGGCGACCACCAGCGCCTGATCTTTTCCCGTCTGCGGCAGCAACACTACAAATTCGTCGCCACCGTAGCGGAATGCGAAGTCAATCAAACGCAGTTGCGCTTTCACCAGGTAGCCAATCTCCGCCAGCAGTTTGCTGCCGATCAGGTGTCCGTGAGTGTCGTTGACCGTTTTGAAGTGGTCGAGATCGATGAACAGCACACTGAACTCATAGCCGAAACGGGAAGAGCGGTAGACTTCGGTTTCAAGCGTCTTGTACAGGTGGCGAGCGTTGTAGAGACCGGTGCAGTCGTCGGTGATGGTGAGTTCCTGGATCTTTTCCACCCAGCGCGCGTTTTCGATGGCGATAGCG
The DNA here is from genome assembly GCA_035566655.1 of Candidatus Dormiibacterota bacterium. Taxonomy (GTDB): domain Bacteria; phylum Acidobacteriota; class Terriglobia; order Terriglobales; family Acidobacteriaceae; genus Sulfotelmatobacter. The sequence continues at coordinate 41,140 of DATMQT010000001.1, forward strand.
GCGTAATCGCAGAGCGCCTGGAGGAAGAAAAGTTCCGGCTCGTTGAATTGCGACAGATCCACATTCACCAGTTGGATGACGCCCAACACGCGCAGCCGCGACTTGAGCGGCACGCAGATCACGGAGTGCGTTTCCCACTGCGTGGCTTCGTCGATACGCTTGGCAAAGCGCGGATCGTTTTCCACGTCCGCCGAAATCACCTGCTCGCCTGTCTTGGCTACCCAGCCCGCAATGCCTTCGCCAACTTTCAGGCGGACGTTCTTCAGCGCTTCGGCGGCCTCGCCCACGGCGATGGCGAAGTAAAGTTCCTGGTGCTCTTCGTCCACCATCAGCAACGACCAAGTGTCGGGGCGGAAATATTCCGCCATCTTCTCCATGATGGTCTGGAGAATGGAATCAAGGTCCAGCGACGACGTGAGCGCTTTGGCCACGTCGTGAAAGATGGTCAGTTCCTGGCTCTGGCGCGTCAATTGTGTGCCGGTGGCCTCGGACATACTGGTTCCTTGATCAATCTGGACGGAGTGACGGTTTCAAAAATTATATGGCTGCCCCGCAACCCGAGCAATGACCGTTGGTAACCAGAACCCCTAAAGCCAATGCCATCCTAACCTTACGCCGAATCCCTTCGAAGCAGGCGTGGGCACCCCTGCCTCGGCTGTGAGCCGAATGGCGGGGCTCTTGTGGCACTGCACTGCCGGAGTCGCCCGGCCTGCTTTTCGGTGGCTGCTGGAACCAACCACTCTGGGTTGGTGTCTAAGCGCGCCATGCGGCCGAACCAAATCCCATCGATTCTGCGTTGTCTGTTGCTGCTGAGTGCCCTTAGTGTTGCCAACGCAGTTTTCGCGCAGGTCGATCTCGCCATCACCCACGTCACCATCGTTAATCCCGGCGCCGCGAAGCAGCAGCCGGACATGACGATCCTCATCCGCGGGCGCGAGATCGCTTTGGTCGGGAAAACAAAACTGCTCAAGCTGCCGGCCTCGGCCAAAGTGATCGATGGCACCGGCAAGTTTGTCATGCCTGGGCTCTGGGACATGCACACGCACTTCCGCGATCCCGAGCGCGATCTAAAAATGTACGTCGCCAACGGAGTGCTCGGGATTCGCAACATGGGCGGCGCGGCCAAACTAGTATTTCCACTGCGCGACGCAATTGCGGCAGGCCAGCGCCTGGGTCCAAAGATTGTGGCCAGCGGGCCGATTGTGGACGGCCCTGATTCCTGGTCGAATCCAGAATTCACCGTTTCAGTGACGACGGCGGACGAGGCGCGCACCATGGCGCGCTCGCTGAAGCAAGAAGGCTCTGACTTCATCAAAGTCTACGATGCGCTGTCGCGGGACGCTTACTACGCGATTGCGGATGAAACCAAAAAATTGGGCTTCTCATTCGTGGGACACCTTCCCGGTCCGATCAGCGTGAGAGAGGCGTCAAACGCGGGGCAGCGTACGCTGGAACATGGACTCGCGCTCTCCGGCGGGTCTACTGCCGAGGAATCCTACATCAAGCACCGGCTGGATCAATCGGCATTTCAAGAGGCGATGCGCACGAAGAATTTCGCGCTGATCCCGGCAAAGATTGCGCGAGATAACACCGAGATGCTCGACCACTTCAGCCAGGAACGCGCCGATGAGACCTATCGCCTGTTGGCCAAGAACAATACCTTCCTCACTCCCACTATGGTCACTGAACGGTCCCTCACCTTCATCGATGATCTGAGCAAGCAGAGCGATTCGCGAATGCGATACGTTTCGGCTGACGAGCTGAACTGGTGGAAGCCGGAGAACGGCATGCTAACCAAATACCGGACGCCGGAATACATCGCAATAAGAAAACGCGAGTACGCCAAGATGCTGGAAGAAATCCCGCGCGCGCAGGCCCAGGGCGTACATCTGCTGGCTGGAACGGATGTAACCGTTCCCTACACCTATCCCGGCTTCAGCCTGCACGATGAACTCAAAATATTTGTCGACGCCGGGCTCACGCCCATGCAGGCTCTCGAAAGCGCCACGACCAACCCTGCCCTCCTGCTAGGATTGTCGAAGACCTGGGGCCGCATCGAGTCCGGCTACGCCGCCAACTTCGTTCTACTGAATGACGATCCGCTGGCCGACATCTCGAACACTACGAAGATCGATTCTGTCGTCGTGAACGGGAAACGGCTGGACCGCGCGCAACTCGATCAATTGCTCAACGAGGCGAGAGTTTCCGATGCTGGGAGTCGTTCCCAGCAACGGTGAGTTAAGTCGGACCCCTGCTGTCCACCGGTGCGATCCGTCCGGTCCCGTGGCAAACGGATCTCTTTATTTAGGCGTATCCTTGAGTACGTATGCGAATCACCGCTCGCCCCACAATCTTGTTATCGGCCGCGCTAGCGGTGCTTTTCATGCCTGCCCTGAACGCACAGAACACCCCGTCCGTCGACCCGAAAACCGTTCCTGTCATCGACGGCGGAATCGGTCCCTGCTCCGCCAGTTTCATGGTCAACGATGCTTCCGGTGCGCCGGTCTACAATGCCAAAATCCGAGTGCACATCGCCTACCGGTTCATGAGCCTCCACAAGCTAGACCTCGAAGTCGGAACCAATGCCGCGGGCAAGGCGCGCTTTACTGGATTACCAGACAAGACCAAGCAAGGACTGTTTTTCAGTGCCTCTGAAGGCGGCCGGGAAGGTTCGGCGTTCGACGATCCGGGCAAGTCCTGCAACACGGAATTCACCATTTTCCTGGAGAAAAAGTCCCAGTAAGCCGTCCTGGAGAATGGATCCGCGCTTCTAGTTTTCCTTTACACCCCACGGTAACGTTGTTTGCGCAGCCGCTTCTGGCTTCCGTCCCAAGCTTCGCCTATGATTATTCCATCTTGATGCGGACGGAAACGTAACCCCGCCCGCTGGAGCCGGCCTTTGGGAGCGTTTGGAGAAAAACTTCGCAAGCAGCGTGAGCAGCGCGGAATCGCGCTCGACGCCATCTCCAAGACCACGAAAATCAGCACGCGAATGTTGCGCGCGCTTGAGGACGAACACTTTGATCAGCTTCCCGGGGGAGTCTTCAATAAGGGTTTCGTCCGCGCCTACGCCCGCCAGGTGGGACTCGACGAAGAAGAAGCCATAACCGACTATCTCGCCGCGCTGCGCGAGAGTCAGATTCAGCAGCAAGCCATTCTTCCAGATTTTCGCGGCACGGCGGGCAAACCAGACGCTGCCGCGGCACCTACTGATCCTGGGAACGATCACGGGAAGCAGATTCAGGCGGTAGAACCGCGCCAGCAGGTTCGTCGTGGGCAAGGTCGTCGCGCTGACGAGCGTCAGCATGACCATCGCAGCGATGACCTTGCCTCCGCGTTGCCGGATTCCACGCGCCATCCTGCGAATGAGGGTTCCGTCCAGGTACCGTGGGGAAAACTCGCGGCGGTTTTGCTATTCGTGACGATGATTCTTTCTTTCTGGAACCTTCGCCGTCACGCCGGGCCTCACGCCGCAATGTCTATTGTTTCTCCGCAACAGTCCTCCACCAGGACTCCAGTGCCCGTTCCGGTTGCCGCGCCGGCGCCACCTTCTACTTCCGCCAAATCGCTGACCATGGGAAAACCATCTGCCAGGGAACCTCTGACCTCCGGACAAATGTCCGCTGGAACACTTTCGCCGGGAACCATCCCGGCGGAGGCAACCTCACAGAAACCTGCGCCGCTAGTCGCTAATAAGCCTGCTGTGAGCTCGCCCGCCGGCAGTGCGCTGGCCGCGAAGAGCGCCGCTCCTGCCGCATTGGCTAAGGTGGCAAGTACTTTCACCCTGCTCATCCGTGCCGAGAAGACCACCTGGGTCTCGATCGTCGCGGACGGAAAACCAGTGGCCGAAGAAACCCTTATCGCACCGGCGCACACCTCGATCCGCGCCAGCCATGAAATATATGTCAGGGCAGGGAACGCCGCTGGAGTCAGCTTTCTGCTGAATGGCAAAGAATTTCCCGCTCAGGGCAACGAAGGCGAAGTACGAACTTACGTCTTCGATGCCACCGGCCTTCGCACAGTGCCGCAGCCCTAACGCGGGCGCACTCGGCAGCGCTATACGGGCCGAATCTGATACCCTTCCTTCCGCGACAAGATTGCGACTGAGAATCCGGCATGAACTCCCACAGCAGCATTCCCGCGATTATTTTCGGCGCCATCATCATCTTCATAGTGCTGCAGGATGCATTTGAAACGGTGGTACTGCCGCGGCGGGTGACGCGGCAATTCAAGCTGACAGCGTGGTTTCTGCGGCGTACGTGGATTCCGTGGAGGAAGTTTGCGGGCCACATCCGCATCCCTTCGTGGCAGCAGAATTTTCTGGGATACTTCGGGCCGCTGTCGCTGATCATGCTGCTGGCATTTTGGGCGGTGAGCCTGATCTTCGGTTTTGCCCTGCTGCAATATGGCATTGGCGGGCACGAACAACTGGGCAACGAACCGCTCACGTTTGGCAGAATCCTCTACCACAGCGGCGAAACTTTTTTTACTCTGGGGTATGGCGACATTGTGCCGACCTCGAGCTCAGCGCGAGCCCTTTCAGTGCTGGAAGCGGGGATGGGTTTCGCATTTCTCGGCGTGGTGATTGGGTATTTGCCGGTGGTGTACGGCTCGTTCTCGCGGCGCGAGATTCAGATTTCCATGCTCGACGCGCGCGCGGGATCGCCACCGACGGCCGTGGAGCTGCTGGTGCGGCTGGCGGGGAGTTCGGACAATATTAATATCGACCAGCTTGTTCTCGACGCCGTTTTGCGCGAGTGGGAGCGCTGGGCGGGGGAGTTGCTGGAGAGCGGTATTTCTTACCCGGTGCTGAGTTTCTTTCGTTCGCAGCATAGCAACCAGTCGTGGCCGGGGGCGCTGATGACGATGCTGGACGTGACCTCGTTGCTGCTGACCGGCATCGAAGGCATTCATCCCGGACAGGCGAAGCTGACCTTCGCGATGGCGCGGCACGCGGCCGTGGATCTGGCGCAGGTGGTGAATGCGCGCTACGATCCGACGGCGGCGGAACGGCTGACCGATCCCGGGTTCGACAGGTTGCGAGACACGCTGGCGGCGGCGGGATTGAAATTGCGCACGGGGGATGAAGCGCGGCAGAAGCTGGACAAGCTGCGGTCGATGTACGAACCTTACTTACACGGGATGGCGCGAAATCTGATGGTGGCGCTGCCGCCGTGGCAGCATCCGGCGAAGATGAAGGACAACTGGCAGGCTGGGCCGTGGGACCGGATGATCCAGGCTAAAGGGCTGGCGGTGTTGGGGCAGAGGCCGGTGCAGCCGCCGCATGACGCGGAGGACCATTTCTAGGGATTTAGTAAGTTGGTAATCTGTAATTTGGTAATTTGAAAACCAGGGATCGCGTTTTTTCATGAAAAACATTGGTGAGAACGTAGTGCGCATTGAGGCGGAAGCGTTGCGCGCGCTGGCGGACCGCATTGGCGGGCCGATGGCGGCGGCGTTTCAGCATGCGGTGGATTTGATGTTCTCGTGCGCGGGGCGCGTGGTGGTCACAGGGATGGGAAAGAGCGGGCTGATTGCGCGCAAGATTGCAGCGACGCTGAGTTCGACGGGGACTCCGGCGTTGTATCTGCATCCTGTGGAGGCACTGCACGGGGACTTGGGGATGGTGGTGCGCGGGGATGTGGTGCTGGCACTTTCGGCTTCCGGAGAGACTGAGGAGATCCTGGCGCTGCTGGCGACGATCAAGCGGCTGCGGGTGCCGCTGATTGCGATGACCGGGGATGAGATTTTCGGGTCGGGAGCAAAGGAAGGGAAGTCAAAGTCAAAAGCAGCGGGCAAGAGTGGCCGCTCCGTGCAGGCATCTTCCAGACGAGTGTCTACTTTGGCCTCGGCTGCTGATGTTGCTTTGGATTGTTCGATTGCTGAGGAGGCTTGTTCTTTGGGGCTGGTGCCTACGGCTTCGACTACTACGATGCTGGCTTTGGGCGATGCGCTGGCAGTTACGCTTAGCGAGAAGCGCGGCTTCAAGGAGGAAGACTTTGCCAACCTGCATCCCGGGGGAAAGTTGGGGAAGCGGCTGGCGCGCGTGGAATCGTTGATGCACTCCGGCGATGCCCTGCCGCGGGTGGCGCCGCAGACGAACATGCCGGACGTGATTTATGAAATGTCGCGCAAGAAGCTGGGCGTGACGGCGGTGGTGGAAGGCGAGAAGCTGGTGGGGATCATCAGCGATGGAGACTTGCGGAGGCTCCTGGAGAAGCGCGGGAAAGACGTGATGGATCTGAGTGCGGGCGAGTGCATGACGAAGAATCCGCGAACGATTGGGGCTGGCGAGTTCGCGGCTACTGCGCTGGCGCTGATGGAGGAGAAGAAGATTACTTCGCTGATGGTGGTGGATGGTCGCGGCAGGCTGGAAGGGATTGTGCACCTGCACGATCTGTGGAGCACGGAACTAGTGTAGCGGCGGCGCTACAATAATCCCATGTATCACTACGACCCTAATACCGCGCTGGAAGAACTGAATGAAGATGCGACCCTGCCGAACCCGGTGCATGTGCGGGACATGATTTTGCGCAAGCATCCGTCGACGGACAAGGCACTGGAGCTGAATCGGCTGTTCGTCGAGTATCAGAAGTTTTTCGGGGAGACCCAGAAGCTGGGGAAAGAGATTCTGCGGCAGCTGACTTCTTAGTAGCGAGCTGCGAGTACTGAGCGGTTAAGGTGAACGGCGCCTGAATCGATGTGAAGCCTTGCAGGTTTAGGTGGATTTCATCCGACCACAGGAGCCGAAGAATGTTCTCGCCATCGAAGACGTTTGGTCAAGAAGGGGCTGGATTTCTTCCGCACTCACGATCGCGTCGGACCGGTACACGATGAGAGTGTAGCCATCACCTTCGATTCGCCATTTCTCGCCACTTGACAGTCCTTCGAGAAAAGTTAGTAACGGAGGCGCAAAAAGCTCCCGCACTCGGTCCACCTCGGCGCCGCGCAGCAAATAGCGACGGGAAAATTCAGGGTTTGAGTCGAAATCGATGTCCTTGTGGGTGAAGACATCAGCTACCCGATCCAGGACGCCTTCTGGGCGCAACTCAAAAACAGGCATCCACAAATCCTGCGTGAAGGCGACTACGGTTTGCGTCCAGGTGTGGCTGCTTTTTCCGCCGCCCGTCGTATACCAATAATCGAAGAGGCTCGCGTCGAATCCCGCGAAGTGGCCCCTCATGATGTTCCTGAATCTTTGGCTGTGCCCCCTGTCGAATAACGGCATTTGTAGCCGAGGCGCGCGCGTGAGATCGCCCCAATCATCTCCTTCAAAAGTGAACCCGATCGTTGGAGCCAGAGCAATCAGAGCCTTAGTGCGGCGCTTCACCTGAATCTGGCTAATCACAATGAAAATAATGACTACGGCGAAGATTCCAACAACAAGGTAGGTGTTGACGTTACCGTGCATTGATGATCCTCACAGGACTCGGAATGTTATCGCGGAAGCTGCAGGGAATCAATCGGAGACCAAATCATTTACAATATCCAATTCCCTAGTTGATTCAGCGAGCGCCGTTCACTCGGTACTCGCAACTCGGTACCAGGTACTCAAACTCTATGCATCGATGGTCAGAACTGTTCATTCCCACTCTGCGCGAAGCGCCGGCTGACGCGGAAGTGGCCAGCCACAAGTTTCTGGTGCGGGCTGGGTACATTCGGCAACTGGCGGCGGGGATTTACTCTTATCTCTTTCTCGGAACCAGGTCTTTTAATAAGATCATGGCGATCGTGCGGGAAGAGATGAACCGGATTGGGCAGGAGTTTTATTTGCCCCTCCTGCATCCGCGCGAGATTTGGGAGGCCAGCGGGCGCTGGGCTTTGATGGGCGACAACCTGTTCAAGCTGAAGGACCGCAAGGGCGCCGACCTCGCGCTCGGTTTTACGGCGGAAGAAGTGATGACGTCGATTGCGATGAAAGAACTGCGCAGCTACAAGCAGTTGCCGCAGATCTGGTATCAGGTCGCGCCCAAGTTTCGCGATGAGCCTCGGCCCAAATCGGGGCTGCTGCGGGTGCGGCAGTTCATGATGAAAGACGCTTACTCGTTCGACATTGATGCGGCCGGCCTCGATGTTTCCTACAAGAAGCATTACGACACGTACTGCCGCATCTTTGACCGCTGCGGATTGAAGTACATGGTGGTCGAGGCGGATTCGGGAGCGATGGGCGGGAAGGAATCGCACGAGTTCATGGTTAGGACTCCGGCGGGAGAAGATCAGATTGTGAGCTGCGATGGCTGCAATTACGCGGCGAACATGGAGAAGGCTACGTCGAAGCAGGAAGCAGTTGAAGACTTGAAGCGTGAGGGTGATGGCTCGCCGCTGGAAGTTCACACTCCGGGGCAGAAGACGATTGAAGATGTAGCGCGTTACTTGGGCGTGTCACCGAAGAACAAGATCAAGACGCTGGCTTTCATGGCGGAAGAAAAAGATGCGAAGACAGGCAAGCCCAGGCTGCGGGCGATTGTGGTGCTGATGCGTGGCGATCATCAGCTTAACGAGGCGAAGCTCAATGCTGCCATAGCAGTCGCGACGCGGCCCATGGACGAGGCGGAGATCAAGGCGCTGTTCAAGTCTCCCGCCGGGTATTTGGGGCCGGTGGGGGTTGAGTGGGCCAAGGACTTGAAGAAAGATACGGGGCTTCCGGTCTTGCTGGTTGACAAAGCACTCGAAGGCCGCGTGAATCTGATTGCAGGCGCCAACAAAGAGAACTATCACCTGAAGAACCTCACGCCGGGGAAGGATTTTCATCCCACGGCATACGCCGATCTTCGTGCAGTCACAGCCGGTGAAGGATGCCCGAGTTGCGGCAACTCGCTGCGCATCGATACTGCGGTCGAGATCGGGCACATCTTCAAGCTCGGCTACCGTTATTCGGAATCGATGGGCGCGCGCGTGCTCGACAAGAATGGCAAGGAAGTTACGCCGATCATGGGGAGCTACGGCATTGGCATTGAGCGCATTCTGACTGCGGCGGTGGAGCAGAGCAATGACGAGAACGGCTTCTGGCTGCCACCGTCGATCGCGCCGTTCCAGATCGTGGTGACGCCGGTAAACGTCAAGGACGAGAGTCTGCTGACCGCTGCGGTGGACATTGCCACGCGCCTCGAGGCCGCGGGATTTGATGTGATCCTCGATGACCGCAATGAGCGGCCCGGGGTCAAGTTCAAGGATGCGGACCTGGTCGGTATCCCCTTTAGAATCACGGTGGGAAATAAGGTTACCGAAGGCACCGTGGAAGTGGTTCTTCGCTCGACTCGAGAAGTGCGCGATGTTACGATCACCGCGATAGTTGAATATTTTCAAGGAGTGCTGCCCGCCAAGGCCTGAACGTTGCGCCGCTGGCCCGGCGGCGTGGATTCGAAATTATGGGAACTCTTAAGGCACTCGGCGGATTTCTTGCGATTATTCTGGTGGTGGTGGCCTGCTTTGAAGTGGTCCCGCCGCTGATGGCCAACTACAGCTTTCAGGACGACCTGCGCAGCGTCTCGCTCATGGATGGCGCGAACTTCCAGAAGACGGAAGAGGACGTCCGCACCGACGTAATGCGGAAAGTCAAAGACCAGAATCTGCCGATCACAGCCAAGCAAATCACCGTGCAGCGCATCAATACGCCCGGTATGTCGGCCCTCTACATTGCGGCGGATTATTCGGTGACTGTCAGCCTGCCCTTCTATTCCTTCGACATGCACTTCAATCCGAACAGCGGGAACAAGTAAGAGCAAGTACCCAGTACCAAGTACCTAGTACCTAGCGATCAGCCTCTGCTCCTGAAGTTCGGGCAAATGGGCACGGATCAATTCAGCGGGAGGTTGGGGCTGCCTCCGCAGAGTGGCGACTCGGTACTAGGTACTGGGTACTGTTCTCTCAGCCAGTGACATTCGTAACCTTGTCGTCGCGTTACCTTCCTCCTAATATCGCCGATAGGTGAGAGTCTTCTCAGGTCCGCGGATCGCGGCGGGCTCTTGCGGTTCACCAGGGTTCCCGCGAATCCAGTCAACCATAACCGAGTTCAGGTGGAGGAAGTTCATGACGATGCGAGTTCGAGCAGCTTTAACGCTGGTTATAGCGTTGGCGATGATGGGTCTGGCCAGTTGCGGCCACTACGTCTGCGGCGCCAACTTTGGCAATTCCACCTGTGCGGCCGGTCCGGTAAGCCTGTCGGGCGGCGGCACCGGGAACACCGCCGCCGCGTTTGTATTTGTGGCGGACGGAACCGCCTCACCGGGTATTGTGGTCGGCTACACCCTGAATACGGCAGCGACCCCGCCAACGCTAACGGCGACTCCCAATTACACGGCGCCTACGACTCCGAATGCGGATTCTGGCATCGGCATGGCTGTGGCTCAGAAACAATTTCTCTACGCCGCATTCGGCTCGACCAGGACGATCTACGGGTGGACGATTAGCGCGGCCGGGATTTTGGCCCCGGTGAACGGCAGCCCTTTCAACTTGCCGCTGACGTTTCAAACGGGCGCGACCGGAGAATTTGACACGGCGAGGGTTATTACCGACCCGGCCGGCACTCATTTGTTCGTCGCGGATGAGGTCGGGGGGCAAATTTTCGTTTACTCGATCGGCAGCGGCGGAGTATTAACCGCGGTCGGGTCTCCGGTCGCTGTGGGTTTCTCGCCCGGGAACATGGCGACAGACGGGCTGGGAAAGTATCTCTACGTCACCGATACGTCGGCGGCCAATCACACCGGTATCGAGATCGCGGCGTACTCCATCGGGGCCACTGGCGCCCTGACGGTTGTAGCGGGCAGCCCGTTCACCGGAGCTAACTTTGCCATGTGGCAAGTGCAAGGCGAACCCACTGGGAAGTTCATGATTGGGACTACTGGCAATAGTGCAGCGCCGCTGTTCAATAATGGAGACAGTGGAAAGGACGATGATCACTTGTACGTATTCGCAATTAACTCCTCGGGAGCACTCGCGACGCCGGTAGTGTCTCCCACCACGAATTCGCCTTTTAGCATCGCAGTGGAGTCAGACTCGGGTGGAGATCTAATCGAGTCCTTCGGTTACGACGCTCTAGGAACCGGATTTAACCCAGTCGAAAGTTACGTTCTGAGTTCCAGTGGGACACTTTCGGTGGCTAACGGATCACCCTTCCTCAACGCGAATGTGGGTAGTGAAGGGAAATTCGATCAGAGTGGCGGCCTGCTCTTCATCTACGGGGGCACGTTTAACCAGAGCACGGTCGTGTACCAGGTGTCAGGCTTCGCGGTGTCCGGCAGCAATCTTACGAACCCGGTTGGAATTGGGACCTACGGCGGCTACTGGGTCCTCACCGACGCGCCATAACGAATTCGGCTATTAACAGCCGGCTGTTATCAGCCTATTGACAGCTAAGAGACCCGCATGAACTGCGGGTCTCTTTTTGTTTGCGCGGGCGGCGGTACAATAGAAGCGCCGCATCCTGACGAAAAAAGTGGCCATTAAGATCAAGATCCCGAAGAGCGGTAACGGCAACGGACGACGCGGCCTGCCGCGCGATCCCGTGCTCCGCGCCGCGCTCGTGATCTTTCTGGTTGTGGCCATCGGGCTGGGCGGATTTTTCTGCTATTTCTACATCAAGTATGACCGCATCATCGCGCAACGCTTCCGCTCGCCGGTATTTAGCAACTCGGCCAAGATCTATGCGCTGCCGCGGACCGTGCACGACGGCGACCGGGCGGACGCCAAGGAAATCGCCGCGTCCCTGCGGCGGGCCGGGTACTCCGATAAGGACGGCCAGTCGCCGCTCGGCAGCTTCCACCTGGTGAAGGACGGAATCGAGATCACGCCCGGGCCGGAGAGCTACCACAGCCCGGAAGAGGCGCACATCGTTATTCAGGACGGCCAGGTGGAGCGGATCGTCAGCCGAGGCAACGATCTCTCCGCCTACGAACTGGAACCCCAACTGGTAACCGCCTTGTTCGATTCTGAACAACGCTCGAAGCGGCAGGTGGTGAAGTACGCCGACATCCCGAAAGTGATGGTGGATGCCGTGCTGGCCATTGAAGACCGGCGCTTCTTCGAGCACAGCGGGGTGAACTTCGTCCGCATGTTCGAGGCGGTCTGGATCGACGTAACGCGACAACGGCATGAGCAGGGCGGTTCGACCATCACGATGCAACTGTCGCGCGGCTTCTTTCTGACGCCGGAAAAAACCATCCGGCGCAAGCTGACGGAGATGCTGATCGCCGAGGAACTGGAACAGAAGTTCAGCAAGCAGCAGATTTTTGAGTTCTACGGCAACTGGGTGAACCTGGGTCAGCGCGGATCGTTCGCCATCAGCGGGTTTGCCGAGGCTTCGCGAGCGTATTTCAACAAGGACCTGAAAGACATCACGCTGCCCGAGGCCGCGTTGCTGGCGGGCATTATCCAGGGACCGAGCCGGTTGTCGCCCTACCGGCATCCCGAGCGGGCTTTGGAGCGTCGCAATCTGGTCTTGGATTCGATGGTCGAAACCCACGCCATCACCCGCGAGCAGGCCGACAAGGCCAAAGCCACGCCGCTGAAGCTTGCGCCGCCGAACGTAGAGGCCAGCGACGCACCGTATTTTGTCGACATGGTGCGGGAAACGCTGATCAACAAGTTCAGCGATCACGATCTGAACGACGAGTCCTACCGCATTTACACCACGCTCGATCCCGATCTGCAAAAGGCGGCGGCGCAGGCGGTCGAGATGGGCATCAAGCTGGTGGACGATCAGGTCACCAAGATGCGCACCAAGCGCGTGAAGGTGGGCAAGAAATTTGAGACGCAGGTTGCGCCAGGCCCGCAGGCGCAGGTGGCGATGGTGGTGCTGGATCCGCACACCGGCGCAGTGCTGGCTTTGGTGGGCGGACGCGATTACGGTTTCAGCCAGTTGAATCACGCCTTGTCGAAGCGCCCGACGGGATCCATTTTCAAGCCGTTCGTTTATGCCGCCGCAATGAATACGGCGCTTGACGGCTCGTCCACGGTGATTACTCCGGCTTCAATGGTGACCGACGCGCCTTCCAGCTTCGCCTACGGCGACCAGATCTACGAGCCGCGCAACTATAAAGAGGAGTACAAGGGCGAAGTAACGCTGCGCTATGCGCTGGCCATGTCGCTGAACAACGCGACCGTGAAGGTCGCCGAAGAAGTTGGCTACGACAAAGTGGCGGACCTGGCGAAGTCGGCGGGAATCGTTTCGGTGAAGGCGACGCCGGCCATGGCGCTGGGATCGTACGAAGCCGCGCCGCTCGACATGGCGGGAGCGTATACATCATTCGCCAACAATGGCGTGCGGCTTTCACCTATCCTGGTGAACTCGGTGCGCACCGAAAAGGGCGATGTGGTGGCGAACTTCAAGACCGACCAGCGGCCGGTACTCGATCCACGCATTTCCTACGTCATGACCAACATGATGGAAGGCGTGATCAACAACGGCCTGGGATACACGGCGGTACGCTTGCGCGGATTTAGCCTGCCGGCCGCGGGCAAGACCGGCAGTTCGCACGACGGCTGGTTCGCCGGCTACACCACAAATCTGTTGTGCATTGTCTGGGTGGGCTACGACGACTATAGCGAACTGCACCTGACCGGCGCGCAGACGGCCGCGCCCATCTGGACCGAGTTCATGAAGAAGGCGTCCGCGCTGCCGCAGTATTCCGGCATGAAGGAGTTCGCGCAGCCTACCGGCGTGGTGGACGTGCAACTCGACAAGGTCACGAACCGCCTGGCCACGCCGGCCTGCCCCGACGATTACACCGCAGCCTTCGTGGCAGGCACGGAGCCGCGCGAGACTTGTGATCAGCAGAACGGCGTTGCGGGAATGTTCTCCCGGTTCTTCGGTGGAGGTCCCAAGGTGTTGCCGCCTCCGAATGCGGCGAACGCACAAGACCCGCAGAATGCTGACGCGCAAAAGAAGAAGGGATTCTTCGGGAAGATCGCCGGGATTTTCAAGGACGATAAAGCGTCAACGCCGCCTCCAACCCAGCCACCACCGCCCGCCAAGCCGCCCGACACGACCCAGACCGCGCCGCACTAACCCCGAGGGACACCCGTTGAAGTTACAATGAGTCGGAAAGAGCGGGCCATGCCCCGTGTGAGGTAGGGGCTTTGTCCCTCTAAGTTCTTTGACATCAAGATTTTGCAAACCATTTTTTCGGGGTGACAAAAGCGGCAACTCCGGTGTCTAAGCCTGTAGAACGCGGTCAAACGCCACCGCATGCCGGGCGGGCTTCCTGAACGAAATCTTCGCCGTCCGGCCAAAACTGTGGCAGAATGGCCTCGTTGGGAACTGGTCGTCTGGGGGTGTGTATGTCCTGCCGAAAGACCTGTCTGATTCTTCTTCTCGTTGTAATTTCCTCAACAGCCGCATCGGCGCAAGTTTCACATTCGGAGGCGGTGCAGATTGCGCCGCCGCTGATGCGCGCCGTGGATCCTCCAGCAAAAGATGCAACCGCCGCCGACCTGGAGGCTCAAGGCGATGATCTCCACGCCAGCAAGCTCTATCTTGATGCAATCGACTACTATCACGCGGCCATGGCCAAGTCACCGAACAATGCGAAGCTCCTGAACAAGGTTTGCCGGACCCAGTTGGTGATGGGGCGCTGGCGGGATGCGCGGAAGAGTTGCCAACAAGCAATCAAGGCCGATCATACATTTGCCGACCCTTATAACAATTTAGGAGTCGCGTTATATGAGGCAAAAAGCTACGGCGCGGCCATCAAGCAGTATCGCAAGGCGATTGCGTTGGACAGCAGTTCAGCATCGTTCTTCAGCAACCTGGGCGCCGCCCATTTTTCCAAGAAGGAGTTTGAGCCCGCGGTCGCGGCTTACCAGCATGCGCTGGAATTGGACAACCAAGTATTTGAACGGACTTCCCGGACGGGAGTGCAGGCGCAACTGCCAAGTCCCGAGGACCGCGCCCGTTATGACTACACGGTCGCGAAGTTGTATGCCAAGATGGGCTTTTCGGACCAGTCGCTGGAATACTTGAGGAAAGCGATGGAAGCGGGCTACAAGGACCTGACGAACGTATACAAGGATGTGGAGTTTGCCGAACTGCGGAAGAATCCGCGGTTTACGGAACTGATGGCTTCGAAGACGCCCGTGATCTCGGATTAAGTGGCCGCGTCGTCGGAGCAAATCCACTTTTCGTCTGGGAAAGAATTACAAAGCTTTACAAAATTAGACGGAACTTGGTGGAGTTCTGGGGTTTAATCATTGCAAATGCTCCTGAAAACAACAGGGTGAGTAAGGAGAAACGGTAGCCCATCGGATGCTGACCCGAGCACGCCCCAAGCAAGCATCCGGTGGGCTTTTTTGTTGAGAATTTCCTAAAGCGAACAATTTACGAAACTCCAACTTCCGGCTACAATATCCGGATGCCGTCCCTTCCTGACTCCCTGGCCTGGGCCCATCCTCTGGTGGCGGAGTGGTTTGTGCAGCGGTTTGGCACGCCGACTGAGCCGCAGGAGCAGGGATGGCCACACATTTTGGCGGGACGCACCACGCTTATTTCCGCGCCCACAGGGTCGGGGAAAACGCTGACTGCGTTTCTTGCTTGCATCGACCGGCTCGTGCGCAAGGCGCTGGCTGGGGATCTTGTTGATCGGACCGAAGTTCTCTATATCTCGCCACTGAAGGCGCTGGGCAACGACATCCAGAAAAACCTGGAAGTTCCTCTGAGCGAGATTCTCGCCATGGCTGGGGAGCGAGGGTTGCTCATGCCGGAGATTCGCACTGCTGTGCGCACCGGCGACACGCTGATGCCGGAGCGGCGCGCCATGCTGAAGCGGCCGCCGCACATTCTGGTGACCACGCCGGAGTCCCTTTACATTTTGCTTACGGCGGATAAGAGCCGGGCGATTCTGCGCGATGTCGAGACCGTGATTGTGGACGAAATTCATGCCGTGGCTGACGACAAGCGTGGGGCACACTTGACGCTGTCGCTGGAACGGCTGGAGGCGCTGGCTTACAAGCCTCCCGTGCGCATCGGACTTTCCGCGACGCAGAAGCCGATCGAAGAAGTCGCGCATTTTCTTACGGGGAACTCGGCCTCTGCTCAAGTGCGGCCGGATGCGGTCATCGTCAACATCGGGCACAAGCGCAAGCTTGATTTGGCGATCGTAGTTCCGCAAATGCCTTTGGGGCCGGTGGCTTCGAACGAAATGTGGGACGAGGTTTACAACCGGCTGGTGGCGCTGGTGGAGCAGCACCGCTCGACGCTGGTGTTTGTAAACACGCGGCGCATGGCGGAGCGCCTGGCACACAACCTGGGCGAGCGCATTGGGGAAGAGAATGTGGCGGCGCACCACGGGAGCTTGTCGCGCAAGCTGCGTCTGGCGGCCGAGAAGAAGTTGAAAGAAGGCAAGGTGCGGGTGCTGGTGGCGACCGCGTCGCTTGAATTGGGAATTGATGTGGGCACGGTGGATCTGGTGGTGCAGATCAATTCTTGCCGTGCGATTGCAGTTGCGCTGCAACGCGTGGGGCGGTCCGGGCACTGGCGCGGAGCGGTCCCCAAGGGACGACTGTTTTGCACTACGCGTGACGACTTGCTGGAATGCGCAGCTTTGGTGCGGGCGATTCGTCAGGGCGATCTGGACCAGCTGATGATTCCGGAGTCGCCGCTGGATGTGCTGGCGCAGCAGATTGTGGCGGCGTGCGCTGCGGAAGAGTGGGGCGAGGATGAGATGTTCGCGCTGGTGCGGGGCGCGTATCCCTATCGCAACCTTTCGCGCGAGGTTTTCAATTCAATTCTGGAGATGCTGAGCGAGGGCATTGCGGCCAAGCGCGGCCGCTATGGCGCTTATATTCACCGCGACCGGGTGAACGGCAAGCTGCGGGCGCGGCGCGGGGCACGGCTGGCGGCGATCACCAGCGGGGGAGCGATTCCGGACAATTCGCTTTATGCCGTGGTGGCAGAGCCTGATGGCATCGTGGTGGGTACGGTAGATGAAGATTTTGCCGTGGAGAGCAATCGCGGCGACATCATGCTGTTGGGGAATACTTCGTGGATGATTCGCCGGATTGAAACCAATGCGGGCCGCGTGCTGGTGCAGGATGCTCACGGAGCGCCGCCGAGTGTGCCGTTCTGGCGCGGGGAAGCTCCGGCGCGGACGCAGGAACTTTCCGAGCACATCGGAAATCTTAGACAAGAAATCAGCGAGATGTTGCCGCACACTTCGCCGGTAGGATTTTCCGCGACGCAACCCGAAGTGGCCGCTGCGGTTTCGTGGTTGAAGGATGAGTGCGGGCTGGATGATTCCGGCGCAGAGCAGGCGATTGAGTACATCCTGCAAGGCCGGGCAGTTCTGGGGGCGGTGCCGACGCAGACGACTGTAATTGCGGAGCGCTTCTTCGACGAAGGCGGCGGCATGCAACTCGTCATCCATGCGCCGTTTGGGGGGCGCATCAACAAAGCCTGGGGACTGGCTCTGCGCAAGCGTTTCTGTGTTGGGTTCAACTTTGAGTTGCAGGCTGCCGCCACTGACAATGGTCTCAACATCGCGCTGGCCGAGCAGCACAGTTTCCCGCTAGCCGACGTCTTCAAGTTTCTGCAGGCGGCGACGGTGCAGCCGATTCTGGAGCAGGCTGCGCTCGATTCTCCGATCTTTGCCACACGCTGGCGCTGGGACGCGAACCGGGCGCTGGCGTTGTTGCGCTTTCAAAATGGAAAGAAGGTTCCCGCGCAGATTCAGAGGATGCGCTCCGACGATCTGCTGGCTTCGGTTTTTCCGGACGCGGCTGCTTGTTTCGAGAACATTCAGGGCGAACGGAAAATTCCGGATCATCCGCTGGTGGGCGAAGTGATGAAGGATGTGCTCACTGAGGCGATGGATATTGATGGGCTGAAGCTGGTGTTGAGCGGGCTGGCCGATGGGAGAATTCGCTGTCTTGCCGTGGATACGCCGGTTCCTTCGCAGTTTTCGCACGAGATTCTGAACGCGAATCCGTATGCGTTTCTGGACGACGCTCCGCTTGAGGAGCGGCGGGCGCGGGCGGTGCAGATGCGGCGCATGCTGCCGGAATCGGTGCTTGAAGAAGTGGGCGGGCTCGACGCGGCGGCGATTGCGCAAGTGCGGGAAGAGGCTTGGCCCGATGTGCGCGACGCCGATGAGCTGCATGATGTGCTGCATACGCTGGTGGCGCTACCGGAAGTTGGGCCGGATTTCGGAACGAGGCAGTGGAAGTTTTATTTCGAAGGCTTGGTTGGGGAAGGGCGTGCTTCGGGGGCGGAGTCCGGCGGACGGCGCTATTGGGTTGCCGCGGAGCGTGCCAGAACTTTTTCACTCTTGTTTCCCGAGGCACGATTTGAGCAGCAGTTGGCCGGTGTGGAAACAACAGCTCCCACTCGCGAGGATGCTTTACTGACTCTGGTTATGGGATGGATGTCGCATGTGGGGCCGACCACAGCGACACAGCTTGGGGAGCGATTGGGGATTCCTGCTGCTGAGATTTCGAATGCCTTGCTGCGGATGGAAGCTAGCGGGACTGTGCTGCGGGGAAACTTCAGTGGTACTGCTTCGCGGGCGGGGGCCCCTTCGGCTGTCGCTCAGGGCGGGTCCGCGCTACACGAGCCTGAATGGTGCGAGCGGCGGCTGCTGGCGCGGATTCACCGGCTGACCGTGGCTACCTTGCGCAAGCAGATTGAGCCGGTCACAGCGGCGCAATTCATGCAGTGGCTGCTGCGGTGGCAGCGTGTGGATCAGGGGACGCAGGTTTCTGGCGAGCGGGGCACGCTTGAAGTGCTGCGGCAGTTGCAGGGGTTTGAGATTCCGGCGAATGCCTGGGAACGGCAGGTTCTGGCGCGGCGTATTGTGGATTACGATCCGAAATGGCTGGACCAGCTTTGCCTGACTGGGGCTGTCGGCTGGGGCAGGTTGTCGCCGCATCCGGCGACGCTGGACTATTCGACTGCGAAGCGTGGAACGGAGGCTCAGCCGGGTGCGGCCCAGCGGCAGCGCCGGGTGATCCCCACGAGCGTTGCGCCCATCACATTTTTTATCCGGGAAGATGCGGACTGGATGACGTCGCGGCATCCGGGTGCGGAGGTATCGGAAAACAATGGCCTCAGCCACGGAGCACAAGTCGTGCTGGAGTTTCTGCGGCAGCGCGGCGCGTCGTTCTTTGCCGATATCGTGCGTGGTACCGAAAAGCTGAAGGCGGAAATCGAGACTGCGCTTTGGGAACTGGTGGCTGCCGGCCTGGTGACTGCCGACGGCTTCGACAACCTGCGTTCGCTGATCGATCCGAAGCGGCGTGCGGGGCAGGGAAGCGGGCGGACGACACGCCCGCGGCACAATGCTGGGCGCTGGGCTTTGCTGCACGCCGATGAAGTTGTCGAACGGCCACGCGCCGTCGAAGCGGCCTGCTGGATGCTGCTGCGGCGTTATGGCATTGTGGTTCGCGATGTGTTGGCGCGGGAAGCGAACCTGCCGCCGTGGCGAGAACTGCTGGGCGGCTTCCGCCGGCTTGAGGATCGGGGCGAGATTCGCGGTGGCCGTTTTGTGGATGGATTTTTGGGCGAGCAGTTCGCGCTGCCGATTGCGGTGGAGTCGGTGCGGGCGATGCGCAAGCTCGATGCCGAGCAGGGAGCCATTACGTTGTCGGCGGCTGATCCGCTGAACTTGGTAGGAATTCTGGTTCCGGGCGAGCGCGTCCCGGCGATCTCCGGCAACAGCGTTACTTTTCGCGGTGGGGCGGCCGTCATTACGCCTGCGGTCGTGGCGCCCTCGGGCAATGAGGCTGTCGCCAGCTAGGTGTGGATCGGCCCAAAAAACCAGGGACCCGATGAGGGGGCCCCTCGAGTCCCTGATTTGCGCAAACTCGACAAGAACTATTCCAAAAGCGCTTCCCCCATCGCTTTTTGCCGAGCACTGGCGCACGCTCTCTAGTGCATGCGGTATGCCAGTCGGCGAAGGCTTTTTAGATATCCGCCCAACTCGCTCTTGGCAAAGCATTTATAACCGGACGCTCACTGACGCCCACGAGGAACGCGGTCCGACGGGCCGGTTTATTTGCTATCCAATCGGATAGCGATCACTATCCGTTCGGATATTGGAACAACATCACTTCGGGTGTGAATTTCCGGCCGAAGTGTGATAAGAAGGGGCGCGAGGTGAAGCAAGTTGCGTCCCAGGCTTCTGGTGCTTTCCGGGCCCTTGAAAGACTCGACGGTTCCTCTGACGGAGGGAGAAGTCACGATCGGAAGGGAAGCGTCGAACGGGATCGCGGTCGTTGACCCGTCGGTTTCGCGAAAACATTGTTTGGTGAGCGGACAGGACGGAAGGTTCCAGGTGCGGGACCTCGACAGCCGCAATGGAACCCTGGTGAACGGGACCGTGGTCGAGGAGCAGTGGCTGCAACACGGAGACGAGATTGCCACCGGCGACTCGTCTTTCCTGTTCCTGGTCGAAGACGAAGAGGTCACACCCTCTGCGGGCCGGGTGGAGTTCGAAGACGCGCACGCCACGGCGGAAACCATCACCATCCATCCCCGGGACGTGGTGTATCTGCAGCCGGACCGGCTGTTGCGCGAGTTGCCCGCGACCTCACGCGTGGCCCGCAACCTGAACGCGCTGCTTAAGATCAGCCGCATAGTGCATGCCATTCGCGACCTCAACGATCTGCAAGGGCAATTGCTGGACTTGATTTTTGAAGTTGTTCCGGCGGGCCGGGGCGCGATTCTGCTGGCGGATAGCGAGGGCCAGCAATTCAATTCCACGTTCGCCCGCATGAGGAAGGCCGGGCAGACTCCGATGGTCAAAGTGAGCCGCACGGTTGCCCGTCAGGTGCTGGAGCAGGGGATTGCGATGCTGGGCAGTGATGTCCCCGGCAGCGACGAGTTGCGCGAGGTCGAGAGCCTGGCTGCGTCGCAGGTGCGCTCGCTGCTGTGCGTCCCTTTGACGGTATTTCAGAGGGTGATTGGATGCATTTATCTCGACAGCGACAGTCTCAGCAACCGTCTGAATGAAGAGCACCTGCAACTGGTGACCGCGATCGCAGGTATTTCCGCGGTGGCGCTGGAGAATGCCCGCCGCACTCAATGGCTGGAGCAAGAGAATGAGCGGCTGACCGTTGAGATCAGCCAGGAGCGGAGCCTGGTGGGCGAAGGCGCACGCATGAAAGATGTCTACCAGTTCCTGAAACGCGTGTCGCCGACCGATTCGACGGTGCTGATTGAGGGCGAGAGCGGAACCGGGAAGGAGTTGGCGGCGCGGGCTTTACATCGTAACAGTCCGCGAGCCAGCAAACTGTTTGTCGCCATTAATTGCTCTGCAATTCCAGAGACGCTATTGGAAAGCGACCTATTCGGCCACGAGCGGGGAGCGTTTACCGGAGCTGCCTCCTTGAAGAAAGGACGTCTTGAAGTTGCCGACGGCGGCGTGGTTTTTCTCGACGAAATCGGCGAACTGGCGCCTACGCTCCAGGTCAAGCTGCTGCGCGTGCTACAGGAGCGTGAGTTCGAGCGGGTCGGCGGGACTCATCCCATCAAGGTGGATATCCGCCTGATTGCCGCGACCAACTGCAACTTGGAGCAGGCCGTGCGTGACGGCAAGTTTCGCCAGGACTTGTATTACCGTCTGGCCGTGTTGAAGATCACCATGCCCACTCTAAGGGATCGCAAGGATGACATTCCGATGCTGGTCCGCCACTTTGTCCAGAAGCACGCGAAACACTGCAAAGTGAAGGCGCGGCCGGTTTCCCGCGAGGCCCTGGCTTGCCTCGTGAACTACGACTGGCCTGGGAATGTGCGCGAGTTGGAGAACGCCATCGAGCGCGCGTTGGTACTGGGGTCCTCCGACATGATTCTGCCTGAGGATCTGCCGGAATCGCTGCTGGAACGGCCTCCGCTGCCGGAGATGACTGAAGCGAAATATCACGCGGCGATTAAGGAACTGAAGAAGCACCTGATTCTGGATGCGGTGGAGCAGACGCAGGGCAGCTATGCCGACGCGGCCCGCCTTCTGGGCGTGCATCCCAATTATCTGCACCGCCTGATCCGCAACCTCGAGTTGAAGGAAAGTTTGAAGGACGCGTTGCGGGATCCGGCGCGGGGGTTGAGTGGATTATCGGGCGGGAACGCTTAGTTTAGATCTCGCCTGCGAGCTGTCTACGGCAGCTGCAATCGCAGCAGGACTGCAGGGTCTAGATACGTCCCCTGCCAGCGTACCGCAACGTGCAGATGCGGACCCGTAGCCCGGCCCGTGCCACCGCTCAGTCCGACGACCTGCCCGCGTTTCACCTCGTCCCCTTCCTTGACTTTGAACTCGGAGAGATGGAAATACAGTGTGAGAAGGCCCTGGCCATGGTCAATCACTACGCAATTGCCTTCAAAATACATGAATCGCGCCAGCAACACCGTGCCATGGTTCATGGCCGCGACTGGGGTTCCGGTGGGAACGCGGAAGTCGAGACCCCAATGCGGACGCTGCGCCTCGCCGTTGAAAATCCGTTGCGACCCGTAGACGTCGGAAATCGCGGCGTCGGCGGGGGCAGTGAAGCTGCCGTCCCACTCGCGGGTTGGGGTTACGCGACTAAGGTAGTCCTGCTTGATCTTCACTCCTTCTGCGATTTGCTCCTGCTGCTCGGGGCTGGGCTCGGTGAATTTCTTCTCCACAGTGAGCTCCACTTTAACTTGAGGATACTGGGCGCGGGCGACGGCGAAGGTGCGCGTGAAGATCAGGGAAGTTTTGTTTGTCGCGCGCTCGGCGGTTAATTCGAGTGGGTATTTGCCCGGAGCCGTCTCGAAAGTTACGCCTGCCAGCGCGAACCAGGTTCTTGTAGAAGCATCGTAGCTAAACGTGAGTTGATGACCGAGCCAGGTGCCGGAAAGGGATGTGAGTTTGGCGGGGGGCTTGACCTGAAACAATACTGGCGCGCCGTTGACCAGTCGCGCGGGCTGCGCATGGACGTTCCAGTTCGCCGCGGAGGCCGGAGGGACTCCGCAGAGGAATGACCAGAGCAGGAGACAGAGTGCGACGGGAGCAGTAGGGAGCCAGTGCTTCACGTTACCAGCCTAGCATTCCTGCGTAGCCGGCCAAGCTATAATCCGCGAATGCGTACCGCGGTGTTTACGGCGCTGGCGGTCGGCCTGGTCTCTGGTTCAATGATGGCGCAATCGGCTCCGCCGGCAGTTCTGAGTGCCGATCGCGTGGTGGTGTTGAAGAAGGAGCGGACGCTCGAACTCCTCAGCCAGGGTAAAGTGATTAAAACCTACAAGGTCGCACTCGGCGGCGATCCCGTTGGTCCCAAGGCTCGGCAGGGAGATCACAAGACGCCCGAAGGCGTGTACGTTCTGGATTTCCGCAACGCTCACAGCCAGTTCTACAAGTCGATCCACATTTCCTATCCCAGCGATCATGATCGAGTGCTTGCCCGACAGAAGGGCGTTTCCCCTGGCGGCGACGTCTTTGTTCACGGACTACCCAACGGCTACGGTGCCATCGGCGCTGCCCACCGGCTCAAGGACTGGACGGACGGCTGTATCGCCGTAACGGACGAGGAGATTAATGAGATCTGGAAGGCCGTGGCTGACGGAACCCAAATCGAGATCAAGCCTTAAATGAGGATTGAATTGGTGGACCTGGCCGTGATCGAACCGGCGACATCTTTCGCTGATTGGCCTCCTCTTGAGAGAACGGCGATTGGCGTCTCTGCCCTTGATGTAGGTATGATTCGAGCCTGAGAGAAGTCAATGCCCCACCGAAAATTGAAGTTGGACTTGAAGTTGGCAGCGGAGGCCAAGAGCCTTGTTGCATTGGCCTTCCGCAACGGCGCAATCGAAGATGTTCACGCGGGAAAAGAGTGCCCCACTTGCGCCGGAAAGTCGGAATATTCACACATAACGGACGCCGAGATGGAGAATATCAACAAGCGCGCCGTAAATGTGCTCTACAAGTTGCTCTGGCTGAAGCGGAACGATCCAGAGAAGTACCAGGAGCAAATTGAGTTCGGGAAGCGGTATACACGATTCTGGGATGAGCCGGAAACGAAGGTTGGATAGTTTTGACGTTCTGCCGAACTACCCACGGCTGCAAGCTACCGTTTTATTAGAGCACCTGGAAGTTTTCGGGAGAATTGGTGGACCTGGCCGGGATCGAACCGGCGACCTCTTCCATGCCATGGAAGCGCGCTCCCAGCTGCGCCACAGGCCCACGATTGAAAGCCGAAAAGCCGAAGCCCGGCGAGTCGGGATCGAGGGAAGTACCGAATTCATTTTCGCCCACATTGCCGGGATAGTCAACGCGCGCGGATTCTTCTGTTTGTTTCCACAGGCCTCTTCTGGCATAATTGATCGTGCACCCCACCTGCACCATTTTTCAAACACAATTTAGAGCGAGGAACAGATGCCAGCGAAGTACATCTTTGTAACGGGCGGAGTTGTGTCTTCCCTGGGCAAGGGATTGGCTGCGGCTTCGATCGGCTGCCTGCTGGAGAGCCGCGGGTTGAAAGTCAACCTGATGAAGTTCGATCCTTACCTGAACGTGGATCCGGGGACGATGTCGCCGTTTCAACATGGCGAAGTTTTTGTGACCGACGACGGCGCCGAAACCGATCTCGACCTTGGCCACTACGAGCGCTTCACCCACGCCAAACTTTCTCGAGACAACAATTGGACCACCGGCCGGCTCTACGAGCAGATCATCGCCAAAGAGCGGCGTGGAGATTATCTGGGCAAGACGGTGCAGGTGATTCCGCACGTGACCAATGAAATCAAAGCCGCGATGAAGAAGGTGGCGCAGGATGTGGACGTGGCCATTGTCGAGATCGGCGGAACGGTGGGTGATATCGAGTCGCTGCCATTTATGGAGGCGATCCGGCAGATGAGGCAGGAACTGGGGCGCGAAGATACGTTGTTCGTCCATGTGACGTTGGTGCCCTTCATTGCTGCGGCGCAGGAACTGAAGACCAAACCCACGCAACACTCGGTGAAGGAGTTGCTTAGCATTGGGATTCAGCCGGACATTCTGCTCTGCCGAACTGATCGCTTTCTCGCGAAGGAGTTGAAGTCGAAGATTGCGCTCTTCTGCAATGTGCAGGAAGAAGCTGTGATCACGGCTAAGGACGTGGCGTCGGTGTATGAAGTGCCGCTGGTGTTCGCCAATGAAGGTGTCGACACTCTGGTGCTGAAATACCTGCGCATGGAGGCGCAAGACCGCGACCTTTCGAAGTGGGAAGACATTGTGCATCGCGTGTACAACCCGAAAGACACGGTCACGATCGGAATTGTTGGCAAGTATGTCGAGTATGAAGACTCCTACAAATCGCTGAAGGAAGCATTGGTGCACGGCGCGCTGGCGCATAATCTGAAACTTCAGTTGAACTGGATTGAAGCTGAGGGTTTGGAGGCGGACGCGGCAAGTGTTGAAGCTCAACTCGAGGGTTACGACGGGATTTTGGTTCCCGGGGGTTTTGGCAAGCGCGGCATCGAGGGGATGCTGATCGCAATTCGTTATGCCCGCGAGAAAAAAGTTCCTTACTTCGGGATTTGCCTGGGAATGCAAACTGCCTGCGTTGAGTTTGCCCGTAATGTGGTGGGACTCGCGGAGGCAAATTCGAGCGAGTTCGACCCCGCGACGCCGCATCGCGTGATCTTCAAACTGCGCGAGTTACGCGGCGTGGAAGAACTGGGCGGCACCATGCGTTTAGGCGCGTGGCCATGCAAGATTGAACCCAACACGCTGGCCCACAAGATTTATGGCAAGCTTGAGATCAGCGAACGCCACCGTCATCGTTACGAATTCAATCGCGAATACGAAGAGCCGATGGCGGCGGCAGGGCTACGCATTTCTGGTTCGACTCCTGACGGTACTTACGTTGAGATGGTGGAACTGCCGGGCCATCCGCATTTCATCGGCTGCCAGTTCCATCCCGAGTTCAAGTCAAAGCCGCTGGAGCCGCATCCGCTGTTCAGCACGTTCATTGCGGCGTCGTATGAATACGGCTCGAAGCGGCGGGCGGAGAAAGAGACCGCAGCGGTAGAAATGTTTCATCGTCCGGAGAAAGTTTCGCGCAGATAGGCAAGACGATTTACCGCCGAGATCGCCGAGTACGCCGAGAAAACCAATGGCGAGCTTGGTTTCGCCTGATTTCCCTCGGCGCTCTCCGCGTGCTCGGTGGTGAAAGGTTTCGTTCTTGATCGCTTCCTTTCAAGTCGGCGATGTCCACATCGGCTCCGGCAATCTTTTTCTCATTGCCGGGCCGTGCGTGATTGAGAGCGAAGAGCACGCCATTCGCATGGCCGAGATCATCAAGGGTGTGACAAAGGCCCTTGGTTTTCCGTTCATATTCAAAGCCAGCTACGACAAAGCCAACCGCACTTCGATTCGGAGCTTTCGCGGGCCCGGAATCAAGGAAGGTCTGCGCATTCTGAAAAAGATAAAATCCGAACTTCAGGTTCCGGTGCTTACGGATGTCCACGAAGTAGGGGATGTTGCCAAGGTTGCGGAAGTGGTTGACGTGCTGCAGATTCCGGCGTTTCTCTGCCGGCAGACCGACCTCGTGGTTGCGGCGGCACTCAGCGGCCGCGCCGTCAACATCAAGAAGGGGCAATTTGTTTCGCCTTGGGATATGCGGCACGCGGTGGAAAAATGCCGCGAGGCGGGCAACACGCAAGTGTTTCTGACCGAGCGCGGCACGAGTTTCGGTTATAACAACCTGGTCGTCGACATGCGCTCGCTTTCCGTCATGCGCAAGTTTGCGCCGGTGGTTTTCGACGCGACCCATGCCGTTCAGTTGCCTTCTGCGCAAGCGGATGACGGGAGCCCCGCGGTCAGCGGCGGTCAACCTGAGTTTATTCCGGTGCTAGCGCGTGCCGCGGTTGCCGCTGGCGTGGATGGCGTTTTTCTCGAGGTCCACGACAATCCCAAGGAAGCAAAGTCTGACGGAGCGAATGCGCTGGAATCTACTAAGCTACGCGATGTTTTAAAGGAATTGTTGGCGGTCAGGAAAGCGCTGGCGGAAGCCCGCGCGACTCTCTAAAACTACTTCGAAGGAGGTTTCGTTATGTGGTTGTTTCGACAGTGTATTGCCACTGCGGTTGTTCTATCGTTCGTCTTGCCCGCCGTCGCGGACGATAAAAAGGATTCCGATGAACAGGTCTCAAAGGAAGTGGAGCTGAAAGCCTGCGGCCCGAAAGAGAAGGAAGTAAACTACAAGGCCGATACTGACAAGAGCAAGCATCCCGCTCCGGAGCAACCTGCCGATAAGGCGCTGATTTATGTGATCCGCCCTTCGATGATCGGGAACAAGGTGCAGAGCAAGCTGGCAGTTGACGGCGAGTGGAAGGGAACGAATCGAGGTGACAACTATTTTTACTTCATGCTCGACCCGGGCGAGCACTATTTTTGTTCTGCTGCGGAGAATTACAGCGTGTTGAAGGTAGACGTGGCAGCGGGCAAGACCTATTATCTCCAACAGCATGTTCGCATGGGGGTCATGAAGGCGCGCAACAAGCTCGAAGCGATGAGTGAAGAAGAAGGCAAGAGTAAGCTGGCGGGTGCTCACCTCAGCACGTGGGAGGTCAAGTAAACTGGTTGGCAGCGTAGCTGCGATGCGGCGCGCGTGGTCGGTTGAATCCAGGCCATGAAACAGATCTCCGATTGGGCCCTGAATGTCGCCACGATGCGCGGCGCGAGCTATGCCGATGCTCGCATCGTCAGCCAGCGGAGCCGCGCACTTACCACGAAGAACGGCAAGGTGGGGAGCGCGACTGACGCCGAGTCCTTCGGGATGAGTGTCCGCGTGATTGCCGACGGAGCGTGGGGATTCGCCGCTTCTGAGGACTTATCGCGCTCTGGCGTTGAAGCCACCGCTGCCCGCGCTGTAGAGATAGCGCGTGCCTCGGCGCAAGTGAAGCAGCAGGATGTCCGGCTCGCTCCTGAAAAGCCTGTGACTGCCGAGTGGACTACGCCCCATGTCACCGATCCGTTCTCGATTTCTGTCGAAGAAAACATTGCGCTGTTGCTGAACGTCGACTCCGAACTGCGCTCCGTTGCCGGCGTCACGCTGGCCGAAACTAACCTCAACTTCAATCGCGAAGAGCAACGGTTTATATCGTCCGAGGGAAGCGATATCCACCAGACCAAATATTCCGCGGGCGCGGGCTACGCCGCACACGCGTTTGCGGGAAACGAGATTCAGAAACGGTCTTATCCCAACTCTTATGGCGGACAGTGGCAGAACAAAGGATATGAGCTGATCGAAGAGTTGAAGCTGGTACAGAATGCCCGGCGCATCGCTGAAGAGGCAGTTGCTCTGCATCATGCTGATCAATGCCCCGAAGGCACGTTCGACATCATTCTCGACAGTTCTCAGCTTGGGTTGCAGATTCACGAATCCGTCGGGCATCCCATTGAACTCGATCGCGTGCTGGGGATGGAAGCGAACTTCGCAGGAACGTCGTTCTTGACCCTCGACAAACTACGCACACTGCGTTACGGCAGCGAGATGGTGAACGTGGTCGCGGACGCGCGCCAGGAGCACGGTCCAGGCCTAGGAACCTTCGGGTTCGACGACGAAGGTGTTCCCGCGCAGTGCACTCCGATCATCACCAAAGGATTGTTCACCGGCTATCTCAGTTCCCGCGAAACCGCGCACACCATCGGCGCGAATCGCTCGGGCGGAACGCTGCGTGCCGAAGGGTGGAATCGTTTGCCGATGATTCGCATGACGAACATCAGCCTGCTTCCCGGCGAGAAGCCGCTGACACTCGAGCAACTGATTGCCTCCACCGATCACGGCATTCTGATGCAGACGAATCGCTCGTGGTCGATCGATGACCGGCGATATAACTTTCAATTCGGTTGCGAGATCGGCTGGGAGATCAAGCACGGCAAACGTGTACGCATGGTGAAGAACCCGTCATATTCGGGCATCACGACAGAGTTCTGGAATTCGCTGGATGCCATCTGCTCGCGCGACGAGTGGACGCTCTGGGGTACACCAAATTGCGGCAAGGGCCAGCCGCAACAGGTGATGGGCACTGGACATGGTGCAGCGCCGTCACGGTTTCGCGGGATCAAGGTAGGGAGCGCGTACAAAAGAAGCTAGTTCAGCCAATCAATGCTAACTCAGGACCAAGCTGGCGACATCTTCGATCGCATCAGGAGATTCTCGTCCGCTGACGAAACTGAGGTGCTCTTCTCCGGCGGCAGGTTTGCGCTCACTCGCTTTGCGAATAACACGATTCATCAGAATGTCGAGGAAGAAAATCACATCGTCTCGGTGCGGACGGTCTTCGGCGGGCGTACAGCGCGCGCCACCACAAACATGTTTGACGACGAGAGCTTGCGGCGGGTGGTGGAATCTTCGGAAGCTCTAGCCGAGGTGCAGCATCCTGACCCGGATCTGTTGCCGATGCCGGATACGCGCGAAGCGGCCGGCCCCACGGACGAGTCGTCCGCTCCGACACAAATTCCGTCTCGCCACTTTGCTGATACTGCAGCCATAACCCCAGAGCTTCGCGCCGCCGGAGTCAAGAAGATCGTCGCTGTTGCGCAGAAACACAAACTCAACACTGCTGGAATCTTTTCCAGTTCCGAATCCGTCGAGGGAATCTTCAATTCGCGCGGACTCAGCGATTGGCACACGCAAACTCTGGCGGAGGTTTCCATCACCATGCTAGGCGGCGATTCTTCTGGATGGCAGAAGGCCAACTCGCCCGACGTGGCCAAGCTCGATCCGCTCAAGATGGCAGAAACTGCGGCGCAGAAGGCGCTCGACGCCGCGCATCCCGCGGAAATTCCGGCACGGAAGTGCACTGTGATTCTTGAACCCTCCGCCGCGCTCGACATCGTCGGCTTCATGTTCTGGGATTACTCTGGCATGGCGATCCTTGACCAGCGTTCATTTCTTACCGGCCGCATCGGCAGCAAGCTGTTCGGAGAGAACGTCACAATATGGGACGATGTTGCGCATCCTCTTCAGACCGGATCTCCGTTCGATGGCGAGGGCATGCGGCGGAGGCGTGTCCCGCTGGTCGAAAACGGAGTGGTCAAGCGCGTGGTTTATGCAAGGGCCACAGCCGAAAGAATGAGGCGCTCGGAGCAAAAAGACAAGACTGGGCCCATCGACCCCACCGGCCACGGTTTTGCTTTGCCCAACGAGATGGGCGAGATGCCGCTCAACATTGTTTTTGTGGCGCCGCGGAATCCGCAAACTCTGGCTGAGATGATCGCTTCGACCGAGCGTGGCGTTCTGGTTACGCGACTGTGGTATATCCGTGAAGTGGATCCTTACGAAAAAATGGTCACCGGCATGACCCGCGACGGGACATTCCTGGTGGAAGACGGAAAAATCAAGCAGGGAATCCGCAACTTCCGTTTCAACGAGAGTCTCATCCACATGCTTTCGAATGTCGAAGCCATGAGCGAACCGCTTCGCGCCTGCGGCGAAGAGTCGCTCGACATGGTGGTTCCCGCCATGAAGATTCGAGATTTCAATTTCACCGAACTCACCAAGTTTTAGGCGCGGCATTGACATCTTCCGAGTACCCGGTTCTTGAAGCGCGAGGACTGGAGCCATCAGGCCACGGCTACGCGCTCAGCAACCGCCAGCCCCTAGTTTGCAAATTCGGCTCGTAAATTCCCTCTAATGCCTTCATCTGCAAGCAGTTAGCACCCATTTGTTCCATGACTTCAGTAACTTTGCGAGCTTGATTCCTGGGTGTACGCTGCCCATAAGTCGCAGAAATCTGGATGCGCCGCATTGCGCGCGCACTGGAAAGAGGGCCCCTAGAACGGTGTCAGGCGAATCAGCAGAAGAGCAACTGGCGGTGGACCCGCAGGAGCAGCAGACTGCGATCAAGCACTATGCCGAAATGCAAAGTGCTCCGCGGTTTCCCTTGCATCTGCCGGTGGAAATCAAGTCGCAGGGCGGAGCCTGTTCCGCGGAGACGCAAAATATTTCTGCCAACGGTGTGCTCTTCGCCATGGATCGCGACGTCCCCGTAGGTTCGCTGGTGGATTTCACAATTCTGCTTCCGGGAGACGTTGTGGGGTCCCGTTGCGATGTACAGATTGACTGCCACGGCCGCGTGGTCCGCAGCTTCGACGATAAGGGCCGCCGCGGCGTTGGCGTTGTGATTGACGAGTACCACTTCGAGCGAGCATAGGTGCAAAGAAACTAATGGCCACTTCGGTCAGCATGGGAGAAAATCGCGGCGTTCATGAGAGCAGCGGCAATGGCCAGCTGATTCGCGTGATCCTGGCCGATACCCAGGCCATCTTCCGCGCCGGCCTGCGCAAAATCTTCGCGCTGGAAGACGATATCAGGGTAGTGGGCCAGGCTGAGACGATGCCCCAGACCCAGTCTGCCATCACCAAGTTTTCCGCCGACGTGCTGATCTTTGAGTCGGCGCTGGCACCTAATCCGGTGGAAGCTGTAACCGAATTCCTGCGGCAGACGCCGCAGCTGAAGATCATGGTGGTCACGCCCGCATCGGACGAGCAACTTACGCTCGACCTGTTCCGCCGCGGGGCCCACGGCATTCTGTCGCGCGAAGTGGAGCCGGAAATTCTGGTGGATTGCCTGCGCAAGGTTGCCGCCGGTGAACCCTGGCTCGAGAACCAGGCCATTCATTGGGTAATGGAAGCCTTCCGCGGCCACAACCTGCGGCCTTCCGGAGCGCGCCCGAAGGTCCAACTCACGCCCAAGGAAACGATCATCGTGTCCTGTGTGACCCAGGGCATGAAGAACAAAGAAATCGCAGTACGCGTGGGTACGACCGAGCAGGTAGTAAAAAATTACCTGCGCAAGGTGTATGACAAGCTGGGCGTCGCCGATCGCCTCGAACTCGCGCTCTACTGTTTGAGCCATCACGTGGTCGATGGCGTCAAGCCGCCCCCGATTCCTGCGACTGCTCCCAAGACCGGAGATGCAGCACAAGCTGCGGCTGCGGGTGCTGCTGCAACTTCAAACGCACCGACCGCCCCTGAGAATTCAGACACACCGGTAAGCCCGCGGCAAAAACCTTCCTAAAAACGTTTTCCTGTGTTGAATATTGCCTGTTTGATTTTCATTCCTCGGCGAAGTCGTTTGTCTCTGTAGCACCCTGTCCCTCCCGACTCCGATTTGCGCTACTTCTCTCACTGACCATAGAATGAATGAAGCTAAGTTGGCGTGAACGCGGTCGACACGGCTCGATACGATAGCCCTCCGGAACGCTATCGTCCTTCCCCAGGTTTCGCCGGAGAGATGGCCGAGTGGCTGAAGGCGCACGCTTGGAAAGCGTGTTTAGGGGAAACTCTAACGTGGGTTCGAATCCCACTCTCTCCGCCATGTTTTCAATGGTTTAGAGCGTGTACCTGCCGTTCTTACCTGCCGTTTAGAGCCAAGCCTGCAATCTTTCTGTGGGCTTGGCTCATTTCCTCGCTGCCCGCGTCACCGTAGACGTTCATCGTCGTGCGAATGTCTGCGTGACGCATGAGCCGCTGCTGTATACCAACTGGTGTGCCTAACGAGTCTAGCCATGACCTGAACGTATGGCGCATGGTGTGTGTCCCCAGCTTGCCGATGCCAGAAGCGGCAGCAGCGTTCTGGAAGACTTGCCATACCCAAGGGTAAGACCATGGCAACCGACCAAGCTGTACAGGCGACGCAAAGATCCAATCCTCCGGGGCAGAGAACTGGGTTGCCTGCTTCCACGTCTTCAGTAGCTCTAGCAGTCCCGCGTCAACAGCCATCTGCTTACGTGATTCTGCCGTCTTAGTGGTATTGACTTTCTGACAGACAATGCCGCGCTCAATTCGCAGCCGTGCGCCCAGCCAATCCACATCGGCCCAGCGCAAAGCCAAACACTCGGAGATGCGAAGACCGAGGCTCACACACAGCAGTGCAATCAGGTTGAATGGTTCCTCAAGGTGAGGGATGAATCTTTGGAACTCTTCTACGCTCAGACTGCGCGGCTGTTGCGTGCGTTTAGTTGCGCCCTTGATCGTCACTAGCTCCATGGGATTTCGCTGTACTGGCACGCCGCCAGACCACATGCCGAAGTCCCACAGCGTACTGAGCAGGCCACGAACGTGGGCACGGCTCTTGGGTGACAGGTCGAGAGACTTGAGCCACAGTTCCACGGGACGGGCTTGCAGGTCGGTCACCACGCATGCGCCCCACTTTGGGACGATGTGGTTTTTGAACCATGCTTCGTAAGAGCGTCTCGTGCTATCGCGCGTTGGCATCTTCTCAGCTCGATACTGCTCAACCAGTGTGCTCACGGTCGGTGCCGTGGGCTTGCTGCTGGTGTTAGAGGTTTTGGTTTCGACAGCATCGCGGAGTGCTTTCGCTCCCTGCCATGCTGCCGTTTTAGTGGGATACTGGGCCAACGTGCCGACCTTTTTGCTACGCCTTTTCCCTGATTCCCACCAGTAGAAATTCCAGACTTTGCTTCTCCTATCTAACGTTACGCTTCCATCGCCGTGCGCTCTCAATGTTTTCCTCCTGTGAGCGCAATGGACGGCGAGGACAGCATAGCATCCAGCGCGGCTGGGGTGAATCGCCATACGTGACGATGCGTACCGCTGAGGATTGAGCCTTTGACTTTGCCTTGCCTCGCCCAGAGCAGCAGCGTGGCTGGTTTGATGGAAAGATAGGCTGCCGCTTCATTCGCAGTCATCCAGTTCGATTGAGTTTGTGGTGTCGGGCTCGTGCCCGATGTTTCGTATGCATTTATCATTTCTGTTTTTTCTCCAGTGATAGAACTAGCTGAGCGCAGTCATAGCTACGCCCAGCCCTAGCCCAGGGACGCGAGTCCGTGAGATTTTGTCGGTTGGTGGTTTACCTGGAAAGATTTTCCAGTCTGACGCTTCGTGATGTTTGCAACAACTGGCTATGCGTCCGCTTCACTCACTCCAGAGCCTTTGTTTGTGATGGGTAGTGCATGAGTCATAGTGCACTCCCTGGGAATTTCCTCCGTGTTCTCGATGGGAAGCATGGTTACTAGGTTCAGTTTCTTTGCATGGCTCCGGTCTTTGCTTTGTGTTTCAGTGATCACACCGAGCTTAATCAAAGCCTCTATCCTGCTAGCAACCACTGTGCTACTGCCTCCAACCCTTTCGGCCAGCGTCCATTTAGGTGTGCCGGGATCTTCATTGAGCAATTGGAGAATCCTCTCATCCATTTCTGCGTCCTTCTTCGACTTGCTGACTCGCTTGGCGGAGATAGCCGCTGCTTTCACCGTCAGACCTAGCGTTGACGTGCTGGTACTCGGATCGAAGTCCAAATACGTGGGATTGATACGATCACCCTTTCGGGTGGTTGCCAGTAACACGCGGCGCGTATCTGCATCAGAGACTTGCTGCAGGTATATTTTCGTGGCCGTTCCCGCAGCAAATGCTGTACCACCGAGGATCTTTGCAATGGATAGCTTGGATGAATCCACGCTCAAATCCGTCTTGTTAAAGTGGTGCAAAAGGACGAACACGCAGTCAGGGTATTTCTCTGTGACTCTCTTAGTGAACTTGTCGAGGCACTTTCGTTCTTCATCATTGCTGGTGACATCATTGAGCTTGAAGAAATCTGCCATAGTTTCTATGATGACAAGGCGCGTGCTTGGGTGGTTCTTCAATGCATCATTCAACACCGTGAAGTTGTTATCTTCCAGCTGTGGGAACACAAACACGATGGAGCCATCTGATGCTGCTCCAGCGCGGCTGAAATCTTCAAACGTATCCAAATCGGATTCCTCCGACTTCCAATAGATCACGTTGCTCCTCTCGGTTTTACGTCCGAGGAAGGGTGTACCTTGAGACACAGCAATCGACAACTGAGCTGCCAGCGTTGACTTACCTGCTTCAGCGTAGCCGAGAATGCATGACGGGCGCTTTGTGTGAGTGTGGAGTAAACCATCGACTATCCAATGCCTGGGTTCAGCCGCAGGCTTGGAAGCCATTTCTTTCATCGTTAACACTTCTGCCATTACATTATTTCCTTTCCAATTTGTTGTTTGTTCGGTTGGGGAGCGATACCGTCGCTCAGTTCGGCAAGGTGGCTATTCTTGGCGGAATATCTCCACGCTTGTTGCTGTGCTTGCTTAAGCCGTCTGCGCGTGCACTAAAATCGTGAGAAGAGCGAAGAGCGAGTTTGTCCCACTCTACGATTTACTTGTAGCTCCTTTCGTTTCAGTATATTGTCACTCCTAATACAGCATTATTTCTGGTCTCTAGGCTTCGCTCCTGGCTCTTTTCGCCTTTTACATACCTAGGCTTGGGTTTCAATACCTGGCAAACCTTGGGTTTGTGTTGTTTGCAGAGAAGAGTGAACCAGAACCTATGGCAAGCTACAAAAATACTTGGAGGTATTCCGAGCCGACGACCCAAGCTGATCTGCTCAGGCTGCGCCCGTGCGTGGTGAGCTGCTCCCAAGGTGTACGGCCTGGGCGAAGCTCTTATCGCCCGTACACTTAGGAGTTAGATATGCCGTGGGCCAGAAGATGGGTGATGTGGCGGGCACTAGTGGCTATGCCAAGGTGAGCAAGTTTGCTCAGGGTCAGCAAACTGCTAGGCTTCTGTGTGTCTTCTTTACTTTAGTTGTTCCATTTGTTGAGGTGAGACTAGAAGGGAAAGAAAATGTTCCTGAGGCAGACTGTGTTGTCCAGTGAATGTAGGGTTTGTTGGAGTGTTTATCCCGTTGCGTGACTCATTCTTGACTCTGCCCCTTGCTCTCAGTGACCGCTTGCTCAGCTCGTCCTTCTCGGAGTGTCTCTGGGGTATTCCCCTTATCTTGCTGTCGGCTTCACTCTTACCCGGCTGTCACGCTTCGACTTGGCTTCTCGTTTCCCTTTATTTCTTCTCCTAATTATTAGTATGACATAAATAACATGACAAGTCAAAACGAAGAAGAGAGAGGCGCTACTTTATTAAGTGCAGTAGTCGCGAATAACTGTACGCTGCGGTTGGTTAGTAGGTGAGTTAGTCCGTCTCAACGGCTTACCGCACAAAATACGCTGACTCCCGACGCGGGCGGAGACTGACCCTCAGGCAGAGAGACCAAAGAGACGACAGCGGAGGAGTGCTGAGGCTTCCGTGGGTGTTCCCCCGGGGCAGCATTGGGTCCTATACCAGTATCCGGGCTCTTTACCATGCTTACTTACCATGCATTCAGGGTAGTGGTTTGACCGAGCGTTGTCGTCATCTAACACCCAGAAATCAAATAACTTAGCTTCAACCCTTAGCCCCCTACACCATAGTTGACCCCTCGGACCACGCTAGGGATTACCATGCCTAGTCTTTGCAATGACTTAGCATTAGCTCCGTGTCGTCCAAAGTGCTCTTTTTCAGCGATCCTAGACAATTTCACCCTAGCGCACGCACGGCTTTCTCGTAGCCGGATCACGCGTGGAAACACCCACAGAAGGCGATTCTAAAGACT
Organism: Candidatus Dormiibacterota bacterium; assembly: GCA_035566655.1. Lineage (GTDB taxonomy): Bacteria > Acidobacteriota > Terriglobia > Terriglobales > Acidobacteriaceae > Sulfotelmatobacter. The sequence continues at coordinate 77,473 of DATMQT010000001.1, forward strand.
TCTGGAAGACGAACACAAGGCGAATAACCATTTTCTCCACCCGGCCCCGACGAGACCGTCCTAGGGTATCCTAAGAGCCTTCCAGGGGGCTCGGCAATTCTCAACGAGTGTAATCGCCTGGTTTCATCAATTGGCTGCGACTGCCGGTCCGTCGTGCCGTGTTTGCACCGGTGCTATCTGTTCAGGCTTTTCCGGAGGGATTGAGTCAACACGGGAGTCTGGGATACTCTTAGCGTCCATAATGCAACGCTATTCAGTTTATCTTCTTGCGACCTTGCTCCTGATTGCCCCAGCGTGCAACCGTTCCACAACCGCTGCGCAGGGTCGAACCGCAGAGGCATACGTTCCTGATTCCGGATCGGTAGGTTTTGACATTGAACCCTCCGAGAGTGGGAACGGATCACTTCGGCTGAAGGCTACCTACACCTCGCAGGGCAGAACTGCGAAGTTTCAGATTGAGTTTGGTCCCGCGAAAACACTGGGTGCCAAAGACTCGAAAGATTTTCCTATGAAAGATTTCCCTATGAAGGTGGGGGAAGGCCGATTCGTGGCCGAACCTGGGTCAGATGCAAGTGTCCTTCTGCTCGACCTGAAGAAGGCACTTGAGGCGAAGGCCCTCCCATCCAAAGTCCAGCGATTGGACAATCTCCCATTCACCTTCGTCAACATTGGAGAGAATCTCTCGCAAGGCGCTAGCGGCGGGTTCAACGCCGCGCCCCCCGGCAATTGGACAGCGATCAAAATCTTCATCGGAGATGGCGAGCAAGAAGCAGAGGTGTTCCTCAATATCAACGCCGTAATCAGGAAGGGGCAATTTTCCATTAAGGACGCTGAGTACGGTGATCTCGCTCTCGCCCAACTTGCGAAAGTTCTCTAGAGTCGGTAGCGCAGGGTGAAGCGTTGGTTCATTGTTGACGTAACATCGCCATATCGCTCATTGACCCCCGCCAAGGGGTTTTGAGTGAAATGGCCTGATTTCATCAATGCTTTGAAGGAGCCTGTCCCAAGGGCTTAAGAACGTCTTCAGGCGGAAGCTGGAAATCGATATGGGTTCGCTTCTCCGCTGGGCGAAGTTCAACGATAGTGGCTTGCTCTTTGGTTGGAACGCCGGGGTAATAGATGGGAGATGGCACATCACTAAAATAATCTGATCCAGCGCGGATTCCGAGACCGACCAAATAGCGCCCAGGTCCCAAACCTCTCGCTTCGAAATTGCCATCCGCATCGACATAAGCCGACATCCATCTGTCGTTGTCGTCCACGGATACTATCTGCACCCAAGGATGCACGATGAAAGGCTTGCCGTCAGGCGATCCGATGTGGCCCACGATAATTCCATCGGTCTTCTTAGGGACCTCAAGCGTCTGGTCCCAGCAGGTTCCGCGACTGACGCTAAGCTCACCCCCGGGATGAAGTAATTCGATCTGATCCACGTCGAATTTGTATTTGCCGGGTGGAACAGGTTGAAACTCGTAGCGACCGTCGGCGTCAGTCGTCGCGATAAACTTTGTGTTATCCGACACACGGCGGGCTATGACATGCGCGTTCGGCACGGCCTCGCTCTGAATGCTGAACTCCGGGCCCCGCTGAACACGGCCCCGCAAAATGCCAAGATCACCGATATTCTGCAAACGCCGCAGGGTCTCAATCTTTTCCTCCACATCGACAACAGGACGGCTATCGTTTCCGTAGTAATCGAGGACAAGGGGCTTAGCGTCCCGCAAGAAAAAAAGCCAGCGATCCCCGACCAGCAACTTCGGGAGGCACGAACCTTGCGAAGTGCGTACGGTCAATGAAGTCCCAGGATCTCCGTGGAAGACTTCCTCGGGCGTGACTTTAAGTTCGCTTTCGCCCTTCTCGATCGGGGTAATGGCGGAAATGGAGCCAACAAAAGCGTAGGCATACCAATTCGGGACATCGCAATTCTTAAGATCGCTGGAGAGCCCGCTGTGCATACACGCGGTCCCGTCTGCTCGGAGTTCCATGATCTGCGCTGCGGCAGCGCCAAGGCATGTGAGAGCCATGATCACGGCTGCGAACGCGCAATTCATTGGTCTTGCCATTCACCACCCCAGATGGTCTGGAAGATGCTAAAGAGCCTTCTGGCGTTGCCCAACTGTCGTAATATCGCCATAGGTAGTGTCTTAAACACTGTGGTGCTGCTCCTGTGATTGGTCCGCACGCTCTGCCGCTTCGGGATTCGACAGGAACATATCGCGGGTGAGCTTCGTGTGGGGTTCGGAAAATCGGTTCTTGCAGGAAGTGCATTTCCAGCGCTGAATCCGCCGCTTACCGAAGTAACCAGCGCGTTTGCAGTCTTGATGCTGCTGCATTGCCTTCTTGAAGGCTGCTCGATCCGCAGCACAGAACGGCTCACAGGGCTGAATCGAAACACGATCATGCGCCTTCTGCTCGTTGCTGGCGAACGCAGCACCAGTCTCATGGACGCGAGAATGCGTGGACTCAACGCCAGGTATTTGCAGGTTGACGAAATCTGGTGCTACGTCGGCAAGAAGCGCCGGAACGTGCGGAGCGGAGACTCGCCGGAGCTTGGTGACCAATGGATTTACGTTGCCATTGACGCGGAAACAAAACTGGTTCCTTCGTTCCGCATCGGCAAGCGCGTGCGGCCCGATACATGGGCCTTCCTGTGGGACTTGAATCAGCGCATCGCCAACCGCGTACAGCTCACGACTGACGGGCTTAACCACTACACGGTGACCGTGCCTGAGTGCTTTGGAACGGACGTGGACTTCGCGCAACTCACGAAGATGTTTGGCGACTACGGGCAGTTCGACACTCCCGAAGCGAGGTACTCCCCACCACGCATCTCGGGGGTTATATCCAAAGTCCGACAAGGCGACCCCGACCCTGACCACATCAGCACGTCTTTCGTGGAACGGCAGAACCTGACCATGCGCATGGCGATGCGACGATTTACGCGGCTCACGAATGCGTTCAGCAAGAAGCTGTCGCACCTGAAAGCCGCTGTCGCCCTGCACTTCGCTTATTACAATTTCTGTCGCGTTCATTCGAGTCTCAGAGTCACACCCGCGATGGAAGCAGGTCTTGCAGATCACATTTGGTCGATTGCGGAACTGCTAACCTATGGCAGCGTATAATGCTCCGCTGGAATGATGAGTAATTCGCGTCGGCACCGTGAATTCGACAAAGCTATCTTCCAGCAAACGCCATCTTTTGTCTGGAATATTTGTTTCCCGGTATTAATGCAACCTCCATCTAAACTCATGGTCAAAAAAGCATGAGGCGCATCTCTGCCAACGCGGTAGTCGCATTGATTTTCGCCGTCCCCTTGTGGGCCCAGAGAGAGAGTGGGAGTTTGGTGGTTTTCATTGTTCCCGCCCACGGCGATTATGTCGTTATCGGAGCAGAGAGCCGCAACGTAGACTTCCATTTGAACGTCCTTGACGATCACACTTGCAAAATCATTAGCCTTGGCGGAGACACATTGTTTTACGAAACTGGCGACTCCATCATCGGTGTTGCTGGCCGCAGGTTGTGGGACAGCAAAGCTGTCGCTCGCGCTGTGTATAACTCGTCGCAGAAGCGGGACACGCTCACTCTTTCTACGATATGGGTAACTAGAGCCTACAATTGGTTCCATGCTGAGCCGGAACAAAGATTGCAAGTGGAGGCTGCTGCAGATGAGAGCATCGTCATTGGAGGATTTATCAATTTTGATGCGACCGGAACAGCGTCTATTCACTTTGCCAAGCTTTCCTATGATGCTGCTAGAGGTGATCTTCCTCCCCAGCCATCTAGCACAGGACTCGGCGTTGTGGGGAGTGCCGGCGTCGGAGCGGATTTGGTTGCAGAGTTTGTCGCGGGTAAAACCCCCAGAGCCCTCAAAGCCATCGGACGACCCATGGGTATGAAGCGTCAAATCGGTGTCGATTCCACCGAGGACATTGAGAATGTTAAGAAGGCCATTAACTTTGTGATGAATAACCTGCCTAGCGATGAAAGAAAGGTTCTTGGGGGGCCGATAGACATCGCGGTTATCCGCAACGACGGGACGATACGATGGATCAACCGAAAACCCTCGTGCAGCAAGGAAGATAAGAAACCAGCCCCACAATCTCATAAACACCAAACTCCTAAACAACAAGGTCATTAGGCCATTTCCCCGTTTTTCACCGTGCCACGTCATTTAAGACACCACCTCGCCATAGCGCTCATTGACCCCTGCCAAGGGGTTTGAGTGTAATGGCCTGTTAACAGCAATCTGGCGCGATTTGTAGGTCTGAATGACCTTTGTAATCTTTTACGCTTCTGCGATGCCTGATATTCCTTGACGTGACTCCATCCGCGCGGTTTGTCACTCTAGAGGGAACATGAAAGCGTCGCGATTGTTGTGGCTGGTTTGGATGATTCTGACGGTGGTACGCAGTGTAACCTTAGGACAGGATGCGCCGGCGCAGCCTGAAGTGTCGCGAGCATTGTTGCAGGCGAAAACCGTCTATATCATCTCCGGTCACGTCCGTTACTACAAAACCAAGGGCGTCTTCGCTAAGAAGGAACTCGTCGACACAACACCCTTTGAAGAGCCTTGCCGCAAGGAACTCGAAAAATGGGGACGGTTCACGCTGGTGCCTGATATAAATGGCGCGGACCTCGTGATTCGCGCATACGAGAAGGGTCAGTCCAATTATGTTTTCGTGAACAGTCCGGGTGTCACCGGAAGCGTCAACGTCGGGCAATCATTCTTTATCCTGGATGTGTGGCAGCCTTCGTCCAAAAAAGTCATTTGGTCCGCCTCCAAGAATGTGGGCACAAGTTGGAGCAAGAACACGGCCATCGAACACCTCGTAAAAAAACTCCGTGAGGATATGGAGGAGCAGGAAAAGTCGGCCCCAAAATTGGACGGTTCAAAGGCAGGCTCTGCAAATCCGCAGAACTAATATCACCGATGCCTCGCACGTTGCCCTCAACCCCAACCGAGCCACTGCTGATGTCGGCAATCTCTCGTTGGCGTTAAATCGCCATATCACTCATTGACCGGATCATGAATAAGATCACCTGCGTAAGCTGCACTTGAAGGGTCGCCCCTGCCCACAACCACATGGTTCTGGGCAGCCGAAATCCAACACTGTCGAGGTCACCAAATCAAGCAGTTCGGAAATCGGTTGCAGGCGGGTTCTTGGGCAAGCAACTACGATGTGCGACATGCGCTCTTACGCGCGCATCTTCATAAGAGTAATGATGGCTTCTCGGCTGGCCTCATCGTCCGATATGCTGACATACCGCATGGTGCTCGTGATGCTGGCATGACCCACGAACGCGCCAACCTTAGCAAGATTCATATCGTGACGGATCAGCTCCGTGCAAGTTGTGTGTTTCAAAACGTGGGGATGTCGCTTGTGCTCCGGTAGGCAGTATTCCTCCGCAGTCGCGCGGTACACGCGATAGAACTGTGTGGCAGTCATGCAGCCTCCCTTCTGCGAGGGGAACAACGCGTCGCCTGCGTCTGTGGGGCGCACTGCCAGCCATTCCTTCATTGCCTTCACTTCGTCCAGAAGTGGTTGTCCACGATGTGGCACGAGTTGATGTAGCGTCGTGCGGCTGCCTTTCAGCCGCTTGATAGTCAGGTGTCCTTCTGCCAGGTCGGATATTTTCAACTGACACACCTCGCTTGCTCGCAAGCCGTGACTGAAAGCAGTGAGGATCATCGCCCAGTTCCGCAGGCTGTGCGCCTTTGCTGTCTTCAGCACCCCCAGCAGTTCTTCGTACGTTAGGCTGTCCATGCTTGTAACCTCATTTCAATAAACCTACCTGTTAAAGACCACTGAAGTACTCCGAAACCAATCCATAGCCACGAAAATGTAAGGTTACGACACGGCGAAAGGCTTCTATTCACCGTGCTAAGTCCTTTGGATTAGCGCGGGGCAGACACAAGAATGTGCGAGTATAGACATTTCCTTACATTACGACCATCATCGATCATTCCAACACCAGCTCAGCATCCTTCATTCCCTGGGCGAGTCCCCACGCGAAACGATGTTCGACGACCAGCGCATTTCCAAACCACAGTGCGTCCGACTGGACGTGGTTGTTGATCCATTCTTTGGCTTCCGCAGTTAAGGGGCAGAATACGAAGACTGTGCCCTCGTTGTGAACTAGAACATCTGGAGTGACGGAGAAAACTTCGGTAGGTGAATTCATGCGTGCTCCTTCATTGAACACGCATCAGGTGACCGGAAAAACAAATGCCGCCCACAATCAGGCGGCTCGTGGGACTGTTTGCACTTTATGCCACATCAGCCTTTCGGCTCTACCACCGTGCGTCCCCGTCGGTTGGTCGCGCTTTTCGCGCTGTCCTGATGCTCGCTCCATTCTAATTGCATCAGCGGTCTAGTGCAATACATCTCGAACAAAAAACCAGCAGCAAAGTAAGATCCCAACTAAAGAACAATCCTCAACATATCGAGGGTTGCGCGTCCACACTGCGTTGCCACGCATGTCTAACGTTGCGACTGAGGGAATGCTGAAGGTGTGCAGCGCGTGTCTCCTCGCAACCAAGCCCAAGCCAAGGAAATTCATAGCTAGAATTTTCACCCCCAGGGTACGCCCTTCTTTACCACCCCTTGTGCCGAGCTGGGCAAAGAGCCATTGAATTTTGTACTAAAAACGCGGGGCCGTCCTCGCACCACTTGCGTGGTTCTAGTCGGTATTCCGCGCGGGGCAGAACACTCTGCAACGTGCAATGGCAACCAATGCAGCTTACCGCAGCACGGTCTTCATTGCTTTCTTCTGTTCTTGTTTTGAATTTACGGGGCGTCAAATTCAATCTTGACTGACTCGTGTTTCTTCTTAAGGCGGTCAAGAACGTCATTGGCGTGATCTTCGGTATCCCCAAACTCGATGAGTCTGGCCTTCAATTCTGCGTCGTTTTTGATGGGCTGGACATTGGCCGCGCCGCCGGGTTCGTTGTGGACTGAAAGGCCGTACATGCCATGTTCGTAGTCTGCGTTTCTCTTGACTACCACCGTTAGCTTGCTCATGGCATTGACTCCTGAGTCATAATAGGATTGCCCGGAGGCTCAGCTCTTGAGATTAACTCTGTCCATGAATATTCTAGCCCTGATTTGTTGGGTTGCGGCGATACCGTGGGGGATACAGTCTAGCCGCTCTAAATTGGTGAGCCGCATCCTGAGCATCGCCGGAATCCTTTTGATGCTCCTAGTCAGTCTTCGATGGTTCATCTTCTTGCGCAGTCATTGAAATTCAACGGGGTACAATTTATCCGCTATGCTGAAATACTTGACCGGACTCGTTTTGGTGGTCGGGCTGACAGTCTACGTATCCATTCAGGATAAACGCTCCGCCCAACAGACCCCACAAGAAACCGTCCAGTCGAACAGAGGCGCTGTTGCCACTAAAGCGAATGAAAATCATCCCCAACAAAACGGATCCTATCCCGAACGGAACGCGCCGAGTTGGTATCGCTTCTTTAGATGGCCCGACGGGCCTACAACGTGGGTGATTGTTTTGACCTTGCTGGCGATTGCCGAGCAAGCTAGGGAAACCGCTAAGGCTACTCAAGCTGTGAGGGACAGCATACCCTTGCAGCGGGACGCGGCTAATGCTGCCCTGCTGAATGCAAAAGCGGTCATCAACTCAGAGCGCCCTTGGGTCGTTATTTTCGCTGCAAATACTAAGAGAGGGGCTTTCTTCAGGGCCGGGAATTTGGGCCGAACACCAGCCGAAATTGTGTCTTTTTCCGCTGAATACAGATGCGTCGAGCATGTCGGAGAATTGCCCACAGAACCAAAATTTACAATCGAGTATGTTCCCCAAATTAAGCTTCTGGTTCCGGGCGGAAAGTTTGGGGAAAGCCAAGACATAGAACTTCTTTCCGAACAGCAGTTCATTGACTTCGTGGACACTTGTAGAAAAGAAAGCGGATATCGGTCTCTTCCCTCTCCGCCTAAAGTGTCCATTTTTTATTTCCAAGTGCGATACACCTATGCCGGGGAGCGACTTTTGCCTGAGACTCCGCCCTACGAATCTAGAGCATGTTTCTGTTACCGGCCAGCCGACGCCGGGGAACCACTTGGAATTTGCGGGACTAAAAGCTACAACCGTTACACATAGAGCCAAAAGGCAAATTAGGACACTACCGAACTTTCGACTGCTTGCTAACTCCTGAAGTATCGTTGTATCCTTCCGCCGCTGGGGAGGAACGGAAGAATGAAACTCGCAATCGCGGGGCTGATTCTGGCGTGTGCCGCTTCTGCATCAGCGCAAAAGCTCACGGTAAAGATAATCAACCGCCAAGACAACGAGACAGAGTATACGTATGTCGTTGCCGGACGTTTCAATTCACAATCCAACTCAAATGTAGACTGCAACGCTGGCGACAACACCCTCAACTGCAATGGGTCAACCACAACCACTGGTTCAAGCCTACCTGCCAAGCAGGTCTCATATCGCGTGCGCGGAGCAACATTTACCCTACAGCTGCCCGATGGCCGCGCCGCTGTAGTCAATTGTGAAAGCAAATTCAAGGAGCGAATGGCGGGTCCTCAGGGGAATCGGAGGAGTTGCCACATACCGCTAGTGGATGACATTCAAGCTGAGTTTCATGGTGACAATGCAAAGTTGGTGTGGGTTGTAAGCCTTGACGGAAAGAAGACCCAATCTGAAACGTATAAGATTCTAGCCATTCTGGACGCGCCCCGATCATCTCCCGACCCAGAAGATTCCAGCCTCGACCTAGGGCAGATATTCAAGATGGCTGTGGCCTCATGCGATGACGTGGGCGATAGATACCTTATAGTGTTTTTCACGCCGGGCAAGCCGGAGTCGAGCGCCAAAGGGAACTGCCTCAAGAAGCGCCCTGACTGCCGACAGTTAACGATGGGCAAGGTCTACGATGTTGTCTTCCTAGATGACTCCGACGCGCATCGCTATACCGACGCTCCTATCTCCTTCCGAGTGTTTGGCGCTGGCGAGGTCAGTGGCCGACCCGCAAGCGCGGTCTATGCTTGGAAGTGAACCAACACAGCTCTGGACGGTTTCCGCGTCTTTTCAGTATCATCTGGGCAAGCATTCAGAGCGGGTCTACCAAGCGTAGATCACGCCAACCGAGACGAAATCGAAAACGTCCACGGTGGAACGCCTAGCAGGCGATGCGGCGACAACGATCGCAAAGGAAACCCCAATCATGTGTTTCGCAACCAAGAGGCAAATCGGCTATGCCGTAATGCTGCTCCATCAAGCCGGGTACTCCACTCAGCGCATAGACAGCCCAGCCTTCGCGGATTTGGGCACAACGATGCGGGAACGAAGCGGCACCGTGGAGAATTGGCTCATCAACATGAGCGCTGCCAAAGCATCTCGGCTGATTCAAAGGCTGAAGTGGGAATGCCGCTTGAACAGAACCGCACAGCGGATTAAGGAGCCTGAATAGATGAGTACTGTAACAACGGCTCCTCTTATCGCTGATCCAGAGTTGGGCGAGTTGCTCTGCCCCAATGGGCATAACTCTGCTATCTCGCCAAAATGTCCCGCGTTGATGTTCGTGGCTTGTCGCCACTACAGCACCGAAGCAACCTGGAATGAATTCTGCATCGTGTGTGGCGTACACCATTTGCCATTGGCGATCTATTGGCGCTCGTATCGCATGGATGGCCAAGGAGTTGGGCTCAAGAGGCACTGCGGGTTTTGCGGGGCGAAGATGGCCACAGTGAGGGCTTAGTGAGACGGGACCAGTTGGAGGGAGTACGGCAGAGAACTGTGGCAGTACTAACGCAGGACGTCGCCTGAAGTCGAAAGGATCACCGTTGTTAAACAAGCAAAGTGCATGATTCGAAAAGGTAACGAGAGTTCGAATCGTACTTGCTCCGCCACGCAGTCTGCACTGCAGAGAAAGTCGGCTCCTCGTCCTCCAAAATACGCAGAAAATGCCCGTATTTCGCGATTGTTCCTGGACAAACCGGACTGGAGAGAACGGACTGCTCGGCGGCGAAGTAGGTCAATGACCTGCCTTTTCTCCGGAAGGCACATTCGCAGTCCGGTTTCCAGGAGGGCACCAGGCGAAAGCAATGCGATCAGGCGCTGGGGATTCGGCCCTAGCGAGTTGACTTCTGGCAGCGCATTGGACATCGAGTTTCGCTCTTCCCATGAGCCCGTTTTCTCGCCACTCAACAAACCTCGGTAGCCGCAAGAGCGTTTGGCGGTTCCAATCCTGAAGATCTGCAAATTACTTCCGAATTGCGCGTCATCCGCCCTGAATCGACGGCATGCGCTGTGTTGGCGATTGCCAGAGCTGATGGGTCGCGAGGTTTCCACCCAGGGCCGGCACTCTCACATAATTGTGAGATCGAATGACGATAAGAGTCTTGCCAACTGCATTCGAGGAAGGCACCGACAAAGAGTTGCTCTCTAACGGCAGGGTTCCCGGAGAGCTTCTGCGACGATCACACAAAGGCTACCAGAAGTAAACGGCTTCCATCTTCGGTGTACCCGGTTGGCCGTCAATGATTTCAGTGCTTAACACGAACTCCATGTTTTTCTTCCCGTTGGCTACGCGAACTGCATTCGCGACCTCCGCCAGATGAGCCGAGTCAATGAGAAACTCCCCAGCAGCAATGGTCCCGCCGCGAGCCACTCCAGCCACCACGATCGCGATCTTCCCAGTATTGCTGTCGGTGAAGCGCGTCACGATGGCATAATCGCGATAATTGTTCGTTGCCTGCTGTTTCGCCCGATCGATGAGCCAGTCGGTGCGGTCCGGCGCTTCGGAGTCGACAATCCAGAAGCGCGTCATCTCAGGATTGTTTGCAAAGTGAAAGCGCAAGGGTTTTGTGAGCCGTAATGTCCAGGCGTTATCGAAAGCGCCCACGAAGACGGTTGGCCCATTCCGCAAGTCAGACAGCGTGGTCGATCCCTCACCTTTGAGGCTATATTTCGTCCCATGCGCTTGCAGAACACCGGCGATCTTCACCACCGGGTTCAGATCGTCCATCACAACCGCGCTCAGATTCTCCTTTAGGACGGTCTGGTGGGCGGGATCGGCCGCATCGCGCAAGGCAATCGCGGTGTACTGGTTCTGATCCGCAATGCAGATGAGCACGGGATCACCGGACTTGAGAATAGGATCCCAGAAAACATCGAACGCAGAACGCTGCAGCGAGCGCCACCAGAATAGGCCTCCCACGGCGACGCAGGCAACCAACGTCACGATAGCGAAGACCATCCAAAGGCGCTTTCCTGGATCCACAGCTGCCGGATCTGAGGCGACCGCTTCGACGGTCAAAGGTAACTCGTGAACGCCTTCGCTCTCGGTTCTGCCTACTGCCGCCTGCGGAAACTTACTCTGGGGAACTTGGGGCCAATGAAACTGCGGAACGTAGGATCCAGGGGGAAGCGAGACGCGAATCTCCTCGTCATGCGCCGCCTCTTGGTAGTACTGCGCGATCCGCTTGCGAATTTCGGCAGCCGTCACGCGCACGATTGGGTCCGACGAAGTGTCGTAGTCGGCGCTTCGACCAAAAATCTCTATCCCAAGGGTCCGTTCCTTCACCGCGTCGGCCTGGCCTGCAAGCGTGTGCTGAACCACGTAGCGCAGGAAGATGGGGAAGCGCCGGCTGTGGCTGAAGTAGGGGGTCTGCAGCAGGCGCTCGACCTGTTCCTCGATCGCGGCCTTTTCGACTTCCGTAAGATCGGCCGGATTCGATGCCGTCGCATCAAGCTGCATGGCAGTTCCCGAAGAGCGCTCCGATTATACAACGATCCAGATCGAACGGCGATGGTTCCTAACGCGTTGATTTTATTGCCTTGTGAGACACTCTTTACCTGATAAGACTGTAACGGGATACCGCAAGGACCTTATCTGTTTCCAGGTAATCCTCTATAACCCTTCCGTCTGCTGCGAGGCAGGTAAGTTCGGGTGGTTCAAGAGCGTTTGAACCGCCGGAACAAGCGCCGAGACTCAACGTGGAGGCTCAATTGACCACCGATACGCGGAAGCGAACACAGTCCGATCGACCGTCCCGCATTCTCCCCCTCCTTCTTGTCATGGCATTCACGGCTTTTTTCCTGTTTTCTGTCGCGACCGCCACCGCACAGGTGGGCAGCGCAACCCTCAGCGGAGTTGTGCAAGACCCGACCGGCGCTGCGGTGCCGGGTGCTGCACTCACGCTGGAGAGTGCCCTCGGCGGGACGCCGTGGACGGCCACGTCTAATGGTGCAGGCGCTTTCTCTTTTGCCGCGGTTCCGAGCGGCGACTACAACTTGAGGGTCGACAAGGCTGGCTTCGCAAAGTTCGTCGAAAAGGAAATTCACCTCGACCCCGGCGACAACAAAACCATCTCCGATGTTCACCTCACGGTCGGCGCGCAGGCTCAAACGATTACTGTAGAAGCCGAGGTGGCCGGTATTCCCCTGGACAGCGGCCAACTGAGTGCGACCATCAGTGAGCGTAACCTGGATCAGCTCTCGATCGTGGGGCGCGATGCCACCGAGTTGCAAAGGACTCTGCCCGGATTTGCAATTCGCAATTTGGGTTCCCAAAACGCGGCTCCGGATTTCTCCGACGTGCAGATTGGCCAGCAGACACCCTACGCCTCAAACGGTGCGCCCATCGCCGGTATTACGCTGAAGCTCGACGGCGCGAATCTGACTGATGCTGGAAACTTCGGCGCGAACCTTCAGAATATCAACGACGCGATGGTCTCCGAAGTGCAGGTTCAAACTTCAAACTTTGGAGCTGACCAGTCCAACGGGCCGGTTGTAATCACCGGAGTTACGAAGACGGGTGGATCGCAGTACCACGGCTCGCTCTACACTTTTGCCAGAGCGCCCCAGCTCAATTCCAATGACTGGCTCGCGAAGTTCAATGGCATCCCGCGTCCGGGAGACCGCTATATCTATCCGGGACTCACCTTGGGCGGGCCGGTGCCTCATATTAAGAAGCTCACGTTCTTCGGCGCCGCTGAGTATGACGCGCAACGCGACGTTTACGCTTACGGCAACGCCGGCAGTTCCATCATCCACGCGCTGGTTCCGACTAAGAATATGCGCACGGGCAACTTCAGCGCGGCGGAGTTGCAGAACTACCTTGGTCCGAACTATCTGGGTGGCGCGTACGGTAATCTCACCAACCCTCCCACCTTTGCGTCAGACGGCACCGCGCTTAGCAACGGCCAGATTCCAACGCAATACCTCGACGCCGGCGCAATGGCGCTGATCAACCACGTGCTTCCGCTACCCAACCAGCCAACGAGCTCGAGCGGCTACAACTACACCACGCAGAACCTGGTGGACAATAATCTCTTTCAAACCACCGGACGCGTCGACTACGCCCTCAACGACAACAACCACATCTTCGGGCGCTACACCTACGAAAAAGAAAGGCAGGGCCAGCCTCAGGTTCCTTACTACTCGCCGGGCGCAGTAATGGGATCGGTGAATACGCTGGGCGGCGGCGTGCTGAACGACATTCACGTTCACACGGCTTCGGCCAACTATGCCCATGTATTTTCGTCGACGATGACGAACGAGCTGTTCGCGACCATCGTTTACTTTAAGCAAGCTTTCGATGCGAACACTCCGTCGGCATTGACCAAGGCGGCCATCGGCTATCCGTACAACGGCACCTACGATAACGGTAGCAAGGACTTCCCCATGCTGCAGGATTATGGCTTCGATGGCTTACCATTGGCCATTCAGCCTGACTTTACTTATGGCGCTCCATCACTGAAGAAGTTCCAGCCCAGCCTCGGTGACAACCTCACCAAGGTCTGGAACCATCACACGGTCAAAGCCGGAATTTTCTTGCAGCGCGTAACCAACAACCAGGTCATCACAAACGGCACGACCAACGGCAACATCCGCGACTACTTCTTTCCCGGAGCTGGTTCGGCATTCCACACCTATGCTGGCACCAATCCCGACGGCAGTCCGGCCTTTGGACCGCAGTTCTTTACCAGTGGCAACTATCTGGCAAACTTTATGGAGGGAGAGGTTCAGAGCTTCGACGAGCAGAACATCCTGCCACGTACCAACCTCTACTTCTGGGATACAGCGTTCTACGGGGAAGACTCCTGGCGCGTGCGCCCAAATCTGGTCGTGACTCTCGGCATGCGATTCGAGCACCTTGGAGCATGGCAGGATGCTCATGATTTAGGTGCCGCAGTGTGGGATCCGGCGACCATCGCACAACCGGCTTCAGCCACCAATCCACTGCCCGGTTTTACATGGCATGCTCTCGATCCCTCGGTACCGAACTCTGGAACGGGATCCACGCCGCTCTTCTATGAACCACGTGTCGGTGTGGCCTGGGATATTCGCGGAACTGGCCAGACAGTGCTGCGCGGCGGCTTTGGCGCCTATCGCGAGCACGACTCGATTGTGGATGTGACGAATGCGTTTGCCAACTCGGAAGGGCTGCGCGAACCGAATCTGTTCGGTTTCGGCGCGGCTACGCTTGCTGGCGTCAGCAGCCTCCACTTCCCGGTTACCTATGGAAGTTTGAGCACAAGTACATTTGGACTCTACCGCGGCGACACGAGGGAGCCCGTTACGAACAGCTACAGCGTCAGCCTGGCGCAAAGATTGCCCAAGAACTCCGTCTTTCAGCTCACTTACGCTGGCAACAACAGCAACTCGCTCATGAATAATGGTTCGACGCAGGCCGTCGTACTCAACAACATCAACGCCATTCCGATCGGCGCGCTCTATCAGGCGCATCCGGCAGGCCTGGCCGCGGGCAAGTGCGCGGCTTCGATCTGCACCCCGTATGAGGTCCAGGCCCTGAATGCCGGCGATGTCCAATTGTGGCGGCCCTATCCAGAGTATCAGTCCATCACGGTGCCGAGGCACAACACTTACGCCAATTACAACGCCTTGCAGGCTGTGTGGCAGAGAACGTCAGGCCGGCTGAACTACGGTATCAACTATACTTGGTCGAAGGCTCTTGGCATTCTCGGTTCCGCCGCCAACTTCAACTGGACCGGGGCGATTAATCCGTTCAGCATTCCCAGCAATTACGGGCCCATGAACTTCGACCACACTCACATCTTCAACGCCACCTACTCCTATTCGATGGGCAGGTATTCGGGCAATGGAGCGCTCGGCGCGCTCGCGAGTAACTGGCTCATTTCCGGCATTACCAGCATTCAGAGCGGCGGCGACATGCAAACCGGCATCAGTGCGAGTCCGAACTTCAATCTCAATGGCTTTATCACGGCTCCCGGCGAGCCAGTGCTGACCGTCAACAGCCAGGTGTTCCTCGGAACGCCGGATGTGAGCCTGCAGCCAGTTCTTACATGCAATCCCAAGTCGGGCCTCGGCACACATCAATACATCAATGGTGCCTGCTTCGGGCTGCCGCAGATCGGCACCAACGGCCAGTATATTTTCCCGTATGCGCAGGGTCCGACTTTTTTCAACACGGACCTGACCGTCGAGAGGGGGTTCAGTCTTGGGAGCGATCGGAATCTGCGTTTCCGCATCGCAGCCTTCAATTTCCTGAACCACGCCCTGAATAGTTTTGGCACAGGATACGCCCAGCAAACCAATCTTTCTCTGAACGGCACCAGCATCAGCACTGCCGCCTACTCTCCGTCTTCCGGCTTCGGGTTCGCCCCCTACAAACTCGGCCGCCGATTGCTGGAGGTGTCGGCCAAGTTCAGCTTCTGATAAGGCCTCGTGGCAGGGGTTCTACTTCCGAACCCCTGCCGCCGCTTCACGGTGAGTCCCAACGCTCTTCCTAGTTTGCTTGGAAATTGGTCTGCCGGCAGATCGTGCGCCGGGAACTTGCCGGGAGAGGCGGGGCTGTAGCGACCGGAGAATCGGACGGAGAATCGGAAATGCCGCTCATAAACGCTCCGCGAATCCGGGATTGCAATGCTGGCGCAGCGACTGTCGCTCCGACGGTTTTCGAAAAGTTGGTGCGTGCACTCCATCATCGCTTTGCTCTCTTGTCGATGGTTCTCGGCTTCTTGTTGGCCGCATCTGCTTCTCTCCGGGGACAAGTCGCCTCTGTGGACACGGCTGTTATCCAACTGAATCACCTCACATCCTCTTTCGCGATGCCTAATGGGATCGAGGTACGGGACGGCGACGCTCGGATGCAAATCGTTGCGCTGCGGGAGGAGGTCGTGCGCGTCCGTGTATCGCGCTCCAAAGAACTTCCAGAAGACGCCTCGTGGGCAGTGCTCATGGAGGCTAGGGAGAGCAGAGTCGCCGTGGCGCCGGACGATACTCCCAGCGCGGTCGGCTTTCGCACGCAGGCGCTTCGCGTCTCCGTTGATCGGAAGACCTTCGCCCTAACCATCGCGGACCTCGGTGGAAATATTCTTCAAGAAGATGTGCGGCCCATCGAGTTTCACGGCGACTCCTTTAGCCTCTACAAAGCGATGCCGCCCGATGAACACTATTTTGGCCTGGGAGACAAGCCCGGCCCCCTGGATCGCCGCGGTGAGGCATTCACCATGTGGAACACCGATGCGTATGGCTTCCAGGAGTCCACCGATCCTATCTATAAGAGCATTCCTTACTTCATGGCCTTCCGGGCTGGCAGGGCGCTCGGGGTCTTCTTTGACAACACCTGGCGCAGCAGCTTCGACTTTGGCAAACAATTGCCGGATACCTATTCGTTTGGCGCTGTAGACGGGCCCTTGGATTACTACGTGTTTTACGGACCCACCCCAAAGCATGTCGTGGAGACATATGCGTGGCTGACTGGGACAATCTCACTTCCGCCTATCTGGAGTCTCGGGTTTCAACAATCCCGCTACAGCTACACGCCGCAATCGCGAGTGATGGAAATCGCAGAGCATCTGCGTGCGGATCATATCCCAGCCGACGTCATCTATCTTGATATCGATTTCCAGCAACAGCACCGCCCATTCACACTGGATCAAAAGACGTTTCCTGATCTGCCTGGACTGATCTCGCAACTGGCGTCGAAGAACTTCCACGTTGTTGCCATTACAGATCTGCATATTGCCAACTATCCTGGCCACGGCTACGCACCGTACGATACCGGAATTGCGGGCGACCACTTCGTAAAGAGTCGCGACGGCAGTGTGTATTTGGGATCGGTGTGGCCCGGACCCAGCGCCTTCCCAGACTTCACTCGAGCGAAGACTCGGGATTGGTGGGGTGGACTCTATCGTGAATTCTCTGAGATGGGCATTGCTGGTTTCTGGAATGACATGAATGAGCCGTCGGTCTTCAACTCACCGACGAAGACGATGCCCGAAGACGTGATACATCGCATCGACGAATCCGGATTTATGAAGCGTTCCGCCACGCACGCGGAGATTCATAACGTGTACGGAATGGAGAACTCCCGAGCCACCTTCGAAGGATTGCAACACCTCAATTCAGATTTCCGTCCGTTCGTCCTAACGCGCGCTACCTATGCCGGCGGCCAGCGTTACGGCGCTACTTGGACGGGGGACAACAGCAGTACGTGGAATCACCTTCGCCTTACAACACCGATGCTTGAAAACCTGGGCATCAGCGGCTTTGCCTTGAGTGGAGCCGATGTGGGCGGATATGCGGGAACACCGCAACAGGACCTGCTGACAAAGTGGATCGAGATTGCCTCGTTCCAGCCCATCGATCGGGACCACACGGAAAAAGGAACCGGCGACCAGGAACCGTGGGTTGGTGGCCCCGAACCGGAATCGATCCGCAGGAGGTTTATTGAAGAGCGATATCGCCTGATGCCTTATCTCTACACGCTTGCAGAAGAGGCATCGCGTACAGGTCTGCCGATCGAGCGGCCACTCTTCCTTGAGTTCCCCGACGCTGCGAGCGACCATCACCCGATCGACGTTGACCCTCAGGCAGCCGGCGAATTTCTCCTCGGCCCAGAGATATTGATAGCGGCGCCGCCCTATCCCGATAAGCTGGATAACTATGTTGTCGAGTTCCCTTCAGCAAAATGGTACGACTACTGGACAGGGCAGCCCGTTTCCAAGCCGGCGCCCAGCGATGATCCCGATCCCAACGCTCCGCCGAGCCCGACCGATTTGGTACCCCTCACAACTTGGGTACACCCTGAACTCGCGTCACTGCCCATTTTTGTCCATGCGGGTGCGATTCTGCCGATCGCGCCGTTAGTGCAAAGCACTAACGAGACTCCTCACGGCCCTCTCACTCTGCGTGTCTATGCTGGCGACAATTGCGCGGGCCACCTCTACCTGGACGACGGCAAGACTTACGCCTACAAAACGGGAGCCAGTCTGCAAATGGATTTCCGCTGTGAGGTTAGCGCGGATCGCATGGTCCTCCGTCTAGGCAGACACGAGGGCTCTTATCCCGCCTGGTGGCAGGAGATTCACGTCGAGATCTATGGATGGTCGCCCAAAAACCGCAGGGTCCACCTCAAACGCGAAAGTATAGATACAGCTGTAGATTTATCGACAACTAGAGTAGCTCTCACCATTCCCGATGACGGAAAAGGCGAAGTAGTAGAGCTTCAATAGCCACTACACCGTCTGGCGGGTCGTGCTCCACCCATCTCTATAGTGCCGATTGGACCCAGACCGTTCCGCAGAAGAGGCAGGGCATTAGTGTTCTGTTTTCGCGTGTTCTCAGTGTGCACCGGACAGACGGAGCGGGCAACGACCCCAAGGTGTGGGACACGGGTTCCGAGTGAATGGCACCGCCGTACGGGACAGGATCACGTTTGGACCATTCTCGATCGAGGGCCTGTGCCTTTAGGCCACGCTAGAAAAATAATTGCAAACAGGCGTGGGTGTTGAAAAAGTCACCGAGATTAGCAGGTGAGATCTCCCGTTGCTACTTCCCAATGAGGTCCTGTCCAGAAGTCGGCTTGTGGGAAGTCGAGCCACAACGCCCAAGAAAGCGCGAGCAAGAAAGTCGAAGATTATTAGGAAACAGCTCCTCGAGTAATTCTTTCTGTCGGAGAAAGTTTCGACCTTATGACTGCCCGCTAGGGGAGGAGTCACATGCAAACCCAATTAGGCCGATGCAGAGGTTCTGAGGCGACCGCTTTAAGCCACAGAATCGCCTGACGTTCGCTTTCAAGTCCGAATGGAAGGCGAATCGAAACCGGACTAATTGCAAAGCTCTGACGTCGGGTCTTAGTGTGAAATTCTCTGTTAAGCTTTTGCTATCTGCAACTTACGAACACGTCGAGGCTTAGCGTGGCAAAACCGTACCGAGGGTTCGAATCCCTCTCCTTCCGCCAGCAAGTGTTAACTGCAGAGAAATCCCGCCGCCCATTCCCCCGAAATATGCGAAAGATGCCCGTATTTCGCAATATTTCCTCCACAAACCGGACTGGAGAGAATGGACTACTTCACAGCGAAGGGGACCTTTGTCCTGGTTTTTCTCTGGAGGGCACGCGCGCAGTCCGGTTTCGAGGAGGGCACTAGGCGAATGCAATGCGATCACAAGGTGGGCGATTCGGCCACGGCGAGTTGACTTCTGCCAGCACCTTGGAGACCGAGTTGGGCAACCAACGAGATGGTTCGGTAGCCACAAGAGCGCTCTGGGGACTTATCTGAATGAGCGCGGCGCTAGGTTGTCGATCGGTCGCCTCCCATTTCAGCCATTTCCGCCGATTGCGTCGAGATCGGCAATCACTTCAGTGGGAATTTGAAGCATCGAAGCCTCAATATTCTCGCGCAGATGTCCGAGGGAAGATGTGCCAGGAATCAGCAGGATATTCGGCGAACGCTGGAGAAGCCAGGCAAGCGCAACCTGCATTGGTGTGGCCTCAAGCGACGCTGCGGCTGCGTCAAGCGCCGACGATTGTAATGGAGTGAAACCTCCCAGCGGGAAAAACGGAACATACGCTATGCCATGTGCGGCCAGGTCGTCGATGAAAGCATCGTCATTCCTGTGCGCCACGTTGTAAAAGTTCTGCACGCAAACTATCTCTGCGATTTTTCGAGCCTCAGCCAACTGCTTGGGACTAATGTTGCTCAGACCGATATGCCGGATCAGTCCCTGGCGCTTGAGTTCGGCTAGTACGGTCAGTGGTTCCTCGATCGATTCCTGCCCCGGTTCCGAGATTCCCCCGACCCGAAGATTGACGACATCGAGATGGTCGAGGGCAAGATTTCTCAGGTTGTCATGAACGGCATCCTCTAGTTCCTGGCGGGAAAGAGCGTGATGCCAGGATTTGTCTTGGCCTCGACGAGCGCCTACTTTGGTGACGATCACGAAATCCTGGGCATACGGATGGAGCGCCTGCTTGATGAGCTGATTGGTCACATGAGGTCCGTAGTAGTCGCTGGTGTCGATGTGGTTCACGCCCGACTCAACCGCCTCTCGTAGAACGGCAATGGCGGCATTCACATCCTTCGGCGGTCCCCAGACCCCCGGGCCAGCCAGTTGCATGGCGCCATAGCCCATGCGGTTTAAGGTCATTGATTTGCCGAGTAGAGTGAAAGTGCCGGCGAGGTCTTTTTGTTCAATCATTTTCATTCCTCCTGGTGCGGTGTTCCTCGGTAGTGATGAGAAAAGCTAAAACGACTCGCCTACCATTTCCCCACTTTTCTTCCAGAGCGCCTCGGCGTTGTTTGCATCGAGCGCATATCCACACACTCCTTCAGTGATGGCATCGATGGGTACGTTGTCGGGCACAGGATGAGCGACATGGCAGTCCTCGCAATATCGGCCACCGATTTCGTCGGCACGAGCAACCACACCGGCCCACACGGAAGTTGCGGCCCCTTGCGGAATGGTCTTCCACTGAAAGAGCGCCTTGCCCTCCGCCGCGAGTTGCTGATTCCTCTGTTCAATAATCTTTTCGATTTGGCTGGCGTCCACGTGGCGACCCAGTTCGGTGTGGATTACTCCAGGATGCACTGCAGCTGCGCGTACGCCTCGATCCCGATGGCGTTTGTCGAAGGCAACCGCAAAGAGAATGTTCGCCGTTTTGGATCTTCCGTAGGCCACGAAAGGCTCATACGGTGTCCGATCAAAGTTGGGATCTTCGAGGTTGACATTGGAATAGCGGTGACCCAGAGAAGAAAGATTGATCAGCCGCCCGCCAGAAGGAATAAGCGACGCGATCCGGTTGACCAGGACAAAGTGGCCAAGGTGATTCGTCCCGAACTGCGTTTCGAAGCCATCGACTGTGTGGCCGAGCGGCGTCGCCATCACTCCGGCATTAGCAATGACTACATCGAACGCCTCCCCTCTCGCCAGCAACCGGTCGGCGCAGGCACGCACGCTCTTCAGGTTGCCAAGATCGAGTTCAACCAGTTCGAAGCTTCCGGCATTGGCCGCTGCGTCCTTTCGCACCTGCTCGGTTGCAGCTTTGGCTTTGTTCAGATCCCGCGCCGCGCCTACAACCTGAGCGCCGTGCGCGGCTAGGGAGCGCGCCGTTTCCACGCCCAGGCCGGCCGAAGCACCAGTTACAAGGATCCGTTTGCTCTTCAGATTCACGCCGGACAAAACGTCATCTGTGGTCGAAGTTGCTCCAAGTGAAATTGCTGCAACTATGTTCGTCATTTCCTACCTCCTTGTAGTGACACATTCGATGCGAGATTCACGGATCCGGGCGCGCGCTAGCTGTGTAACGCTACGGCATGCGCAGCATGTTCGAAATAGTGGTCGGCGTTCAGGTCGGAAATCAGCCCGGGCTGTTCCGGCCGCCATCCCAGCCGTGCCTGTGTTTGCGCGCTCGAAGCCGGACCGTCGATACCAAAGAAGTGAGCAATCCAACCAAAATGATCGGCTGCTTCCTCGCGAGACTTGCTGACGACGCGTACATTCAAATGCCGTCCGATGACCTCAGCGATCTCTCGCGTCGGTACGCCCTCGTCGGCGACACCGTGATACGCGGCACTAGCAATACCTTTCTCAAGCACAAGCCGGTAAAGGTGAGCTGCATCGAACCGATGCACAGCGGGCCAGCGGTTGAGTCCGTCGCCTACGAATGCGGAAACGCGCTTTTCACGCGCAATGTTGATCAGGCACGGCACAAAGCCGTGATCACCGTTGCCGTGGACCGATGGGGGAAGCCGCAACACAGATGCGCGGACTCCTCGTGCCGCCAGCGCAAGCGCCGCCTCCTCCGACTTGCGGGGGAAGTTGGGATTGGGCGCATCCTCTTCTGTTGCCAGCGAGCCTTGGCGTTGGGCGAGCAAGGTCCCGGAAGTGATGATTAACGGGCGATCAGAGCCCGCTAGCGCGCTGCCGAGAGTCTCGATGGCACGCCTATCCGCCTCGGCGGCAGGCCCATAGTTTGAGAAATCATGGATAAAAGCGGTGTGGATCACTCCGTCGGCAGCCGCTGCGCCGCCGCGAAGGCTTTCGAGATCTTCGAGCGAACCGCGATGTACGTCGGCTCCAGCCCCGGCGAGCGACTTGGCAGCCGCATCGGAGCGCGCAAGACCGAGCACCTGATGACCAGCATCGATCAGTTCTCGGACGACTGCCGTACCAATGAAGCCTGTAGCACCGGTAACAAAGGCACGCATATTCTTTTCCTCCTAAACAATTTGTTCAGTCGATAGGGGCGAAGCGCTTACCCGGCTTGCGAGCCGAGTCGAAGCCTTCGCAGTGATCAATCGCCATTCGCGCGCTGAAGCGGGCAGACCATCGATCTCGGTCAACTCCTGCAACCAGTCTTCTGCTGAGAGTTTCGCCTGTTCTGCCCCGAATGACTGTGTGACGGCGGTGGAGAATGCTGACAACTCTCGCTCCGCCATCTTCATAAGGTCGGGGCAAGGAGTAGGAGTATAAGAATTCTTCGATGGCTCATAACGAGCGAGTGGATTCAAATTCCTCACCTCTCGAATCCGGAAGAGCTGGGGACCGCTATTGACAGGCCGCCGCGTTCCGATTAAAACGGAGAGTGTCTCCGAATCACTAGATAAGATAACCGGAGACTACCTCCGGTTGCAAATTTTTTTATGCCCAAGAATCAGAAAATTGCCCCACGAAAACCGCGCACCGACGCGCAGCGAAACCGCGAGCGCATTCTGGAGGTGGCGAAGGAGGCGTTTACTCGGTCCGGCGCAAACGCCAGCCTCGACGACATCGCCAAAGAAACAGGTGTTGGAGCGGGAACTCTGTATCGCCACTTTCCTACGCGAGACGCACTCATCGAAGCAGTCTATCGGACTGAAGTAGAAAGGCTAGCGAGAGCAGAGCGGAAATTCTCCGACGCCATGGCCCCGGTTGAAGCGTTACGGGCCTGGATGCTGTTGTTCGTGGATTACATCGCAACGAAGCAGATCATCGCCCCCGCATTGAACTCGCTCGTCGGTGGTCCCTCGAAGCTGTATGAAGGTTCACGGGGTCAGATCCAGGGAGCGATTGATTCATTGGTGAAGCGCGCAATCGAGAGCCGCGACATTCGTGGGGATCTGGAGCCATTCGATCTGCTCCGCGCACTAATCGGCGTCTCCCATGTAGCGTCCGGTCCTGACTGGCAGCAAAGCGCCAAGAGACTCGTGGATATCCTCATCACGGGTTCCCGGCCAATCAAATAGACACGAGACCCGGACTTCGTACGCCGGGCGCAGGTTACAAGCGTCGAAAGCCTCGCCTGTCCTTTAGCTGTCCGGTCGACTAGATCTCTACCGAGGCAAAACATCTCCATGGGCAAAGACAACTCGGAAAAGATCGCACAGATGGAAATCTGTTTTTCCGCCAAGCGGCGGAAGTCGTGCGGAAAAGCATGGGCAGGAATCCTGAGAATCTCCATTCATTCGCGGTTTGCCGAGCGCGCTTTGCGGAGATACTTTTCTCTTTGGACTGCACGCCCAGCCAACTAGTCTTTTAGAGCAGCGAAGGAGCCGCTTGCTCCCTGCTCCTTGTAGGCCAACTGTGTGCGAGAACAGCTGGTGGGCAAATCCTCATTGTTCCGTAGATGACGCTTTTGAAGAGATACTGTTTGAGAAAAGCAAGGCCCTCTTCTGTAAGAGTGGAACACAGCGCAAACAGCTGTTGATCTTGAGGCACCAAACCATTCCCTAGAAAGAAACTTCATACTCCACTTCGACAGAACGGCTCCCGCTGGGATTGACAATCATCAGCCACCAATGGCCGTCGAAGGGCAAGATCAGTTTTTGATGGTGGTGTCTCTTCGTTGGGTCCTGGAACCCACCGTAATATCGAAATTTCTTAAGCCCTTCATCGAATTCGTTCAGTCCCCTCGTGCTCATAATGTAGGTTTTCACCGAGTGGTCAGCGCGGACATCGAATTCAATTATGCGACTGCTGGGCACACGATACCTGATCCGAGCGTTCTGGTTTGGATAATCGCCCACGCGCAGTGTGATGGTGGCACGGCGGTCTCAAATGAGAATCGAGTTGTTTCCGCGTCTCTGACTCCGAAGATTCCGAACATATGCCATGATGTCGGCGTTGGGTGCATCGGACTGCCAGCGATGCTGACGAAATTGAAATTCAAATTCGGAAAGTAGCTCTCTCACGTTTCGTCCGACTCGGCTGACGGTCAAACCGTGGAGCAGACAGTAACAGTAAAATGCTATCTGGGCCGGAGTCCGGCCCAAAGCGAATCCGGCGAAGAAATACCACTACCCTTCCCGACTCGCGAGCGTTCTGTGCCTTGGACTCCGCAGGAGATCAGAGCGGCACAATCCGTCGCCGAAATTGCCGCGTTTCCCGGAGTCCCAGAACCGGTTTCCTAAGGGCAGCTCCCGGCCTTGCTGCAGGATCCAGCCAAGACCGGTATAGGAATGTCGCTTTTGTCGGTGAAGTAATAGAGGACGGGAGTCTGAGCAAGCGGGTCTGGGGTAGCCGAATAAGCTAGACATTTTATCTGCGCGAACGATCTGCCAACATCGAGCCTCCTGGGTGCGCGCGCGTTGAGTGTCCGATGTCGCTCGCATTTTCGATCTGGTAAATATGGACGACTGACTGTCGGCAAGCCAGATGTGTCAGTTTTGGCGACCACAGACTGAGTTTAGTGCGCCAAGTGTGTGTCATGGTTCGCATGACCATGTCCACTTGGCATGCTGAGTTGGTTTGGATAACTAGGAATTATGCGGATCATGCATCCGAGCCAAGTCCAGTTAACCGCCCTCACCGAAAATGGAGCAATTGTTCCGATACGCCGACTTCCGATCCCATTACCAATCACAGGAGAAAAACTATTCAAGCAGCAGCGCCTGATACAGGCTCACGATACCTTGCGCCATGGATGCCCAGCTTCTTCATCCGTGAGATCAGCGTTGTTCGTTTGATCCCCATACGTGCCGCCGCCCCGTCCGGGCCTCCTACGCGCCCCCTTGTGACTTTCAGGATGCGGACGATCTCGTCCCGCTCAGGGGTTTCACGCGTACCCGCCACCTGAGCGTACCTGCCATTGTGGCCCAGTTCACCAATCGGAGCTCGCAGGGCCGTGCCATGTGTAAGGATCACTGAACGCTCGATGAAATTCTCCAGCTCACGAATGTTTCCCGGCCAATGCCAACTAGAGAGCTTCCTCATGGCCACAGTGGGAATAGATTCGATCTTTCTCTGCATGCGGCGGCCGTAC
>DATMQT010000002.1:0-111448 GCA_035566655.1 Candidatus Dormiibacterota bacterium
GTAATAGTCTTTTTTAGGGGTGGTTGCCATGGAGCGCAATCTGACGAGCGCAATCTGAAAATCGAATCACTTGCAACCCGAGTCTAATTCAGAATCTTTCGCCTCTCCTTATCGTCCACGACGAGCTTGAAATCGTCAGACTCCGCATCGTCCACATAGACAGGTACGTCCCGCGTCCCCGTGGCGCTTTCCACCAGAACCAGCCAGCGCCGTTCATCCTCGGCCAGGCTCAAAAAATAAGTTTCCCCATTCACCTGAAAATCCACTTCGCCTCCCATGAACCCAGACCTAAAAGCCAGCCACGGATCTCACGGATTCTCACGGATTTTGATCCGTGCCGATCCGCGAAGATCCGTGGCCAATGCGTTCGTCGTTACTTCTTGTCTTCCACGTCCACGTACTCAGCGTCGATCACGCCTTCGTCTTTCTTCTGACCGCCACCATTACTGCCCGCGCCCGCTCCAGCTCCGTCCGTCGGAGCAGCACCGCCCGCCCCCGGACCCTTCGCCTGCGCTGCCTTGTACATCTCTTCGGCCAGCTTGTGCGAAGCCTTGGTCAGCGTCTCGCGAGCCTTATCCATCTGCGCCTTGTCGTTCGATTCCAGCGCCTTCTTGGCATCGGCCACTGCGTTCTCAACGTCTCCACGCTCCGCGCCGGAGATCTTGTCCCCGTTCTCGCGCAGCATCTTCTCGACGTTGTACAGCATGCTGTCGAGCTGGTTCTTGGCGTCGATCGCGTCGCGCTGAGCCTTATCCTCAGCCGAGTGCGCGTCCGCTTCCTTGGCCATGCGCTCGACCTCTTCCTTCGACAGTCCAGAGGACGACGTAATCGTAATCTTCTGGTCCTTTTGTGTCGCCGTATCTTTCGCGGTCACGTTCAGGATGCCGTTGGCGTCGATGTCGAACGTCACCTCGATCTGCGGCACTCCACGCGGAGCCGTCGGGATCCCGGTCAAGTGGAACTTGCCCAGAGTCCGGTTCTGCGCTGCCATGGGACGCTCCCCTTGCAGCACATGCACCTCAACCGAGGTCTGATTATCCGCCGCGGTCGAGAACGTTTCCGTCTTCTTAGTAGGAATCGTCGTGTTCCGCGGAATCATCGGCGTAGCCACGCCGCCCAGAGTTTCAATCGACAAAGACAGCGGAGTCACGTCCAGCAGCAGCAGGTCTTTCACTTCGCCGCCAAGCACGCCACCTTGAATCGCCGCGCCGATCGCGACAACTTCGTCAGGATTCACTCCCTTGTGGCCTTCCTTGCCAAACAGCTCCTTCACCAGCGCCTGAATGCGCGGCATACGAGTCTGTCCGCCGACCAGCACCACTTCCTGAATCTTGCTGGCGTCCACGCCTGCATCCTTCATGCACTGCTTGCACGGCCCTACCGAGCGTTGAATGATGTCTTCCACCATCCCCTCGAGCTTGGCCCGCGTCAGCTTCTTCACCAGATGCTTTGGACCCGAGGCGTCCGCCGTGATGAACGGCAGGTTGATCTCGGTCTCCATCGTGGTAGAAAGCTCAATCTTCGCCCGCTCAGCCGCGTCGCGCAGCCGCTGCAAGGCCATCTCGTTCCCTTTGCCGCGAAGGTCGAGCCCTTCATCTTTCTTGAACTCATCAATCAGCCAGTCGACCAGCCGCTGATCCAGATTGTCGCCGCCCAGGTGCGTGTCACCGTTGGTGGCCTTCACTTCAATCACGCCCTCGCCCACTTCCAGTACCGAGATGTCAAAAGTTCCGCCGCCAAAGTCGTAGACGGCGATCATCTCGTCTTTAGTTTTGTCGAGCCCATAAGCCAAAGCAGCCGCCGTAGGCTCATTGATAATGCGCTTCACTTCGAGCCCGGCAATCTGTCCGGCATCTTTGGTGGCCTGCCGCTGCGCGTCGTTAAAGTAAGCCGGAACGGTAATGACCGCTTCGGTCACTTTCTCGCCGAGATAGTCTTCCGCCGCCTTTTTCAGCTTCTGCAAAATCAGCGCCGAAATCTGGGGAGGCGTGTACTCCTTGCCCTGCGCCAGTACCGCCACGTGGTCGCCCGACTGCACCACCTTATAGGGCACCATCTTGATCTCTTCCGTCACTTCGTTGAAGCGCCGCCCCATAAAGCGCTTGATCGAATAAACCGTGTTCTCCGGATTGGTGATCGCCTGCCGCTTCGCCACCTGCCCCACCAACCGCTCTCCGGTCTTGGTAAAACCAACCACGGACGGAGTAGTCCGCCCTCCTTCTTCATTCGCGATCACTTTGGGCTCGCCGCCCTCCATCACCGCCACGCAAGAATTGGTGGTCCCAAGGTCAATTCCAATAATCTTGGCCATAGTCGTCTCCTGTTAGCTTTCTTGAATCAGATAAGTGCTTTGGAATCAATGCGCTTATGATTGCCAACGCTCCCATGCTAAGACCTGAGTGGGATGCTGTCAAGGTTTAGATGCGGGATGGGAGGGAAAGGTATCGAGAATTCGCGGGCGCTCGCTCAGCCCGATCTTCGCCGACGCCTCTTACCTCCCAGAGTGCGCTTATAACTTGCAAAGTTAGCATGAGCGGCGGCTATGAATTCGGGCATTCCCCGGAAGAAATTCTCCTTTTTGACGCTTCTCTCCGCCAACTCAAGTAGGACGAGGACATTCACAAAACCGTTCCTCTTGCGGAGATCGATAGCCTCGAGATCTGGCCAAATGTTGTCGTCCAGGTGGCACCCCCTCGTAATCGCCAGCCAGTCTTTTTCAATGGAATCCGCACTTGCCCGGAATGTCTGTTGCCAAGCTCTGGCAACCGCGGAAGCAAACACATCCGCAATTTGCACGCCGGGATAGAGCCTAGAATCGACTAGGCTGGGCTCGCGGACCAGATTGAAGGTGAACTGAGTTTCCTTTCCAAACATCTGCATTCGAAAGTTATCTCGTCGCCCGACCATGGCCCTCAGGATGTCAATCTCCGTTTCCAACGGTCTAGACCTGTCACAAAATACATCGAGTTCGTCGTATGCCTCCCCCCAATACCGAAGAACACTGAAGAGGGAGGTGGTCGTCAAATCCAAAACCCAACTTGGCGTCGAGCGATTTCCGTGAATAGACTCAATCTCCTCCTGGATGGCGCCTCGGTTGATCATCGCAAACAGGGATATGGCGGCCAAGGGATCCGTCTCCAAATTCACGATCAAACCGTTATTCGGAAACAGTTTTTCAAGTGCCGCGATGTTGCCTTCGCGGGTAAACTTTGAAAATTCCTCAAAAATGCTTTCAGCGGAAGCATTCTGAGTGCGGAGCATCGCCCAAAGCAGGTTTCCGACGAAGAGGTGAAAGCCGCAGCCATAGAAGATCGAGTTCTGTTCAGCTAACGCTGGCTCGAAAATATATTCGAAGAACTTACAAGCCAAGGCGAACTTCTTAAGATGGGTCACCAGCCGCGTGTTCTCAGCGCACGATTTCAGAACGGATGTAATCGCATGCTGTCCCTGCGGGGTTTTGAGTAAACGGCTGCCCTTGAGCTCGGAGCCCTGCAGTCTGAAGTCGCGAATAGTCCGATCCACAACTTCTCGGGCTTGATCTTCCCCAATCGCAACGCCAGCAAGGGCGAAGACCTCCTGCTCGCCGTCGAGCAGGTTATTGCCGGTGAACCCAGCTTCATCACAGAACACCGAAGTTGTGCCGCCGATTTTTGGGGGCCGATTTAACCGCGCACGGCTACTACTCATGAATACCTCCAATTGACGAGATTGTTCGCGCGCACTGGGACGAGTCGCGCCATTACTGTGTCCGAGAGAATTACAAAACCCGAGGAAAACGTTAACGGCTACGCTTATGGCGGTGGGCGCGAATCGCGCCCGTCATATTGATGAGCAGATCGAACGAGGAGGTCATAACACCATTTATTATATCAGCCGGGTTCCGCCCTTCTCACCACCCAAGGAGTCGTCATGACCATCGAAATCCGCGACGCATCCTTGGAGGCCAGAATCAGAAAGCAACCCCAGGCCACCGGCTCCAGCAGCGTCGAGGAAGTGCTGCTCCGCCTGCTCGAAACTGCCTTTGGGTGGAGCAGCGGAACAGCCACCGACGCTCTTCCCAATCACATCTCCCGCTTCGTCTTGTTCGGTTTTCGTAACGGATAGTTGAAAATCCTCCATACGCGCCGCAACGGCGTTAACATTCCTCACACGTTCACACCTCTGCGATAGATTTTCGACATAACGAAACCTCGCAAAGGCTTTCGCGCACATC
This sequence comes from Candidatus Dormiibacterota bacterium, assembly GCA_035566655.1. GTDB lineage: Bacteria > Acidobacteriota > Terriglobia > Terriglobales > Acidobacteriaceae > Sulfotelmatobacter. Next base: position 4,214 of record DATMQT010000002.1, read on the forward strand.
GGTCCCCAGCGCCGCGGACCATCAAGCCACTACCCAAACAAGAACAACGGTTCGACAAGAAGGAGATCACCCATGAAAAACCCAAGTTCGCACCCGTTTTGCCGTTTGTACACAATCGTCGCGCTCACGACCTTCCTTTGCGCGTTGCCTATGGCCTCTGAGGGCCAAATAACCCTTGGCAAAGACGGACAACCCGTAGTTGCTACCGGCGCTTCCACCGCAAACTCCTCCGCCTCCTACATCGATGCCTTCGTTTTCAGCTCCACGGGCGATATGTGTGCCAGAATCCTCGCCGCGTGGAACTCTTTTCCAAATGCCAATCCCGGAGTCATTGTCGATGCGCGCGCCTTTATTGGAGCGCAGACCTGCGCGGCCTCGCCTTTCCCTGCCTTGACACCTAAACCCAGGTACGGCGTGCTCTTGTTGGGGAATGTGCAAATCGCCACAAACGTAACCTGGAACATTCCAAGCCGGGTGCGTGTTCAAGGCATCGGCTCCCAAGGTGGACAGGGAACGGGCAGCGGAACTCAACTCACTCTCATTTATGCAGGTTCTAGTTTCCCAACAACAGGCGCGCCGGTAGTCCAATTGGGCAACCCAGACAGTGCAGCGACTAAAGCCTATCAATCTCAGGTGGCGGATCTCACCATCGACTGCGTGGGCACAGCCGAGTGCGTCGGGCTCCTGAATGATTCAGCCGAGGAGGCTTCCTATGCCGAAAACATTATCGTCTTCAACGCGCCGGCCATCGGAGTTCACATCACAACCAACTCCTCTGTGGTCACCGGGGGCGCTGGCAACAGCGGTCCCTACCGCAATGTAAGTATCCAATTCAGCACTTGCACTACGGCCTGCAGCAGTGCCGTGGGGCTACAGGTCGATGGCCAGAACAAGGGCTATGTTGTCCGCGGCTTCGACAACTTCACTGTTTCCGGATTTATGAGTGGTTCGGGGATAACCGGACCGGGAGTCCTTATCTACGGGAGTCCGACCCAGTTCACGAACAGCCACGTGGAGTTTTTTGGTCCCGGTATTCAGATCGGCGACACTGCCAGTAGTTACGGCACCGCCAACGTGCAGGTGCAGAACGTCAATATCTCCGACAACCAATCGAACTGGGACGTCTTGATCCAAAGCTCAACCAGCGATCCCGTTGGCGACGTAATGCTGGTGGGAATCAACAACGCCTCCGTAAACAACCAAATACTGGACGATACTGTCACCGGAAACGAGATTAAAGGCTCAAACCTCGGGTTTTACTTGTTGGGAGACGTCACCACCCCAGCCAGCAACACTGCGGTAGTTTCCACCAGCCCCACCAACGCCGCCACTTCTACAGCCCTGCAGTGGGTAGACCCAGGCAGTATCCACATTGTCGGCAGCCTGTCAAAGGGTAGCGGAACATTTGAAATCGATCATCCTCTGGATCCGGCGAACAAGTATCTTTACCATTCGTTCGTGGAATCGCCGGATATGATGAACGTTTATAACGGCAACGCTACGACCGACAGGCGCGGCTTGGCGGTCGTGACCCTGCCGAAGTATTTTGAGGCGTTGAACAAGGACTTCCGATATCAACTCACCGCCATGGGCACATTCGCGCAAGCCACCATCGCAAAGGAAATACACAACAATCAGTTCACGATTCGTACCAACAAACCGGAGGTGAAGGTCTCCTGGCAAGTGACCGGCGTTCGCCACGATGCCTACGCAGAGCAGAACCCGATTCGGGTTGAGGAAGTGAAATCTCCTCGTGACCGTGGCCACTATTTACATCCCCCACTCCCTTAACGGAAGCGCGGGCCAGCGGATAGCCAAATGGCCCGATTAGTTGGACTCTCCTCCACGAGCCGCAGGATTAACGCTGCGGCTCGTTCCTTGTTTCCCGACGCCAGATCAGATAACCGTATCGGCTCCGGCCAAGCGGCCGACTCTGTCAGAATTTCGCGACCGTTTACGCGCGCGCAAAGCAGTAACGACTGCCGTCAACACTGCGCGCCTGGTAAGAGAAGAGCGCGCGGCGCGATAATCCCCTCCTCGACCCACGCGTCAGCTGAAACCACCACTTTCACCGCCGCATTCCCATCTGCATCAACACGGCGTTCTCCACCGCTATCATGTCAGCTCGCGACAGCGCTCCGAGCTTGCTCTTTAATCTCTGCTTTGACGCGGTCATGATCTGGTCGGCCATCGCCTTGCGCGGCTCGCCGTTGACGGTCACCAGCGCTTCTCCGGGATAGACCTTGGCTACCTGGCTTGTGATGGGAACGACAATCACGCGATTGAGCGCCGTGTTCGCTGCGTCATTGCTGAGGATGATCGCAGGGCGCGTCTTTTGGATCTCGCCGCCCAGCGACGGATCGAACGAGACCCACCAGACTTCACCCCTGCGTGGATGCATCGCCGATTAAGCCCTCAGTCCACTCTTCGGCCTCGTGCTCGCGTTCCAAGTCGCTGGCCATCGCCCGGTATTGCGCGACCAGGCCATTGGGCGACGCCTCAGCCGCTAATCGTGCGGCCTGTTCAACGCTAGTCGCAGCGTATCCGTCGACCACAAACCAAGTGGCGTGTCCCCGCGAAACTGGATTACCCAACGGCTGCTCGGCGTTCCCGTTCCAGCGCGTGGCAATCACTTCCTCGCCATCCCACAGGATTCTCGCCACGCTCATCCGATCCGCTCCGGGATCGTGAATGACCTCGACGACGCCGCGCACCCGGGCCCGAGGAGAGAGTACTTCCTCCGGCTTCACGTATGACTTTTCCATTTATTGATATTAGCTGCTGCATATAGCTAATGTCAATAGCTAATGTCAATAACTGATATCTCTAACTAATGTGTCTACATGTCTATAACTGTGGCACACTACGTTTGAGGCAGCTCCGTTTTTCCACAGCCAGCCCATGTGACATCTGACCTTGTGCCCAATTCAAATCCTGCCATGATGGTCGAGGACATGATGGTAACGCGAATCAGTTCGTAGCGCCGCTAAGTCCTTGGTTTGAAAGACTTTAGCATCTAAGTTATTTGACAAGTAGATCTTACGTGGAATTTCCCTTAAGGTGATGATTCCAAAGATTATGCAAGAAGGGGGGAGGGGCGCTACCCAGCGGTTCGGCCGCACCTCAGTGGCTAGAGCCGGGCTGGCTTAACAGACTGAATCGCAACGCTAAAGCACTGCGCCACCCAAAAGCAGGAGCCTCCAGCCCAGCTCGAACTAAGAAGCAAGAGCCAGAAACCAGAAACTGAGAACTGGTTCTTCCTACTCAATCTCCGGCCGCCAAATCGGCTCGCCGCCGAGCGAGTGGTAGAAGCCCCAGCCGGCCATCGCCACTACGCTGAGCAGCGCCAAAGCGGAGGTCGTCATGTACCACGCCGAAGTATCGGCCGTGAACGGAACGTTGGCCAGCATGTTGACGGTGAAGATGGCGCAGGCCAGCGGTACCAGACCGAAGCGCAACACAATGATCACGGCGATGGCATAGACCAGAATTTGCGTGGGCAATTCCACCGCCACGTGTGAACTGGTGAGTCCGCGGGGAAGTGCGAAGATGGCGACCAAGACGATGGCGGCCAGCCAGTCCGTACTTTTCGCAAACTTCAGCCCGAGCAGCGAAAACAGGAACCCCAACAAGACTTTCAGTCCGAGGAGCAGAAAGAAGAATTGCAGGGTGCCGAGAATCGAAATCGGAATCTGCATCAACCAGGCGCCGAGCGCAGAGCGCCCACCCAGAAGATATTCGGAAGAACCCAGTCCTGGCGGCGCTCCCAGATGCATCAGCCGGAGGGAGCGGATTTGGAAAATAAGAATCCAGGTCACGCCGAGCATTACTCCGAATAGAATGTCGCGGCCCACCAGTGGATCGCGCCATTGTCCCGAGAGCAAACGGCTCCAGGAAATAATGGTTTGCGGCCAACGCTTCCGCACCCACGGTTCCAGCGCGAGATACAACAGCCACGTGGTGCCGGAGACAAACAGCCCGGTGCTGATCGCCAGGACGAACAATCCGAAGGTCTCGATGCCCGGAACGAGATGTCCGCGGCAGAGCCAGAGAACGATCTCGAGCACGAACATTACTACTCCCAGGCGGAATGCGCCCTCGCGGTCGGCGCGTCCCTGGCGGTAATTCCGGCGCGCCAGATAAAGAGCCGAGCCCAACGAAAACATCAGCAAAGTCAACGCGAGGACTTGACGCACTTTCTTCCCCGTGGAATCCTCCGGACTCTTCATGCGATCGGGCTTGGTCCAGTCGCCAATCGTCGAGAAGAAGACCGGCTTGCCGTGCAACGACGCCGCTTCCACGCGCAGCGGCCACTTCGTTCCCGGCAAGGTTCCGGTCCACGCCATGCGCACATCGGAACTCGCCAGCGAGTTCCAGGCAGGTTCCGTCTTCTGAAACTTCGCGTGATCAAGACCCGCGGCGGTGAACAGAACATTCCAGTCGAACGCCGCGGAGGCTTGCATCGAATCCTCTTTTTGAGGAGGGATTGCCTGGAAACGGATGAGATTTCCCTGGCCATCCAGTTCGAGGTCGATCATTCCCGAAAGAACGGTCGGAGGATCGTCCGGAGAGACGATCCCGGGATTGAGCAACTGATCCTGATAGCCCTGCGCCAACATGACCTGAGGACTCTGCCGGTACCAGAAGCGAAGCAGGGAGGGCCGTCCCGCCAGCACGGCGTCCCAGTCGGGGTGGGGCTTGTCGTTTTTCTCCACGGAGTCCTCGAAGTCGCTGTCGAAATCGAGGCCGAAAACGCTGTCGGCGGGGCGTCCGGGATATCCGAGGCGGGCGATGAGCTCGCGCGCTTTTTGGCTGAGGACTTCCGGCGTGAGTTCCAGACGCATTTTTCCCAGCGCGCTGTAGTGGACGCCGAGGAAGCTGACCAAACCCAAAGCCAAAAGCACGGCGACGAGGCAGGCCACGGCGGCTCGTGGACGCAGGCCGGAAGTTTCGCCAGATGCGGCCACCAACTGGGGCGAGGGAGTCTCACCTGCCGCCAAAGCTGCCGCCAGTGGATCTCCGCCGGGCAGGGCAGCGGCCACGCTGAGAACTGTGGCGGGACGCGCCGAAGGTTCTTCCTCTAAGCAGCGAAGAATTACGCGCTCGATCACCGGATTGAGATCCTTAACCACCGACGACGGCCGGCTCGGTGTTCCGTCGCCAAGCGCGCCCGGGGCGAAAGCGCGTTTGCCGGTAAAGACTTCGTACAACACCAGGCCGAGAGAATAAATGTCACTGCGGGTGCTGACTTCCTTGCCGGCGAGCTGCTCGGGCGCCATGTAGGCAGGAGTTCCGCTGCGGACCTCATTGCCTTGAATCTGATCGGCAACTCCGGCCAGACCGAAATCGGTGATCACCACCTGCCCGCGGCCGTCCAGCATGATGTTCGCGGGCTTCAGGTCGCGATGGAGGACTCCCTTGGTGTGGGCGGCGGCGAGTCCGGCGCAGAGCTGGCGGGCGATGTCGAGGGCTTTATCTTCGGGCAGACGGCCGATGCGACGGAGTAGGGAAGCCAGGTCTTCGCCATCGACATACTCCATGGTGAAGAAGGTGTGGCCTTCCACGTCACCCACATCGTAGACGCGGCAAACGTTGGGATGAGAGACACGCCGCGCAATGCGCACCTCATTCTTGAAACGCTCCAACAGGGCTTGATCGCGCGCGGCCTCGTCAGGCAGAAACTTGAGGGCCACCGGTTGGCCGAGCGTGAGATCGTCGGCACGATATACCTCGCCCATGCCGCCTCTGCCCAGCAGCGCAATGATCCGGTATCGGCTGGCCAGGAGCCGGCCGGGGAGGAAACGGCCTTCACTCTGGTAATCGGCGGAACTTGACGGCCGCGATGAAATTGCAGAAACGGGCCGAGGCGGCAGCAGCGAAATCGCGGTGGCGAAGTCGAGCGTGGCGACGTCGTCCGTGTTGCTGGTGGGCGCTCCGCAGGACGAGCAGAAGCGTCCGCTTGCCGGTACGTCGGTGCCGCAGGATGAACATGGGGGCATGAATTTTTCCCGATACAGTCTACCGCGTTAGAACCAAATTAGTTGTCGAGAATGGGTAACTCAGCTTGCCACCGGGAAGGTTACTCAAGATTATCCGTTGAGAGATGTTCCGCGCTCACGGGTCCACCATTTAGTGCCGATTCATTCTCTAATGCGCAGACCAGCGCGCAATGAGGATTCTCTTATGCGAAATCGCAAAGCATTTGCATTACTCACGACACTTCTGATGATCAGTTGCAGCACGACTCCGCGCACGACCATGGCTACGCCGTCCTCGCGTGTCTATCACGGCACGGCGTCGGTCGGCGATTTCATGACCATCACTATCAACTCTGCCGCGGGCACCATCGCTTACACGGATGTGTCGAACGGCGATAGCGGGACCGTGCCTTTCACCGTGAACTCAGACGGAACCTACACGCTGAGTGATCCCAATGGCAATCTGGTTGCGGCCTATGAGGTGCCGAACTATGCGATGGTAATTCAAGCCGCGAAGACCGGGCCGGGCTTGAATACTCCTGCACTGATAACCGCCGTGGAGAGCGGCCCCATCTCGATGGCCACTTTTGGCGGGAAATCGTACAACTACATGCAATTCCGGACGTCTTCCGGAGGGCTTGAGGTGGGATCAGTCACCATCACCACGCAGGGTCTGGGAGCGAATTCATCCTTCTGGCCCTTCGGAGCGTACAACCAGGGCAATCAAACCGGAAGTCCCTTCAACACCGGGACGATTGACCTCACGCAAGCCAAGGTCGATCCCTCCGGCACGTTTCTCACAGTTACGGAGCAGGGGAGTGGCGTCGACTACATTTTCGGCACGGAGAACGGAGTTTTTGCGGTGGATTCGCCCAACGGAGCCATCTTGGGTTTGAAGAAAGCGGCGAGCAAAGATTTCGATCCATCGTTCGCAGGCACTTACAAAGCGATCTACTATCAGAAGACGGGCGCCAGCACGGGGATGAACAACGTTGAGACCGGAACCCCGAGCCTGGGCAACGCGGTGCTTGTAGTCACAGCCGGCGGGCAAGTCACGGTAAGCGGCCCTCAGGGGAACACAATTGTTCAGGCGACTCTCACTCCCGTGGCGGACGTTCCATATCTCTACGGAAGCGCCGGTGAGTTGCAAGATCCCTGCTACGGACTATTCACTTTTCGCGTGACCACAAGCGGAATACAGCAGGATGTGTTCGTCACGTTCATGGATAAATCAATGCTGTTCGCATCCTTCAGCGCGAGTGTGGCCTTGGGGCAGATGGGTACGTACGACTATCTCTATGGCGTCGCCTTGAAGTAGCGGAAGGTCGCTGCTAGGGCTTGGTCGCGGAAGCGTCTGGTTTGGCGCCCTCTACAGCCCTGGTGCCCTCTATTTTGCAACTGTATTCTTTGCCTCCGTCGTGGCGTATATAGAGCCTCTCCCCGTCGACCCGATAGTCCACGGTCTCTCCGACCCCAAATTTCCCGGCCTGAAAAGAGCCGCAGTAGTCAACTTTGTAGATAAGGCTGGCACCTTTCAATTCGTAAACCTTTGCGCGGCGGGTCATGGTTGAGACGGGCGAACCGGGAGTGCCATTGCCACCACCACCTCCGCCAAAGACGCTGGTATCGCGCCGGATGTCAAAACCCATGATCGTCCCCTGCTGATAGACGGGAGCGGCGGCGGCGGTGTCCGTGCTGACACCTCCACGCACTTCTATAGTGCACTTATAGTCTTTCCCGCCCTCCCGGCGTATGTAGATCTTCGGGTCCTCAACCCGGTAATCCACGGTTTGTCCTGTCTGGAAGTCACCGCAACGGTTGATCTCATAGTAAGATGCGGCGGGCCCTCTTAATTCGTAGTACTTATGTGGGCCGGAAAAGTTCTGAGTGATCGTTCCTTGTTGATAAGAGGGCTGTTCGCCGGCTGCTGCAATTGTGGCCGTTAGCAGAACGAAGAATATTGCGCGGGTCATTGGCGATGGAGTCATAGGTTTCGCTGTCCAAATTAGTTGCAGAGCGCAGTTTTGTCAAAGATATAATTTCGGGAAACTCACCGAGAAAAATGTCGTTTTGGATTTACCATCCAAAGCGATGACTTCGCGCCTTCGTCGCTGGTTGGCTGATCCGGTCGTGCTGCTCTGCCTGGTCGCGGGTCTGCTGGCATTTGTGGTACAGTCCGGCGAACTTGGAACAAGTGACACTACGCATCGTCTGCAAACCACCCACTGGCTGTGGACCTCCGAGCCACAGGTATTTCCCAACGAGTATCCCGAGTTCGGCCTGCACGGCCGCGGCGGACGGCTCTACAGCTGGTACGGCATTGGACAGTCTTTGCTGATGCTGCCAGCCGATCTTGTCGGCACGTGGATCGCGCACTGGCAGATCTTTTCCGAATATGGTGACGATCCGGCGGTGCGCAGCATTGTGGTCAGCTATAGCACTGGCATTCTGGTGAATGTGCTGACGGCGATGCTGAGCTTTCGACTGCCTCGCCAGTTGCGCTTCAGCGTGCGGGAGTCCGTGCTGGGAGTGCTGGCGCTGCTGTTTTGCACCACGCACCTGCATTACACGCAGAACATGATGGAGAACAATTACATCATGCTGCTGACGCTGGCCGGATTCTCTTTTCAATATGAATGGCTGCGGACGGGGAGCAGGCGGGCGTTGGTGGTGGGATGCGCTGCGCTTGGGCTGAACTTGCTGACGCGGCTCACGACCGGCCTCGACCTAATTGCTGCGGGTTTCTTTGTGCTGCTCGTGCTCTGGTTTGAACGGGTGCGAGGGCGCGAACTGTGGCGGCGGTTGCTGGATTACTGCAAAGTTGCTGCGCCGGTGTATGCGTTCTTTCTACTGGTCGACCGGCTTTATCAGTACTACCGCTTCGGATCGTTTACCAACACTTACGTATCGCTGTTTGCCAAGGAGCAGCGATTGATGGATCCGACGCTGCCCGCGAACTTTCCGTGGAGTACTCATTTCTACGAGGGCTTCCTCGGTCCGTTGTTCAAGCCGGAGAAGTCGATTTTTCTGTTTGATCCGCTGCTGTTACTCGCGATTTTGCTGCTGGTGGCGCTGTGGAAGCGCTTGCCGCCAGAGATCCGCGCTTATGGCGTGGCTTCAATTCTGCTGCTCCTCGGCTATATCTGTTTTTATGCGAGGTATACCTACTGGGCGGGGGATTTTGCCTGGGGCGATCGTTACGTTTCGACGTCGGTGGAACTGGCGGCGATGCTGGCGGTTCCGTTGTTGCTGCGGTATCGAGCCGATGTGGGGGTGTGGGTGTGGCGAGGCGGGATGGTGATCGTCGCGTGCAGCCTGACCATTCAACTGGCCTCGCTTGCCTTCTGGTTGCCGCTGGAGATTTATCAGATGGAGACCATGGGTCATCCCACGTTCGTGATTGCGTTGCGCTTTGAAAACATCTCGGCGTTTGCCTTGGGCAAGATGCAGGCCTGGGGATTAAACAATGAATCCATGAGGCAGGACCCCTGGGATTACGTTCACATCACGACTTGGAATTTGCTGCCTTTTCTGCTGAGGAGGGTGGGGGCCGCGCCGGGGTGGGTGGTGGAGACTGCGTTCGCGGTTTGGCTTGCGGCAATCGCGAAGTTCACGTGGGTTTTGTGGCTGTTGCGGCGCGCGATGCAAGCCAAACAAGACTCGCCGGCGGACAGCCTTGCTACTCCACAGTGACGGACTTGGCCAGATTCCTCGGCTGATCGACGTCACAGCCGCGCCGCACCGCGATGTGATATGCCAGCAACTGTAGAGGGACGATTTCCAGAATTGGCGAGAGTTCTTCCGGCGCGGCGGGAACGTAGAGGACGTGATCAGCGGCTTCTCTGATTTCTTCGTCGCCTTCCGTGGCGAGCGCAATCACGACGCCGGAGCGCGCTTTCACTTCTTTCAAGTTTGACATTGTCTTCTCGAAGCGCAGCATTGAGCCGGGGTTGTTGGCATCGCGTGTCGCGACGATGACCACAGGAAGATTCTCGTCGATCAATGCATTAGGACCGTGCTTCATCTCGCCGGCAGGATAGCCTTCGGCGTGGATATAGGAAATTTCCTTTAGCTTGAGCGCCCCTTCGAGGGCGATGGGGTAGTGAATGCCGCGGCCGAGGAAGAGAAAATCCTGGGCGCGCTGAAAGCGCTTGGCCAGGTCTTCGCAGGCTTCGTCGCGAGTGAGAATATGTTCCAGTTTGCCGGGGATGAGCGTTAGTTCCTGAGCGGCGGTGCGGACTAGCTCGGCGGTCATGGTGCCGCGCACTTGTGCGAGATAAAGAGCGAAGAGATAAAGAGCAACCAGTTGGCAGGTGAAGGCTTTGGTGGAGGCCACGCCGATTTCCGGGCCAGCGTGAGTGTAGATGGTTCCGGCAGCTTCACGCGTGATCATCGACCCGACGACGTTGCAGATGGCGAGCGTGTGCGAGCCTTTGGCTTTGGCCTCGCGTTGAGCGGCGATGGTGTCGGCGGTTTCGCCGGACTGCGAAATCACGAGCGTGATCGTGTCTTTGTCGACGATGGGATCGCGGTAGCGCCATTCGCTTGCATAATCCACTTCTACAGGGACGCGGGCGAAGCTCTCGATCATGAACTTGCCGGCCTGTCCGGCGTGCCAACTGGTTCCGCAGGCCACAATGTTGATTTTTTTCGCGGCGAGGAATTCGGCCTCGCCGATTTGCATTTCGTCGAGGAAAATGTGGCCGGTGTCGAGCGAGATGCGTCCCAGCGTGGTGTCACGGACGGCGCGCGGCTGCTCGTAAATTTCCTTGAGCATGAAGTGCTTGAAGCCGCCCTTTTCCGCCATGATCGGATCCCAGGTAACGTGCTGCACCTGGCGCTGGATGGGCTTACCGTCGAAATCCGTCAGTTGCACGCCGGCGGCGGTGACCACGGCGAGGTCGCCATCGGCAAGAAAGAAAATATCGCGCGTGTGATAAAGAATTGCCGGGACGTCAGAGGCTACAAAGTATTCGTCGTTGCCCAGGCCGACCACCAGAGGCGGACCGTTACGCGCGGCCACGATCTTGTTGGGTTCGTCGACGGAGATGACAGCCAGAGCAAACACTCCCGTCAGTTCCTTCACCGTCTTGCGGACCGCCTCCTCGAGATGAGGATGGTGGCCGTTGCCTGTTTTGAAAAGATGCTTCTCGATCAGGTGGGCGATGACTTCGGTATCGGTCTCGGTGGAGAACTTGTGGCCTTCTTCGATCAACTTTTTCTTCAGGCTGAGATAGTTCTCTACGATGCCGTTATGTACGACCACGATCTTGCCCGTACAGTCGCGGTGAGGATGAGCGTTTTCTTCGGTGGGACGTCCGTGGGTGGCCCAGCGGGTATGGCCGATGCCGTAGCTGCCGTCGAGCGGCTTGAGACGGATGACCTCTTCTAAATTGCGCAGCTTGCCTTCGGCGCGGCGGATCTGAAGCTTGTCTCCGTTGCCGGCTACGGCGATTCCGGCCGAGTCATATCCTCGGTACTCCAGCCGCCGCAGGCCGTCGATGATGATCGGAACCACCTGCTTCTTGCCGACATAGCCAACAATGCCACACATGCGGAAGCTCCAGGAATTCAGTCTACGAGGGAGCAGCGAAACTCTTCAATGACGGGGTTCGTGAGCACTTCGCGGGCAATGCGCTCCACTTCGGTCTGCGCTTCTTCGCGGCTTAGCCCGCCATCGAGAGTAAGCTCGAAGTACTTGCCCTGGCGGACCTCATCCAGACCCTTGTAGCCCATCTTGTTGAGCGCACCCTGGATGGTCTTGCCTTGAGGATCGAGAACGCTCTTCTTGAGAGAAACGTAGACGTAGGCTTTCATGGAGGTCTCAATTATACGTCAGCGGCACGAAGGGATTCGCCTCGGCGGCGAGCGCGTGGCAGATATGCATTTCGGCAGAGTAACGGGATCGCCGGAACTCTCAAAGGTGAGAAAAAGCTTGGTAGTGGTCTGATGGTCTGGTCAGTGAACCTCAGGAGCCAAGGGTCTCTATCCTCCGCTGCAGATCGGCCAGTGCACGTTCGAGCAGGGCGCGGTGACGAGGATCGCGGCTGCGCTCGAGTTGTTGAAGCACGCTCTGAAGGGAAAGGCGAAGGTTCTCTTTGTCACGGAACTGGGTCGCGGATTCCCTTGTCAGGCGCGGCTTTTCGGGGTTTTTTCTGGCGGCCGCTTCGTTCTGTTGTGCTTCGACAGACTTGCTTTCCCAGCCCCGGGCCATAAGGGAGATTATAGCGTTCGACAAGAGCAGCAGTTCAATGGCAACGCAACCTGAGTGACGCAAGCCGCGCAGGCGCCCTCCCATCTTGGGAAAGTCTGTTACGAAAACAGGTTCCGCAAAGAAAAGCGATTATTCTGTGGAAATATGTGGTTATAATTTTAAGTCTCTGGCCAAGCGATGCGGCGTCGCTTTTGAGGGGGAGCGGCCGCCAGGAGTCCTATTGCAGAATCCCTCAAGCGCGCCACGCTTAGAACGGGATGCGAAACCCTCCCTTGCGCTGCGGGAAATGGCGGATATTGTGTCTCGCAGCCATGATCCGGCGGAGGCCCTCCTTGAGTCAGAACAACTACTGAGTGCTTTTTTCAGCGCGTCCCGCGTAGGTGTTTGCGTTCTGGATACTGACTTCCGCTATATTGCCATCAACCAGACGCTGGCGGAAATGAACGGCATACCCGCAGAAGCGCATTTGGGGAAAAGTGTCCGCGAAATGCTGGGAGATTTTGCGGAATTGCTCGAGCCGCAGTTCGAGCGCGTGTTGAAAACCCAGCAGCCCATCCTGAATCTCGAAATCAGCACCACGCTGCACAACCGGACCGAACCCGGCCATTGGATCGAGCACTACATTCCCATCAAGGACGCGGCCGGCGCGGTAAAGCATATTGGCGTTGTTGCGGTCGAGATTACGGAACAAAAAAAACTTGAGGAATCACTGCGAGGCGTTTCCGAAACGTTGCGGGAGGAGAAAAAGCGGCAGCATGTGCTGATAGAAGTTAGCCATGCCCTGGGTGCGAAGTGGGATGCGCGGCACCTGTTTCCGAAGATCTCCGCGTACTTGCGCCGGGTTCTGCAGCAAGAATACGCAGCCCTCGCCGTGCACGACGAAAAGAGCGGGCAATTGGTGAGGCAGGCCATGGATTTTCCCCTCCGGAAGGGGCCGGCCGCCGACACCGAAATCAATTCCGCAAAGGATCCGCAAGGCAAAGCTCTGCGGGAGCGTGCGCCGGTGATTTTTACCAAAGGCGAGATGCAGGAGTTTTCCACCGGGACGACCGGCCACCTGCTCGCCGAGGGCCTGCAGTCACTCTGTTGTGTTCCACTGCTCCGGCCCAAGGGGCCGCTGGGAGTTCTGGTTCTTGGCAGCACGCGGCCGAACGCGTTCAAGACCGATGATCTGACGCTTCTGAATCAGGTCGCCGCCCAGCTGGCAATCGCTCTCGAGAACGCGCGGGCAGCCCGCGAAGTCGAGCAGCTTCGCAGCCGGTTGGAGCAGGACAAGCGCCACCTGGAAGATGAAACCCGCCCCCGCCTTCATTATGAGGGGATCATCGGAGAGAGTCCGGCCCTTAAGGAGGTGCTGGAGCAGGTCGAGGTCGTAGCCGCCAGCGATGCGACGGTGTTGATTCTGGGAGAAACCGGAACCGGCAAAGGGCTTGTCGCCCGTGCCATCCATTCTTCCAGCAAGCGCAAGGACCGAGTTTTTGTCACCTTGAATTGCGCCGCGATTCCAACCGGGCTGCTGGAAAGCGAATTGTTTGGCCACGAGAAGGGAGCATTTACCGGGGCGGTCAGCCAGAAGATTGGGCGTCTGGAGCTGGCGGACAAAGGCACTCTCTTCCTGGATGAGATCGGAGAAATCCCCCTGGAGTTGCAGCCTAAACTGCTTCGGGTGCTGCAGGACCATGAGTTCGAGAGGTTGGGAGGGACGCGGACAATCAAGGTGGATATGCGCCTGATCGCAGCCACCAACCGGGAGTTGGCAAGGAGCGTGACCGAGAAAGAGTTTCGCAGCGATCTATTCTACCGTTTGAACGTGTTCCCCATTCGCATGCCCTCCCTGCGGGACCGGGGCGAGGACATTCCGCTGCTGGTCCGGTACTTTATTCGTCACTTTTCCCGCAGGATGGATCGCAGCATCGAGAGCATCCCCAGTGAAACCATGAATGCGCTTATGAACTGGCATTGGCCGGGCAACGTCCGCGAGCTGGAAAACTTCATTGAAAGATCGGTCATTCTCACGGAAGGAACCGCGTTGCGCGCGCCTCTGGCTGAGTTCCAGGCAGCAGCTTACGGTTTGACGGAGCATTCGCTGGAAGGCACGGAAAGGGAGCACATTGTTCGTGTGCTGCGGGAAACCCGCGGAATGATCTCCGGACCGAGGGGAGCGGCCCGGCGGCTCGGCTTGAAGCGTACGACCCTGCAGTCGAAAATGCAGCGCCTCGGAATCACTCGCCAGGACTATTTGGGAAGGAATCCAGCCTAGTCCGCCACACAGACTGCTTCAAGCTTCATTACGTAAGTGCCGATGCATCTTCCCGGTGCCGAATGTTCGGCACCGGGGCGATTGGAAACTGGGCGGTCACCATTGGATGAGCTTTTGTTTCTACGGGTTAGACTGCGGTTGCAACGATGCCATTCTGGAACCGCGATTGCTCATGCATTCCCGATCGGGAACACAGTTGGGGCGGCTTCTCCCGAAAGCAGACATCGCACGTTCCTCTTAGCCGACCTCCTCCGGATCGGAGTACACCGTGTTATTGGCCAGGAACTACCGGCCGAGCAATCTGGTTCAGCTGCTGCCACAGCTGGTCAGGGATTCTGCCCTGCCCGATGAGATTTCGAGTGAAGCGTGGCGCGAACGGGCCCGCGGCCACGATGAAGCCTGGGCAACGGCAGGGCTGGAAGCGTGGCGTGATGAGGATCCCGGCGCAGTTCCGGAGATAAACGATCTGCTGTACCTGTTTGCCTGCCACGTGGAGTGGGAGCAGCGCGCCGATCCGAGTGCGGCATGGGAATTGATTTCTGCTGCGCGCGGTCCCCACGGCGGCACGCGTGCTCATGCCCGGAGCCTGCTGGAGCGTTCGCAGCAGATCAAACCACAGTTTCCGGAAGACATCTCCGCGGATCAGGGTGATCCGGGAAGTCCGACCTTGGAGGCAGGCATGAGAACTCCCTACAATCTCGATATCATCGAGAGCTGCATGGGCTGCAAGGCAAGCCGGGAAGGCTTTTTCTGCCGCTTTTCACGGAAGGTACTGCGGTCCATAGACGAAATCAGTCAACATATTGTCATGCCCGACGAGGCCGTGCTGTTCGTGGAGGGGCAGACGCCGCGCGGCATCTTCATTATTTGCTCGGGTGTGGTGAAACTTTCCACGGCCTCGAAAGAAGGCAAGGTGCTGATCCTGAAACAGGCGGAAGCCGGCGAAGTGCTGGGGTTGAGCGCGGCCATTTCCGGTACAAACTACGAAATGACCGCGGAAACCGCAGTCCCGTGCCAATTGAATTTCATCAGCCGCCAGGACCTGATGGCGCTGCTGCAAAACGAGAGTGAAGTGGGCGTGCATGCCGCCTTATGGCTGAGCCGCGAATTCCAGGGGGCTTATCGCGATATCCACGATCTGGTTCTTGCCCGTTCTTCGTCGGGAAAACTGGCCAGACTGTTGTTGTCGTGTGCTCCGCGCGGGTTCGAGAAGTCGGACGAACTGCACCTTCGTTCCTTTATGACCCATGAAGAAATGGCACAGCGAATCGGTTCCTCACGGGAGACGGTTACGCGACTGCTCACCGAGTTAAAGAAGAAGAGATTGATCCGGCTGGAGGGCGCGACCCTGGTAATTCGCGACCGGACCGGGCTGGAAGCACTCGCTCTTTAGAACCTTCCCCCACCCCGGAGGGCGGCTCGAGGTTTGGACCGCCCTCCGATCTTAGTACCATCGTCTTTGCGATGTGCGCGTCCACCTTGGTCCGCAACTTCCAGGAAGCCGACTTCGGGCAGGCGTCGTTGGAGTCGCCTGAAAACGTGAAGACGTAACTACCGGTTGACTCGTTTCCTCCCGGAATTGCGGCGAGATGGTAGAGTTCTCCTCCCAATCATTTTATTGTTCCGACGGTTTATTGTCCTGACGGTCGCCAGTTGAGCAGCATGGTCAGCGTGAAGCCTTGCCGTCCCACATAACGAAACATATAAATGTTGCCATCGCGGCCAATGTCATAGAAGGCCCATGAGGGATGAAGCGGAAGGTCGAACAGCTTGAGCGGATTGCTTGATTCGAATTTTCCAGCTTCTGTTTTTATGCTGGTCACGTACAGTGTCGTGGCCGACGGGTTGCAAAAGAACAACTCCTTCCCGCTGGGGCTCCATCGCGGCTGACTCCCACCTTCGAAGCTGATCTGCCATCGGCCTGAAGCCAGCGCGTTCACAGGGGAGGCACCGGGGCTGAAGGGAATCACATAGACCTCCAGGCGGCCCGATTCTTCCGACGTATATGCCAACCATTTACCGTCGGGCGAAAGGTCCGTACCAAACGAACTGATGTTCCGCACCAACGCGTGCGGCGGCTCGCCCCGTTGGAGAGGCGCGACCCAGATTTCTCCGGGGCTTTGCGAATCCGTCGCCCAATATTCGAACACAATGTAATTGCCCTCCGCCGACCAGCCTCTAGGGGATACAGTACCTTGCATTTTCGCGACCACCTGTTCGCTGCCCAACCCGTCGCTGGTGCGGACAATAATTGAATCTCCTCCGACGCCGTTCTGGTAGGCCACGCGGCGGCCATCGGGCGACCAAGTGCCGAACGCGCCACCCTGGCTTTCCAGACTGATACGGGTGCGGCTCCCGCGGCTCAACTGCGCTACCCAAGTGTCGGTGCGCGTGCCTCCCGTTCCGACGTAGAGCAGTTGGTCACCCAGGGGAGAAATGCGCAGGCCTGCCGCGGCCGAATAAGAGTTCAACGCCGGCAGTTTCTCCAACTCCTTTCCGGTGCGGTCGAACCGCACCAGTTCGTTGCTGGTGGATCCGGTCCCCTCCTCATACGCAATCGTGCCCTGCGGTGACACGCTGAAGGCCGCGTAGTTAAACTGGCCGTCGTAGCCGACCGGCTTGGCTACCATTTCGATGTTCGGTTCGAGAGAGAGCCGCTTGAAATCGAAGCCCTGCGCCAGCAAAGTGCCGTCGGCGCGGACATGGAAGATGCGGCCTTGGTTGAATGCCACATTCGAAATAATTCCCGGCAACACCACGGGCCGGGGATCGTGAAGCGAGATCAGTTGTACCTGGGCGGACGGCGGCGCCTGCACGACATAAGCAATGTGCTCGTTGTCGGGCAAGAAGACGGGAAAGCGGTGGTTGGCCGCAAATCTTTGCTTCTCTCTGTCCGTAAGACTCGTGAGCGGGGCGGCCGTACCTCCCGACGCCGGTATCCGAAATAAACCAGTAGTGCGGCTTCCGAAGACAATCTCGCCGCGATTATTCCATGTGCCGCCACGCCCTTCCGCGACAGGGCACAAGTCCATCACCGATCTTCCGGCCACATCCACGATCTTCAAGAAGTTGCTGGCGAAGAAACCAATCTGCTTACCGTCCGGTGACCAGAACGGATACGATGCCCCCTCGGTTCCTGGTAGTGGCGTAAGACCGGTGCGGTCAAGCGAGCGCAGCGACAGCATGCGAGTACCGCTGCCGTCAGAACCGACAACCGCGATGTGAGCGCCATCAGGAGAAATCGCCGGCGGGCCATATAGGCCGCTAAAATTTAACGTGACTCCGGGCGGGGGCAGGACCGAAAGTGCGACCGGTTGAGCCGGCGGCTTTGCGGACAGGAACGAGAGAGCAAGTCCGCCCACCACCACGCCTAAGAACAAAACTGCCGCAATCCACAACTTCGAAATGCTTTGCGTTTGAGCCGGGCGCAGCTTCGGGATCTCCGAAATCCATTTCAGCTGGAGCGCGATGTCGTGCGCGGAATGGTAACGGTCGTCGGGAATCTTCTGCAAACAGGTCGCGATAACGTAGTCCAGCGCAGGTGGCAGGCCAGGACGAAGCGGAGAAGCGGGCGGAGGATCATCTTCCAGAATCGCGGAGACTACCTTGATCTGGGTTTTGCCGAGGAAGGGGCGCTTGCCGGTCGCCATCTCATACAACATCGAGCCAAAGGCAAAGATGTCGCTACGCGTATCCGCTTCCTTGCCCTGAAACTGCTCGGGTGCCATGTACTGCACGGTCCCTACCACCGCTCCTGAGGTAGTCAGCGGCGATTGCGGACTGGCCGCAGACAACGTCATGGCCGCTGAAAACATTGGAGCCGACGTGGAGTGAGCTGATGTGCCGGCCATCGCGGGCTTGGCCAGGCCAAAATCCAGCAGCTTCGCGCCTGCGTTCGTCAGCATCACGTTCCCAGGTTTTAAGTCGCGGTGCACGACTCCGGCACGATGCGCCTGCTCCAGGCCGTCAAGTATGTCAATGCCTATTCTCAGAAGCTCAGGAACAGCGAGTGCGCCTTTCGTTAAGCGTTGCGCAAGCGTCTCGCCTTCTAAATATTCCATCACAAGAAAGTCAGTGCCGTCCTGATGGCCGACATCGTGCAGGGTGCAGATGTGAGGGTGATTTAGCCGGGAGATGATGCGCGCCTCGCGTTCGAAGCGCTGCTTTAGCTCGGGGGACGACACCACGGTGGAATTGAGTACCTTGATTGCGACCGTGCGACCAAGGCGGGTGTCCAGGGCGCGGTACACTTCACCCATGCCGCCTGCGCCTAGCGGTGATTGGATCTCATACGGTCCGAGCTTTGTCCCAGAAGTGAGGGCCATCGATGCGCGTCATTATAGTCCGCATTAAGGGTGTTACAGCGAACTCCTGATGGTTTGTTGGCAAACGAGAAGCTATCCAGCAACGGGCTTTCGAGAAAGTTGGCAGGCGACATCAATCCGTTGGCAGCTAGCGCAAACGCTCTTTCTCGGTACTGGGTACTCGGTACGGGTACTTTACAGCCCGAACAATTCGCGCAGCCGTTTTGTTTGCGCCCGGCTGACTGGAATCTCGCTCTGCTTCTTGTCATCCATGCGCAATTGATACGAACTCTTGAACCAGGGCACGACTTCGCGAATGCGGTTGATGTTCACAAGGTAGGAGCGATGAGCGCGCCAGAACAGCCCGGGATCCAGGCTGGCCAGTAATTCTTCCAACGTGCGGCAATTCGAATGTCCCTCCATGCCGGAGGGGCCGGCGGTCACCACGGTGATCACTCCATCCTCGATGGAGGCGTAGCAGATTTCCCGCTGGTCTACCAGGAACATTCGTCCTACAGCCTTGAGCAGGACTTTCGAGGCTTGCGTCTTGGGCGCCTGCAACATGCGGACCAGGGCGTCGATTTTTTCCCCGGGCAAAACCTCCGCTCCGTGTTGGGTGCGGGCCTTCTGCACTGCTTGCGCCACGCGTTTCTTGTCAAACGGCTTCAGAAGGTAATCCACCGCGTTGACCTCGAACGCCTTCACCGCATACTGGTCGAAGGCCGTGGCGAAGACGATCTTGGGCAGGGGGATTTTCCTGTCGAGCAGCTTCTTGATGACGCCGAACCCGTCGAGTCCGGGCATCTGGACGTCGAGAAATACAAGATCAGGACTGTGCTCTTTGATGAGGCTGATGGCTTCGAGACCGTTCTTGCCCTGGGCCACGACGGTGACGTCGTCGGCACTCTTAAGTAGGAAGGCAAGTTCGTCGCGGGCGAGTTGTTCATCGTCCACGATTACCGCGGAAAGGGGCATTCGGTCTCCAATGCCAGTGGTCCGCTTAAGTATAGTGGCCGCGTTTTAGCAGCGTCAACGATGGGGCTGCCGACTTATCGTTGCGGCATCATCCCGCCCATATCCATCTTATTGAAACCTGAGGGGATCTCAAACAGGCTGGCGGGTTGAGTGCCTTCTTGAATGTTGCGCAGTTCTCCGTCGCTGTTCTTGCCCTGCCATTTCACTGGAAACCGTAGCTTGGGGTCGAGCCAGAAGTGGCTGACGTCGCCGTTGGCGTTCGTCGCCTCGTATTTCACCGTGCTGCGTCCGTTGACGGTCTCATTGCCCACTTTATGGCAGGTGCTGCCTTTGTTGTTCCCCATCTTCTGCCAGTCGCCGCAGGCGTTTTCGACATCGCCAGCCCGGAAAAAAGCGGAGGCAAATGACATGCGCTGGCTTTGGGCCTGCATCGGCATTTCCATATACATGTGCTGCTGGGCCATCAGGACGACGGACGACTGGTTTGCATAATTCACGATGACCGCGCCTCCGCCATGCGGGCCGGAGTTTTGCGACTCGACGCGCATTTTGTCCTTTGCGAAGTAGATCTTAGCCTGAGTTGGTGTTCCCGGCTTCTGAAGGTCAACGATCTCACCAGCAAACTCGGTCTGCGCCAGGACAAAGCTGGCGGCCAGCATGAGGGCAAAGAAACATGAAATACAGGCGGTCCATCGAAGCATGTGAATCTCCTTCAGGAAAAAGCGAAGGAAGCATAGCAGAAGTCGACCCTACGCGACAGGACGAAGTAAGCTCACACCAGGTTCTCCAGGGCGAGCGCCATCCCTAGGCCGCCGCTGACGCACAGTGTGGCCACGCCGCGCTTGGTGTTGCGTTTGAGCATCTCGTGTAGCAGCGTGACCGTGATGCGCGTGCCGGTGCAGCCAATGGGATGCCCGATTGCGATCGATCCGCCATTCACATTGAGCCGGTCGCGGTTGAAGTTTAATTCGCGGTCGCAGGCCAGCACCTGGGCGGCGAAGGCTTCGTTCAGTTCGATCAGCCCGAATTCATGCAGCCGGAGGTTGTGCTTTTCTTCGAGCTTGCGCAAAGCCGGGACGGGCCCAATGCCCATCGTCCGCGGATCGACTCCGGCCGAGGTCACCGCCGAGATTCGCGCCAGCGGCTTCAGGTTGTTGGTTTTCACAAAATGTTCACTGGCCACAATCACCGCGGCAGCGCCGTCAGTGATTCCCGAAGAATTGCCCGCCGTGACGGTCCCAGTTTTCGAAAACACCGGCGCCAGCTTTCCCAACTTCTCCATGCTCGCGTCCGGGAACGGATGTTCGTCGCGGCTGAAGATGGTCGTGCCCTTCTTGCCTTCAATCGTCACGGGAACAAGCTCGGCGTCAAATCTTCCAGCCGCAATGGCTCGTCCGGCGCGGGTTTGCGACATCAGCGCGAATTCATCCTGCTCTTCGCGCGTGATCTTGTAATGCTCGGCCAGCACCTCGGCCGTTTCACCCATCACCATCTTTGCCATCGGGCAGAAAAATCCGTCGCGATACATGCCGTCGACCAGATCCTGATTGCCCAACCGATATCCCCAGCGCGCCTCGAGATAGTAAGGAACCCGCGACATGGATTCCGTGCCTCCGGCAAGCATGCAACTGGCATCGCCGAGCAGAATTGACTGATACGCCAGCGCGATCGACTTCATCCCCGAGGCGCAAGCCTTGTTCACGGTAAACGCCGGCACTTCTTGAGGCACGCCGCTGCGAATGGAAATCTGCCGCGCCACGTTCGGCCCCCCGCCCGCCTGCCGCGCGTTGCCGATGATGGTTTCTTCCACCTGCTCCGGCTGGATTCCGGCGCGCTCGATCGCAGCCTTGGCCGCCACCACGCCCATGTCAGCGGCTGTGAGCGAAGCCAGCGACCCGCCAAACTTTCCAATCGGTGTGCGCACCGCGGAGAGAATGTAGACTGCCTGCAAAGTGTCGCCTCCAAACGTTTGAGTCTAGCAGGGCTGGGAAAGATGCGGGGGCAGGGATCAAAGTAACTCGACTTCAGCCTCGCGGTCGCCGATAATCATTTTGGAACTGGACGGGTTAGCGCCCCGGGCTGAATGTGGCCCGGGGTTTTTTCTGCACCTTTTCGTCCACAATTTCACCGGGATTCCTCGTATCCTCCGTAGCAGGAGTACTGGCGAGCGTGGAGGATTTGGTTGCCGGGAGTCTCGCGGGCAGCGCAGTTGGAATGAATGGGTGAGTGAGGTCCGCTCAAAGTGAAAGTAGTAGAAGTCATCGCAAAAGGCGCCCTGACGTTTGTTAGGGCTATTCTCGCTTTAGCTTCGAGCATGATTGTGGGCGTGATCGTATTCGGCCTATTTGGGTCTTTATCTTTTTCGAAAGGGAATAATGAGCGATGCCACGCTGTTCGACTTCCCGTGGTACGGCTTAATCCCCGGGTTCATAGCAGGCGCCATCTGGTACATAAAAATCATGGTTGGAAAATAAATCAGCGTAGTCGGCCGCTCACTCCGTCCTTGCCATTCCCGCTAACCTCCGGCATAATAAGTGTTTGTCTTGACCTCGCCGGACGCTTCCGGAACAAGGATATACATCTGTGTTAATGATTCGACTCTCGCGCATGGGTGCGCGTAAACAACCGCATTACCGCATTGTAGTGATCGAAAAGGCGCGCGCGCGCAACGGCCGGCCGGTGGAAGTTGTGGGCACTTACAATCCCCGCACTAACCCCGCCAGCGTGGACTTTAAGCGCGATCGCGTGGACTATTGGGTGTCGAAGGGCGCGCAAATGTCCGAGCGGGTGGGCAAGCTTTACTCCAAGCCTCCGGTCGCGCCGGCGGTTCCCGCGGCCTAAGTAATCACCATGACTGAAACCACTGGAGATGTGCGCGCTCTCATCGAGCAGATCGCGAAGTGGATCGTCGATGCTCCCGATCAGGTCTTCGTCGACCATCTCGACGGCGACGTGATCGAACTGGAGGTCGCCGAAGGGGACGTGGGCAAAGTCATCGGACGGCAGGGGCGCAACGTCCGCGCCCTGCGCACGCTGTTGAGCGCGGCAGGAGTGCGGGCGCGCAAACGATATACGCTGGACGTCATCGACTAGGCGACCGCACGGCAGGGAACCTGACCATTCGCGATCCTGAAACAAGTGCTGAGTTCATTACGCTGGCCCGCGTGGTGAAAACGCAGGGCCGCCGCGGAGAGGTTGCGGGCGAGGTTTTAAGCGACATCCCGGGACGGTTCACTGTAGGGATGAAGCTACTGGCGCTGCTGAGGGAAGGCGGCGGGCATCGTGAACTGGAAGTGGAAGAGCTGTGGCCCCATAAGGGGCTGCTGGTTTTCAAGTTCGCGGGCGTGGATTCGATCTCCGATGCGGAAACGCTGGTGGGATGCGAATTGCAGGTGCCGCGCAGCCAGCGTTCGGAGTTGCAGGCGGGCTGGAACTATGTCAGCGACCTGGTAGGTTGTTTGGTACTGGACCACGGCCGTGAGATCGGGCGCATTGAAGATGTTCAGTTTGGAGCGGGGGAAGCGCCGCTGTTGATCGTGCGCGACGCTGGGAAGAGGTTGGTCGAGGTACCTTTCGCCGAGGCGTATCTCGAAGGCGTGGATGTGGAAAAGAAACAGGTCCGCATGAACTTGCCCGAAGGACTGCTGGAAGTGAACGCCCCGCTAACGGCAGAAGAAAAGCGGGAGCAAGCACAAGGGACCAGAAAAGAGCGTTGACCAAAGAGGATAGGAAAATCTTCCGAGTACTCTGCGCCCTCTGCGTTGAAAAGGTTTTGATCTGCGATGAAGGCCGACATAGTTACGATTTTTCCGGACTTCTTTCGCGGACCGCTGGAATACGGCATCACCCGCCGGGCCCAGGAAATGGGGTTGGCGGAAATTCAAGTCCACGATCTGCGGAGCTTCACCCACGATCGTCACCGCACCGTGGACGACCGGCCTTTCGGCGGAGGCGAAGGCATGGTGCTGAAGCCGGAACCGCTGTTTGAGTGTTTGGAGTCGATGGACCTTGCGCCGCGGGAAGATCGTCTCGCGGGACGCGTAAAGCAGTCAGTGATTCTGCTTTCGGCGCAAGGGCAAAGATTTACGCAGAGGGTTGCGGCTGAGTTGGCCGTGCTTGACCGTATCGTTTTGGTGTGCGGGCGCTACGAGGGTGTAGATGAACGCGTTGCAGACTTTCTCGCCGACCGGGAACTTTCCATCGGCGACTATGTTTTGAGCGGCGGAGAAATAGCTGCGGCCGTGATTGTGGAAGCGGTGATGCGGCTGCTTCCCGGCGCGGTGGGGAACGAAGCGTCCACTCAGCAGGAGTCGTTCACCGTTGACTCGAAGGCGAAGGGCTCAAGCGGTGCGGATTCGACTTGCGGGTCGAATGGATTGCTGGATTACCCGCACTACACGCGGCCAGCGGAGTTTCGAGGCATTTCAGTGCCGGAGGCGCTGATGTCCGGTAACCATGAAGAGATTCGCAAGTGGCGGCGTCAGCGGGCTCTGGAGAAGACTTTGCGCAACCGTCCGGATCTGCTGGAGGGCGCGGCGCTGAACGAGGAAGATAAGAGATTTCTGGCCGGGATCGCAAGAGATCGCGGCTGAGTTTCAAAACTGAGCGATCAGGATTTCAGGTTTAGAAGGACAAAATTAAATGTCGAACTTAATCATCGAAAAACTGCTGGCGAAAACCCAACGCACCGATATTCCCGCATTTCACCCGGGCGACACCGTCCGCGTCCACGTGAAGATCAAAGAAGGCGACAAAGAGCGCGTACAGGCGTTTGAAGGCGTCGTGATCAAGCGCGACAACGGCCCGCAGGCCAGTTTCACTGTCCGCAAGATCAGCTTCGGGCAGGGCGTGGAGCGCATTTTCCCCGTCCACTCGAAAGTGATCGACAAGGTGGATCTGCTGCGCTCGTCCAAAGTGCGCCGCGCCAAGCTGTATTATCTGCGCGGCCTTAAGGGCAAAGCGGCACGCCTGCGTGACGTCGAACGACCGGCCTAACAGTTTCGTGCGGAAGGCGCATCTCGCACTATGCGGGACGCGCCGCCGCTGGAATCCTTATCCCGCCACTGCGGCCAAATGCTCAGTGATGACCTCGAGATCGGCGAAGTCTTCGACGCGAGGTTTTCTCAACCGGTTGAGCACGTAGTCGAGCAGCGGACGGTCGCCCTGCCGGATCTCCTGAAACTCCACGCCCATGGCGCGGTTCTGCGCCGTGTATCGGACGTTTCCGCGCAGCGCGACACTGACGTCGCACATGTTCAGCACCAGCCTTAGACCGGTTCCCGGCGTCAGCAGATCGGCGGCGCTGATGAGGCAGCCAAATTCTGAAAGTTCCTCTAGTCGCCCTTCGACGCGTGACTGTCCACCAATCTCCGCTACATCAGCTCCGCCATCAACCAGATAGCGCGGGCGGCGGCGACGATTCTGCTCAACTCTGCCAAAAGCGTTCATCACGGGCTTCCGATTGAGTGCGGGTGGGATGACCGGCAGATACTGTTCTTCTGCCTGGCGCAACTCATCTTCCCAGGGAATCCTTCCACCCTCAACGCATTCCACCGTGAATTGACCACTCAGCGCTGAGCCGGGATCCGCGGTCCAAACGACCTGGCAGATGGATTTGTTGCGGCCGCGCTCGACCGTAACCAGGTCTCCAACCTTTACTTCGCGTGTGCTGAGCAACCGCGCGCCGCGCGGATGGATGTCATAGGTGCAAGCCAGTTCCAGCGCACCGCGTTCGCCGTTCGGCATGTGAATCAGGCGAACTGGCAGCGCAAGGTGGACCAACTTATCGGCTGGCGCGGAATCGTATGGAGTGCCTTCTGGGGGCGCATCTTGCCGGAGCTGGATTCCTTCTTCGTTCACCGTGGTTCCTCTTGAACGGGGGATGTCGAAAACATAGCAGTACATGTCCGAGTGGACAATGTACGTTCGTAATCGAAGTAATGGTTACTGAGCGGCGTTACTTTTTGGCTGGCGTGGCTTGAGAGTTGCTGGAGCGTGCGCGACACTCGGATTTTTTGGCTGTGGATTTCTTCCCCTTGCGGGAACCTGTGGAGGCGAGTGAAGATGGTGGCACTTCTTTTCACATCTTAATGTCGAGCCCTGCGAAGGTTGCGTCCGAGTTTGTGTTGTCGCCGTCGGCGGCGAAACTGCGGCTGCTGAAAAAGCTGCGCTGCACGCTGCGTTATGAAAAAAATGCGTGGGCGTCAGGGGCCGTCATGGTGGCCGGAGTGGACGAGGTGGGGCGGGGATCTCTGTTTGGGCCGGTGGTGGCGGCGGCCGTGATTCTTGAACGCGGCTACCGCGTGCGCGGGCTGCGAGATTCCAAGTTGCTGCTGCCGGAGCGCCGCGAGCTGCTGGCGCCGCGCATTCGGGAACATGCGGTGGCGTGGGCGGTGGCGGCGGTGGACGCGGCTCGCATCGACCAGATCAACATCTATCAGGCGTCGCGGCTGGCCATGCGGGATGCGGTGATGCGGCTCGCGCCTGCGGCCGATCACCTGCTTGTCGACGCTGTGTGCCTGGATTGCGAACTGCCGCAGCGGGCGATCATCCATGGGGACGCGCTTTCGGCGTCGATTGCGGCGGCTTCGATTCTGGCCAAGGTGGAACGCGACCGCATGATGTGCGAGTGGGACGCGGTCTTTCCCGAGTACGGTCTGGCTTCGCATAAGGGTTACAGCACTCCGCAGCATCTGGCCGCACTCGAGAAGTATGGGCCAACGCCGCTGCACCGGCAGTCGTTCGCTCCCGTGTGGAGTAGTCCGGTGGAGCAGGTGGTGTTCGAGTTCGACTGACATTGCGGGCTTCGGGCTTCGGCTACCGGGTCAGCGGTCGAGAATATTTTTTCTGGTTGGGAAACCGTTGTTAACGTTATGGTAATAGGGTACCCCCCTCCCCCACCCCCCTCGATCTTTGCAATCATCACACTACGGCGTTTTTCGCCGTAAAATCCGTGGGACAAAGGACTTACATACTAAAATCTAGACAGCAAAGGACTTACAGGCGCGACGTTGGGGGCTCATCCGACCGTCACGGCCTCGACCATGATTGCGCATGTTTGGGGCGCGGCGCAAGGTCAGATGTCACATACTGGCTGTGGAAATCTTTGGGAGATCGCGACACTTGACACCGCCCTCCTCTCGGTTAATCTTGCCGTCATGAATCCAACGCTCAAGGCGGTTCTCACGGCAGTGTTCTGGTTTGTCCTCGGCCATCTCAGTTGCGCTGTCATGCACCACTGGCATCAGGTGGCGGACAGATAGCCTCCACTTCCATGATCGGCTGATTGGGCTGTGGGTGGCAAGGTTAGATGTCACACGGCACACCTATCTTTAGGTTCTCTGCGCGAAGGTGCGTATGATCCGGCGCTCGGGAAAGGAGTGGCGCACATGGTTAGCTACATGCCAGCATTCTACGGTAAACACAAGTTCTGGCGCTTTGTGCTCCCGGATGACCTTTCCCTGAAGGTCATCTTCGATAACGTTAGGAATTACGGTATTGCGGCTGGCGTCATCTTTTCAGGTCGTTACTACAATCAGGTAGATGGGGCTTCGTCCTGGCCTGTTTGGATACTCGTCGGCGCCGGGATCGTTCTGGTGCTCCTGAACTCCCTACAGTCTTGGGTATTGCTTCTCAATGTGTTCCATCATTTCCCTGGCTTCAGTCACGAGGAGATGGCATCACGGAGCAGGAGGGCAGGATGGAGCCTCTCGATCAAGTCCCTGCTGTTACTGGGATTACTGTTCCTTCTCCCGGTTGGAATCTGGAAGTTTATCTCGGTCGTTCTGCGGCAGGTGTTCAAATGATTACAATACGACGGGCTACTGGCCTGTACGCCGATTCAGTGTAAGGCAGTCGCCGATCTGGCCCGCTGCTAATGGGAACTATGGCAGGTTATGAGTTAGATATAAGGGTCAAGAGTGCTTTTAGGAGCGATGCGAAGGATTTCCTTGAATTCTTAAAGCGCGTTGGGCGGAAGTACCCAGTCAGATTTTCCTATAGGAGCATGCCTCGTGGCAGATTACACCTCGCCTTTGAGGTGAAGTCAGTGGGACGGCTCGACGCGCTCCTACAAGAGTTGATCCTGAACCGCGGCCTCTATTATTACTTCTTGGCGATAAGATCACGTGAAAAGGCCAAGCTCCTGAACGGGGCAATCTTGCCCATCTTTCGGGTGTTGGTTGAGTCGTACTTTCCCCTGCCCTACAGCCGGTTCCTGCGAAGACACGTGCTCGGAAAGCTTTCACAAGCGTCTTTTGTTCCTGGCGAGTTGACTGAGCCATCGGCTCATGAGTACGAGCTATTGTTTCGGAGGTGGGATATCGGCATCATCGATGACTGGAACTTCGTGAAGGACGCAGACAGCCTGCTGACGAGTTTTCTGCTGGGGCAGGTGGGACATACGCCAGGAACTAAGAGTCCGCGTTTTCCGGCATTGCTTGGCCAGGCTTACTCAAGAGGCATCGGGATGGAGCGCGAGACGAGAAAGCGGATCGAAAAGATTCACGAAGCGAGAGCCGGCGGTCTTCATCGTCTCCAACGGTCTTTGAGCCACGACCAAGTTCGGGAAGTCGCGAACGGTCTCTACAACTACTTTCAGTATTTCAATGACTTTTGCCCCTCGCAACTGGTGAAAACGGTTCATGTTCACAGGAAGGTGTATAGGCGAGTTAGATACGGCGAAGAGAAATGGCCGTGGGGCGGAAAGCTAGACTTCGACTGGAACGAGATTACAACTCGGCCATGCCATGATTGTTTCGCTTTGAGGGGGCAGTTTCACTGCGAGGGTTGTGACGTTGAGCAATGCCCGAAGTGCTTTGGTCAACTTCTCGGTCATGGGTCGGTGGACATCTGGGACTGATTCTGTAGTTGAAAGCAGATTCCTCGCTCACTCTCGCCGGTTTCACCGGCTGCGAGTGGCTCGGAATGACAAAGGCCTAGCAGAGCGGCTTGAAGCCGCGCCCTGTCAAAGCGGACACCCAAAATCGTTTGTTCGGAGTTACTTTCCTGCCGCGACAGTGTCGCCGTTCAGGTTGTCGTTCAGTTGATTGACTAGCGTTGTATTATTGATCAGCGCCCGGCGCAGAATTTCTGCTTGCTGTCGGGCGGTGGGCCAGTCCTGTTTTTCAACTGCTTCGGTTAGGCCCGGCAGCTCCAGGTGGGCGTAGGTATAACGTGCGCCGTAGAGGATGTGTTTGAACCAGGGGCGGCCGGGAATGCCGTCGGGGTTGAGCCAGTTGCGTTCGACTTGCATGGTGCCGTGGTTGATGCTGGCGGCTAGTTTGGCGTTGATTGTGCCGGAGGCCAGGGCTCGGCTTACGGAGTCGTCCAGGTGCTTGCCGGCAGTTTCGAAGTCGTCGATGGCGTCGAGGACCGGCTTGAGATCCATCTGGCCCAGATCTTTTCCCTTGGCCAATTCATTCACGAATTGGCGGATGTTGGTGGCGTAGCTGGCGAAGTCGAACGGGAGCAGGTCGGCGTTGGCCAGGCGCAGGGCCAGCACGCCCCACAGTTGCGACATCAGGGTGTGATAGCGGTAGCCGGGGTCGCCGAAGTGGTTCATCCAGAAAAAATCGTCGTAGGCGGAGTGGTAGACGCCGTAGGGGCCTTCGAAGCCCAGGCCAAAGACGGGCACGCCTACAAAGTTTAGGAACACGGTGTGATCGGAGCCGCTGCCGATGCGGGTGTCGGTTAGGTTGAGATCGGTGACTTCTTCGGCCTGTTTGGCTTCGCCGCGCTCGCGCTTCGAGGATTCCTTCCAGGCCTCATACAATGTTTTGCCCGAAGGGTCTTTCAACGTGCGACTGGTCTCGACCAGCATTGGGGCGAGCGATGCTACGGCCTGGCCGTGAAAATTTGGGCCGGAGGTGGCTTCGTCGACGTTGAGGTAGGCTACTGCTTTCTTGCGGAGTTCGTCGGCGAACTGCTCGCCCCATTCTGTAGAGCCGGTTAGGCCTACTTCCTCTCCGTCCCAACTGCAAAAGACTAGCGTGCGGCGCGGGCGCGTTCCCGCTTTCGCCAACTTTCCCAGCGCGCGCGTGAGTTCCATCATGGAGGCTGTGCCGCTGCTGGGGTCGACGCCGCCGAAGACCCAGGCGTCGCGGTGATTGCCTAACACGATCCATTCGTCGGGCAACTGCGCGCCGCGGATGCGGCCTTCGACCACGAAGTAGGGCTGGGTGGAATTGTCCATCACGATCTTCACGTGGACGCGCACGCGATTGCCGCCCAGGTGATACTTGATCGGCAGTCCACCCTGCCAGTCGTCGGGAGCTAGGGGACCGTCCATGTTTGAGAGCAGCGGTTTGGCATCGTGCCACGACAGCGGCAGCGCCATGATCTTTGGGATCGATACCGCGTCTTCGACGGGAATGCGTTTTGCGCCGGGAACCGAGGCCCAGCCGGGAGTTAGCGGATCGCCTGGCACCATGAAGTCGTAGGTGATGGCGCCGCGTTGAATGTGATACTCCGGGCCCCACGGGCCTTTGGGGACAACTTGACCTTTCTTGAATCCGTCTTCGGCGGGATCGCTGTAGATAAGGATTGCGGCCGCGCCTTCGCGCTGGGCGGTGAGGGCTTTGAATCCTCGATAGCTGTAGGGATTGGAGTAGCGGACGAGCACGACTTTGCCTTTGACGTCGATGCCTTGCTTGCGCAGAAGTTCGTAATCTTCGGGATTGCCGCTGTGGGCGTAGACGAGTGGGGCGGTTACTTCTCCGGAGGCGGACATCCCGCTCCATGCCGAACTGATGCTTTTGTTCTTCGAGTCAGGATCGCCGGGGACGGGCAGCTCGCGCAGGCCGGCGCGGTAGTGCACCGGCGCCACCATTTCCAGAAAGGTGCTCTTGGGATTGCTGCCGTAGACGTCGTAGCGGCGGATGATTACGTCTTCGAGGCCTTCTGTGCGCCACTGGTCCGCGATGTAGCGGGCCAGTTCGTTGTTGCGCACGGAACCGGCGACGTGCGGTTCGGCGGTGAAGATGTGGTGCTGGCGGCGTTCTTCGTCCGGGGAGGGGATGGCCTTGAATTTGTTCTCGATCTCAGCCTCGTGCGCGGCGGCGGCGGGTGTGAACCCGAGGATGGAAGTCTGGGAACAAACGGGCAGGCTGGCGCAAAACAAAAGAGCGACAGCTTGAATCGCGGAGTGCGCCGAGAACTTTCGCGGAGAACGCTGAGGAACGCCGGGCCAGTCGGAATCCACGTTTGTGTTCTCCTTCTCGGAAACGCTACCTTGATTTATAAATCTCCGTCAGCAAGTCTGGTTTCGATTCATCGCGCACCAGGTGAGGGTAGCGCTCGCCGCCGTGGTAGTCGAGTTTGTAGGTCTTGTAGTAATCGGTGTTCTCGACCAGAAGTTCGAGGGGAGCGGCGCCTCCCTTGCCCGCTTTGAGAGCATCGCGCAGCACGTCGGACGAGTATTGGCGGCCGTTCACAGCGATCAGCTTCATGCCGGGGCCGATTCCGGCCCGAGCGGCGGGCATGCCTTCCGTGGTGTCGGTGATGGTGCCATCTTCGCGCAGGTTGAGTCCGATCGAATAGGCAACGTTCACGAAGTGAAATCGGCTCTCGCCGCCGTGCGCCATTTCCGATGCAGTGTCGTCGTAGACCAGCTTCCATCCGCTGCCTTCGATTCCGCCGAGCGGGGCTCCGGGGCCGTGATTGGTGAGGCGTTCGATCCAGAAGCCGCGCCAGTCATAGGCTACGACTTGGTTGAGGGTGGCGACCACATCGTCGAAGGTGTAGGTCTTGACCATGGGGCCGGTGCTGGGCGCGCCGTGGAAGGCATGGCAGAAATCATCTAATGTCTTCTTGCCCTTGGTCTGCTGGCGGATGATTACGTCGACCCACAGCCAGTTCAGCGTGTCTTCATCGTAGAAATCGGTATCACGCCGCCACGAGCGCCAGGCATCAGGAGAAAAATAAAGTTGCGGAGCGGCGTCGGCGGTGTCCTGCAAATTGCGCCAGGCGCGACCGGGAAGGTGGTCGAGCGCGGCGGCGGTTAAGGCCAGACTGTCGCGCTCCTGCTCCGCTGTGCGCAGCCCGCTGCGGGCGGTCAACACTGTGCCAAGGTATTGAGTAAGGCCTTCGTAGACCCAGAGCAGGTCATCCTGCATGGGCTGTTGGTAGTCGGGCGTGGCGAGGTCTGCCGGACGCCGGTACTTTCCATTCCACGAATGCACGTACTCGTGCGGGAGCAGGCCGGCTGACATTTTGCGCTCAGTGTCATCCACCAATCCACGTTCGGAAATGCGGCTGTCGTCGGATTCGTGGTGTTCCAGTCCGAAGTGCGCGACGTGATCGCTCAGGCTGAGCAGGAAGTGATAGTCGCGATAATGGTGCGCGCCGAAGAGTTTGTTCGCCTGCTCGACCAGACTCTTGTAATGGTCCCAGACTTCCTGGGGAGGGGCGAGCGCGGCGGCGCTGTCGGCTGCGATGTCCATCTCGGTGAGGGGATTGTCGGCCAGCTTGACGACCTTGAGGAATTCGCCGGTGATTACTGGAGAATCGACGAGTGTGGTGAGGGATGCGGGCTGGAATGTGATCTGGGTCTCGCCGTTTTCGTCGGCGGTGGATGCGATGGGGAGCGGTGTTCCGTATTTCCAGTTAGCAGGGAGTTTCAGACTGGCTACATAGGTGAGATCGTCTGATTTCCAGCCTTTGGGATAGAGCAGAACCTGATTCCAACTGATGACCGCCATTTTGTCGGTGGCGGAGGAGCCGGCGGAGAAGCCGCCTTCGAACGTTGCGGGGGAGAGGAAATCCAGCTCGGCATTCACTTCCGTCTCGCCGGCGGGGACTTCGACGTGAATCGTGAATCCGTCGAGCAGATCGCGGCGCCATTTCAGGGGCTTGCCGCTGGCGGAGAATTTGAGTCCGGCGAGGTCAATGATGGGGCCGTCTGGGGCGTGCTCGCCGGGGATCCATTTGGGGTAATAGAGGGTGAAGTCTCCGGCGGTGGCGGTGATTTTCAGCTTAGCGTGAAAGATTTTGCGCGCGGCCGAGGTGGCGTCTACGAAGAGGGTTATGGTTGGCGGTGTGGCTGACCAGCTGGAAAGCGGGAAGAAGAGAATGAATAAGAAAGAACAGACCACTCTCAAGATTCTTGAGAGTTTCATTTTAGGGGCCCCCATTGTTTCGATCAACGTGTCTGAACCGAATCCTATGTCGCCTGCAGAATTTTAGACTATAGCAGCCTGCGGACGGGCAGTACAGGGACGGTCATGCGCGAGTGCACCAGCGCTGCTATCATCTCCACGATGTCGCGACGTGGGAAATTCATCACTTTCGAAGGGCTGGACGGGACCGGCAAGAGCACGCAGATGCGCAAGCTGGCGGCGGCACTTCGCGCGGCTGGGCAGAAGGTGGTGGAAACGCGCGAGCCGGGCGGGACGGCCACGGGGGAGAAGATTCGTCGCGTGTTGCTTGACTCAGGGACCACGGATCTGTCGCCGCTGGCGGAGATGGCTTTGATGTTTGCTTCGCGGGCGCAGCACATTGCGGAGGTGATCCAGCCGGCGCTTGATCATGGGCAGATTGTGTTGTGCGATCGCTTCACCGACTCCACGGAAGCCTACCAGGGCAGCGGGCGCAAGCTCGGGAGCGAGGTCGTACTGAAGTTGCATCACTTGCTTTGTGGAGATTTGCAGCCGGATTTGACCATTCTGCTGGATTCCGATCCGGCGATGAGCGTGGGGCGGGCGCGGCGGAGGAACCGGCGGGTCTTGCATGCGAACAAAGGTGGGGGCAAGAGTTTGGGGAAACGTCACGCCGACGAAAATCGTTTTGAGCAGGAGGCGGGCGCTTTTTTTGGCCGCGTGCGGGATGGCTACCGTGCGATTGCCGCGCGAGAGCCGCAACGCGTCGCGGCCGTGGATGCGAGGGGGACACCGGCGCAGACTCATCGGCGGATTATGGAGGTTGTGGGGAGGAAGCTGAAGTTGGGGGCGAGAAATGCATGACCTCACGATGTAGGCGCGATCAGGCGACTGATCTCACCCTGCAACCTGGTGTTGACGTGCAACGCTGCCGATGGTGCCTCAGGGGGAAGCCTTCGGTGCATGCCTCTGCTATACCCACCCTTGCAAAAAACGCAAGGGTGGGGCACCCTCAGTGTTGGTGGTTGCAATGGAAAGTCTGGAACCTCAACATCCTGATCGGCAACAGCGTTTGGAGCGTGCGCAGGAACTTGTGCGTTCGCAAGTGCCACCGACCGTATCCCTCGTAGATGAGTTGATCGCTGAACGACGCGAGGAAGCTCGGAGCGAGCAATCGTAACATTCATGCCTTTCTCTGATTTCCATGGCAACGCCGAAACTGTTCATCGCCTGCGCGATATGCTGGCGCGGAAGCACTTTCCGCATGCTGTGATTCTTTCGGGCGCGCGGGGATCGGGCAAGTACACGCTGGCGCTGATGCTGGCCCAGGCTTTGAACTGCCTGGCTCCGACTGAAACCGACGGGCTGCCTGACTTTTGCGGGCAGTGTGCGAACTGCCGGCGCATTTCCCAGGCTGCCGATCTTGACGCCCGGTTTGCCGAGGCGGTGGAGACGCGCGACGGGTTGCGCGAGGCCGACAAAAAAGATACACGGCTGTTTGTGCAGACTCATCCGGATGTGCTGGTCATCCCTCCCGACCCTCCGCAGATGATGATCAAGGTGGATCAGGTTAGGAGGGTCATCGAAACTATTTACTACCGGCCGGCCGAAGCACGGGAGCGGGTTTATATCTTCACCGACTCGGCCTTCATGAAAGAAGCGGCGAATTCGCTGCTCAAGGTTCTGGAGGAGCCGCCGGAGTTCGCCACCATCTTCCTGCTCTCGGAAAATCCAGGCGAGTTGCTTCCGACGATTCGATCGCGATCGATGGTTTTTCCTCTCCCCGCGGTGCCGGTGGAGGAAGTGGAACGCTATCTGGCCCTGCATCGTCCGGAGTGGAAACCGCCGCAGCGGGCGCTGGTTGCCAGGCTGAGCGAAGGCGCGCTGGGGCGGGCCCGCAACTTCGACGTGGAGGCCTATGTTGCCGCCCGTGCCGACGCGCTGGCTATTCTCAACTCAGCCCTGATGGGTGGCGAACACACGCAACTGTTTAAGATCACGGAAGCTTATCGGCCCGGCGCTGAGGGACGGGAGAAGACGGAACAGCTTCTGCGCACGCTCTACTCGCTGTTGCGCGATCTGATGTTTCTGGGGTCGGGAACGCCGGGGCTGGTTCAAAACACCGACATTCAGAGTCAGCTCACGCGCATGGCGGAGGCTGCTGATTTCGAGTGGATCGCCGCCGCCTCTGACCGGCTGGCCGAAGTGGAACGCGGCATGCGCCGGAACCTGCTGCGGTCGCTGTCGCTCGATGCCTTTGCGACCGCGCTGGAGAAGGCTTGATGCGAACTGCGGCGTCCCCCCTTGAAGTTCTTGATCGAATCCTACGTCGGCGGTACTTCGGGATGTGTCCTGCTGGGAACTACTCGAAGCCAAAGGCTCCTGCTATTCTCCGGGGCGATTCGGAGATGACAAAAATGCGCCACACCCGCTTCAAGCAGATTGCTACTTTCATCCTAGCCGTGGGCTTCTTCGCGCCGAGTTCGGGATTGTTCACTTCGGGGCAGGTTTTCGCGCAGCAGACTCCGCCGGCTGGCCAGAAAGTGATCAAAGAGCCCGCCGAATACAACGCATACATTGCTGCACTCAACACGCAGGACCCGGCGCAAAGAGCCGCGGCCATGGAGGCCTTTCTCAGTCAGTATCCGGCCAGCGTGGTCAAGACCGATGCGCTGGAGCAGGCGATGGCCGCGTATCAGCAGACCGGAAACGTGGCCAAGCTGACCAGTACCGCCAACCGGCTTCTCGAACTCGACCCGGGCAATGTGCGCGCGCTGGCCATTGTTACGTATCTGAATCGCTCGCTGGCCTCGCAAGGTGACGCCAAAGCTATTGCCGAGGTTCGGGCGGATTCCGAGAAAGGCCTGAAGGCCTTGTCGGCCTGGCAGAAACCGGAGGGCACGTCGGACGCGGACTTCGAGAAAATGCGCAAGCAGATGGCGGTGATTTTCCACGGGGCGGCTGGATTTGCCGCTCTGCAAGCCAAGGATTATCCGGCGGCCCGCGATCTCTACATGCAGTCGATCGAGAACGATCCCAACAACTTGCAGGATGTTTATCAGCTCGCCGTCGCCGAACTGGAGATGAAGCCGCTGGATCCGAATGGTTTCTGGTACGTTGCCAAGGCGTTCCAGCTTGCCCAAGGCAATGCGGCGGGGCAGAAGTCAATTGCGGATTACGGAAAGGCGAAGTACCGGAGATATCACGGTGGCGAAGATGGATGGGACCAGCTTGTGGCTACCGCCGGAACCCAGGCTGTCTGGCCGGCGGATTTTTCTATCAAGCCTGCGCTCACACCCGCTGAGATTGCCGTGAAGGCAGTCCAGGATAACGCCCCGGGCGACCTGTCCTTTGGCGATTATGAGTTCGTACTGAGTCTGCGGGACGCTTCGCCGGCTAACAAAGAGGCTGCGGACAAGGTAATGCAGGCGATTCTGGAGAAGGAAAAGCAGGGAGCTGCGAAGCTGAAACTTCCGGTGAAGGTGATCTCAGCGACCCCTGGCACGATTCAGGCGGCGATCACCGACGAGAACCAGCAGGCTAATAAAGCAGATCTGCAAGTCACCTTGACGAAACCCATGCTGCACCAGCCGACCGACGGGGCAATGATCGATATTGTTGGCGTGATTACTGAGTACGTGCCTAGTCCGTTCACGTTCATCATGAAAGATGCTGAGGTCGCAAAGCCTACCCCGGCCGTGCCCGCTAAACCTTGAGCACCCTGCGACGCGCGCACACCGAGGATTCTCTAATGTATTTGTTTTCAGTATGTTACCTAGATTACTCCGGTGGTTCTACGCCCTTAAGATAGGTTGTTCCTGCCATCCCAAGCGCCTATAATCGTCTTACTCTGGTTTAAGGATTCTCCGTCAGGTTCCGGGTAGCAGAAAGCGAGGGTGGAGTCTGTCTTCCCTCGTGCCAAGGTGGATAAAGAACCCGGTTATGCGAAAGCGCCTGCAAATCGCACTGATGGCTGGCATTGTAGCCGCGACCTCTCTTTCTCTCATGCCCCAAGTCCGCGCCGCGGAAGATGGCAATAGGCCCGAAAAGCCCACGGCAACGCAGATAAGTGCAACGGACGAGCACGGCCGCAAGATCTATGTGAACGAGGCTGTCCCGGCGACTGCACGTCACGCTCAGGCGTCCGAGACGCCGCGTCGCAGGCTGATGTACTGGAGCTCAAAGGAGAGTCGCTGGAAGCCCGTGCCTCCTCCGAATGCGGCGTCCATGAGGGCCGCGAAGTCGGCAGCGGCCGAAGTGAACCAGTACCTGGGCCGGGAGTCGAGCCAATCGGCAAACGCGAAGATCGTGACCGCGAACTTCAGGGGAACAGCGTCGTCGCCCGTAGACATTGATAGCGCCATCGAGGAGGCTGCGGCCCGGCATAACGTGGACCCGAACCTGGTGCGCGCAGTGGTGAAAGTGGAATCGAATTTCAATCCCAATGCGGTTTCGCGGAAGGGCGCGATGGGGCTGATGCAGTTGATGCCCTCGACGGCACGCCAGTTGAAGGTGAAGAATCCGTTTGACCCGGAACAGAATGTGGATGCGGGCGTGCGCCATTTGAAGCAACTTCTGGATAGTTATGGCGGCGATGTCAATTTGACCCTGGCCGCTTACAATGCGGGTGCGGGAGCGGTGGCGCGCAGTGCAGGCGTGCCGCATTACACAGAAACCCAAAACTACGTCCGGCGGATCACCAACCTGTACTACGGAGGGTCCGATTTTGACTCGGGGGCCTCGCACGATCCCGTTAGAATTCAGCGGGATGCGCGGGGTGTGCTCTACATCAGCAACACTGACTAGGTTTGTAGCATCTGTTGTACTTTAATCTCTCTACTGGTTCGATCTGGCACCCAGGGCATTGGTTCAAACAATTAGTCACGAAGGCACGGGCTGGTTATTGTGAAGAACTCATCGCGCCAGCGTTGTCTGTGGGGAGCGCTGCTTGTGGTCACCGGATGCGCTGCGCTGAATCCCCTGCCGGCCTACGCGCGTTCGCGGCACTCCGACGGCTGGGCGCGGGAGCATTTTGCCACCGCCGAGCGGATGCGCGAGGCGCTAAACGGAAGGCCTCCCGCTGACCGGACGCGCCGTGACTACCAGCGCGTGTTGAATGCCTACCGCTACATCTACCTGGGCGCGCCTGCCTCCACCAAAGCTGATCCGAGCGTGGTCGCGGTGGCCGAGACGTTGGTGGAGATGGGGCGGCATTTCGACGACGACAAAATCCTCAACGAAGCTATCGAGCAGTACAAGTTTCTGCGCCGCGAGTATCCCGGCAGCAAGTACCGTTTTGACGGACTATTCACCATCGGCGAGATTTACAAGGACGATCTAAACGATCCTTACGCTGCGCGTGCTGCTTTCCAGGAGTTTCTGCACCGCTATCCGCACAATCGCTTGGCTGATGATGCCCGGCAGGCCATCGTAGAACTGAAGCAGGAGCAAGTGGAGGCCGAGAAGGCTGCGGAGGCGCAGAAGACGGCAGAGCAGGCACGCTCCGGGAAGAACGCCAAGACCAAGGCGGCTTCAAAAGACTCTGGAGATGGTGCAGACGGTCATGCGTCGCGCGCTGCTTTGAGTAAAAATTCCAGGAAAGCTCCGGGGAGGGATCTGGGCAAGGACGAATCGGACAACGACTCTCCGGAGGCGCGCTCCGCACGGCTGGCGCGGGTGACCGGCATCCGGCACTGGTCTACGCCCGACTACACGCGGGTGGCCATCGACGTGGAAAGTGATGTGAAGTTTGTTTCGCAGCGCATCGATAGTCCGGCGCGCATCTTCTTCGACCTGCGCGACACCAAGCTTGCGTCCACGCTGGTCGGGAAGAGTTTCGACGTGGATGACGGCTTTCTGAAGAAAGTTCGCGTGGCCCAGTTCGCGCCGGGCCGCACGCGGGTCGTCCTCGAGGTCGATAACCTTTCCGATTACGATGCCTTCCTGCTGCCGAATCCCTATCGCCTGATCATCGATATTCATGGCAAGAACGGGCACGCGCGACAGAACAAAGACGCGGACAAGACTACGACGGCTGAAGTGGACAGCGCGGCCTCGCCGAAAACAGTTTCTGACGACGATGCCGATCAGGAAGCACCGGAGACGACGCCCAGTGTTCCGGAACACGCCGTTGGGTTGAACGAGGCCGCCGCCAGTAGGAAGCCATCGGTCGCAGTTGTGAAAAAAGTGGTGGATGCCGACGATGACGATGCTGCCGGCGGCTCGTCCACAGGGAAGCGAAACGCCCGGGCTGTGAGGAGCGAGGTTTCGCCCACACCTAAGTCGATCGTTGTGAAAAAGCTGGCGAAGATCGATCTGGAC
Organism: Candidatus Dormiibacterota bacterium; assembly: GCA_035566655.1. GTDB lineage: Bacteria > Acidobacteriota > Terriglobia > Terriglobales > Acidobacteriaceae > Sulfotelmatobacter. The sequence continues at coordinate 43,360 of DATMQT010000002.1, forward strand.
AGCGATCCCGGCATCCGCGAGGCGAGGCCGACCGCGAGCGGTGACCGTTCCTTGATTCGCGCCCTCGGGTTGAAGATCGGGAAGATCGTGATTGATCCGGGGCACGGAGGCCACGATACCGGCACCATCGGACCTAACGGGCTGGAAGAAAAAGATCTCGTGCTCGAAGTGGGGCGGCGTCTGGGCAAGCTGCTGGAAACGCGGCTGGGCGCAGAGGTGGTTTATACGCGCAAGGACGACACGTTCATCCCGCTGGAGACGCGTACGGCCGTGGCCAATCAAGCGCGCGCCGACCTGTTTGTCTCCATTCACGCTAACTCGAGCCACGATGAATCCGCCCGGGGAGTTGAGACCTATTACCTGAATTTCACCTCTTCGCCGGAAGCGCTGGAAGTGGCGGCGCGGGAGAACGCGGTTTCGGAAAAGTCCATCTACGAATTGCAGGATCTGGTGAAGAAGATCGCTTTGAAGGAAAAGATCGAGGAGTCGCGTGAGTTTGCCGGGGACGTGCAGCAGTCATTGCACAGCGGCCTCGCGGTCAAGAGCCCGGCGATTCGCGACCGGGGCGTGAAGAAGGCTCCGTTTATCGTGCTGATCGGGGCGAACATGCCCTCGATCCTGGCTGAGATTTCTTTTGTCAGTAATCCGACCGACGAGCATCGCCTTGCTACCAGCGAATACCGCCAGCGCATCGCCGAGTCGCTCTATCGCGGCATCGCGAAGTATGTGAACGGGCTGAGCGGGGTCAAAGTGGCGAGCAAGATGGACAAGGCTGCCGGGCAGTAGAGTTCCGCCAACAACCTCAGAGTCGAATTCTTAGACTATCAGCTTCATTGACTCTAATGTTTCCGGACGATACAGTTCAGTCAACTGAAATGGAGAGTCGATGTCTGCTAACACGACTAGACGCGCGATCGCGGTCTTCGCTTTGCGCGAGCCCAGGGTACTGAAGGTCATCGGTGAGGAATCGCTGCGGAATGGGACGAGCGAGTTGACCTCGCGCCAGATCGACCGGATCATCAAGGCTGCACGGTCCCAAGGAACGAAGCGATAGCGATTGCCATCCCTCGGTTGGCCCTCCCGGAACTTTTTCCCCTCCTCTGTGGTCTAATTACAGAAGGGATTCTGTGGCAAGCCGTCCATCCATACGCGCATCAAGGCTTGTAGTGCTCGTCGCCGTGGTTTGCCTGGGCGGCGGCTTAGTTTTCGCTGCTGCTCCCCCTGTGGAATCGCCCGCACCACCCATCCTCCCAAAGCAGTTTGCCGGGTGGCAGCTTCAGGGTACGCCCCAGGCTAGCCGAGATGCCGCTGCCGCTGACCCAACTAACGCGGCGTTGCTTAAGGAATACGGGTTCACGGATTTCGAGGCCGCCACCTACAAGAGTGACGACGGCCGCACATTGAAAATCCGCGCCGCGAGGTTCGTCGACGCCACTGGAGCTTTTGGCGCATATAGCTTTTACCAGCAGCCCGAGATGGCGCGGGAAGAGATCGGCGACCAGGGCGCATCGCTGAGCAAGCGGGTGCTGTTTTATCGCGGCCACATCGTGGTGGAGGCGGTGTTCAGCCAATTGTCGGTGATGTCGGCGGCGGGACTTCGCGAGTTGGCGGGCGTACTGCCACGGCCCGCCGGAAATGCGGCTAACTTGCCGCCAATCCTTGCCTTCATGCCGCATCGCGGTTATCAGGCGAATACGGAAAAATATGCGGCGGGACCGCTGGCCTTGGGCGCGATCGCGTCTCCTCTGTCCGCCGGTCTGATCGACTTCAGCGCCAGTCCTGAAGTGGTGCTCGGACAATACTCGACTGCGAGCGGGGAAGCGACACTGATGCTGATTGAGTATCCGACACCGGCGTTGGCTGCCGAGCATTTGCGCCGCATCGATGCCGCTCATCACGCCGCTCAACCCCAGCCTGGTGTTGAAGCCGTCGAAAACGTTGGCCCGTTCTACGACAAGCGCACCGGGCCGATCATCGCCATCGCCGCGGGGCCGCTGTCTCAGAGCGATGCGCAGACGCTTTTGGGTGCAGTGAATTACGAGGCCAGCGTCACCTGGAACGAGAACACGTATTTCGACAAAAAGAACAACATCGCCGATCTGCTGGTCAACATCATTCTCCTGTGCATCATTGGGGGTGCGATCACTCTGGCAGCGGGAGTTGCGTTCGGCGGCCTTCGCGTACTTATGCGGCGGTATTTCCCGGGCCGGGTTTTCGGTAGTGACGACCAAACAGAGTTCATTTCTCTTGACCTGGCCGAGACACCGCCGCAAGGTTCTCCGGTCCGGCCAACGCCCACCGCAGACGCCTCAAACCGTTCTTAAGTGCCTTTAGAAATATTGGCTTAGACCCGGTTTGCACGGCTGTCGTCTCAAATTGAAACAGTTGGCGCGTGTGTTGATTGATTCTGTAAGTTATTGAAAATAAAGACATTTATTTCCCAAAAATCACTTGACACCCCCCTTTTTCGGCCCATAAGATTTTGTGCAGAAAGTTTTGAGCGGACTTTGCCTTCCGTTTGGAACTATTCTCCCTTGAAGAAGAGAAGGTCGCCCTGTTGCCGGGCGGCCTTTTCGTTTGTGCGCAAAATTCCATCCACTCGAATTCATTCCACAATCCGACGCAGCCCCCGAACGCGATGCTTTCAAGTCGATGCCACACATTCGACTGAACTCTGGCGCGCGGTTTGCGTATCATCTGTTGAGCAGTATGTTGGCGTCGCGGGATTCCGACTCACGAATCGGCGCGGGAGGAAGAACATGTTCTGCGATGGATGCGGTGCAACCGTGCAGCCCGGCCAGGCGTTTTGCAGCAAGTGCGGCAAGCAAATCGTCGGGCCAGTGATGGCGATGCAGCAACGCCCCGGACGCGTGCAGGGGAACCTTCATTTGCTGGGGATTCTCTGGCTGGCCATCTCCGCTTTCAACACCATCGGTGGCGTGATCCTGTACATCCTGGCCAACACGCTGTTTGCTCACTTGCACGAGATGGGCGCGCCGGAAGCGCCCACTGCGTTTCTGCGTCCGCTGTTGAGCGTGGTCGGTATTTTTATCCTGGCCAAGGCGGCATGCGGATTCGTCGCGGGCTGGGGATTGATGCAGCGCGAACCTTGGGCGCGCGTCATCGCGCTGGTTCTGGGCTTCATCTCGTTGTTCAACGTTCCCTTCGGCACGGCCGTCGGCGTGTACACCCTGTGGGTTCTGCTGCCCGCGCAGTCGCAAGAGGAATACGACGCGCTGGTCGCGGCCCGCGCCGCGTAGAGGAAACTGATCCGAGAGATTCTCTTCTTTAGGAATGGCCGGTCTCGATGGCCGGCGGCTGAGTGCGTCGGCGATTTGATAAACTGAAACAGTCAAACTGAAAGCCGACGTAGCTCAGTTGGTAGAGCAGCCGATTCGTAATCGGCAGGTCAGCGGTTCAAGTCCGCTCGTCGGCTCCATTCTTTCAATCACTTACACTGTTTCTCACTGCACCAAAAATTCACTGTGACGTGAATTGTGACGTAGATTGCGCTGATCGATGGCTTCCCGAATCGGATCCAACGCCGGATGCTGGTACTGCATTGCCGTTCGCGCATCGGTGTGACCCATCACCTTCATGACCATGGCCAGATTGCCGGTTGCTTCATACACCGCCGTACCGAAGGTATGGCGAGCGCAGTAGAGCACCAAGGATTCAGGCAAGCCAGCGTCGCGACGGGCTTCTCGAAATTGCTTGGAGACCGTTGTCAGATTACGCGTCAGGTCCCAGCCCCCTGCGTGGGACGCAGGTTCGAGAAGCGCATGGGGAACGACATGGGGCCATCTTCGGGTCAACAAGACCGGTGCGAATTGCCGCTACGATTACTGCGACTTGCCGGTGAATGTCAGCCAGCCAAAATGCCAGCCCTCACGAAACTTCCGTCTCGTCTTCTTCAACGGTCTCGACCGCCTGGTCCCAAACCAGATTCCAGCGCTTTTTGAACTCTATTGAACTCTGTAGGTCGCAAGTGATTGGCGTTGCACGAATTGTGGTCACAGCCGGGCGGCCTATTGCTCTTTATTGAGATTGAAGGCTTCGACCGCTTACAAAAACGTCTACACATCGAAGTGTCCGAGCTTGCTCGCCGGTTGCTTTTGTCTCAAGACTAGCAGGTCTGCGTAGGTTTCATGCGGACGTGGAAGTAGCCGATTTCGCTCGTGCGGGTGAGACGTTTGCAGTGCGGTTGTGACCTAGAAGCTCCTCAATGGCTTCGGCAGGGGCCGGCTTGGAGTAGAAGTAGCCTTGGGCGAGTTCGCAGCCGATATCGTTGAGCAGGTTCACCTGCGCCTGTGTTTCGACACCTTCCGCAACGACCCTCAGCTGGAGACCGTGGGCGAGCATGACGATGATGCGAACGATTTCGTGGTTTGCCGGGTCCGTGTCTATGCGTGAGATGAAAGCACGGTCGATCTTTAGTGTGTCCACAGGGAAGCCCTGCAAGCGGCTCAGGGAGGAGTACCCTGTGCCGAAATCGTCGATGTCCAAACTAACTCCGAGCTGTTTTAGCTCGGAGAGCACGACGGCAGACCTCTCGGCGTCGGCCATGGCGATCGTTTCCGTGATTTCCAAGTTGACGCAGCAAGGATCCAGTCCGGTCTCCTGCAAGGTCTTGCCAATCTCGGCGGCTAGCTCAGGTTGAGCGAACTGCTTAGGTGTGATGTTTACATTGAGCGTGAGGGGCGGATCGGACGGAAAAAGCGACTGCCAGGCACGGAGTTGCCGGCAAGCGTCGTAGAGCAGTTGACGGTTGATCGGCAAGATAATACCGGTCTCATCGGCAACCGCAATGAATTCCTCCGGCATGACCAGACCTTCGGGGCGCTGCCAGCGACTGAGCGCCTCGAATCCTACGATCTGGCCGTTGTGCAAGGAGACGATGGGCTGGTAGTAAACGCGGAATTGGTTCAACTCGAGGGCTTTGCGCAAGTCGGTTTCAAGCTGCAAACGTTTGATGGCGCCTGCATGCATTGCATGGTCGAACACTTCACAGCGGCCCTTGCTAGTGCTCTTGGCACGATACATGGCAATTTCGGCGTCGCCGAGGACGTCCTGTGCCTCGGCCCCCGCATTGCCGCCGAAGGCAATGCCAATGCTCACGGTCAACACTATTTCTTGACCATTTAAGTCGAAAGGAATGGCTAGTCTCTGCTGAATGCGCTCGGCGACGCGAATGGTATCGCTGGGGTCATGAAGTTCCTCAAGAAGCACAGTGAACTCGTCGCCTCCGGGCCGGGCCAGCGTGCTCTCGCCCATGAGCGCCCCAGCGGTATTGCCCAGCTGGGGACGTGAAATGGTGTCGTCGCCGCGGAGGCTAGTGGTTAAACGGTGCGCGATCTGGATGAGCAGTGCATCACCGGCAGCATGGCCGAGACTATCGTTGAAAACTTTGAACTCGTCAATGTCAATGAACAGCACGGCGAATCGAAAGTCCGGGTGCCGCCGGGAATGGGTAATCGCACGTTGCAACCGGTCGAGAAAAAGCGTGCGGTTAGGCAGATTGGTCAAACCGTCGTGAAAGGACAGGTGATCCAGCTTTTCCTCGGCCCGCTTCCTCTCGGTAATGTCACGGTTCACGATGACCAGCCCTTCAGTCTCGCCTTCCGGGCTACGAATCGCGCTGGCGGTGGACTCAATGAAGCGCCAGGAGCCGTCTTTATGGCGAATGCGATATTCCAGCCGTTCACCCCGGCCGGTGTTGCGAGCTTTCTCCGCAGCCTCGAGCACACGCGCACAATCGTCCGGATGAATCTGGTCCATTGAAGAAGTTGCGGCCAGCTCGTCGGCGCTATATCCTAAAATTTTCTGATATGCGGGGCTGTTATAAAGGCGCTGCCCGTTGCGGCCGATCACGGCAATCATGTCCGCCGCGTTTTCCGTAATCAACTGAAAAAGGTGTTCGCGTTCAGCCAATCGGCGACGGATTCGCTGCAATTCACGCTGCTGGTAGACGGTGTAAATATCGAATAGCAGGACAAGAGCCGCCAGTCCGCGAACCCACTCCTTGAGATTCAGCGAATAGGTGCTATCGGCCGGTAAGTGAAAACCAGGAAAGGTTAGAGAAAGAATACCGAACGTCAAGACGAGAGTGACGGCGACGGCGGAACCCCAAAGCCACCACTCCCTGCCCTCGACTTGGCGCATTCGCAGAGTGGGGGGCTTGTGGTCCTCGGACGGAGATTGTGAACTCACAGCGGTGGCCGCCTAGTCTTGGACGATCGAGATTCTGGGGATAAATTGATTCTAGACTAGCAATTGTCGAGAGAAAGTTACCAAAGTCCGACCTTTGGATCTTCCCCTCAGCGCCGTAGAGTAACTCACTGAAGATACCGAAGTATGATCGTGCGATTTGTCGTGCAGTTAGTATTTGACTGATGATTTACAGCTTTCCTGCCCTTATCCTTCGCTAGTCGTTGATAAAGTCTTTTCTACTTCAAATTCGATGCGGTTGCGCCCCTGACGCTTTGCCGAGTACAGAGCTGCATCGGCGCGAGTCACCAGGTCACTGAAATCGGGACATGCTGTTGCGCGGATGCCGGCAATTCCGAAGCTGGCGGTCGCTCCGAAAGTGCTGTCGGCAACAGTGAACTTCTGGGAGGCGAATTGCTTGCGGATACGCTCAACTGCAATTGCGGCATTCTCCTTCTCCACATGGGTGATAACCACCAGAAATTCCTCGCCTCCAAGCCGGCCGCAAATGTTTGACTTGCGGGTGTTGGACTTGAGAATTTCGGCGAAGCTCTTTAGCACGATGTCTCCGGCATCATGCCCGTGGGTGTCATTGATGCTCTTGAAATGATCCAAATCAGCCATGATCACCCAGATGGGGAAATCGTGACGCGTGGCTGCGCTCAGTTGGCGGCTGGCCCAGAAATCAATCGCACGGCGATTGGGCAGGCCCGTGAGCGCGTCGGTTAGGGCCATCTCTTCCAGTTGTCGGTTTTTGTCCTGGATTTCGCGGTGAAGATCGACGATGCGGCGGCCCACTCTTACTCGGGCTTGCAGTTCTCCCGGATGGAAGGGCTTAGTCAGGTAGTCATCGGCTCCGGCGGCAAGACCTTCAATCACTTCCTCCTTGTCGGTATTGCCGGTCAAGAGGATGAGATAGGCATAGAACTCTTTATGGTCCCGGCGGATGCGCTGGCACAACTCAATGCCGCTGATGTCGGGCATACTCCAATCCGTGATCACAAGTGCGGGCTGGTGTTCAGTAAACAGATCCAAGGCTTGGCGGCCACTCTTCGCTAACAGAACGGTGTAGTGCTCTTGCGGGAGCGACTGCTCGACCAGTTTGCGGTATACGGCAGAGTCATCCGCCACCAGGATCTTCACTGTGGGAGAAGAGGGATCCATTCTTGGCCTCGAGTTCGAGTCGGTTCTTAACTATGACTAAGTTAAAGTTATCACGAGAAACAAAGCTGCGCTATTGGTTCGGCTTCAAGGACACCGCAACTGCCGGTTTGCTACGGGATCCGCTTGGTCAGGCCGGAGGCCAGAAAACCTTCTCTCAGGCCTGCCCATCTCTTCGAGGTACGTTTCCACACTCAGACTGAGTTTTTTACGAAATCCGAACAAGCCGGAAAATGACTTCAGTAATTAGCGGTTCCTCACCTTATGTGGCACGCTGGCGCTAACTTCTGTCTCAGTTAGTAGGTATTCGATGTTTAGTAAATCGCCGCAACCTGTCACGGGCACCATCTTAGTCGCAGACGACCAAGCTTCCAACCGCGAGCTGTTAGAGGAATTGCTCACTGCGGAAGGATTCAAGGTAGCGAGCGTTTCGAACGGGACAGCCGCCTTGGAACAGTTGTCCATCGTCCCAATCGATCTGGTGCTGCTCGACGTGATGATGCCCCACCTCAACGGCTTTCAGACCTGCGAGAAAATCAAGGCCAATCCGGAAACTTACCTTATACCCGTAATTCTGGTGACCGCACTTTCTGACAAACAGGATCGCATAGAGGGCATCAAGGTCGGGGCAGATGACTTCCTGACCCGCCCGGTGGACCGTACTGAGTTGCTCGCCCGTGTACGCTCGCTGCTCAAACTTAAGCAGCGCACCGACGAGCTTGAGCGGGCAGAATCAGTCCTGTTCACCCTTGCCCGGAGCATTGAAGGGAAGGACCCGTACACGCACGGCCATTGCGAGCGTTTGGCCGAGTATTCGGCTTCTTTGGGAGAACATCTCAAACTTGCAGAAGACCAGATTACGGCTTTGCGGCGCGCCGGCGTGGTTCACGACATCGGAAAGATCGCAATCCCCGATGCCATTATCTTGAAGCCGACCAGTCTTTCTCCGGACGAATGGAAACTCATGCGGGAACATCCAGTGGTGGGGGAGCGTATCTGTGCTCCCCTGAAGTCCTTTCGCTCAGTCCTGCCAATTATTCGCCACCACCACGAAAAGTTTGACGGCTCGGGATATCCCGATGGACTTGCGGGAGAAGCCATACCAATTACAGCCAGAGTGTTGCAGATTGTCGATGTATACGATGCGCTTACGACGGTAAGGCCGTATAAGCCCGCCTTCTCCATCACTGACGCGTTGCAGACTATGAAGATGGAAGTGGCCAAGGGATGGTGGGACCCGCATATCTTCAATCTGTTTGAGCAGTTCGTCAGGAGCGGCACAGCTGATTTTCTATCACGCGGCGCTGCCGCAGGTGCAAAAAGCTAGAAGCCGGACATTCGAGGATAAGACAGGTCATTGATATGCGGGTACGCCCAGTTACATACGCGAGGAAGGACGCTGCCGGAGCCGTGGTCGAAGCAGCTGCGCGGTTTGCAATAAGAATTGTGCAGCGCGCTGCTCCCACCATCTTGCTCGTGCTCGCGGGGTTGGTTAATCAGGGATTCGCCGCTCCTCAAGGAGATCAAGCGAATGGCGAGCCCCTCAAACAATTGAGCCTGGCGGACCTTGGCAACGTCGAAGTGACGACAACATCGAAAGAGCCGGAGGAAGTCTGGAAGACGCCTGCAGCGGTTTTCGTCATCACCCAGGACGATATCCGCCGGTCTGGCGCCACGAGTATTCCTGAAGTTTTACGGTTGGTGCCGGGTGTTGAGGTAGCCCAAGTCGACGCCGGTCACTGGTCGGTGGCTATTCGCGGATTTGGAGCGGTGCTAGCCAGCAAGCTGCTTGTATTGATCGACGGGCGGAGCGTTTACACCCCGCTGTTCGCCGGCGTCTATTGGCAAGCCCAAGCCACTCCCCTTGAGGACATTGACCGCATCGAGGTGATCCGAGGGCCGGGCGGTACGATTTGGGGAGCGAATGCCGTCGATGGCGTCATCAACATCATCACAAAAAACACCAAGGATACACACGGGTCGATGATGACACTGGGCGGCGGCAATGTTGACCAAGGCACGAGCAGTGTCCATTACGGGGGCGGGAACGGTCGGGGGTTCAACTATCGCGTGTACGGCCTGGGCTTCGTTCGCGGGGCAGGCTTTCACCCGGATGGCCCGCACTTCGACGACTGGCGAATGGGCCAGGCCGGCTTCCGCACCGATTGGGACCGGAACGTTCGCGATACGTTCACGTTTCAAGGTGACATCTACCGTGAGGGCGTAGGAGAAGCCACCACATACTCACTGTATTCGCCTCCGTCCCAAGTAAACGCTTACGGCACGGCGAACCTGACGGGAGGCAATCTGCTGGGCCGCTGGAAGCACGTAGTCAACGAGGGATCTGATTTCCAGCTTCAGGCCTACTTTGACCGCACGAACCATTTCGAGCCTGAATTCGGAGAGACCCGGGACACCTTCGACGTCGACTTCCTCGACCATTTGACCCTGCCCGGACAGCAAACCTTCCTCTGGGGACTAGGGGCACGGGTTAGTCCAGGGAATGTCGTGCAACTCGTCCCCACGATCGATTTCCTGCCGCAACACCGGACGGATCTGATCTACAGCGGTTTTGTGCAAGATGAAATTGCATTCTTCAATCACCGGTTCTCAGTAACCGTGGGAACGAAACTCGAACATAACAATTACACCGGTTTCGAGGTGCAGCCGAGTGGCCGGCTGCTTTGGAACCGCACATTGCGGGAATCGTTGTGGGCATCCGTTACCCGGGCGGTTCGAACTCCGTCCCGACTCGACACCGATGTTGAACTCACAGACTTCGCTACGGTGACGCCGCTTCCCATTTATTTGCGCGTCAACGGCAATCCCCGGTTCCAATCGGAGCAGTTGCTTGCCTACGAAGCCGGCTATCGAAGGCTGGTGACGCCACGGTGTTATGTAGACGTCGCTTTGTTCTACAACGAATACAACGATCTTTACAGCTTTCAGGTGGGTACGTTTTTTCTCGAAACCTCGCCCGCGCCGGTGCACGCGGTACTCCCAGTGCTTACCAGTAATGGGATCCACGGCAGGACGAAAGGATTCGAACTGTCGCCGGATTGGAAGCCGGTGAACGGGTGGGAACTCAGAGCCTCGTATTCCTACCTGGACATGGGTTTGGAAAACCGGGCAAGCAGCAACGATCCCACCAGCGTAGCCGGGTATGAGGGATCGAGCCCCCGCCACCAGGTGGTGATTCAGTCTTTCGTGAATCTGCCGAAAAAGCTGGAGTTTGACCAGACCTATCGTTACGTCAGCGCCTTGCCCGCCCAGACGGTTGGAAGTTACCAAACCATGGACGCGAGATTTGGCTGGCACATTACCCCGGAACTGGAGTTGTCAATCGGCGGTCACAATCTGTTGCAACCGCATTTCGCTCAGTACGGAGGCGATCCGGGCGGGCCGGTTGACGTTAAGAGGAATGCGTACGTGAAGCTCGTCTGGCGATTCGGTGAATGACGCCTGCAAGTACCTTCCAGCTCCACATGCGCGACAGGAGAAGCGAAGCGCAAATAAGGCGTGGACAACTTTGAATTTCGTTGGTCCCGCGAATAGATCCTCAAGTCTCAGCAAGCGGAAATACGGCGAGGCAGCGAAGCAACACTTATGAAGCGCGACAATCACAACACTCCTCCCTCCGATGAGTATGTTGTGTTGTCGCGTGATCGCGGCGTCTTGCTTCAGTGCATAGTTGCGACCGCTGTTTGGCTGCTCTTCGCCGGCTCAAGCGCCGTCGGCCAACAAAAGCCGAGTGAATATCAGGTCGAAGCTGCCTATCTCTATAACTTTGGCCGCTTCGTCGAATGGCCCGCAAAAAGCACGACCGCCCAGACCGGCGCCTTTAACATCTGCATCCTCGGCGAGGATCCATTTGGACAAGCTCTGGATACGACGCTTGCAGGCGAAACGATAGGGAACCAGAGGGTAGCCGCGCGGCGAATCTCGAGTCCGCAGACGTTGGCCGACTGCCAGATCCTGTTCATAAGCTCCTCGGAAGCCAACCGCCTCAACAAAATCATTGCGGCCTTGGACAAGAGCGCTGTCCTGACCGTGAGTGACACTCCGCACTTCTCGCAGCGCGGTGGCATGATCCAGTTTGTTTTGGAAGGGAATCGAATCCGTTTCGAGGTCAACCTCACCGCAACTCAGCGCGCTGGCCTGACGCTCAGCTCGGACCTGCTCAAGGTGGCGACCGCCGTCAGAAAGAATGCTCAGCCTGGAGATTGACACACCATGCCCAAGAACCAGCAAAATTCGATCTCCAAGAAACTCACCCTGATGAACGTGCTGGTGAGTGCTGTGGCCTTGCTTCTAGCCGGTGGCGGTTTTTGCGCCTACGACCTGTACAGCTTTCGCATGGCCCTCGTCCGTAATGTCTCCATGCAAGCCCAGATCATTGGAGACAATACCGTCTCGGCGCTGTTGTTCAACGATCCTCAATCTGCGGAGAAGACGTTATCAGCATTGCGCGCCAATCCCAACATTGTGTACGCGCAGATTTACGCACCCGACGGCCAGCTTTTCGCGGGATACTGGCGTGATGGCACGGGCGAGACCATGGCCCTGCCCATTGTTCCGGCCGGCCAAACCCAGAGCCATTGGTTCAAAGACGGACATTTAGGGATGGCGCGCGCGATCATTTTCCAGGGCAAACCAACTGGAACCGTGTACATCCGCTCCGACTTAGGAGCGATGAACGACCAGCTGAGGAGCTACGGTCTAATCGTCGTTGCCGTATGGTTCGTCTCCCTGCTAGTGGCCCTGGTTGCCGGCCTGGTGATCAACGGTTTCATGGGTTCACTTTATTCCAAACTGGAAACCGGCAATCGTTTCATGGATCTGTCTGTCGACCTGTTTTGTATCGCTGGGTTCGATGGATTCTTCAAGACCTTGAACCCTTCTTTCGAAAAGACACTGGGCTTCACCACGAAAGAACTTATGGCGAAGCCATACCTGGAATTCATACATCCGGAGGATCGCCCTACGACAGTCGTAGAAAAAAATCGATTGGCAGAGGGGAAAGTCACTTTTGCTTTTGAAAACCGTTATTTATGCAAAGACGGCTCTTACAAGTGGCTACTGTGGAACGCCGTTTCCGTATCGGAGCAAGAGGTTGTTTATGCCGTGGCGCGCGACATTACCGAGCGCAAACGTGCGGAAGAAGCATTGCGGGATAGCAGGGAGCAGCTTCGTCTGCTGCTAGACAGCGTCAAGGATTATGCCATTTTTATGCTCGACCCTTCCGGGCAAGTGACAAGCTGGAATCAAGGGGCGGAACGCATCAAAGGCTATAAGCCCGATGAAATCATAGGCACCCATTTCTCGTGTTTCTACCCTTCCGAAGACGTGCAGGCTGGCAAGCCAGAGCGCGAACTCGCGATAGCCGCTGCCGAAGGCCGCTATGAAGAGGAAGGCTGGCGGATGCGAAAGGATGGGTCACGATATTTGGCAGACGTAATTATTACTGCGCTGTCAGACGGGGCTGGCAAGCTGCGTGGATTCTCTAAGATCTCCCGCGACATTACCGAGCGCAAGCAGGCCGAAGAGTTGCTCCGGGAGAGCGACGAGCGGCACCGCAAATTGTTTGAAAATAATCCACATCCGACCTGGGTCTTTGACCGGGAGACGCTGCGCTTTCTTGCGGTAAATGCCGCCGCAGTCCGCAAATACGGATATTCGAGGGAGGAATTTTTAGCCATGACCCTCAAAGACATTCGGCCGCCCGAGGATATTCCCGCCCTGCTCGAGACAGTGAAAGCCCTCGGAAACGAAAACGAGAGCAGCGGAGCCTGGCGGCACCGGCTAAAAGACGGAACCCTCATCGACACCGAGAACACTTCTTACGCTATGACTTTCCGGGGCCGGCTCGCGCGTGCGGTTGTTGCGGTCGACATTACGCAGAGAAAGCGGGACGAAGCAGAAAAGCGCGAAATCATGGATAGTTTGGCTGTTACCAATCAAGAGCTCGGGCTTCGCAACCGCGAGGTGGAGCGCGCTACCCAGATGAAGAGCGAGTTTCTCGCCAGCATGAGCCATGAACTGCGCACCCCGCTGAATGCCATCGTGGGTTTCTCGGACCTGCTTGCAGAAGAAACCGCGGGCGCACTGAACCCCAAGCAGAAGAGATTCGTGGATCATATCAAACAGGGCTCGACCCACCTGCTGCAGTTGATCAATGACATTCTCGACCTCTCCAAGGTCGAGGCGGGACAACTTGAGATGCACACCGAGGAGTTTCTGGTGCAGGATGCGTTGCCGGAAGTGCTTTCTACCATTGCTCCTCTCGCCATGGCCAAGAACATCCAGATTGAACAGAAGCTGGAGAGCAAATCTCTGGTGAAGGCAGATCGCGTGCGTTTCAAGCAGATTCTATACAACCTCCTCAGCAACGCGGTCAAATTCACGCCCAAGGACGGCCGGGTCAGCATCGAGAGCATTGACGACTGGGACTTCGTCCGGCTGGCGGTAGCCGATACGGGAATAGGCATCCGGCCTGAGGATCAGGAGGCCATCTTCGAAGAGTTCCGGCAGGTCGAAAATGGCGGAGCCCATCAGGGTACCGGATTGGGGCTCGCCATCACAAAACGGCTAGTCGAGCAACAAGGAGGCCGGATTTCGGTGGAGAGCGAATTAGGAAAAGGCACTCGGTTCACTTTTTTTCTGATCGCTGTGGAGCCGGCATCCGGAGTCTGCGCGGTGGAAGAGCCGGCAAGAGCCTCGGTCACGCAGGCTTCCGGCCGCCTCACCCCACTGGTGCTCATCGTGGATGACGAAATGCCAGCGCGTGAACTCCTGGCCAGTTACCTCGAGCCAGAATATCGCGTGGCCATGGCCGAGTCAGGAGCCAAGGCTCTTAAAGAAGCCCAACGCCTGCGTCCCGACGTCATCACCCTCGATGTGATGATGCCGGGCAGCAGCGGCTTCGAAACCTTGGCGGCGCTCCGCAAGAATCCCGAGACAGTTAATATCCCGGTTATCATCCTCTCCATCGTGGATCAGAAGCAGGTCGGTTTCGCGTTGGGTGCAACCGACTATCTCCTCAAGCCAGTCCGCAAGCCTGCATTGCTCGAGATGATGCGCAGGCATGTCCCCTCGCCTGGCGACGACGATGCATCCATTCTGCTGGTGGACGATGACCCCAAAGCCTTGGAACTGCTGCAGGAAGCCTTGCGCTCGGCCGGATACGAGGTTCAAAGCGTGCGTAGCGGCGCCCGGGCCTTGGAGGTGCTGGCTAACAAAGTGGTAGGCGCTATCTTGCTCGACCTCCTGATGCCGGGCATGGACGGCTTTCAAGTCATTCGCCATGTCCGGGAGGATCCAGCCTTAAAGGAACTGCCCATTCTCGTCATGACCGCCAAGAATCTGAGCGGAGATGAGATTGCTCTTCTCAACCGGGAAACGCAGGGGCTCCTACAAAAGGCCGGATCATGGAAAGAACAGCTCATAGCCGAGGTTGACAGAGTAATTCGAGGCCGCAAGCTGGCCAAATCGGCGGGGCAGTCATGATCAAAGTCCTCATTGCCGAAGACAATGCGGTTAACCGCGAACTGCTCCGCGAGTTGCTGGAGGGGCGCGGATACACGGTCCTTGAAGCATGCGACGGTCAAGAGGCGCTTCGGATGATCGAAGAAGCTCAGCCAGACCTGCTGCTGATGGATATCGGCATGCCGTTACTGGACGGATTTGCCGCGATACGCAGAATCCGAGAGAATCCTCGCCTGGCGGCACTGCCGGTAGTGGCGGTCACAGCGTATGCGATGCGAGGTGATCGGGAAAAAATCCTCAAGGCAGGGTTTGATGGCTATTTGTCGAAACCCCTCAACCCATCCTCCCTCACCGCGGAGATTGATCGACTCCTGATCAAAAGCAGGCATCCCGCAGACCCAGATCAGATCAATGAGGATCGACCCGGGAGCAAAACCCGGTCTGCAAGGCCAACTGGCGGCACTTAGATCAGCCTCGTCGGACTGACCTTAACGTTCCATCCTTTCCACTTCCGCCATAAATTGGCGAATCGACTGCTGACTTTGCGCACCTACACTTGTGAATTGGATTCCTTGCCGCGTTTCATTTACCCACACGACGACTCCGACCGCCTCAATGACCACACCGGAAACAGGCAGTTGAAATGACAACCGGACGGCGTCTTTGGGCTTCAGGCCGCCCACTTCCACCTGCATTCCTCCTTGGCTGAGGTTCCAACTCATCCCGCGCACGGTGCGAGAGCCCACTGTGCAGGCGACCTCGGCCTGGATTGGAACGCGCGTAGACTTGCGGCGATTCTCGAGCATCCCGCCACTCACCGTTCGGAACAGAGTGTTGAGCTTTTGCCTGTCCACAGGCTTTTGAAGAAAAAACGTAGCTCCGATCGCAAACGCATCCTGCATGGTTTGTCGCTCATCGCGTCCGGTCACGATGACGATGGGAGTGGACTTATTCCATGACGACTTGCGGATGAGGCGCGCAAGGTCGAAACCATTCAGGTTTGGCATTTCTAAATCCAGGAAAATTCCATCAAACTTTTCCTGATTGACCATTGCGACCGCCTTCTGGCTGTCGCTGATGGGACGAACTTCAGCCTTTAGAGACATGAAGACCTCAGTCATTAGTTCCAGGCTGGGGATGTTATCCTCTACGACAAGCAGCTTCAGTGGTTGCATGCAGCCGTCCTCGTCTTTCACGACCAGTCCCTATACTATAGTTCGCTGATTGCTTCTGTTCTAGTACCTAGCTACCGCTTCTAGTGCTCCAACAGAATTATCGTCAGCGTTGGCTTGAAGTGCTCGTAACGTCTGCCAAAGAGGTCCGGGGGGTGAGGACGAGCGCGCCGAGGATAAGGGAGTACGCGACGTCCTCAAAGGTCTGAGAAGGCGGATCGGGTGCGGATACGGGAATGGGGCATCTACTCGGATTGTTTCTCGCTTGGTAATGGGAACATGACCTCGAGCAAATCCCGTGCGTCACGGTCGTCATTCCATGCATGGTAGACCAGAGACAGCGAGGCTTGTTCAAAGTTGAGGATTCTCCATCGTGGAGGTGAGTACGGTCTCTTAGGGACTTCCGGTCCTGCGGGCACTCTACCTCTCTCCGTCTTGAGCGCTCCCCGTGGAACCAGCATACTGAGAGTTTGCAATCATCTGGGCACTATTTCCCTTTTGTTACGAAATCCGAACTAGAGTTAGGCAAGCGGCCAGGGACGAATCAACGTTTGTCACATCGTTCCAGGCGAGTGCACTCACACTCTCGAAATATTCGAAGTCGTTCCTGGCTGATCCTCTGCATCTCTTGCACCAGAAGAATTCCTCGCAGATCATTTTGGCCCTGAGTACGACAATGAGTGAAATGTCTTGCCCGAAAACATCTGTTTTAGGCAGCTGTCTGGCGGATCCTGAGACCTCGTAGATTCAGACACTTCAACAACTGAAGGTGAAGGGGTTTTCGGGCAGCATCGCTCCAGCCTAATCAATGAGTCAATGGTGGCACGCCGATCTTTTGCCAACGCTCGATTCAGGCGCCATCCATCGGATCGATTCCCAATCACTGTCAATGATGTGGGGTTGATCCTTTATAACAAGCGCAGCGGAACTTATCCCTGGGAGCCCACGTCGCAGGCAAATGCCCCTCGTCGAGCCTTCTCACATGAGTCTTTCCTCTCGGAGTAAAACGACAGAAGCGCCGGACGCACTACATTAGTTGATCCGTCGCGCCTTCCCTTCCCAAAGCTTGGCCTTGAGTTCGCGTTTGAGTACTTTGTTCGTGGAACCCTTCGGAAGTTCGGCCATGAAAAGCACCTTGCGTGGCTTCTTGTAGCTGGCAATCCGGTCCGCAATCCATTCGATAATCCCGCTCTCCGAGATGGCCGCGCCATCGCGAGGCACAATGCAGGCAAGCACCGATTCCCCCCAGTGCTTATCTGGGTAGCTGACGACAGTGACCTCGCGCACTCCGGGGTGACAGGCGAGTACGCGCTCTACTTCGGACGGATAGATGTTCAAGCCGCCTGAAATGATGAGATCGCGCTTGCGGTCTTTGAAATAGACAAACCCCTGCTCGTCGACGATCGCAACGTCACCGGTTGCGTACCATCCTTCGCGGTCGATCACGGCGGCGGTCGCCTCATCATCCCGCCAATATCCTCGCATCAAGTGATCTGCGCGAACCACGAGCTCGCCTTCGATGCCGGCCCTGACTACCCTTCCGTCATCGTCCAACACGCGAATCTCGGTGGCATGTGTGGCTCGGCCGGCGCTCTCGGCCATTGCCGAGGGATCCGGGGCGGGCAGATAGTCATCAGGGCGCATCACGGTGATCGGGTGCGGCGCTTCGCAGCTGCCATAAACCTGCGTCAGGATGGGCCCAAGCTCCTCCAGCGAACGGCCAAACAGAACATTGGAAATCGGGGCACCGCCGAAAGAAATTTGAGCCATCTTGCGCACTCGGTTGCATACCTTATCGCCGCTGTCGATCAACATCTGGAGCATAATCGGGACCATGAAACTGTGGGTGCCGCCGTGCGTCTGGACCGCCCGGGCGAACTCCTCCGGCTCGAACCGGGGAAGAATTAAGTTCCTCGCGCCAGCGGCCATGAAGGACAAAACCTTCGAGCCGCTCCCGTGAGTAAGAGGAGCACAGTGGACCATGGTCGAGTGGCGATTCGCCACAACCTCGCTGGACAGCATGTTGATGGCGGCAGCCACCCGACTGGCGTGCGTGTGCGTCGCGCCTTTTGGACGTCCGGTTGTACCGCTGGTATAGAGAATATATGCCGAGTGCCCGGGCAGCACGGGTGAAACAGTAAGCTCGGGTCGCCCCTGGCTTACGACCGATTCGTAATTTCGCACAGCGCCGTAGCTTTCGGCCTTCGCGTCGACCAATAAAATCGCCTTCAGCTCGTCAAATTCATTTCGGTCAAGCTTCGACAGCAACCCCTCGTTGGTCACCAAAACTGCGGATTGGGAGTGGTTCACAATGAACTGGCACTCATCGGCCGAGAGGCGCGTGCTTATTGCCACCCGTGTAATTCCCGCGCGCATGCATGCCAAGTCGATTTCAATAAAGCGGGAATCGTTTGGCAGGAATATTGTTGTTGGCCGGGTTGCGCTGCTACCGAGTGCCAGCAATGCATTGGCGAGCCGCGCGCTGCGCAGCCCGACCTCGCCATAGGTCCTCTCGCCGTGCTGGTCGATCACGAAGACGCGGTTGCGATAGGCGGCGAGACTTCGCTCGACCAGGCGTTGCGCAGTCAACATGCCAGAATCTCCTTCCCGATGCGATATCGACTACCCTGCCGGCCACTGGTCAGTACTCAGATAGAGTTGCTTTCGGCGGAGTGTAGAGCGGCGCGCAAAAGCGTCTTTATAACAGCCGGCAGCACGCCGAAGCGTGGGTCCTTCGTCAGTCCCTGGTGGTAACGGTAATAGATCTGCTGGTCGATGACTGCGAGTTTGAAACGCGCGAACACAAGATAGAAGACGATGCGCGAGACGTCGCGGCCAGTTTCTTTCGCATAGTGATCGACAAGCTCCGCCCGACTGAGGCTTCCGGGATAAGCGGAAGGGCACCAGCGAATCTGCTGCAATTCTTCAGGGTCCATCGGGTCGACCCAGTATGTGAGCGTGGTGCCAAGATCGGCGAGCGGGTCTCCGATGGTGCTCATCTCCCAATCGAGCACGCCCACGATTTTTGTGATATCGGCAGCATCCAGAACCACGTTGTCGTACTTGTAGTCGTTATGGATCAGTGTCGCCACGCCCGTTGATGGCATGGCTTCTTTCAACCACCCGGAAATGCGCTCGACCTCAC
Source organism: Candidatus Dormiibacterota bacterium (assembly GCA_035566655.1). Lineage (GTDB taxonomy): Bacteria > Acidobacteriota > Terriglobia > Terriglobales > Acidobacteriaceae > Sulfotelmatobacter. Next base: position 62,530 of record DATMQT010000002.1, read on the forward strand.
GGAGTTCGTGAGTCTTCGAACCGTAGTAGCGCTCCGTCCAACCGCGTATCTGACGTTCCAGATAGCCCTGCGGCTTTCCAAGATCGCGAAGCCCGATGGCTTCGTAATCGAGGGAATGAAGTCGAACGAGGTTGCCGATGAATGATTCGCTGAGGCGGCGCGCTGTCTCCGGAGGAAAAGGGAGACCGGTGGGCGGGTCTCTGCGTATGATCACACCACGAACACGCTCCATCACGTAGAAAGGTGCGCCGATGACGGAGTGGTCGTCGCAATAAAGCAGCGCCTTGGGTGCAGGGGGATATGCAGAGTGCAGCTTCGACAGCACGCGATATTCGCGGCCCATGTCATGCGCGGTCTTGACTTTGCTGCCAAAGGGAGGTCGGCGCAACACGAACTCGCGACCGCCGAGGTGCACGAGGTAGGTCAGGTTGGAATGGCCGCTGGGGAATTGCTCGACGGTGACGGGTCCCGAACTTGCGGAGAAATATTGCAAGAGAAAAGCTTCGAGCCGGGAGACATCAAGTTCTTCGCCGGGCCGGACGGCTTGCGGGTGATTGAGAAAGTCGTACATCTTGATTTTGTGCGATCTGGATTAGGCGGACTGGCCTCCGTCGACTACCAGAGTGTGTCCGGTCACAAAGTCTGACGCATCGGAGGCGAGAAAAATAGCGGCACCTTTCAGATCATGCGGCCCGCCAAACCGGCCCAACGGTATGGATTCCAGAAAAAACTCTTTGTTTCGTTCGATGACCTTTTCCGACATGCCGGTGGGGAACCAACCCGGTGCAATCGCATTCACCTGAATGTTATGCTTGCCCCACTTGCAAGCCAGGTCTCTCGTGAAACTGATCACACCGCCTTTGCTGGCGCTGTAGCCGATGGCAGACAACTTCGAGGAACCACGCAACCCCGCAACCGAGGCCATGTTGATGATCTTTCCGCGACGCCGGGCGATCATCGTTTTGCCTGCTGCCTGCGAAAACAGAAACGTTCCGGTGAGGTTGGTCTCGATGACCTTATTCCACTGATCGAGATTCATGTCCTCGACGGGCGCACCCCAGGATGTCCCAGCGTTGTTGATCAGGATGTCAATCCGCCCAAATGTTTTAATGGCGGCGTCCACAACCTGTTGAATGCTGACGGGATCCTTGACGTCGCAGGCGAGAGCCAGAGTCTGCACGCCAAGCGCCCGCAGCTCTGTGGCGGCCTGTTCGCAACGGTCCCTTTTTCGAGCGCATAGGACGAGGTCTGCGCCCATTTCCGCCAGACCCTCCGCCATCTGCCGCCCGAGGCCCACGGATCCACCGGTGATAATTGCAACGCGCCCGGTGAGATCGAAAAGCTGTTTGACTTTCATAGTGCGACTGGGTTCGTTCACCTTTGTAATATGAATTCTTTCAAGAGTTATCGAATTCCACGTTCATCCATCCACTCATAGACACGACGAATGCCTCTCAGTTCAGCGCCCGGACCCGCTATCTCAGGGAAATCCTTCTGGTGTGACGTCAAGTCCACACGTTGGGCAGCGACCTCCGGCGAGACTCCTTGCCGGCGCAGACTCGCAACCTGATTCATCACATCTGTCAGGTAGCTCTGAAACGCCGTGATAAGACTTTTGTCGCCAAAGGGTTTCCCATGTCCAGGGAGCACCAGAGTGAAGTCCAACTTCTTAAGCTCGTCGAGTGTTGTGATCCATTCGTCGAAAAATGCATCGCCCAGGTAAGCAGGCCGACTCTCCATAAGGTCGCCGGTGCAGACGATCCGTTCTTTCGGCAGGAACACGACGGTATCTCCGCCGGTATGGCCGCGGCCGAGAAAAAGAAGTTGGATCTCACGCGGGCCTGCGTGCAGGACCATTTGTGCGGTGTATGTTACATTCGGCGGTGTCGGTTTGATTTCCTTCAGTTGGTCCGAGAGCGTTTGCGCGGCAGTGAGTTGTTTTTCTAATGACGCCTTTTGGCTCGAATCCTTCTCATCCTCAATCTGCTTCTTGAGCGACTCGATCAGCGCCGGTATTCTTGTCTTCTGCGATGTTTTGTACGGCTCGATCTCGAGAACATTAAATGTCAGCATCTTGGTGCGTACGTATTCATGAGCGATGATCTCGACTTCGGCCGGAAAGACCGAGTTTCCGTCCGTGTGATCGTAGTGAAAGTGCGTGTTCACGACATAACGAACTGGATTATCCGTGATCAACTTAAGGTCTTCCAACAGAGCTCGCGCGGTGGCCGGCGTGGAGCCGTCGTCGACGACCATCACGTTGTGATCGTTGACGATGATTGGAATGTTACTGCCCATGCCGCCCGTAGCGTAGTACACACCATCGGCAACCTTCTCGAACTTGTAGACTTTGCCCTGGACAAGTGGATAGGGTGACTGTGCTGCGGTCTGCCCGCTTTGGGCTTTCACTTCGAACGACACCGACATCGCGATCGCCAGGATCATTGCAATTGTGCGTGCTCTCAGGATCGCAAGCTGAAACAATCTGGCAGGCTTTGTATTCCAGTCCCAGAGCGCTGGCTCGGCGGAATTGTCTTTCAAGGTCGTATTCATACTGGTTCACTTCGCCTTTCTGCGCGCCATGCACTCATCTTTCGGCTATCGACGAGCCATGTGCCGCGTCTGTCCGCGCATGAAGATCGCGCAACGCTGCCAATTCCACGGCTGTGGGTGGGGGAGTGGTCTCCAAGTGTGGGAAGACTTTGAGATCCCATCCCGTCGCCGCGCGGACCTGTTCCAGGGATGCTCCAGGGTGTATACCACTCAATGTAAACTCGCCCGTTGTCGGGTCAGGAATCAGAATGCCTAGATCGGTGATCACAATCGTCGGGCCACGCCCGCGTGTCGGCCTACAGTCGGCGGCAGTATCCGCGCTTTTTGGCGCTGAGCTCTGCCCCTGTCGAAATCCGGCGGACGTTATGAAGTGCAGCTTCTCCACAAACGTCCGCTTGCTTTGTTTCAGAATAATCCACACCTCTTTTGATGCAGTTGCGATTTCAGGAGCGCCGCCGGCACCAGGAAGACGAACCTGCGGCGAAGCATATGTGCCGCCTATCATTGTTGTGTTGATGTTGCCATACTTGTCGATCTGCGCGGCTCCCAAGAATCCAACATCTACGCGCCCGCTCTGGAGCCAATAGCGAAAGAGTTCGGGTACCGAAACGATGCCATCGGCGGTTTCAGCTAGCTCCCCGTCGCCAATCGATAGTGGAAGAACGCTCGGCTTTGCCCCGATTGTTCCCGACTCATAAATCAATACGACATCCGGTGCATGGAGGTTGCGCGCGAGGTTGGCGGCAGCGCTGGGCATCCCGATTCCGACAAAGCAAACCATGCTGTTTGCCAGCCGGCGGGCGGCCGCGATGGTCATGATTTCAATCGACGTATACGCCAACTCAGGCATTGCTCACCATCGTTCCCTGCGGCAGGCTGCTTCGGAATCCCGCGAAATCCTCGGTATCGAGAATATGTTCTCGCATCCATTGCAGAAAGGTCACGCGATCGCGAGAGATTTCATCCCATGCCCTGCAAAACCCGTTGTCGCGCTGATAGTAGCCGTGTGCATAGGACGGATAAGCTCCACCGGGAACCTCGCTCACATAGGTCACGACCCACGAAGGAATTACACAGGCGTTCAAGGGCGCAGCCAGCCTGTCGACAATCTCTTCGACCGTCACGATGACTCTCTTCGAGGCGAGGACTGCTTCCTTCTGGATTCCGAGAATTCCCTGAATCAGTACATTGCCTTTGCGGTCCGCCTTCTGCGCATGGATGATGGCAACATCTGGTATAAGCGCCCGGGTTGCCGTGAGCACCTCGCCGGTGAAGGGGCAGACCACCGAACTGATCGACCGGTTGTATTTCGGAATATCCGATCCAACGTACCCCCGCAATACCGCAAAGGGTAAGCCGGAAGCGCCGGCCTGGTAGCGCGCCGCCATGTCCGCGTGACTATGTTCTTCAATTTCCAGCGGGATCGGCCAGCCGTGCTGGATGGCATCTCGAAAGCGGTGCAGCGACCCGACACCCGGATTGCCCCCCAGGAAAATACGAGTCTGGTTGCACAACCCATTCCGATCATCTGGTCGTAGATGATGTCAGGAGTCATGCGGATCAGCGTGAGATTCCTCCGCCGTTGCCGGATTATCTCGTGCCCGGCTGCGAACGGAATGAGGTGCGTGAAACCCTCCATTGCCAATGTTGAGCCGTCGCTGACCAGCGCGGTGATCGCCTCCCGTATTGTTGTGATCTCGGCCAGGAATCCACCCCTCAATAACCTCGATAATCTCAGCGATTGGCGCAGATCACACGAACCACTGCATCGAGCACGCCGCTGGCTTTTCACCTCCGCCTTCTTAAACGCCCACCAGTGCGCGCCTGATCTTCCGGGGCAGATACGTTTCTATGTCGAAGGTGCGGCTGTTCTTCTTGACGCTTTGCCTAGGCCGGCGCCGAATTCTTCGGCTTGTATTTTCGCAACTCCAGCTTGGCAATCAACGCGCGATGCACTTCGTCGGGCCCATCTGCGATGCGCAGCGTGCGGATCGTGGCAAACAGTTCGGCCAGGGGAAAATCGCTGGAAACACCAGCAGCGCCGTGCATCTGAATAGCCTGATCGATGATCTTCAAAGCAATGTTAGGAACCGCGACTTTGATTTGTGAAATCTCACTGCGGGCACCCATGGTGCCAGCTTCGTCGAGCATCCACGCGGCCTTGAGAGTTAGCAGGCGGGCTTGCTCCAACGCGGTTCGCGCGTCAGCAATGATATCTACGTTGCCACCCAGTTCTGCCAGAGGCTTGCCGAAGGCCACGCGATGCAGCGAACGGCGGCATAGGAGCTCAAGGGCAAGTTCGGCGGCCCCGAGCATGCGCATGCAGTGATGAATACGGCCGGGGCCGAGCCGGCCCTGCGCGATTTCAAAACCGCGGCCTGCCCCAGCGATGATGTGGTCGAGCGGCACCCTGACATTGGTGAAGCTAACCTCGCCGTGACCGAAGGGCACCTCATAGGAACCGAACACCGGCACCATTCGCTCGATCTTGACGCCAGGAGTCTCAAGGGGCACCAAAACCATCGAATGACGCTGATACTTGTTTGCCGAGCGATGGGTTAAGCCCATGAAAATGAGGATCCGGCAATGGGGATGGCCGACTCCGGAACTCCACCATTTCCGGCCGTTGAGTACAGCGTGGTCTCCCTCGATGAGGGCTGTAGCTTGCATGTTCGTGGCATCCGAAGAGGCCACGTCGGGTTCCGTCATGCAGAAGGCGGAACGAATTTCTCCGGCCAGCAGTGGCGTGAGCCAACGCAGCTTTTGCGCCTGCGATCCATACTTCACCAACACTTCCATGTTGCCCGTGTCGGGCGGGTTGCAGTTGAAGACCTCCGGGGCGATCAAAGAGTGGCCAGTGATTTCCGCCAGGGGAGCATATTCTACGTTGCTAAGGCCGGCACCAAACTCCCGATCGGGAAGAAATAGGTTCCACAGGCCGGCAGCCCGCGCCTTTGCCTTCAACCGCTCCATCACCGGAGGCTGGGTCCAACTGCGCCAGTCTGGAACGTTCTGCAGTTGAGCACAATACTCAGGCTCAGCCGGCAAGACGTGCTCTTGCATGAACGCCGAGAGGCGCTGAGTGTAGCTTTGGGCTCTCGGTGAGCAAGAAAAGTCCATTGGTAAGGGTTCTCCCGGCAGGCACATCCTAACGATTTCTGCAGAATTCCCCTAATGAATTCTACGAATCCTGTAATATATGCAGCGTGCATTTAAGCCAGGTCGATCTCAACCTGTTCGTTGTGCTGGAAGCCATCTATCGTGAGGGCAACATCACGCGCGCAGGACATCAACTGAACCTCACCCAGCCCGCCATCAGCCATGCGCTGAAAAGACTGCGCGATCTTCTGCAGGACCCACTGTTTGTCCGGCAAGGCGCGCACATGATGCCGACGCCGTTCACGCGGAACATGATTGACCAAGTGCTGAAGGCGCTGCAAATCTTGGAAGTGAACCTCGTCCAGACTCACAACTTCGTTCCCGGAAACACGCGGAGGAACTTTCATCTCTCGTTGTGGGAATACCTGGAGACTCTGATTCTTCCGTCCTTGATGGAGCGCCTGGCCCATGCCGCGCCAGGAATGTCGATCGCGACGTCGCGGGTCAAGCGGAGAGACCTGGAGACCGAACTCGCGAGTGGCTCGGTGGATCTGGCCATTGAGATTCCGATGACGACGAGTGATCGCATTCGGCAGAAGTGGCTCTGGAAAGAACCCTACGTAGTTCTTTCTCGGCAGGGCCATCCGGTGATAGCCGACAAACTCGACATGGAGACATACCTGGAGCAGCGTCATATTCAGGTTTCCTCCCGGCGCCGAGGTCCCAGCCTCATCGATATCGAACTGAGCCGGCGGGGCCTTCGCCGGCTGGTGGTTCTGCACAGCCAGCACACCTTCTCTGCCTGCATGGTGGTAAGTAAGACTGACATGCTGCTGACTTTGCCCGAACGGCACGCACAACTGCTAAACCGGTGCCTCAGGAATCAGGTGCATCTTTTCCCCCTCCCTGCGCCCCATTTGGAAGCCGCTCTGTACTGGCACGAGAGTGCGGAGAACGATCCGGCAAACCGCTGGCTGCGAGAGGAAATCGAGAAGATCTTGGCCCCAGTACCAGGAGCGCTGCGCAAAGCGAGTAACGAACGCCGCCGAAGCTCACAAGTGGCCTATTCTTTGATACCCCAGCCCTTGAAGGAGGGTCAGGCAGGATCATCAACATTGCATCCGCGGCGGGATGGGGCGGGTCGTCGTCGGAACTACAAGCGATCGGGTGCTACGCGAGCAGGGGGAGAGTGATTGTTTCATCGAGCATCTGGCCCGCAAGTGAGTGCCGCCCAACATCTGGCAAACAAATTTCTGTGAGCCTTACCTTGACGCCGGGCTTTAGTTGCTCGCAGCAGCGGTCCAGCCGATTTCTCGAGACTGAACGAGTCAAATACCACATTCAGTGCCGTCATACTTCATCATCAAAAGAATTCATTTGATGAATTCTGCAAATGCGAATAATCTCACGCCCGTCATCAGAATACAACACTCGAAGCGCCAGAAAATGAGGAGTCCCGCTGCGTTTGCAGTCTGTGGACTCAACGCAAGACCCTTAAAGATGTTGCAACTGATGATCGCCGAATGTAAGGAAACTGGGGACGTAGTAGACGAAACGAAGCGTAGAATTCCGGCGCCAAGAGAAGATCAGGAGAACAAAAGATGACACGTCACCGAGCAGCGAAGAAGTGTGCTATTAGCGTGCTGATATTCGCCTCAATCGTGGTGCGCGTGCTGATGCCCATTTCTATCCACGCGCAGGTCGCCGGGGCAACGCTCTCCGGCACCGTTACCGACCCTTCGGGCGCGGTAGTGCCCCAAACTCAGGTTTCCATTAAGAACATGTCAACCGGAATCATTACGACGGTCTCAACAAACGCAGACGGAGTATTCGCGGCGCCAAATCTGCTGCCAGGGGACTACGAAGTAACAGTTTCGGCCAAAGGCTTCGGGACCGAAGTGCGCAGCGGCGTCAATCTTACCGTGGGAGCGCATCGGCTGTTGAATATCAGCGTGCAGGTTGGAAAGGCTGCCCAGCGGATCGATGTGACCGGTGCAGCGGCCACCGTCGAGCTGACTTCATCCACTCTCGATGGTGTGGTGGGCGCCGCTAGCATTGAGGAGTTGCCGCTGAATGGGCGCGATTGGACTTCATTGGCAGTTCTCCAACCGGGTGTCAACAAGGTTCTCACGCAGCAGCCCAACGTGGGCAACAGCCTGGGAGGCCGCGGATATGGGCAGGAACTGGCGATCTCCGGCACACGGCCGCAACTGAATAACTATCGCATCGACGGGATCAGCGTGGTGGATTACGCAGGCGGTTCGCCGGGCAGTGCGCTGGGCGTGGCTCTGGGCGTGGATGCAATTGCAGAGTTTTCGGTGGTGACAAGCAACTCTTCCGCCGAGTACGGCCGGAGTTCCGGCGGGGTTATCAACGCGATTACCCGATCTGGAACGAACAAGATTCATGGAAGTGCATTTTGGTTTCTGCGCGACGAAGGTCTCGACGCGCGAAATTACTTCGACGGGACCATCCCACCTTTTCATCGCAACCAATTTGGCGGATCGTTGGGAGGTCCCATCCAGAAGGATAAGACCTTCTTCTTCGTCAACTACGAGGGCCTCCGTGAGGATCTAGGCACAACGAACATAAATAAAGTGCCTTCGAAGGATGCGCGCAACGGGACTTTGCATAATTCAGACGGCACGACCACCACGGTGACGGTCGACCCCCTGGTGGCGCCCTTTCTCCCGCTGTACCCGCTGCCGAATGCTGGTTTGATAGGGACAGGTAACACGGGACTGTTCGACATTGCTACAAACGCGATTCTCAAAGAGGATTACGTCACCGCGAGGATAGACCGGAAGTTTTCGGCGAAGGACAGCATTTCGGGAACGTTTTTCCGGGACAAGGCTTCCAACACAAGTCCGGACAATTATGACACTCAGCTTATTTCCAGCCCCACTAGCGGGTACCTGGTAGGGGTGGAGGAAAGTCACGTATTCAGCCCCACGTTGATGAATAGCGTGAGAGCGGGCTACCACAGGGTTACGGCATTTCCTGAACAATCTGTGAGTGCGATCAATCCACTTGCCGGGGATCCCTCCCTGGGTTCTTTTGCGGGGCGGGACGCGCCGTCCATTAGCGTGCCAGGATTGAGCGATTTCAGCGGAGGTCTCGGCGCGCTTTCCAGCCAGGCTTTCTATTGGAACTCCATTCAGGCTTACGATGATGCGTTTCTGACCAAGGGCAGACACTTGATCAAATTCGGGTTTGCCTTCGAACGGATGCAAATGAACAACCGCATCCTTCCCGACAACGGAAATTTCAAATTTGGCTCGCTACAGGACTTTCTGACCAACATGCCGAAGTCGTTCAATGGAGCTCCTCCGGCTAATGTTTCGGGGCACGGAGACCGCCAAACTCTTTATGGGGGCTATGTGCAAGATGATTGGCGGGCGCGGAATAATTTGACGCTAAACCTGGGCCTACGGTATGAAATGGTCACGGTGCCAACAGAGGTGCAAAACAAAATTTCCAACCTGGTAAGTTTTACATCCACCGCGCCAACATTGGGTTCCCCTTATTTCAATAATCCGACCAAGCGTAACTTCGAGCCGCGAGTTGGCATCGCCTGGGACCCCTTCGGCGACGGGAAGACCGCAGTCCGCGCGGCCTTCGGGATTTTCGACGTACTGCCTCTGATCTATGAATTCTCCGGTGCAATCGGCACGTCGGCTCCGTTCACGGAGAAAGTCGCAGCATCGGGTACGCCGGGTTCGTTCCCGACGGGAATAGTAGCTACCATCCTTGGTTCGGGCCCTCCATCCCCAACCACCTTGCGGTACGGCTCTATTCAGGTCAATCCGCCTCGCAATTACCTCATGCTTTGGAATCTGAACATTCAGCGTGAACTCACTCCGAGCACCACTTTTATGATCGGTTATGTGGGAAATCATGGCGTCCACATGCTAAACCGTGCGGATGACGTCAACATGGTTATTCCACAAGCCACGTCGCAAGGACTTCTCTGGCCCTTCCCGGCGGGCAGCGGGACCATACTCAATCCGGTTATTGGCGACATTCGCGGCGAGTATTGGACTGGTACATCCTTGTATGACGCTCTCGAAGTGCAATTAACGAAAAGAATGAGCCACGGCTTCCATGTGCAGGGTTCTTATACCTGGGCCAAAAACATTGACACAGGTTCGGCGAGCGTCATTGGCGACCCGTTTACGAACTCCATCACAAGTCCGCTCTGGTTCTGCAGTGCCTGCAGGCGCGGTCTGTCGGACTTCAACATAGGTCAGACCCTGACGATTAATTACGTCTGGGATCTTCCGACGCCGGAGACTTGGGGATCGGTCGCTTCCCATCTGCTGGGGGGGTGGCAGCTGAGAGGGATCGTCACCGTCGAAACAGGCGTACCGTTTACCCCCCTCATCGGAGGAGATCCGCTTGGGGAAAACAGCACAGACCCGTTCGCTTATCCGAGTCGTGTGTCCGGGCCGGGGTGCAGTTCACCGGTGAACCCAGGCAATCCTGGCAACTACGTGAAGCTCCAATGCTTTAGTGTTCCGATGGCCACCCCTTCCATTGCGGCGCTGTGTACGCCTTTCAGCGCTGTACCGGGCAGTTGCGAAAACCTTTTCGGCAATGTGGGCCGCAACTCGGTGATCGGGCCCGGACTCGCCACCTGGGATTTCTCTGTGGTTAAGAACACCCACATCAACGAGCGTTTCAACGTGCAATTTCGAGCGGAGATGTTCAATATTTTGAATAAAGCCAACTTTGGAACACCCGTTGACAATTCAACATTCTTCGACTCAGGTGGAAACCCGGTTGGTGGTGCGGGTGCGCTTGATACGACATCCACAACATCACGCCAGGTCCAGTTGGGACTGAAGCTGACATTTTGATTTTGCACTTTCCAAGTGGTATCAGATAGGAATAGAAGCATTCCAGGATTTGTCGGGGGGGGAAGCGCGATGCGAAGAGTCCTTTCGACTGCCTTGCTGGCAGTGTTGTGGGCCGGAGTTGTTCAAGCGCAAGAGACTACCGGAGCGAAGGCCGAGGAAGTTAAACAGGAAGTCCTGAAGATCGAGACCGACAAGCTTGCATACCGCTTGAATCACCAGGGCAGTATAGAGGACTGGAACAAGCGTTATGATGCTGTTGGCATCGCCGTAACCCAGCCAAACGGGGCGAGACCTACCGGTGAGGAGCACGTGGCTCATTTGAAAGACCCAAACCGGGCAAAGTTGCGAACCAACAATCAATCTGGTTATCAAGTGCGGGTCTATGACGACGGAAAGGTCGCCGTCGTGACGTTCAACGGCGAGAATACTTTTTCCACGGATGCAGAGAAAGACAAGATCACTACTCAAAAAACATTGGACACAGATGTTTGGTTCAAATTTCCTGACGGGATGTGGCGGCGCATAGTTCACGACGCCGCTCCCGCGGCGGGCGAATGTTCAGGAGGGAACGCCGGCTTTATTCAGCCGCGAAAGGAGTGAACGCAGACGGGCGAAATTCTGACCAAAGGAGAAAGACGTATGGAATACCTCATCAGCAAGCTGCTTCTGGACTTTGAAAAGGGAGTGATGACCAGGCGCCAGCTTATTCAGAGCCTTTCGCTAGCCGCAACGGCGGCCTCTGCCCTGGGTGCCACGCCGGGAGCGGCGGCCGATGGTAAAGTGGCCCAAGCCGCATCACTGAACCACCTGGGTTATCAGGTGGCGGATTACGCCAAAAGCCGCGACTGGTATGCCGATCTGTTCGGAATGAAGGTCGTGGTAGACGATGGACAAAAGGCCATGCTCGCGCTCGGCGAAACCCTCTTAGTTTTTCATACCCGAAAATCTCCCGCCACTCCGGTGATCAATCACATCTGCTTCACACTCGCCAACTGGGATGACGATAAGAGTGTCAGGGAAAAAGTGCAAGCCGAGATTAAGCGCCGCGGACAGGATCCAAAACCTTCCGAGCACAGTCTCCACATTAACGATCCGGATGGTTTTACGCTTCAGTTGGGCGGGAAGGTCCAATATTCATAAAGTCTGATATGAGTGCCATGAAGGCGCAGACGGTTTCGATAAGCGCGCGAACCCGACTCTCACGTGCTCCGCCCATCATGCGCACCGTGCAGACTTACCGGATTACGCTCTTGCCCACTTGGCGACCAGGGCCAAATGGATTCTCGGAGCGGCTGCCCGGGAAGGTAGTCTTAGAACCTGTGCGTCGCTGTAGGCTGCATTCAAGGAACTTATCCAGATTAAAGAGAGGTTTGAGATGAGACGTTGGCAGGCACTCGTTCTTGTTCCGTTGCTATTTGCTCTGGGTTACGTTTCGAATGTAAGGGGTGGTGATGACCCGGTACAGGAACTGACAAAGATCAAGGAGCAGTGGTCCCAAGCGGAGGTAAAACGTGACCTGGGTTATCTGGACCAGTTGTTTGCCAAAGACTTCGACATGTTCAACGCCCGGGGGCATTTTAATAAAGAACAGATGCTCGAATCCCTGAAAGATCCAGATCTAACGTTCACCGAACTCCACTCGGACAACATCCAGGTGCGTCTGTACGGTAATGTGGCGGTCATGACCGACCACGTGAAAGCCCGTGGTATAGCAAAGGGCAAGGAGTTCAATAGAGAATCCCGCTTCGTCCGGATTTTCGTCAGGGAACACAAAAAGTGGCAAGCTGTGCTGGCGCAATCGACTCCCATTACGTCGGATGCCGCTGCTCAGAAATAAGTGGAGACTGTTGTCGGGTTCAATTTGGAAATTCCAGCTTTCAGAGGTTAAGTCTTGAGGAATCCTTTGTTGAAAGAAGATATGGTTTACCGGCTGTTAGCGCTCTCTCTTGGGTCTGTGTTCGCGTTTGCCATCGGTGTGACTGCAAAATCGCAGGCGCAGACCGACGCGGCTTCTCCGATCACTTTGACCGTCGATCACGGGGTAATCTGCGAGTCAGAACTCGGTCCTATTCAACAGGCTTTTGCGGATGCAGGTCTCCGGTCCGATTACGGCGGACGCCACCTGGAATCGCCTACCCAAATGGCAATCCTTGGTTTTGAAGATTATTCGTACCTTGGGTTGGATACGCCAGTAACATCACCGGCGCCACAAGGAGTTGAGTTGGGCAAGTTTATGGACGGGAACGCCGGCCCCTGCGCGTGGGTGGTAAACGTGACAGATATTGGGCGGGAAGTAGAGCGAGTCGCCGGTTTGGGAGTAAAGGTGGAGGCTCCTAATTTCTTGAGCAGGAAGAAGCCCGACGGGACCTTGTCCAAATGGAAAAAAGCAAAGCTGGGAGAGGAAACCCCAGGAGCTACGCTACCATTATTACTCCAAGATATTACGCCACGAAGTTACCGGGTAGAGCCGTCGGCCAGCACGAAAGGGACAAATGTAACCGGCGTTACTGTCGTTGTCCTCGGTGTGAGGGACCTGGACGCTGGCATCGCTCTGTTCCGGCGCGTCTACCACTGGCCAGCACCTATTGTGGAACAGCATCCTGACTTTGGAGCGAAGCTGGCATACTTCGAGGGAACCCCGGTTATCCTGGCCGTTCCTTTGGCACAGAATTCGTGGTTGTCCGAGCGACTGGCTCGCTTCGGCCAGAGTCCGATTGCGTTCCTTCTCGGCACTAGCAATTTCAAGGCGACTTCGGCGCGTTTTTCCTTCCCTAACACCACGCAGTGGTTTAATCGGAAGGTCAGCTGGTTTGACCCGGACAAACTACATGGTGTGAGGTTGGGAGTGATAGACCAATAGGCTGAATCGAAGTAATGGCTGCCTCTCGCGGCCAAACTTTCGAAAAAAGGAGGTCGATTGTCGCAAATCATGTGGACGAGCAGCCCTCAGGACCAGAAATGAAGTCGCACATCTACATCGCAGGCATCTCGATGACGCGCCTTGGGAAGTTTTGTAACCTGTCGGTCAAGGACCTGGTGCGCGAGGCGGTGACTGGGGCAATTGCAGATGCCGGTTGCGTTCTTGATGATATCGAGGCTGCCTGGTTCTCGAATACCCGCCAGGGCATCATGGAAGGGCAGAACGTCATCCGCGGCCAATGTGCTTTGCGGGCCATGGGATTTCAAGGCATACCAATTACAAATGTCGAGAATGCTTGTGCCAGTTCCAGTTCAGCGCTTCGGGAAGCCTATGCGAATTTGAAGGCTGGGCTGTGCGACGTGGCTCTAGTCGTGGGCGCCGATAAGATGTATTTCCCGGACAAGCGCGAGCAGATGTTCCAGGCCTTTCTGGGCGGGATGGACGTCCATGAGACCGAGGCCACGCAGAAATGGATTCGCGAGATTGTGACGGGATTGGATACGGAAAAGGCTTCACAGCAAGGTATCTCGGTTCACAGCATTTTCATGGATGTGTACGCTGCGGTCGCTCAACTCCACATGCGGCTTTACGGGACGACTCGGCGGCAGATCGCCGCCGCCGCTGCCAAGAATCATTGTCATTCGACGCAGAATCCGCTATCGCAATATCAGCAGGCCATGTCGGTGGACGAGGTACTGGGAGATATCCCTATTTCCTGGCCTCTGACGAGGTCGATGTGTGCGCCGATTAGCGATGGCGCCGCGGCTGCCGTTTTGTACAACGAGCGAGGGCGGAACAGATTCGGGGGCTCGCGTGCCGCGCGCGTTGAAGCCGTTGCGCTCGTCAGCGGTCTTGACCGAAAGCCTGAGGATTTCGATAGGCATATCGGCCGACGCGCGGCGGTGCAGGCATACGAACAGGCGGGGGTCGGCCCCGATGAAATAGACGTTGCTGAGGTGCATGACGCCTGCTCCTTTGCCGAGATTCTGCAGATCGAGAATATGGGGTTTTGCAAGCGAGGCGAAGGCGGACCAACGACTGAAAGGGGTGAAACAGCGCTGGGCGGTCGTATACCTGTCAATCCGTCGGGCGGATTGGTCTCGAAAGGCCATCCGGTGGCGGCGACCGGACTCATTCAACTGTACGAACTCGTTACCCAGCTTCGCGGCGAGGCTGGGTCCCGGCAGGTCGATCAGGCTCAAGTTGCCCTCGCGGAAAACGGCGGAGGATTCTGGGGGGGAGAGGAGGCCGCGACGACGGTGACGATCCTTGTCGGCCCAGACCGCTAACGCGGTTTGCCGAGAGGGATCCTCCTAATATCTGGTGTCTGCCGTAGTTAACCCGCAGTGCCAATCGTTCGCTGGTCAAATATGTTTTTACCCAAAAGCCGGAGACAACCGAGTGCCTGATCTTCGCTCACACGCGATCGCGCCATCTTCCGCTGAGTTTGGCAACCGTACGCGGCGTCGAATCGCCGTTCGGCTGCTTCCATTTCTTTTCGTCCTTTACATCTTTAATTATCTTGACCGCACCAGCGTAGCGTATGCCGCGATCGGGATGTCTCGCGACTTGGGATTCAGCGCCCGCGTATTTGGGTTGGGGGCGGGCGTTTTCTTCGTGAGCTATGTGGCTTTGCAGATGCCCGGCGCCTTGCTGGTCGAGCGCTGGAGCGCCCGCCGGATGATTTCTGCCACCATGATCGCCTGGGGATCGGTGACGGCACTGACAGGACTGGCACACACTCCAGTTCAACTTTACGTGGCACGCTTTGCATTAGGCGCCGCGGAGGCGGCCTTTTTCCCGGGGATCATCATCTATCTCAGCCACTGGTTCATTCGTGAGGACCGCGCCAAGGCGACCAGCGACTTCATGGCTGCAATTCCCCTCTCATTCGTCATTGGATCGCCAATCGCGGGATGGATTCTCAGCCACAAATGGTTCGCGGTTGAAGGCTGGCGGTGGCTGTTCATCCTAGAGGGGATGCCGGCCATCCTGCTGGGCGCCGTTGCGTTCTTCTACCTCGCGGACTGGCCGCGCGAAGCGAGCTGGCTTGCTCCCGCGCAGCAGCAATGGATTGGCGAGAGACTCAGCACGGAAGAACCTCATAGTGCGAAAGCGATTTCAATAAGGCAGGTCCTCGGGTCCCGCACGATCTTATTGCTGGCCGCAGTGACCTTTCTCAATTATTTTGAAAGTTACAGCTTCTTTTTCTGGTTCCCGACCATGCTGAAACGCCAGTCTGGATTGTCGGATTTCAATGTCGGACTGCTCGGTGCGGTGCCATACCTGGCACTTTTCATCGGAATGCAGGTCAACGGATTGCTTTCCGACAGGAGCCGCGAAAGACACTGGCACTCGGCTGTCCCACTTTTTATAGCGACAGCCGGGTTTCTGGGACTGATCACTCAACCTCGGTCAATTCCGCTCTCGCTCTCACTCTTGTTTTTCACCATGGCTTGCATGGGTTCTGCCTACCTCCCGGTCTTTTGGGCGATCCCCAGCGAAATTCTGAGCAAGTCAACCGCCGCGGCGGCAATTGGCATGATCAATGCGGTTGGCAGCGTCGCGGGCTTTGCGAGCCCTTACCTGTTTGGTTACCTGAACACTCGGACAAGGTCATTTTCGGCCGGTCTGTGCGTACTAATGGTTTCTGCTCTTGCCGGAGGGTTGCTGATACTGTTTACTCCGAGGAGGGCTTAGGATTACCCGTTTGGAGAGTCGATTCATCGCCAACAACCCCGGAACGTCGTGAGACCCAGGTGCATTTGGATGGTTTCCAGGAGCAGGTCCTTATCGCCTCCTTCGATACCGATCGTCTGAATCTGCGCAAACTCGCCATCGTTATATTCAACTTCTCCCTGCACCCGCGTCTAAGAAACAATTCGTGTCTTTTCCATAAAGGGCTCTCCTCTGGGTGTTGTCACGGTTCAGCTCCTGTTCGGTTGTAACGACACACCATCTCGTCGAACCTAGCTTTGCGACAATCCTGCTCGTGACACGCCCGCTCGGGCCAGTGCCCGTGAGCGGTGAAGAAAACAAGTTCTTGCTTGGTGCGTCCCCAGAAGAACCGCAAATTCTCTTCCCAGAGCTGCATGAGGCGCTTCCGGTCCAAGCCTTCCAGTTCGCTCTTTCCCCTTGGCAAACGCTCGGGTAGTGGATCTGGTAATCGCCCGAGACATGCATACTCTGGGGAGAGTTCAATCGCCTTCAGTCGCCGTTGACGGCTCTTCATGAGGTGGTTCCTTCGCCGGCCTGAAGTCAAACGCTTCATACAACGGTTGCATAACTCACTCTGTTGAGACCCGACCCTTCTCCGCGGTAGTGGGTCAATTTTGCGCGGATAGCAAGCAAGCAGATGACCACTAAGGGAACGAAGTATCACGAAGGCCTTGTTTCATGGTTTTCCTTCGTGTTCCTTAGTGTCCTTCGTGGTTAGGTTTTCTCAAACTGACCCACTACCTTCTCTGCAAGTCGCTTTTCACCATCTCGCCTTTCTGCTACTGTTTTGAGTTCGCCAGACGGCGATTAAGACGGGCGGGGAAAGGACAACCGCGTGATTGTTGGAGTTCCGAAGGAAACCTATCCGGGAGAGCGGAGAGTTGCGCTGGTTCCCGCGGTTATCCCCACCCTTGCCAAGGCTGGACTCGAAGTAGTTGTGGAGTCGGGTGCTGGTGAAGGCGCGGGTTATTCTGACTCAGCCTATGTGGAGAAAGGCGGCAAGATTCTTCCCGATCGCGCAGCTGTGTTTGGCGCCGCGGACATTATTGTGCAAGTGCTTTGCTACGGTTCGAATGATGTAACCGGCAAGGCTGATCTTCCTCTGCTGCGGCGCGATCAATTGCTGATCGGGTTTCTGCGGCCGTTTGGTTCTGCCGAAGTAGTGCAGCAAATTGCTGCCGCCGGGGTCACCTCATTCTCTGTCGAACTGGTGCCGCGGACTACACGCGCGCAAAGCATGGATGCGCTCTCCTCCATGGGGACGATCTGCGGCTACAAAGCGGTGCTGCTGGCGGCGGAGACCTCCATTCGAATTTTTCCCATGATGACGACGGCCGCGGGCACTATCACGCCGGCTCGGGTATTCGTGATTGGCGCGGGGGTAGCGGGACTGCAAGCCATCTCGACGGCACGCAGGCTGGGTGCGGTCGCGTCCGCGTATGACATGCGGGCGGCTTCCAAAGAACAAGTGCAGAGCCTCGGCGGCCGCTTCGTGGAGTTGCCGATCGAAGCGCAGAACGCGCAGGACGCGCGCGGCTACGGCACGGCGCAGGACGAAACCTTCTACGCCCGGCAGCGTGAACTCCTGACCCGCGTGGTTGCGGAAAGTGATGTGGTCATTACCGCCGCCGTGATTCCCGGTAAGAAGTCGCCAGTGCTGATCACCGCAGACATGGTCAAAGGAATGGCGCCCGGCTCGGTGATCGTCGATCTTGCCTCGGAACGCGGCGGCAACTGCGAACTTACCCGCACCGGGGAAACTGTGAAAGCGTACGGCGTCTCGATTATCGGGGCCATCAATCTGGCCAGTAGTGTCCCCTACCATGCCAGCCAGATGTACGCGCGTAACGTCGCGACGTTTCTGGCCTACCTGGTGAAAGAAGGCAAGCCGCAGCTCAACCTGCAGGATGAGATCATCCGCGAGACCATGGTCACGCGCGGGGGCGAAGTCGTGAACACGAGAGTGCGGGAGTTCTTCAAGCTGCCGGCGCTGGTCCCGGCAGGATAAATTTCAGAACTGGACTGGAGAAATACATTGGGCGACAAGCTAATCGATTCGCTGTTCATCTTCATGCTGGCCTGCTTCATCGGCTTCGAAGTCATCCGCCACGTTTCGCCCTTGCTACACACTCCGCTGATGTCGCTGACCAACGCACTCGACGCGATTGCCGTTGTGGGAGCGATTGTGTTGGTGGGTGAGCGCAAGAGTACGTTCGCGACCGTGCTGGGCACGATCGCAATCGTCGCTGCCACCAGCAATGTTGTGGGCGGATTCTTTATCACGGACCGCATGCTCAAGATGTTCAAGAGCAGCCGTCCGAGCAAGTAAACAACTGAGCGAAATCAATTTGCGTAAGCCTTGTTGAGCAAATCATGAACGAGTTTGCCGGAAGCCAGTACGTCATCGAAGCAATCTACCTGATCGCAAGCGCCTTGTTCATCCTGTCGCTGAAGTGGATGAGTTCTCCCACCACTGCACGCCATGGGATTTTGGCAGGTGAAATCGGCATGGTGCTCGCCATTGCCGGCACTCTACTGCACCACGGCATCGTCGACTATAAGTGGATTGCTGTCGGGTTGGTGCTGGGCAGCGGCATTGGCATTCCGCTCGGCATGGTGCACATGACCGCCGTTCCACAGCGGACCGCGCTCAGCCACGCCTTCGGCGCTCTGTGCGTTACGTTGGTCGGCACTGCAGAATTTTATCTGGGAACGCAGAGCAGTTCGAAGTTCGGGATGTCAGTGCTCTCGATGGAAGTGATTCTCGGAGGGCTCACGTTCACCGGCAGCTTGATGGCGGCGGGAAAGTTGCAGGAAATCCTGCCCCAGCGCCCCATCACTTATAAGGGACAGAACCTCGTCAACTTCCTGCTGCTCGCCGTCGCCATCGGCAGCGCGGTTTACCTGGTGCTGCATCCGGAAGCGAAACTATTGTTCCCTTTGATCGTCGGCATTTCGGTGATCTTCGGCATTCTCCTGATCATCCCCATCGGCGGCGCTGACATGCCGACCGTCATCTCGCTGCTGAACGGCTATGCCGGGCTGTCGGCGGCGGCTATGGGATTCGTGCTCCACAACAAGCTGCTGATCATCGCGGGTGCGCTTGACGGTTCTTCCGGTCTGATTCTTTCGGTCATCATGTCGAAGGCGATGAACCGGTCGTTCTCCAACGTCCTGTTTGGAGCCTTCGGGCAGGTGCAGGCCGCGGCCCCCGGCGGGCAGGAGGCCAGGCCGGTACACAGCGCCACGGCTGAGGAAGCGGCTGCGATTCTCTCTGCCGCGAATAAAGTAGTGATCGTCCCAGGTTACGGCATGGCGGTCGCGCAGGCGCAGCACAAGGTTCGCGAACTCTATGACATTCTCAGCAAGAAGGGAGTCGAGGTTCGCTTCGCCATCCATCCCGTCGCGGGACGCATGCCCGGCCACATGAACGTACTGCTCGCCGAAGCGGATATTCCCTACGACCGGCTCATCGAGATGGATGAGATCAACGGTGACTTCCCGCAGACCGATGTCGCCCTGGTGATCGGCGCCAACGACGTCACTAACCCGTCCGCGCGCACTGACCACTCCAGCCCCATCTTCGGCATGCCCATCCTCGATGTCGACAAAGCTCACACCGTGATGGTGATCAAACGCAGCATGAGTCCGGGATTTGCCGGCATCGACAATCCTCTGTATTACCTCGACAATACCCTGATGCTCTTCGGCGACGCCAAACAGTTCGTGGGCGCGATTGTGCGCGAACTCAGCGGCGGACATTGAAAGCGGTGCTTTCGTTCAACCTTCGGAGTAAACTTGCAACGTGGGGAGGGTGATATCCAATGGCCTCGCCGAACAGCGTGATTACGAGGGACCCAGATGTGCTTGGCGGCACGCCCGTCTTTCGAGGGACTCGTGTTCCTTTTCAGGCACTGCTCGACTACCTCGAGGGCGGGCAGACTTTGGATGAGTTCCTTGACGACTTTCCCACGGTGACCCGCGAAGCAGCGGTCCACGCCCTTGAGCACGCCAAATCGCTCGTCTTCAGCGAATTGTGATGAAGCTGCCGCTTGACGAATGCGTTCCCCGAAAACGGAAAAATCATCTGCCCGGCGTGGAGTGTCAAACCGTGCCCGAAGCGGGTTTTGCCGGCAAGAAGAATGGAGAGTTGTTGTCCTTAGCGGAGCGGGCAGGCTTTCAAGTGTTCCTCACGGTCGACCGGGGCATTGAGTACGAGCAAAATCTTCGGCATCGAACAATCGGGGTGGTCGTGATTCATTCCAAATCAAGCCGGCTCGATGACCTACTTCCTCACACAGCGGAGATTCTCAAAGTGGTCGGCCTCATCCGGAGCGGCCAGCTTGTGAAAGTGGGCTAGTCCGCAGGGGCCAATTATCCAGCTCAACGCGGTAACTCAGTGAGGTCGCACTTCCTCCTGCTCCTCACTCGGTGACAACTTCCGCCCGTTACTGACGTAACCTTGGGGGCGAGTTATCCGGAAACCCCCACGCGATTCCTCATGAATAATGGGTATTCGGGATGGCGGTGTCGTGTCCAACGGGGCGGTATGACCAACCTCTTCAATTACCTCCAGATTACGGAGCCATAGCGGAAGCAGTATGTCTACTGGAACGCGGAAGGCAGAGAATACGGCTCAAGAATTGCCCCAGGCCCTGGCGCAGCTCGACGAACAGATTCTGGCCATGGTCATGGCGCATGCCACGCTGCCAAGAATTCTGGACACCCTGTGCCGGAACATTGAGAAGCATTACCGGGGCCTATTGTGCTCCGTTCTGCTCCTGGATCCTGATAGCACGACTCTGCGGCATGGCGCTGCCCCTTCGCTACCTAAGGAATACAGTCAAGCTGTCGATGGCTTGAGGGTCGGCGCTAGCGCGGGATCTTGCGGCACAGCTGTTCATAGACGACAGCAGGTCATCGTTTCCGATATTGCGACCGACCCCTTGTGGGCAGATTACCGCCATCTTGCGCTGCCGCATGGTCTGCGGGCCTGCTGGTCGACGCCGATTGCTTCACAGGATGGCGGCATCCTGGGAACTTTCGCGGTCTACTATCGCGAGCCGCGCGCTCCCGATGAAGAACATCTCCAAGTGATTGCTCATGCCACCCATCTGGCCGCCATCGCGATGGAATGGGATCGGGACAAGGCGGAGCTTACCGCCGCCGAAAACCGCTATCGCACCCTGGTCGAGCGCCTGCCTGCGGTCACCTATGTCGCGGAACTGGGCGCCAGCGGTCCCTGGCACTACGTAAGCCCGCAGATAGAATCGATGCTCGGGTTTTCGCCTCACGAGTGGATTGCTGATTCCTCAAACTGGATCAACCGCATCCATCCTGAAGACCGCGAGAGTGTGCTAGCAGTCGAAGAGCACTTCCAGAAGCACCGCGATCTGTTTCAGTCGGAATACCGCATGTTCGCGCGCGATGGCAGGGTGCTGTGGTTCCGTGACGAGGCTGTCATGTTGCCCACCGCAGAGGGCCAGCCCGGCCTGATGCAAGGCGTCATGTATGACATCACGGAGCGCAAGCGGCTGGAAGATCAACTCCGTCATTCGCAGAAGATGGAAGCTGTGGGGCTGTTGGCGGGAGGTGTGGCCCACGACTTCAACAACCTGCTCATGCTCATTCAGGCCCACAACGAGCGACTACGCGCCGGGTTGGCTCCGGGCGCGCCAGCCCAAAAAGAATCCCTGGGGATCGAACATGCGGTGAGCCGGGCGGCGAGCCTTACCGCCCGCTTGCTGGCCTTCAGCCGCAAGCAGGTCCTTCAACCTCGAGTCATGGACCTCAACGAAGTGCTGACCGGGGTGGCAAGAATGCTGGAACGCCTGATCGAAAAAAACATTGCTCTGCGCGTGGCCCCGGCTCCGCAGCTTTGGCCGGTTAAGGCCGATCCCGGACAGGTGGAGCAACTCATCATGAACCTTGCAGTCAACGCCCGCGATGCGATGCCGCAGGGGGGACAACTGCTCATTGAAACCAGGAACGCGGAGATCGGTGGCACTCATCCCCGGCTTCGTGACGGAGTGCGGCCGGGCCGATACGTGATCCTTGTGGTCAGCGATAACGGCATCGGAATGGACAGTGAAACCCAGGCCCACATGTTTGAGCCCTTCTTCACCACCAAGGAACCTGGCAAAGGCACCGGGCTGGGCTTGGCCATTGTGTACGGAGTAGTCAGGCAGATCGGCGGATGGACCCATGTCGATAGCAAGCCCGGGCATGGCACGACGTTTGAGATATATCTTCCGCGGGCCGAAGAGACGAAAACCCCGGCACCCGTCGACAAGATACTGGATCTCGCCACCGTACCCAAGGGTACAGAGACCATTCTTCTGGTTGAAGACGAAGTGGGCATTCGTGAGCTGGCTTTCGATTTTCTTCAGGGCCGGGGTTACATGGTGCTCACGGCGATGGACGGCAACGACGCTCTGCGCATTGCTGAAGGGCATGAAGATCTTATCCATCTGCTCGTCACCGATATCGTCATGCCCAACATCGGCGGCAAGGAACTGGCGCAGCGCCTGCGGCAGGTGCGTCCGCAGATCAAAGTGCTGTTGATGTCCGGGTATCCGGACCACCCCGCATTGGCCGACGCGGATATCGGCGCGCAAACCACCGTGCTGCAAAAGCCCTTCTCTTTGGATATGCTGGCGCACAAGGTGCGCGGGTTGCTTGACCAGGAATAGGGTGCCTTCTCAACGACGCTGAACCGGCCACGGACGCGAGCGGATTGACTCGGCTTCCTCTTGATGATATCATGATATCATTCGTTAAAAGGAGCTTCCTGTGGCCCAGTTAGTGGTTCGAAACGTCGAAAACAGCGTAAAAGAACGCCTACAGCGCCGCGCCCGGCGCAATGGGCGCAGCATGGAAGAGGAAGTTCGCGACATTCTGCGTGCCGCTGTTCATAAGGAGGAAAGCACTCCTGCGGGCGGGTTGGGGACGGAACTTGCGGCGCTCTTTCCCAAGAGCGGGCCGGATTTTGTGGTCGAAGAATTCCGTGGGGATGATCTCGAACCTCCCAACTTCGACGAATGATCATCCTCGATAGTAACGTTCTCTCCGAACTGATGCGTCCTAAGCCAGAGGCGAGAGTGATTGCGTGGCTTGACCGCCAGCCCCAGACTTCAATTTGGACGACATCAGTCGCAGTCCTTGAAATTCGCTTCGGATTGCAGGTCATGCCGACCGGGAGACGGCGCGCTATCTACACTCAGGGCTTCGAGGGATTGCTGGATGGAATTGACCATCGTATCGCTCCTTTTGACACTGAAGCCGCACAACAAGCGAGCGCACTGATGGCTTCGCGAAAAATTCGGGGCCGTCCTCGCGAATTGCGCGACACGATGATCGCCGGAATTGTTCTCGCCCGCCATGCCACACTGGCGACGCGGAATATTTCGCACTTCGATGATGTCTCAGCGACCCTGGTTGATCCGTGGACCGCCTGATGACCGCAACGCAGACGTCGCCGTGATATTCTGTTAACTCCAGCTGCGTACCGTTTTGGCGGAAATTCCCCGCAGTTTCAGAAGAACGCTTCCTGAAGAATTCCCAGTAGAAGCGCAGAAGAAGAGAAACCAGAAACCATGCTTTCAGTCAGTAATGTTTCCATGCGCTACGGCGCCAAAATTCTGTTTGATGAAGTCTCGACGGCATTCACGCCGGGCAAGCGCTATGGCCTCACCGGGCCTAACGGCTCTGGCAAATCTACGTTTATGAAGCTGCTCAGCGGTGAACTGGAGCCGCAAAAGGGGACGGTGGTGCGTCCGCGCAAACTCGGCGTCTTGAGCCAGGACCAGTTTGCCTTCGACGCCTTTACCGCGGTCGATACCGTCATCATGGGCAACAAACGCCTGTGGGCGGCCATGCAGGAGCGTGACGCAATTTACGCCAGGCATGAGATGACCGATGAAGACGGCATGAAGCTCGGTGAACTGGAAGGCATTGTCGGCGAAGAAGACGGCTACACGGCGGAGAGCGATGCTGCCATTCTGCTCGATGGCCTGGATATTCCAGAGGAACTTCACAGCCGCAAGATGAGCGAACTGCAGGGTGGACAGAAAGTCCGCGTGCTGCTGGCGCAAGCGCTGTTCGGGCACCCCCAAGCGCTGCTGCTGGATGAGCCTACCAACAACCTGGACTTGGATTCGATCCACTGGCTCCAGGGATTTCTAAATGTCTACGACGGTGTCGTGATCGCAATCTCGCACGACCGCCACTTCCTCAACAGTATTTGCACGCACATTGCGGACATCGATTACGAGACCATCATCACCTACACCGGATCGTATGACGAGATGGTGTTGGCCAAGACGCAGGTGCGGTCGCAGATTGAATCGCAGAACGCGCAACGCGAAAAGAAGATCTCCCAGTTGAACGAATTCATCGCGCGCTTCTCCGCCGGCACGCGTTCGAGCCAGGTACAGTCGCGGCGCAAGGAAGTGGAGCGCCTTCAGGTGACGGAGCTGGCCAAGTCAAACATCGCGCGGCCTTACATCAAGTTTGAGCAGAAGCGGCCTTCAGGTAAGCACATTCTCGAAGTCGAGCACCTGGGCAAAGCTTACGGCGACAAGCAGGTCATCCGCGACTTTACGGCCAGCATCACGCGCGGCGAAAGAATCGCGTTGATGGGGCGCAACGGGGCAGGGAAGACTACGCTGGTGAATGCGCTGCTGGCGAATTCACCGACCACGCCGGAAGCTGAGTTGCGCAAGACCAGCGGCTACGACGGCCCCTTTGTGGACGCAGGGAAAGTAATCTGGGGGCACGAAGCATCGATCGGATATTTTGCTCAGGACCATCGCAGCCTGATTGAAGGCGGCACCACGGTGCTGGAATGGTTGCATCAGTGGAATCCGGCGGCGGTCAGCGAAGAAATTCGTGGGCTGCTGGGGCAGATGCTTTTTCAGCGCGACGAAGCCACGAAATCCACCAGCGTTCTTTCCGGCGGCGAGGCCGCGCGTCTTCTCTTCTGCAAGCTCATGCTGCAGAAACCGAACGTGCTGGTGCTCGATGAGCCGACAAACCATTTGGATCTTGAGGCCATCAACGCGCTCAACATCTCACTACAGCGCTATCAGGGGACGGTGTTCCTGGTCAGCCACGATCACGACTTGATCGACGAAGTCGCCACGCGCATCTGGCATTTCGAAAGTGACTACAAGATCACAGACTTCAAGGGAACGTACGAGGAGTATCAGGCGGCCGTGACGGTGTAGGCGAAAGCAGGATTCCTCGCTTCGCTCGGAATGACAAGACTCGTGGGGTCGGACAATTGCACCATTTCCGCTGCATGTAAATCATTCAGGTTCTCCCCGGATTTCCACAGCGTTTGCAGTTGCGTTTACAGCCGTAAGTTGCGGATAATGAACCGTAACGTTCTTGCGCGTGGAACCAGCGCGAGAGTTTGCGCATAGTCGTGTACAGTCGAGCTGATTTACTCAGGATTCTTCGCCTCACGCCGCGCCAGTTGGCCAACTGGGAGCGCGCCGGGCTGATTGTGGCTTCTCCCGCCTACTCTTTTTCCGACCTGCTGAAAGTGAAGAAGGTCCGCGACCTGTGCGCGATGCGGGTGCGGCCCGCGGTAATCCGGCAATCGCTTGAGGCGATGCAGCAGCAAGCCTCGGGCATGGGAAATCCTCTGGTCGATGCCGGAGTCTCCTCCACCAACAAGCACCGCGTCGCTTTCCGTCACGAAGGCAGGCTGCTGGAGCCGATCGCGGGACAGTTCGTGATGGACTTCGCCGCGCGTGAGAAAGTTGTGACCAGCACCCCGATTCCCACCTCTGAGCCCGGCGCACAGGAGGACGAAGCTGCGTCCTGGTTTGCCCGCGGCATCGCGCTCGAAGAGGATCCGGCCACGCAGACCGAAGCTCTCGCGGCATACCAGAAAGTGCTCGAGTTCGAGTCCAGCCACGCGGCCGCCCACATCAATCTGGGCACGCTCTACTACAACCGCCAGGATTTTACCTTGGCTGAAAGACACTACCGCGCCGCCTTGCAGGCCGATCCTCGCTACGCGCTCGCGTATTTCGACCTAGGCAACGTACTGGACGAAACCGGCCGCGTGCAGGAAGCCATTCAGACCTACAAGATGGCGATCCAACTCGCTCCCACCTACGCCGACGCGCACTACAACCTCGCCCTCGCCTTCGAAAAAACCCGCGAGCCACGCAAGGCGCTGAAACACTGGCAGGCTTACATCAAGCTCGATACCACGGGGCCTTGGTCCGTGCACGCGCGTAATCAGATTCAGCGGATTCTGCAGGCGGACACGCTGAAGCTGGTACATTCGCGGCGCAGCTAACGTACCCCTGCAGCTAGAATGAAGGAATGCGAGTCAAGCTTTTTCCAGTTGGTAGATGCACATGCTAGGCTTCGCTACGGCTGTTTTCTTGCGGAGTTTTTCACTGCCCGCGGCGACCCAACCTCGTTTCATCTTTGTTTCAGATCGTCGGCTCAGCAATCCAGTGCACCGAACGCGTCAAATCCTGCTGCGGCGAACTACGTCACCGTCGCAGGTTCTGTCGTGGAAGCTGACGGAGGGGCGGGGCATTTGAGTGAAGAACTCGTCGACTTACTCCACGACAAACTGGGATAGCCCATTGATATCCTGGCGCAGGCGAAAACCCTCAGATTCACTCCGTTCGCGTGGGTGCTAAAATCAACGGTTCGCCATTCTCCACTTTGAAGGTATCCTCATGTCCGAGATCACCCTACAATCCGCACCTCCCACGCCCCTGACCACTCTCACTGAAGACGAAATTCTCTTCCGTGACAACATCCGCCAGTTTGCAGACGAGAGAATCCGTCCGCACGTGAAGGAGATGGACGAGAAAGGCATCTTCGAGAAGAGTCTCATCCAGGAATTCTTCCAGCTCGGCCTGATGGGGATCGAAATCCCGGAGCAATACGGCGGAGGCGGCGCCAAGTTCTTCGAAGCGATCCTGGCTGTGGAGGAACTGTCGCGAGTTGACGCATCCGCGGGCGTAGTGGTGGACGTGCAAAATACTCTGGTAAACAATGCCTTGCTGCGATGGGGCAACGCCGAGCAGAAAAAGCGCTATCTGCCCAAGATGGCCGCCGACACTTGCGGCGCCTATGCGTTGAGCGAAGCCAGTTCCGGGTCTGATGCTTTTGGCTTGCAGACCCGCGCCGAACTCAAGGGCAGCGACTACGTACTCAACGGCCGCAAGCTCTGGATCACCAACGCCAAAGAAGCAGGGCTGTTCGTCCTATTCGCCACGCTTGATCCCGCCGCCGGATACAAAGGCATCACCGCCTTCCTGATCGAAAAAGATTTTCCGGGATTCAGTGTGGGGAAGAAGGAAGACAAGCTAGGCATTCGCGCCTCCTCAACCTGCGAACTCATCCTCGAAGATTGCAAAGTCCCCAGGGAAAACGTCATCGGCGAGCCGGGCAAAGGCTACAAGATTGCGATTGAAACGCTGAACGAAGGCCGCATCGGCATCGGCGCGCAGATGATCGGCTTGGCGCGCGGGGCCTGGGAATTTGCCGCGAAGTATGCGGTCGAGCGCAAGCAATTCGGCAAGGCCATTGCCGAGTTCCAGGGCATCCAATTTCAGATTGCGCAGATGGCGACCGAGATCGAAGCGGCGCGCCTGATGGTCTACAACGCCGCCCGCATGAAGGATGCGGGCATGAACTTCGTGAAGGAAGCGGCGATGACCAAGCTCTTCGCCTCGCAGGTGGCCGAGCGCGTGACTTCGCTAGCGGTCGAGATTTACGGCGGCTACGGCTTCACCAAAGACTATCCCGTCGAGAAATACTGGCGTGACGCCAAGATCGGCAAGATCTACGAAGGCACGTCCAACATGCAACTGGCAACCATCGCCAAACTCCTGCTGGGGAAGTAAGAACATGAAAAGATTGCTGGGAATCGCACTCGCGTGCATCGCCATCTTGCCGTTTCAGGCCGCCGCGCAGCAGCCCGCGGCAAAGGCCATAACATTCCAGGCCGTTCCCGAACTCCCATATCGTGTCGTGACGAGCTTCTTTAAGTTTCCCAAAGGGTTTGTCGCCGGCGAGGCCTCGGCGGTCGCGGTAAATTCCAAGGGCCACATCTTCCTATTTCACCGAGCCAAGCCCATGCTCGCCGAATATGACGCGAAGGGTAACTTTATCCAAAGCATCGGCGACGGACTCTTCACCCACCCGCACGGCTTGCGCATCGACGCCGACGACAATCTCTGGACGACCGACGACGGAAGCCACCTCGTGCTCAAACTCGACTCGTCAGGCAATGTCTTGATGGTCCTGGGAAGGCTCAATACTGGCGCAGAGGCAAGTTGGCTGTTCAACAAGCCCGCCGACGTTGCTTTCGCCAAGAATGGCGACATTTACATCGCGGATGGCTACGGTAATTCCCGCATCGTGAAGTTTGATCGTGATGGCAACTACATCAAGGCCTGGGGGAAATACGGGACCGGCATCGGCGAATTCAATTTGCCGCACACGGTCGCCGTCGACAATCAAAGCCGCGTCTATGTTGGCGACCGCGAGAATCAGCGTATCCAGATCTTCGACTCAGACGGCAAATTCATCCAGCAATGGACCGATGTCGGCTACCCCTACGGTCTGGTGATTACGCCGGACCAGCACATCTGGATGGTGGACGGCGGCTACGACCGCATCGTTGAACTGGATCAGAACGGCAAGATACTCGGCGCGTTTGGCGAGCCCGGGCGTAAGCCCGGGCAACTAGCGTGGCCCCACTTCATGGCCATCGGACCGGATCAAACCATCTACGTGGCGGAAGTGCTGAACTGGCGTTTCCAGGTCTTCGGCCGCACTGCGCCGACCGGTAGCATGACCAAATACATTCCATCGGTAAGAATGTTTTGGGGTTCAGTACCGAGCGTTGGATGGACTTCCCAGCAGACGGCCATTCCTTTCAAGTAGACCTCGACCACGACCAAGCTGGCCCGTGGGATCTCCCTTATCGAGATTTCGGTCTGGAAAGCCTTGCCCAGCCTACGCCAGCGCAACGTGTCCGTGCTCAATATGTGCATTGAATTGCACTTGGAACGCTCAAGTGGCTCTCCTAAAATAAGCATAACCTCAATCATTTCAATGTATTACAGCAAGGCTCCCCATTGGTTGACTAGCTGCAATCTCCTCTCTACCTGCCCTCTTGAGGCCAGGCCGGGGTGCCACTTGAATATTTCGTTCGGTTACACATCGGTGATGCCGATCGCGGCTCCGAAGAAAAAGCGGAGCCTTCTCCCTTTGCTCACAGTTCTGTTCCTGTTTTCCTATGGACTGATGACCGTGCTCATTGTCGAACAAGGCTCGGCCATTCAAGCACAGCGCAATCTGATCAAGGTTCTGATGCGCGACAGCACCGAACTGTGGGCCGCCAAAGGCAAGGCAATCGGCGATCAGCAGATGGCACAGGCACAAGCAAAAGAAAATATTCGCGCCAACGCTCCATCCACCCAAACTCCGTCTACCCAGGCGCAGACTCCGTCGTCCCAAGTTCAGTCGAACCAGATTCCGTCAAACCAAGCCCCGTCGACCCAAGCAGCACCGCAACACCGCTCCCAGAGCCATGCCGGCAAAATCGCGAAACCCAACGCCGAGGTTCCTCCCGTGCCGGCTTCGGATTTAGTGGATCGGCGTCGCGCTTTGAGCACGATTTAGTGCGCAAGTAAGCAGCAGGCGTCCCTCGGACGCGTTCGGAAAATGGTAGGCATGTTTTAAGCAATGAAGGTCCTGACCCTAGCCTTGTTGTTGAGTCTGACGGCCGCGAAGCCTGCTCAGCCCGTGCGCCAGCCATCCAGCCAACTCGAGCAGCACGCCAAAGGTGGACGCTGGTATTTTGCCGCCAGCGGCCACGCGGTTTACTGCTACGGACCGGTGATGACCCTGCCGCAAGCCAACGGCGATCTGCAGAAAGTCGCCACCTTCTGCCGCAACGGCAAGACTGTCGTACCCTTGAAAGACTAGCAGGCTTCACGCAACCCATTTCACCGCCGAGTACGCCGAGCGCGCCGAGAAGGATAATAAACTCGGCGATCTCTGCGTTCTCGGCGGTTCATGTTTTTGACCTTGGCTAAGGTCTGCCCTTCTCCCCTCGCTGTAAACTGATAGGTCATGCCGGAACTCCCTGAAGTTGAAACCATCGCCCGCGGACTGGCACAACGCGTCACCGGAGATGTGATTGATTCGATCTGGCTGGGCCGCAAGCCGGAGCCGCTGAAGTCTCCCGCCCGTGAAATCGCTGCAACGCTCGAGCACAGCCGCATAGCCACGGTGCGCCGCATGGGCAAGCACATCGTCTTCGACTTAGAAAAGAAAAAGGCTAGCTCCACACAAGCTCAGTGGATTGTTCACCTCGGCATGACCGGACGCCTGCAGGTCTGCGAGCCGCAAGCGGAAATTCTCAAGCACACCCACGCAATTCTGAAGCTGGCCTCGGGCAGGGAACTGCGGTTTGTCGACCCCCGCCGCTTCGGACGGTTGAGCGTTGCCCGCGCCGGCAAATTCGACGCGGGCGGCATTGAGCCGCTGGAAGCCGATCTCGACCGCTTCCTCGTTCTTTTTCGTGGCCGCAAGACTCCTATCAAGAGCGGGTTGCTCAATCAGAAGCTGCTGCGCGGTGTGGGCAACATTTACGCCGATGAATCTTTGTTCCGCGCCGGAATCCGCCCCCGCCGCCGTGCTTCCACCATCACTCGCGACCAGATGGCTAAGCTCCTCACCTCGGTAAAAGAGATTCTCCGCGAGGCGATCGCTCTCGGCGGCTCGTCCATCTCAGATTATGTCGACGCCGACGGCGAAGAAGGCTTCTTCCAACTACAGCACCGCGTCTACGGCCGCGAAGGCGAGCCCTGCCTCGTCTGCAAGACGCCCATCAAACGCATCGTGATCGCAGGCCGCAGCAGCCACTACTGCCCCAAGTGCCAGAAGTAGCCACCATGTCATCCTGAGCGCAGCAAGCGCTTCGCGAATGCGAAGCGCTTGCGGAGTCGAAGGACCCCGTGCATACATGCGCTACCGGCGGCCCCTCAAGGCGTTTCCACCACGCAGCCGATTTCAATCATCAATCATCAATCAGCAATAAGCACCGCCCCCGCACTTCTGATAACCTTTCTCCTCATGCCTGATTTCTCCATCGGAGTCGATCTCGGCGGCACCAACTTGCGCATCGCCGCCGTCAGCGCCCAGGGACAGCTTCTCGAAAAAGTCACTCTCGGCACCAAAGTCGCTCTAGGCCGCGACCACGTCATCAACGAGATGTGCGACGCCATCCAGCGTCTCTCCGCCAAGTACCAAGCAGACGGAAAGTTGCTGGGCGCCGGCATTGGCATCCCCGGCATCATCGACATGCAGACCGGAATGCTGCGCAAGTCGGCGAACCTTCCGGGATGGGAAGACTATCCTGTGCGCGGGGAAATCGAGCGCCGCCTGCGCACTTTGAATAAAGATGCGCGCGTCGTCCTCGAGAACGACGCCAACGTTGCTGCGCTCGGCGAGCAGTGGCTGGGAGCTGCGCGCGGCGTCCCGAACATGGCGGTGGTCACGCTGGGCACCGGCATCGGCGGCGGCATCGTGCTCGGAGGAAAAATCTGGCACGGCATGAACGGCATGGCCGGAGAGTTCGGCCACGTCACCCTTGAACCGGAAGGCGTTCCTTGCCCATGCGGCAATCGCGGATGCGCCGAGCGCTATGCCTCGGCCAGTGCGATTATGCGCATGGCTAGGGAAGCGATCGCCAGCGGCGAAGCGCCATCACTAGCGCAGGCCGCGTCATCCGACGCCGAGTTCGGCGCGAAGTCGATCTACAATCTCGCCATCCAGGGCGACGAGCACGCCCGCCGCATCTTCCGCAGCTTCGGCCGCTATCTCGGCATACTGCTCGCCGGCTTGGTCAACGTTCTGAATCTCGATATGTATGTCCTCGGCGGAGGCGTTTCCAGCGCCTGGGACGCCTTCGCTCCGAACATGTTCGAGGAACTGAGCGAGCGTTCGCTCGTCTACGCGGCAACGGCCCCCGCCAATCCCTTGATGAGCGATTCTGTCGGCACGCCAGAAGGTGCTGCCGCTCAAACCGAAAGCCTCACCGAACGAAAAACTATAATTACCCGCGCGCTGCTCGGAAGTGATGCGGGACTCTATGGTGCCGCGCGGGCGCCGATGCTGGGCGGATAAACTGTATCTCCAAAGGAGGCCCTCGCCATGGCCCAGCATAAATTCAAGGTGAAGCTGATCGGTCACGAAGGCACCTCCGTGGCGGCACTCAAGCCGCCGTTTGACGTCGTCGAGGTTTTCCACCGCAAGAGCCGGGTGCCGGTCAAGGGAACGATCAACGGTTTCCCGTTCCGCAGTTCGCTGATGAACATGGGCGATGGCCACATGATGGCCGTCAACGCGCAACTGCGTGCCGGCGCACATTGCAAGGGCGGAGACACGGTCGACGTGGTCCTGGAACTCGATGAGGATGAGCGGAAGGTCGAGGTCCCCGCATACCTGAAGAAGATCATCAACGGCGATGCCAAGGCCAAAGAGTTCTGGCCCAAGCTCTCTTTTACTCATCAAAAAGAATACGTGCGGGAGATTGACCGCGCGAAAAGGCCGGAGACGCGAGAGAAAAGGATTGCCAGCATGATGGACGCGCTGAGGAAGGGCCGGCGCAAGAAATCGTAGAGGTTAGCTCCCTCGCGCCAAACTCGAGACCGGCGTGCTGGCCGCAGAGCCACGCGTCCCCACCCGCCGTGCCGCCTGCAAGAACGCCTGGTTCTGCTCCGCCGTCCCAATCGTCACGCGAATGCAATTCGGCGCTCCCCAATGTCCCAGCGGACGCACCGCCACGCCTTCATCCTGCAAGCGGCTAGCTAGGGCCGCAGCATCTTCTCCCAGATCGCAGAACACAAAATTCGCCGCGGTCGGTACGACGCGATATCCGAGCCCCGACAAGCCCTGAGCGAGAACTCGCGACTGCATGACGTTATTCTCCACCACACGCCGAATGTGTTCGGTATCGTCAATGGCGGTTATCGCGGCAGCCTGAGCCACCGAGGACACAGAAAATGTATTGCGCATGCGCGCGCAGTATCCCAGCAATTCCGCAGGCCCCAGACCGTAACCCACCGAAGCCCGGCGAGCCCGTGGGCTTTGGAAAATGTTCGCAGCACGACTACGCTCGCCCCCTGCCGAACATACTCGAGTGAGTTCGAATACTTAACTTTCCGCAGCTCCGCAAAGTGCAAAGCGAATTCGTAATATGCTTCATCCAGCACCACAACCACATGGCCGGGAACCCGCGCCAGAAAGCGATCCACCACGCCCGCTTCGAGCATCGTGCCCGTGGGATTGTTAGGGTTCGCCAGAAACACGATGCGCGTCTTCGAGTCGATGGCGGCGCGAATCGCTTCCAGGTCGAAACTGTCTTCGCCAGAACGCATGGGCGTTTCGACCAGATGCCCGCCCGCCGCCTGCACCGCCATGGAATACACAACGAACGAGCGCTCGCTGGTCACCGCATTCAACCCCGGCGCGAGCAGCGTCTGGCAGAGCAGGCTCAGCAACGCCGTTGACCCGGCCGTGACCAGCACCTGCTCCGCCGGCAACTCGTGATGCGTGGCGAGCGCGCGGCGCAGCTGGCTGCAATCGTCATCAGGATATGAATTCGCCGCGCCCAGCGCGCCCCGCATGGCATCGACGGCTCGCGCCGAAGGTCCAAAAGGATTTTCGTTGGAATCGAGTTTGATCAGCCGCGACTGCAGCTCGAGTGCCGCCGGCGTCCTGCCCGGAGCATTCGTTGTCCCCAGGGCGCGGGCAGGTTTGGAAACCAGATCGAAAAAGCGGCTCATGCTGTGCCGCCCATCATGCCACGGAAGGCTTGGTACGCGCTATCGGTTTGTTGCAGGCGGTCCGCAGGCGGTCGACTTCCTGCAAAGTTAGCGCGCGGAATTGTCCCGGCGGAACATCAAGCGTGAGCGGTCCGTACCGCACTCGCTTGATCTTCTCCACGTGGTGTCCAACTTTTTCAAACATGCGCCGGATTTCGCGGTTGCGCCCTTCGATCAACGTGACTTCATACCACGGATTCGTAGCTTCCTTGATCAGGCGAATGCCCGCCGGCGCAGTCTTTACCCGCCGCCCATCTTCGGTCTGAATCGAAACTCCACCGCGCAGCTTTTCCAGTGCTTCATTGCTCGGAGCCCCGGCAACTTTTATGACATAAGTCTTCGGCACCTGCGTCGCCGCTTTCATCAACTTGTTTGCCAGCGCTCCGTCATTGGTCAACAGCAACAGGCCCTCGCTGGCGTAGTCCAGCCGGCCCACCGGATAAACACGCTTTTTCACACCGCGAATCAGTTGCATCACCGTGGGCCGTTTTTCCGGATCGCTCACCGTAGTGACGTAGCCTTTGGGTTTGTTCAGTAGCAGGTAGACATGGTTCTGCGCTCCTTGCAGCAGCTTTCCATCCACGCGGATATGATCGACCTCGGCATCGGCCTTGGTTCCGAGTTCCGTAACCACGGTTCCATTGACCTTCACATGGCCGGCGCTGATCAACTCTTCGGCTTTGCGGCGGGAAGCAATCCCGGCGGCGGCAATAATTTTTTGCAGGCGTTCAGCAGGCATGGTTAGGACAGCTATTCCTTCTGCGCGGCGGATTCTGCGATCTCTTCTGCCTGAGCGTTAGCTTCTTGCGGGGTATCTTCGGCCAGAATCAATTCTCCCTGGAACGATTCCGCCACCAGCTTCTCGAACTCCTCCATGCTGGGCAGTTCGTTCACGTCCTTCAGGCCAAAGCGCATGAGGAATTCTTTGGTCGTCCGGTAGAGAATCGGCCGCCCGATTACCTCCTTGCGGCCCGCTGTTGTGATCAGCTTGCGCTCGAGCAGGGTTCCGATGACGCCGCCAGAATCCACGCCGCGAATCTCGTTGATCTCCGGCGCCGTGGCGGGCTGCTTATAAGCAATCACGGCGAGAGTCTCGAGAGCGGGCAGCGAAAGCCGCACCGGCGGCTTCAAACTCTTGGCAAAGCTGCGCACCACTTCGTGCTGCTCAGGCTTGGTGGACATGCGATATCCACCCGCCACCTGCCGAATCTCAATGCCATGATCGGGCCCACTGTAGTCGGCAACCAGTTCTTCCAGCGACGCTCGCACCCGCGACTTCACCTCAGCCTCGTCCGCCGCGCCCTCGGCCGTCACCGACTCTTTGACGAGCAGGACGATCTGCTCCAGCGTGATCGGGGTCTCCGCCGCGTAGATAATAGCTTCGAGTTGAGCTTTTAAACCCATAGAAGAAAGTGGCCAGTGGTCAGTGGCTGGTGGTCAGTAAAATCAAGTGGTTGTTAACTGGCCACTGACCACTGGACACTGACCACTGTTACCTCCAATCATCTCTCACCGCAGCCTGCTCATTCATGATCTCATCAAAGTGCGTGTGCTTGCGCACGGCGATCTCGCCGAACATCTGATCCTGCCGCACTTGAATCGCCTGTAGCCGCACCATTTCCAGCAACGCCAGGAACATGCACACCAGCGCGTGCCGCGAAGGCACGCGCATCAGAAGCTGCTTCAGCCGGATGGGCCGCGACTCCAGCGCCAGCCGACGCCGCAGATAATCAATCATCTGCCCCACGGTGACGGTTTCCTCGTCCACGTTAATCACAGGCCGCGTGCGCACGCGTTCCAGAATTTGCTGGAAGGTCTTCACCAGATCAATCACGTCCGCAGCCATTTCCGGCTCGGTGCCTTCGGCGTCCATGAATTCTTTCAACGCCGGATTCGTCAGCACCGCATCTTCAATCTGCTGTTTCTGCAAAAGCATCTGCGCTGCCGACTTGAACTTTTCGTGCTCCAGCAGCCGGTTCACCAGCTCGGTCCGCGGATCCTCCAACTCTTCTGCTTTGGCCGACGGATCGCGCGGCAACAGCATTTTCGACTTGATGTGAATCAGCACCGCGGCCATATAAATAAAGTCGGCCGCCACATTCACATCCAGCTCGCGAATCTTTTCCACGTAAGCCAGATACTGCGCCGTGATGCGCGCAATGGGAATGTCGTAGATGTCGATATCCTGCTTGCGAATCAGATCAAGCAGCAAGTCCAACGGGCCCTCGTAGATGTCGGTAACAGAAACCGCAAAAGGAGAATCGCTCTCTTCGGGCTTCGCGGGCGGACTTGTGACCAGTACCGGCGCGAGAGGTTGCTGTGGCGCCTCCTCCAACCTAGCAATTCTGTTTTGCATGCTACTTGGCATCATTCACCGCCGGTGCCTCATACGCCAGCGACATTCCCATCGCCGCGCGCACATCGTCCATGGTCTTGGTCGCAGCCTTCCGCGCCCGTTCCGTGCCTGCCTCCAGAATATCCCAAGCCAGCCGCGGATTCTCCTCGAATTTCTTGCGCCGCTCCTGCATCGGACTCAAGAGTTGCACCAGCGCGTCCGCCACCCAACTCTTGCACTCGATGCAGCCGATGCCAGCCGACCGGCAGCCAACGTTCACTTTGTCCATGGTAGCGCGGTCGCTGAATATCTTGTGCAGATCGCCCACCGGACAAGCATCCGGATTCCCCGGGTCCGTACGCCGCACCCGCGCCGGATCCGTGACCATCGTCTTCAGCTTCTGCCGCACAACCGGCTCCGGGTCGGTGAGCAAAATGGCGTTGCCGTAAGACTTCGACATCTTGCGGCCATCGGTCCCCGGCAGCTTGGGCGCGCGCGTAAGCAACACTTGCGGCTCGGGAAAAACATTTCCGCGTTTTCCGTAGAAGCCATTAAAACGCCGCGCAATCTCGCGCGTGAGTTCGATGTGCGCCACCTGGTCCTCGCCCACCGGAACCACGTCCGCCTTGTACATCAAAATATCCGCCGCTTGCAGCACGGGATAGCCCAGAAATCCATACGTCCCCAAATCTTTGTCCTTGATGTTCTCCCGCTGCTCTTTGTAAGTGGGAACCCGCTCCAGCCAGCCCAGCGGCGTGATCATCGAAAGCAGCAGGTGCAGTTCGGCATGCGCCGGAACATGCGACTGGATGAACAGCACGGACTTATCAGGATCGAGCCCCGCCGCCAGCCAATCCAGCGCCACTTCAACTGAATTTTGCTTGACCTGCGACGTGTCGGCGTAGTCAGTCGTGAGCGCGTGCCAGTCGACCACGCAGAAGTAGCATTCATACTCATCCTGCATGCGCACCCAGTTCGCCAGCGCACCCACATAGTTGCCAAGGTGTAGTTTTCCGGTCGAGCGCATGCCGCTGAGCACGCGCTTTCGCAGTTTGGTCGAAGTCGTCATCAGTGTTTCAGCGGGTCGTGACAAGGCACAACGGAACCACAACGCGCAAATTCACAGGTTGCAGCATCATGCGAGGGTATGACGATAGTATCACGCAGGGCGCGGATTCCGGCGAGTTGAAGAAGTGTCTCGATGTTCTATAATTCGCCCTCCACCAAATCGAACCTCATGTCCCATCTAGCCCGCAAACTTCGCCTCACCGATTACTTCACGCTGGCATGGGGCACGATGATCGGTGTCGGCTGGCTGGTAGTCATGGACGACTGGCTGCTGCGTGGCGGCGCCTTGGGTGCGCTGCTCGGCTTCGCCATCGGCGGCGCGCTGCTGTTCCCGATCGGCTGGGTCTATGGCCGACTGGTAGCGGCAATGCCAGACGCCGCGGGCGAAATTGCCTACACCGCGGCAGCTTTCTCCCGTCCCATCAGCTTCTCCACCGGATGGATGATGATGCTCGCCTACTTCATCGTCTGCCCCTGGGAGGCCGTGGCCGTAGGCCGCATCGCCGGCTACATCATCCCGTCTCTCGATTCGTTCGAGATATACCGCATCGCCGGACGCCCCGTCTATCTGCCGCACCTCATCATCGGCCTCGGCCTCACAGCGCTGCTCACCACACTGAACTACCGCGGCATCCGCCTCAGCGCGACCTTCCAGAACTGGACATCCTTCGGCACTCTTGCCCTGTTCATCGTTTTCGTCGCCCTCGGCGCAAGCAAGGGATCGCCGCACAATTTCCCCCCACTCTTCACTCACGCGCCGCTGGTTTCATTTCTGCTCGTGGTTCAGATCGTCCCGTATTTCATGGCCGGATTCGAATCGGTCGGCAAAGCGGCCGAGGAATCCACTCCAGAGTTTCGCAGCCAGAGCTTTCTCAAAGCCATCTGGATGGCCATCCTGGTCGCCATTCTCTTCTATGCAGTCGTCATCGCCGCGGTCGCGTTCGTCGCGCCATGGCACGAGTTGACTGGCGAAAAATTCATGACCGCCGTGGCCTTCCAGCGCGCCGTGGGTTCGCGCTGGATCGTCAGCGTAATCCTCGTCGCGGCACTGCTTTCTCTCCTTAAGTGTTTCAACGGAAATTTCGTAGCTGCCAGCCGCATGGTGTTTGCCCTGGGACGCCGCGGCCTGGTCGAGCCACGAGTCGGGCAAATCCACGCGCAGCACCAAACGCCGTCCGCCGCAGTCCTCTGCATCGGCCTGGCGACGGCCGTGTGCATGCTCCTGGGGGACGCGATTCTCGTGCCGATCACCGAGGTCGGCTCCGTTGCCTGCGCCATAGGCTGGGCCGCGACCTGCGCCGCCTATCTCTACATGGGGCGTGCAGGAAAATTGCCGGGACACTCGAAGCTGTCACCAGTCGAGTGGTTCGTTGCCGTCTTCGGATTACTCGTAGCCCTCGCGATGTTGCTGATGAAAGTTGTCCCGGCGATTCCCGGCCATTTCACGATATACGAATGGATCGCGCTCGGGATTTGGATCGTGCTCGGAGCGATCTCCCATCGTCGTGCCCCGGCTGCTTGAGCCGTGCTAGCCTGATTTTGGGTGGCGCAGCGCCCTTCGCCTTCGCTTAGGGCAGGCTTTCAGCGCTGCGATTAGGATCGATGCAAAAAAGGAAAATCGATGACGTTTCACAAACTGAACTTCGTGTTCGTGGTCGCGCTTTTTTTCGCTGCAATCTCGCGGTTGCCCGCACAATCAACGCCCACCTTCGATCTCGTCATCATCAACGGTCACATCATCGACGGTACCGGTTCGCCCTGGTATTCCGGCGACGTCGGCATTCTCGACGGCAGAGTCGCAGCCATCGGCAATCTGACTGCCGCGTCCCGCAAGCGCACCATCGACGCCGCTGGCAAAGTCGTCGCACCCGGCTTCATCGACATGCTAGGCCAGTCCGAGCTTTCCATCCTCGTCGAACCACGCCTGCCTTCGAAAATCTACCAGGGGATCACCACCGAGATTACAGGCGAGGGCGGCTCCATCGCGCCGCTCAACGACGCCCTCATCCAGGCCGACCACCCCGGATACGAGCATTACAAAATCACGCCCGACTGGCGCACCTTCCGCCAATATTTTGCGCGTCTTGAAAAACAGGGCATGGGCATCAACTTGGCAAGCTACGTCGGCGCCACACAAGTCCGTCGCGTGGTGCTCGGCGACGACAACAAGCAGCCCACACCCGAGCAGCTCGAGCAAATGAAAGCGCTGGTTCGCGACGCGATGAAAGACGGCGCGGTCGGCGTTTCCACCGCTCTCGAATACGCCCCCGCGCCTTATGCCAAGACGGAAGAACTGATCGCTCTCGCCGCCGAAGGCGGCCAGTTCGGCGGCATCTACTCTACCCACATGCGCAACGAAAGCGACTCCGTGCTCGAAGCCATCGACGAAGCCCTGCGCATCGGCCGCGAGGCTCACGTCCCGGTCGAGATCTGGCACATCAAAGTCGCCGGCAAAGAAAACTGGGGACGCATGCCCGAGGTCGTCGCCAAAATCAACGCCGCGCGCGCCGCCGGCGCCGACGTGACCGCCGACACTTATGCATACACGGCCTGGTTCAACTCGTTCTCGGCGTTTGTTCCGGCTTGGGCGCACGACGGCGGCGACGCAAAACTCGTCGAGCGCCTCAAAGATCCCGCTACCCGCGAGCGCATTCGCAAAGACTTGCTCACACCCTCCAAAGACTGGGACAACGAATGGCAAGAAATTCCAGGGCCCGAGGCTGTGATGATCGGCGTCGTGCAAAACCCCAAGCTGCTGCCGCTGCAGGGAAAGCGCCTTTCCGAGATTGCAAAACTCTGGAACAAAAATCCCATGGACGCCCTCTTCGATTTCCTGATCGAAGACCCCGACTCCGACGTCGCCGTCTTCGGCATGTCACAACCCGATGTCACGCTCGCGCTCCAGCAGCCCTGGGTCGCCATCGACAACGATTCTTCCGGAAGTTCGCCCGAGGGCATCCTCGGCCAGGAGCATCCTCATCCGCGCGCCTACGGAACTTTCCCGCGCATCCTCCGCAAGTACGTTCGCGAAGACAAAGCGTTGACGCTCGAAGACGCCATTCGCAAAATGTCCGCGCTGCCAGCACAGCGCCTGCGGCTCACCGATCGCGGCGTTCTCAAGTCCGGCATGTGGGCCGACGTGGTCATCTTCGATCCCGTAACCGTCCGTGATCTCGCGACATTCGACAACCCGAATCAACTTTCCGAAGGAATGGAATACGTGCTGGTGAACGGCGTTCCCGTGATCGACCAGGGAAAGATGACGGGAGCGCTGCCCGGAAAAGTTCTGCGCGGCGCGGGATATGTGCCGTAAGGGAAGAACAAGCGAGCGGAGCA
The DNA here is from genome assembly GCA_035566655.1 of Candidatus Dormiibacterota bacterium. GTDB lineage: Bacteria > Acidobacteriota > Terriglobia > Terriglobales > Acidobacteriaceae > Sulfotelmatobacter. Next base: position 103,300 of record DATMQT010000002.1, read on the forward strand.
GGCATTCCAGGCCTGCGTTCAAGGCCTGGTCTTTGAATTGGGCTTCAGCCCTTGAGGGAGGTCACTGCTTCAGCCGCGCCTGCGTCTCGGGCGTAGTCAGCGCCACCCGCGGTTCCGCCACCGTTCCCGTGATGCTATAAACGAGCGCACCCGCACCTGCCGGTTTCACGACTGTGCCTCGGCTAAGCTTGAGATCCAGTACGCGCCCCAGTGAAGCAGTCCCGCTGATCTCATAATTTCCTGCGGCAGAAATCAGCTTCCCCTTTTCGATCTCAATCTTCCCGCCTCGCAGCCGCGCGTGACCCTGCCAGCGCGCCACCCGCAGCGGGCCTTCATCGCTCGCTAGAGAGATGTGCGGCAAAATTCCGTCCCGCAAATCGAATTGCCATGCGCCCTCAGCCGATTGCCAGAATGTCGTGGAATCCGCGCCCGACGCCGTGATCTGGTAAATCCCCGCTGCCGTCCCTGAAATCCATGGATCGCGCATCGTCTCTGCCATCTGTCCCAGCGAGATCCCAGTAAAAGTTCCAGTACCGCTGTAGACCGCAGAGGCTACCGTGAAATCCGCCTGCCAGTCGCCGCGGTGCCTTCCCCCCAGCAAGTCCGCCTGCAATTCCGAAATCTTCAGTTTCCCGCGTTCCAGTTCCAGCGAAGCGGACACCCGGTTCGCAACTACGTTATGAATGCGGAGTCTGGCAGCGTTCACTTTGCCTGTGGCTCGCAAGCCTTCCAGAAACGTCGGCGCAGCGGGCTCGGCAGACGACAGCATCTGGTACCACCGGCGCTCGTTTGGTTGCGAACCCATCCATGCAGAGAGTTCGCTAAGGCCAACATCTTCAGTACTCAAGTTGAACCGGACCAGGCACGCTCCCGGTGTTCCACACCCGCGGGGCAAGACCAAATACCCTGTCCACTGCGCATCGGCAGCCCGCGCGCTCAGCTTCTCTGCGCGCACTTCATCCGGTAGAAGCTGCAATTCCGCCGACGAAATCTCGATCGGCCCATTCACTCCTCGCACCGTTGCTTTCACGTCGCGCAGATGCACAGTTCCAGTCACTTCCGGTGAAGAGAATCCTGAAGAAGTTCCTGCGACACTTCCCGTCCACGATCCGGCAATCTGCAACTCCATCTGGGCCCCGCCTTCCACACTGGCCTTAACCGCGGGCAGCCCCAGCAGGCTGGCCAATCGCAGAGTGTGCGACACTTCCCCCTCCCCGCGAACGACCATTCCATAACCGGACCGCGCCACCCAACCGCGCACCTGTGCTGGCGCCGGCCGTCCCAGCGCAACGGGAAAAGGTCCGTACTCAATATGCAGTTCGTCCGGGGCCGGCAAAATGTCAGCCCCCGAAACATGGACGGACTTGCTCTTCAATAACGCATGAGCGCTGCTACGCCCCGGACTCAGTACAAACAGAATACTCGCCACCGCAAAATCCACTTTGCTGTTCGTCGACTGCAGATGAAGATTGGTGATCTCGCCGTGTCCCTGAAACTCCGCTCCGCGTGAGGAAGGCCCGGCCTCTTTCGCCGCGAAACTGCCTTGCACACTTCCTCCGGACACCAGGTCGGCTGGCAAATCTTTTTTCGCACGCCGCGCCAGTTGCGCCACGGCGCTCACCGGGACGCTTTCCACACTCAACGCCAGATCAACTTTGTGCACGCCGGGCAGCCCGGCATCGCCGCGCAGCGTGATCATGCCGTCGCCTACCGGCGCGGTACAAAGAATCTTATGCACCGCCGCTTCCACCGAGCTATATCTGGCATCGCAGTGCGCCGTCATCCCCAGTCCCACGCTGCTCGAGATGTCGTAGCGATGGAAGTTCTGGATCGCCGCATCGGCAACTACGCGCATTGCTGCGGGGATGCCGCTCAGCGTTGCGTCCAACCGCACTTCTCCCCGCCAGCCCTTGTCATTTCCGAATACGAGCTTCGTCAGTTGCCCCAGCTGCGCGCGGTCCCACTCCAGGCTGAACTGCAGCGGAGTTTCGCGCAGGCTCCCGGCCCGCTGCCATGTTCCGTTCATGCGCAGCAGGCCAGTGTCGCTCAAACTCATGTCGGTGCGCAGCGGTTCCGCTTTCAGCCGCGCTCCCCATGTGTTCTCTGATTCCTGCCACAACGCGAAATCCGCATTCAGAAGCGCGTAGGATTTTTTCTCCTGCCCAGCTTTGAAATTGATGCGACCCGAACTCGCCTCAATATAGGGAAATCCCGGCCGCGCTTCCGACTTCGACTTCGCAGTCGGTGCCGTTGGCGTCCGCTCAGTGCGTTCCAGCAGATCTTCCAGGTTCCAGCGTCCGTCAGCTCTCCGTACCAGATTCAAACTTGGCTCCGTCAGCTCCAGGCGGGCAATGTCCAACCGCCCGCGCACCAGCGACCTCAACCGAACCACGGCCGTAACCTCTCGCGCGCGCAGCATAGGCTCAGCTCCGAACGCCGGATCTTCATAGACAAGCAGGTTGTTCAGGTCGAACCCGGGCTGCGGCAGGAATCGAACGTGGACCGATCCAATCTCTACTGGACGCCCAACCGCCCGGCTGATGGAGTTGGCAATGCGTGCCTTCAAGCGCGCCGCCCCTGGACGCACCAAGAACAAGCCCAGCAGAATCACAACTGCCGCGGTCACCACCTTGCGCTTGGAAAAGAAAAGCTTCACCGCACCACTTTCAGCGTCCGCCCCCACCGCGTCTCGTCAAAGAAGTGCAACACCGTATGCACGAAAAAGCCCAGCCGGTCGCCGAACCCAGTCTTCGTGTACTGGTTCCCGGGCGTATCAAACGACCAGTAAATAAACATGGGACGCCCAATCACATTCTCCTGCGGGATAAATCCCCAGTACCGGCTGTCGAGGCTGACGGCCCGGTGGTCGCCCATGGCGAAAAAGTGTCCGGGCGGTACCACAAGGTCTCCCTCCTGAATATGCGAAGGCAACTCGGTCTCCCACCGCGGGGAAACGTTCCGGTCAGATGGCGGGACCGCCGGAAAATTGTTGCGATAGGAATCGGAGAGATCTTCCTGATCATGCCACACATAAGGCTCGTTCAGCTTCTCGCCGTTACGATAAACCTCGCCATTGCGCAAGTGAATGCGGTCCCCCGGCACGCCCATAATCCGCTTCACCACATAAGTTCCCAGGTAGGCCGCGTCGGGATGCAGAAACACAACGATGTCACCCCGGTGCACTTCCCGATAGGGAATCAACGGACCCACCCACGAAGTCTTGGGCGCGAACTGGATCCGGTTCACAAACACGTGATCGCCGATCAGCAGCGTTTGTTCCATCGAGCTGGAGGGAATTTCGAACGCCTGCACGACAAAAGTGATGATGAATAGTCCCGTCACCAGCACCGCCGCCAGCGAGGCCAGGAACTCCACCGTAGTCTCGCGCGGTTTTTCTTCGACCTCGTCCTTCGCGCTGTTCTTCGCGTTGTCTTTCGCTTTGTTATCTTTCTTCGCCACTTTGATCAATCCCCAACCGGCATTTTTCAATTACCAAATTACAAAATTACCAAATTCCTCTCAGTGCACCAGCCGCAGCGTCCGGTTCCAACGCGTGATCTGGAAGATATGTGTCACCATGTAGGCGAAGTGATACAGCTTATCACCCATCGAAGACGGCGCCGTCATGTCGCCGTCCGGACCTTGCACCGACCAGTAAATCAGCAGCGGGCGCCCGATAATATTGGCTTGCGGCACAAATCCCCAATACCTGCTATCGGAACTATTGTCTCGATTGTCCCCCATCACGAAATAATGTCCCTCGGGAACAATTAGCTGCCCATCCTCCACCAGTTTGCGCAACTGCACCCACCACTCCGGAGTCGGACCTGACAACACGTCCAGCCGGGGAAAATTATCCCGGAACAAATCGTCCGCCGGTCGGCTGAAGTGCGCGTAAGGTTCTTTCAACGGCGTTCCATTCACAAACACACGCTTGTTGACCAGCCGCACCCGGTCTCCGGGCACGCCAATCACGCGCTTCACGAAATGCTGCGCCGGATCCACCGGATAATTAAACACCACAATGTCGCCGCGCCGCACCTGCCGGTAAGGCATGAAATAGTCTCCGACGCCGCCTCCCCCGTAACACAGCTTATTGACCAGCAGGTAGTCGCCCACCAGCAGTGTGTTTTCCATCGACGGAGACGGAATCTGGAACGCCTGCACAATAAACGTGATCACGAAAACCGCGATCACCACGGTTCCCAGCAGCGACTGCAACGAGCCACTCACGTCCGATCCAGCCGCCCATCGAGTCCTTCGATCGCCGGAAGCATGATCGGCGGCAGCCTTCTCCTCACCAGAAGGAACGCTCGAAGGAGTATCTCCCGGAGTAACAATGCCTGGAGAAAGTTCTGTCGCCACCGCGGCCTGCGGCAAATTCTCGTCCGTCAAATGTTGGTCTGGTGAATTCATCCACTCCACTGATCCCGCTGCTTCACTTTTCTGACCGCGATTCCCGGTCCAGCCGCGCTCCCGCCGATTGCGGCCGCGAAGCCAGGTACGACAGGACCTGCCGCGCCGCATCCTGTTCCGCCGTCTTCTTCGTAGACCCCTGTGCCCGTCCCACAAACTCCGTCCGCCCTTCGCCATTCTTCGTGTTCAGACGGACTTCCACCGTAAACGTCTTGCTGTGTTCCGGCCCCGCTTCCTCCACCAGCACATACGACGGTTGCGCCAACCCCAGTCCCTGTAGAGTCTCCTGTAGCGCCGACTTAAAATCGGTCATCGGCAGGGTTCCACCTTCGCGTTCCATCCGCTCCAGTTCGGGCGCCAGTATCTCCCGCAAAACAAATTCGCGGGCCGGCTCGATTCCACCATCCAGGTAAATCGCCGCCAGGATGGCTTCCAGCGCGTCCACCAGCAGCGCCGTCTTGCCGCGCCCTCCGCTTTTTTCCTCGCCCCGCCCCAGCCGCAGATAGTGACCCAGTTCCAGCCGCTGGGCCACGCGGATTAAATGCCGCTCGCTTACTACATGGGCTCGCACCTTTGAAAGCTCTCCCTCACGCCACTGCGGAAAACGCTGGAACAATTCTTCGCTGGTCACCAAAGACAGAATCGCATCGCCCAAAAACTCCAACTGCTCGTTGTCGTTGACCTTGTACTTGCTCTCCCCGGCTTGCTGCGACTCCTGCTCCCGCGCCTGCGAACTGTGAGTGAGGGCTTGCTCGATCACCGCCCGGCGGTGGAAGTGGTAGCCCAACGCCGTTTCCAGCGCAGTGATTTCGCGTTCCTTCATGATGGAACTACTTGATGGCCGGCACGCCGCCGATCAACTGGATCAACCGGTCCCTCTCCTTGCGCGCGGCGTCCCCCGTACTACTGCCTTCCTTCGTCAAATCCACTGCCTGGTTGGCGTACTTCAGCGCCTCTGGATATCTGTTCTGCTGATCCAGGGCCAGCGACAGCCGGAGTACCGCGACCGGATCCACCTGCTGCGGAAACGCGTCAATCGACTTCCTCAAATTTCCTTCCGCATCCGCCCACGCCTTGGCGTTGTAATCAAGAACCCCGAGAACAGCGTAGGCATCCGAACGCAGAAACCCCTTATACGCATTCAGTTGATCGGCGGAATAACCGGAAGTGGGAACGTCCGTGTCCACGGTGATCAGCGCGCGCTGTGCATCTTTTCTCGCCTCCGCCAGCCTCTCGGCTTTATCCAGATCGGTGTCCCGCGTGCGCTCCGCCAGCGCCTGCGCCACGCCCACCAGCGCCTCCGGCTCGTCCGCATCATAGCTGAGGACTTTCCTGGCCATCTCCATCATCTTCTCGCCATTATTGGCCTGCTGGTATCCATGCATCACCGCCTTGTAAAGCAATAGCCGCAACTCGCTGTCCGGATATTTCGCCGCGAAATCATCCGCCGCCTTCTCCTGCGCCGCGGGGTCGGTCAACGCCGCAGCCGTCTTGTACGCATCGAACTCCGGCTGCGTCTTCGCCTGTGGCGGCCTCTTGCCCACCGGCGCTGCCGCCTGTCCCGCCGTTTGCCCAGCCGGCGCGTTCTGCCCCCCAGGCTGCTTGTCCGCGGTTTGTGCCACTCCCAAGGCCGATATTCCCAGCATCGCGATAATCGTCGCCGCTCGCTTCATGCTTTCTCCTTAACTATCTCTCGATCCCAACCGCTCAACCCTTATGTCCTCTGTGTTGAGAGCCCTTACTTCGCCGTGCCCCCGACTGTGGGCTTAGTCAGAGGCTCATAAGCCTGCGCCAAACCCTTCTCTGCCGCGGCCTTGATCTCCGGCAACTTCTGGCCCTCAGTCAACGCCGCCCGATATTCCACCAGCGCCGCTTCGCGCTCTTCCTTCATATCCAGAATCCTTCCCAGATAGACGTGCGACCACCCCAGTACGGTAGGATCCTGCGACGCCGCAATCGCTTTCTGGAAATTATCCTGCGCTCCATCCCGATTCTTATTCGCCACCGCCACTTCCGCCAGAATGAACAGCGCCCGCCCCTGGTCCCCAATCTTCTTGTCTAATGCCGACTGCGCCAGTTCTTGCGCGCCCTTGGGATCCCCCGCCGCCAGCCGCTTTTCAGCCGTCAGCAGCATCCGCCGTTCCTCCGGACGCGATAGCCTCACCAGTTCCGGCGCCGCCGCGCTGGCAAACTGCACCTCCGACGCCGCTTTCTCCTCTTTCCGCAAATCCACCTTATCGAGAAAGTCACTGTAGGCTCCTCGTATCCCCGCCGGGTCCTTCTCAAACGCGCCCACTACGTCGTAAAAGTACCGCGTCAGAATGTACCCCTGCTTCACCGTGTCATCCACCGCCTGGGTCCGCATCGCCTCCGCCGTCTGCTTGTTCCCCGAGGTGCGGATCTCGATCGCTCGTATCAGGCACTCGGTCACCAGCAGCGAGATGTCGGTCTTGAAGGCTTCTTCCAGCGGCGCGCGCTTCACCGATTGCAAAAGTGGCTCCAGCCGCTTCATCGCGCTGTAATGCTTCTCCGCCAGCGGGTCCATTTCATAGTGCAGAAACGTATGCCGGATCTGGTCCATCTTCAACGCCGACTTCGGCGTTGCCCCCAATGGCGTATTCGGAGCAGGGAAGACCACCACGTAATAATCCGGGCCATAACTCCGCGCATCCGTTTCATTCGGCGAACCCATGAAGTCCAGATACACGGTGAACCGCCGCCCCAGGTACTGCGAGGATGGCTCTTTCAGGTAGATCTCGGTGTCGGACACCATGTTGTGCAGCGGTTCGTGATACCGGGTCATCGCCGCCGCGTAATCCCTGCGGTGCCGCTCCCAGATCGAATGCAATCCAGCTTTGTCGTAAAAGCGCTCCATCAGCGCCCCGAAGCCGCTAATCGCCGCCGCATCCGGCGGCAGTTCGTCCTCTTTCCCGCGCGGCACAAAATGCGGCGGCCCCTCCATGTACAACGCCAGCGAAATGTATTGCGACAGATTACGATTCGCATCCTTCGACGCCACGTGATTCTGCACGTAGTCGCACAACGTGATCCGCGCTGTCTCCGCCTCCGCCGACTCCAGCAAATTCCGCTGTACCTCGGCACGCACATTGCTCCGCGTAGCGTCCGAGATGGTCAAATCCTGGTCGTACCCACAAGCATTCAGCGCCGTCAGCACCGAAAAAATCGTCTCGCTGCTGTCCAATGTGATCAAAGATTCATTCAACGGAGCCTGATTCTGCGCCGCCTTGCCCTGCGGCGCCTTAATTGGCGGAGCCGGATCCTTCTGTCCCGGAGCAAGATTGGCCGGAGCCGCATCCTGCGGAGCCGTACTCGGCGGAGACTGGTTCTGCGGAGACTGGTTCTGCTGAGTCTGATCAGCCGGAGCGGAGGCCGACGCAGGCGGATTCGGCGGAGCCTGGCTCTGAGGAACCGGGTCCTGCCCCGAGCACACCCCCGCCAGCAGCCCCAACAGGACCGCAAAAATTGAACCTCGCAATCGCAAACTCAGGAAACCCTCCACAGGATTGTCGGTGTACAAGCGGAGAACACACTCAAGTGTAAGGACTTCCGCCCAGAGGGTCAAACCGGGATGGGGAGAAGGGAAAGAGATGGGTAAATAGCGCCCCCCATCTCCGAAATCGGGTTGGATGGGGACTCATCTCTGCTCTGCCTTAGATCAACTCATTCGCAACTCAGCTCATTCGTGGCCGGAACGGGCGTCCCTTTGCTTGGT
>DATMQT010000003.1:0-295857 GCA_035566655.1 Candidatus Dormiibacterota bacterium
GTTCAACCCGCAGTCGGCCTGGCTGGAAGGCTCGCGGCTCGCTCCCTATTTTCTGGTAGTGGCGCATGGAGCCAGTTGGCTTGCGCCGTACGACGTTCGGGCGCGCTTCCGCCAAGGCTCGGAATTGGTGACGAGGTTTCAAGCGGGAGCGGCACCGGCGGAGAAGCACGCGTCTCCTAACCGCTAGCAAAACCCAGTTGCAGAACGACCTGGCAGTAGACAAGCTGGCAGATCGACCCAGCACGACCGACATCAAACGAAAGGTACCCCGGTGAAAGACCAACTCGAAACCCTCGTCCTGCAAATGCACCACAGCAAAATTCTTTACTCCGAGGCTGTGCGCGAATTTAAAAAGCGCTTTATCCTGGCAGTGCTGGAAGAGAACAAAGGCAACCAGTGCCGCGCCGCGCGCGAGCTGGGGATGCACCGCAACACGCTCAGCCGGACCATCGATGAGCTGAAGATTGACGTCCGCCAGCTACGAGATGGCGCGAAACGGCCGCCGCGGAGCGCGCGGCCGGTGCCGCTGGAAAAGAAAGTGGTGCGCTAGCGCTGGTCTTTCGCTCTGGCAAACGATGTCCCTGTTTTCCTGCCGCGCGTCCGAATTCCGCAAAAAATAAGGCAGCCCTCGCGGGCTGCCTTTTGTTGGAGTAGAAGATTCGCTAGTTGGAAGCCGGCTTGTGATGGACTGGAGGCTTCTTGGCCGGGGCAGCGGGCGCTGCAGCTTTCAGCAACTTGCCCTTCTCCATGGTCATCATGAACGGGTTTGGCGTGTAGGAAGCCGGTTCGCCCTGGAAGTCCAGACTGGCGGCTTCCTTGGGGATCATCTTCAGCGGAATCTTGTCTTCGAAGGTGAGGGTGATGTCGGCCTTCTTCGCTTCAATATCATCGAGGCTTCCGGCGATGTCAAACTGCGTCGCCGTCGCCTTGATGACCGTACCGTTCAGTTGTACCGCCTTGCCCTTGATGGCAGTCCACACCAAGTCCTGATCAGCCTGGGAACCGTTCGCGAGGATGAATTCCCACTGGCCGAAATCCATCTTGGTGGGGTCGGTCGCGATTGCCATGGTGTGGGCCTGTTCGGCGGGCGTAGGAGCAGGTTTAATCGTAAAGCCTGGGGGCTGGACCGGACTGGATTTGGCCAGCGCCAGAACGTCTGCCCAGCCGTCGTCTCCACCGTGGTACTTGATGTATTGGTTCTTGGCGTACTTCTCATACTGCTGCTGATATTGGGGCGTTGGGGCGAGAACAGAAGCGCGGGCGTTATACCAGATCGTATTCACGGGGTCGGGAGTGAACTTTGGGTCCGGCGTCTTGGGCGGGGCGTAGGCCAGCGTCAGGGCATAAACCAGGGCGAAATCCTTCTGCGAGTCCGGATTGCTGTCAAGTGCGGCGCGCAAATCCTTCCTCGCAGTGTCAAAGTCACCGTCGTTGAGGGCGGCGACGCCGAGGGCAGCGTTGAAAACCCCGGTCATCTGATCCTTCATCTTTTGAAAGTCAGGGTCTGACATGCCATCGGGCTTGGTGAATTTAGCCAGATTGTCCAGTCCCATCTGGCCATATTTCTTGGCATCGGCCAGGTCCTGCTTGGCGTTTGGGTCGCCGCCTTGTGCCTTCAGGCGATCGAAGTAGGCCAGCATGAACAGAGCCCGCTCATTGGACGGATCGGCCGCGACCAGTTTCGTGGCCGCATCGATGGTTTTCGCTTGATTACCCGTCTGCTGGTAATCCCCCATCAGCTGTTGCAGGGCGGCAACCTTCATGATGCTGCTGGGGTATTGTGTCAGAAACGCTTCGAGGCCGCTGATTTGCGCCGCGGGGTCCTTCTGTCCGATGGCGGCCACGTAGGCGTTGTACTCGGCGGGATCCTTGATAACCGGCGCCTGCGGGGTTGACGCCGACGGTTGTCCTTGTGCCGGTGCCGGCTGAGCAGCGTTCTGGGCCGCTGCCAGAGCAGCAACCCCAAGCACAACCGTGACTAGAATCTTTTTCATCAGTATGGCTCCTTGGGCCTTTGGGAATCGACAATTCGAATCTGCGTAAGACGACAGGCGATTCACCCTGCATTGCGGGTTTGCCGGATTATAAGTACCTCTTGTTCCGAAGGCAAGCAACTTCCCAGTTGCCCCCCGCGCTATTGTATAAGATGCAGATGTCGAAGCCCATGGATAGCCGCTAATTCGGGCCTCTCCAAGGGACTTTGGCTGGGACTGGAAAAACGTTTCTACGGGATGGAATAGCACTTTTGTGGGATAGGATGGCATTTCCAATGGCGACGGCTCACACGGATGTGGTTCGCCCCTTAGTTGGGCAGGTAGCGATGGTTACCGGCGCAGGGCGGGGCATTGGCGCTGCCATTGCGCTGGAGTTGGCGAGGCTGGGCGCCACGGCTGTGCTCTGTGGACGCACTCGGGGTGCGCTCGAATCGGCGGCGCAGGCGATCGCTGGCGCGGGCGGGAAAGCAGAGGTGGTCCCCTGCGATGTGACCAGCCTTCAGTCGGTGGAGTCGGCGGCGAAGCAGGTCGAGAGTTCGTTCGGGCGTGTGGATATTCTGGTTAATAACGCGGGCATCGGCGGATTCGGTGGGCCGCTGCACCAGCTTCCACCCGACGCCTGGGACGCGATCCTGAACACGAACCTGCGGGGTGCCTTCTACATGACTCGCGCCTTCGCACCGATGATGATTCGCGCGCGCGCCGGCCATATCATCAACATTTCGTCACTGGCCGGGAAAAACGCGCTGCCCAATGGGGCGGCCTACGCTGCCTCAAAGTGGGGGTTGAACGGGCTAAGTTATTCCGTGGCGGAGGAGTTGCGGGGCCACAACATCCGCGTGGCCGTGATCTGCCCCGGCTCAACTAACACTGACTTGAGCCCGCACCCCGGCAAGGACCACTCCCAGATGCTGCAACCGGAAGACGTGGCGCATGCGGTGGCGATGCTAGTGACGGAGAGTGCGCAGTCGTTTTTGAGTGAGATTCTGTTGCGGCCTACGCAGAAGCCTTAGCAACATCGTTTCACTTCTTGAACAGATTCTCAAACGCCTGCCGGGCATCGTTAGGCCGCAGGCTGGCGGGCGTGGACGTTTCTTTTTCGCGGGTCACGCGCATCTCGTAGAACGTGCAATCGTTGCGCGCATCCTTCTTGGCTACGCGCTCTGTGACCGGCTGCATGCACTCGAAGCGGCTGCCGGGATCGAAGTACATGCACTGTTTGCAGGAATGCAATTCGAAGCCGCACTTGGGACAAAGGCCGGTTGGCGGGATCTCCTGTAGGACCGTGCCACACTGCGCGCAGCGCGAGACGGCGCGGGTGCCGGGCATGTTCACCGGCTTCGGCCCCATGCTGTAGTCGCGTCGTGCCAGCGGCGTCGAAGGTGGCTTGGGTTTTTCTGTGGACTCTTTGCGCGGGGCTTTCTCGCGGTCGCGGTCCTGATATCCATGCTGACGGTACTTGGCTGCCACGGAACCTCCCGGCACGTTGGCGTATTGTCTCGCGGGCCGCGCCTCAAAACAAGTCTCAACCCGATTCGGGGCTGAGGGCCTCAGGGGCTAAAGCCCGAATCCTTGGGAAGCCATTACGGCACGGCTGAAGCCGTGCCCTTCCCGAGCCCCTACTCTCCGTCGCAATCGAGCTTTTCGCTTCTCGGTACTGGGTACCATGTACTCGGTACTCGATACAATGGAAGCATGATCCACGAAATCTTCCCAGTCGGGCCGCTGCAGTGCAACTGTTCGATTATCGGCGACGAGACTACACGCGAGGCGATGGTCATTGACCCGGGCGATGACATTGAGGACGTCCTCTCGCTCCTCCGCAAGCATAACCTGCAAGTCAAGCAAATCGTGATCACGCATGCTCATATCGATCATGTGGGAGGCGCGATGAAGCTGCGCGCGGCCACGGGAGCACCGATCCTGCTTAACCAGAATGACTATGCCCTGCTAAAAATGCTCGACGTGCAAGCTGCATGGATCGGTGTAGCAGCTCCTGGCGAGGTCGAGATCGACCAGAGTGTGAGCACCGGCGATACCGTGAAGGCCGGAGGGCATGCGGCCAACATTCTGCACACGCCGGGGCACACCGAAGGCAGCATCTGCCTCTACTTCCCCGCCGAAAAGACTTTGATCGCGGGTGACACGCTGTTCGCCGGATCGATTGGCCGCACGGATTTGCCCGGCGGATCAATGCAAAAGATCATGCAGTCGCTGCATGGCACCGTGCTGGCCTTACCCGACGACACTGTCGTCGTACCGGGTCACGGGCCGTTGACAACGATTGGGGAAGAGCGCGAGAGCAATCCGTTTCTGGCTAAGCGATAGAAATTGTTGATTCTAAGAGCCGCTCGATTCCTTCCGCGAACTCCGCGGTTGCTGTGATCAGGCTCAGCACCAGATAGCCGTCGCTGGGGAAATCATAGAAATGGCCGGGATGCACCAACACTGACTTCCGCTGCAACAGATCGACCGCCAACTCCTCGTCGGTCTGGGTCACCGGGACGCGCAAGACCGCGTACCATCCGCCTTCTACGTTCAAACGCTGACACGTCTTCTGTGCGGCGAGCTGGCGGTCGAGTTCTGCAAGATTGGTGAGCACGCGATCGAGCAATTGCTGTTGAATGCTTTCCCGCTGCTCCAGCAGCGCCGGGACCGCCCACTGAACCGGCGCATTCATAGAAAGATAGGTGTCGGCGATTACTTCCAGCCGCGCTTGTGCCGCCTCAACCGCCGGGGCGGGGCCGCTGGTGACAATCCATGCCACCTTCATTTGGGGCAGCGCGGAGATCTTCGAAACACCACTCAGCGTGAAAGTCAGCACGTCCTGGTCCGCGGCAAAGCTCCGCCGTGGAGTTCGATCGAGGGAGTAATCGAGAAACACTTCGTCGGCAATCAACGCCAGATCGTGTTCCCGGCAAAAGCGATTGAGAGATTCCTGTTCATGCGCATGCACGTACGAGCCCGTGGGATTGTTGGGATGAACCACGACCACGCCGCGGGTGCGCCCGGTCACCGCCTTTTCCAGCGAGGGAAAATCCATCTGCCAGCCGTGATCGTAGAGCAGGGGATAAGGCACGAGCTTAACGTCCTGCAAGTCGGCGAGGAACTCGAACAGGGGATAGCTCGGCTTCGGCACCAGCAATTCATCATCCGGATTGCACAGCAGGCGGAACACGAAGGAATAACCTTCGCTAGTGCTGGTGGTAAGAATCAGTCGCTCGGGATCGAGGTCCCGAATCCCGTGCGCCGTCTGGTAGTACTCCGCCAGCGCTGCGCGCGCGCTGGGTAAGCCTTTCGGCTGGGGATCGTAATCCATGCTGTGGGGCGAGGCCAGCGCTTGGAGTATGCGCGGTTCGTCGTAGCGCAAGCCGGCTCGGGTTGGGTTGGATACTGTGAGATCGAGCACGCGCGCGCCGCTCGATCTTACTTGGTCCAGGGCCTCGGTGAGACGATTGCGCGTTAGCTTCCAGTTGGTGCGGTCTGAAAACATGCAGTTCAGTGGTCAGTGGCTAGTGGTCAGTCAAGCAAATCCAATCGCGAAACGTTACTGGCCGCTGATGTTCTGCACTCTAACAGCCAATGGTCAGCTGCTCAATGCCTGGAACGAATTGGACTTGGATGCTTTGGCTCGTAAATGCCCACTTTGCCGCCGCCGGGAAGCGTGAAAGTGGCGAGCTTTCCCCAGCGCTGTTCGTTCACGTCCGAGACCGTCACCTTTTTCGACGCGAGATCCTTTAAAGTTGCCGCGATGTCGTCGCACATCAGGTAAAGCTCGTGCTTGTCGTTGCTCTCGGAATCGTGAAACGCGGCTTCCGCTGGAGGCATGGCGAAAATCAACCAGCCATGACCGGCATCGACAGAGGGAAACTTGAGCACATCGCGAAAGAATGCCCGGTCGGCTTCCGCATCCTTGGTGTAGATAACAACATGCGCGCCGTTGATCATGGGTGACCTCAACTGCAGTGGCTAGTGTTCAGTGATCAGGGGTCAGTAAGAGCGGCCGAGGAACATCGTCATCTAAACTGGCCACTGATCACTGGCCACTGACCACTGCTTACGGCTGCAAATAGAATCCCAAGTCCTGCGGCGGAGTCAGCGTTTTGGTCGCTTTGTACTGCCGGTGTGACTGGCGAACGACGCCGATTTTTTTCTGGAACTCGCTGGCGAGGTTCTCATATCGCACTAAAACGTTCCCCAGCCAGTAAGGGCCGTATTCGCGCAGGTACGCTTCGCGGAACATCTGGGCGACGCGAGTGGTCGAGTCGCGCAAGTCTTCGAGGCGCGCGTTGATGGCCGTGATTTCTTCAATGTCGTTGTTCACACGGTCGGCGTCGGCCTGGTTCTGGAATGCGTCCCAATAGAACTTGTTGATCTCCAGCGTGAACTGGGCCTTCATACCGAGAGCGTCCCAGCGCCAGGCGCCCAGGGTCAGGTCGGCCATAGTGTCGCGATTGGCGTGGGCCTTGGCGTCATTGGTGTAGAGCGACAGCAGCGCGTGCTCGGCGCCTAGACGCATCTCCGGGGCGGCCACGGCGATTTTCTGCATCATCTTCGCTCCCTCCGGGGTGAAGGGATCGATCCAGAATAAATCGTCGGTCTCCGTGTCAACGTTGACCTTAGCTAATGCCTGATGGCCGCGATCGAGATTCTCCAGAGCATCGCGGAAGGTGGTGTCGCTGTTTCGGTAGAAGGCCCAGTCGTAAGCGTTCTTGAAGTCGTCAATGTTCGACTCGCCCGCTTGCCATCCCGCAGCCGCGCCGAAGACGAGCGCCGGCCACGCCATCCCGTAGATCGACTCGCCGTCGTCGTTCCACGTGGTGTTGAGCATGCCCATCGCACCCAGCTTTTGACCATCACGGACGAAATTGCGGATGTTTAGGTAGCCGGTGTCGAGGTTGGGCCAGAGTTGCTTCCAGGTCTGCGCACCCGGGGATACAAACACAGGCAGGCCGGCATCACGATAGGGTTTGATGATGCTCTCGAAGTTCGGCTTGGGCGCATAATCCCAGGGGACGGCGATCATGTCCTTGGGAAGGATGCCGAGTAGTTGCGGATATTTCAGCGCGATGTCGCCCCAGAACATGAGCTGCTTGTGATAGGGCTGAAGGATACCGAAGACTTTCTGCATGTGCTCTAGATAAACCCGGCCCAATCCGACTTCTTTAACTCGTGCGGCGGTTTGTCCCTGACCCAGTTCAACGGTCTCGTCGCCGCCGACATGCAGGAAGGGCCCGGGAAAAAGCGGCACCATGTCCGCATACATGCTCTTGATGATGTCGTAGGACTGCTGCTTGGTCGGGGTGAGCACGTGGCCGTGCGGCCGCTCCGCCACGTCGGAGTAGACCTCGTACTTCAGCATGTGGTGGAGATGTCCGAAGGCCTGCTGCTCGGGGAGAATGGTGACGTAGAGCTGCTTGCCATAGTCGACGAGCGCGTTGATTTCCTGCGGAGTGAGCGCGGCTTCTTTCGGGGCCAGCAAAGGCTGGCTGGCAAAATCGAACACGTGTTCCAGGTAAAGCCCGAACAGATTTACCTTGTAGGCCGCAAGGGTGCGAATCTGGCGCTTCATGTAGTCTTCCGTGGGGATGGGACCGCGGCTGATGTCGTCCTGCACGCCGCGCCATTCCATGCTTGGCCAGTCGCGAATCATAACCGCGGGACAGACCAACGCCTTGCCCTCGGCGTGCAGCAACTGGCGCAGCGTCTGTACACCGTAGAACAGTCCCTGGCCGGTGTTGGCGGCGACAATCAAGTGCGAGCTGTCGGAGAACAGCAGGTAGCCCTGGTCGCCGATGGAATCTGACTTCAGGCCCTTGGATTCGAGGAACTCGCGAACGTTCTTGTCTTGCAGGCGCGCCAGAACGATCGCACCCTCTTCTTGTTTGGATTCCTCTTTGGAATCCGCCCTGGCGCCGGTAATGCTCAACTTCATCCCAGACTGGTCGCGGATTTCTTCCTCCAGGGTTTCCGCGGCGATGCGATCTTCATCCTGATGTCCGAACTCGACCAGGATTCGCGTGTTTGGGCTTACGCGGAAATTTCCTTGCTGAACGTGGACCTCCTTGGGCTGAGGAATCAATTTGAGCTGATTCTCCGGGCCGGAGGTTTCGGCAAGCATCGTGGGAATCAGAAGCAGCAGGACAAGAGGGAGAAGAACGACGTCTCGCTTTTTCATTCGCATCCTTGGGACAAAACGAGCAGGTTCCATTCTAACGGAACGCTTCCTTATTCACGACATAAGGCATCTTGGTGATGTCGCCGCCGTAATTGCCCTCGAGAACGTCGATCAATCCCTGGACACAGCGTCCCGCCATGCCTTTGTTGGGATCGGTGGAGAGCCGCGTGATGCGCGCCGCGCTGGCGAAGTGCGGCATGAGGCGAAGGCGATCGGCGATGGCGGGATCACGCAGCGGTGAGTCTGCCGGCAACGGCTCTTTTTCGTAGACATCGAGGGCGGCGCCGGCAATCCAGTTTTCCCGCAAGGCTTTTACGAGCGCGAGTTCATCGATTACGGGACCACGCGAGTCGTTTACCAAGAACCCTGTCGGCTTCATCAGCCGCAGGGTCTGCTCATTGAACAGATGATAAGTGGGCGTATTGCTTTCGCCCGGACGCAGTAGTGGCACGTGCACGCTGACAAAATCGGCCTCGCGCAGTGCTTGTTCGAACCCAACATACTTGATCCAGTTCTTTTCCCGGGAAATGCCGCGAGCGTGGCGCAGGTCCATGGTTTCCTGGATGGCCTTGATGTATTCGTGATTCTCATACGCCGGGTCGTAGCACAGCATGTTCATGTCGAAGCCGGCGCACTTCTTGATCATGGCCAGCCCGATGCGCCCGGTGCCGATGATGGCGATGGTCTTGCCGGTGACTTCATCGCCCAGAAACGGCAGGTAGGGATGCCAGTATCCCCATTGATTGTCGCGAGTGAGATGCTCGGCGGGCCACATCTTGCGGGCCAGCATGCCCATCATGAAGAAAGCGAACTCGGCGGTCGCCTCGGTGAGGACGTCCGCGGTGTGGGTGAAAGGAATTTTGTAGCGGTTGGCGTCGGCACGGTTGATGTTGTCGAAGCCGACGGCAATCTGGGCCACAACTTTCAAAGTGTTCTTGCCGGCTTCGTTCTTACTCGCACCAAAGACTTCAGCGTCGATGGGATCGCGGAGGGTGGTGATCAGGCCATCGATGCCGGACTTCACTTTGTCAATGATCAGGCTCTTGGCCGGTGCTTCCGGCTGGGGATGGACCTCGACTTCATAGCCGCGGTTGCGCAGCAGGTTGATCGCTTCTCCGATATCGCAGGTGGCGAAAACGCGGAACTTCTGGCTCATATTGTTCCTGTAAGCATGATGGTTGAATGAACTGCTCAGGCTACATCACTCGAATTTCCAGCGCGTGGACTTTCCTATGAACTCCTTTTCCCACAGCCCGAACACCACGCGCGGGCGCACGGCGAACACCGGCTCCTTCATTGAGAGGATGTCATCTTTCATTGCTCCCATGTCGAACTTGTACTTGCGTTCGTACCTGGGCAGGAGCTTGCGCCGCGCGGCCACATCTGCGATTTTCGCAATGCCCTCGACAATCACCGCCTCGCTTGCCAATTCTGTGCACACGACGCAGTTGGCGTTGTGCGCCAGGTTGCGCGCTTTGCGCGATTTGCTGCCGGTGCTGAACAGGAAGCAGCCGTCCTGCCATAGACCCCAGACGACCATGGTGTGCGGGGCGCAGTCGGGCTTTGCCGTGGTGATCCAGTAGTTGTGCGATTTTTTCAGGCGCTGCTCGGCCCAGCTCCACGGGAGCAGGCCTTTATTGCCTGCGGGCAGGCCGTAGCCGGGCATGTGGGGGCGGCTGGACTGAGCCTTTCTTCGAAGTTCCTTGGCTGGCATGATGTCTGGCCCACGTTCGAGACTTCAGAGATTCTTCCTAGTCCACTGATCGATTCGATCCAGGGCCTGCTGCAGGTTCTCCAGCGAATTAGCCACGCTGAAACGCAGATAGCCTTCGCCGAAGTCGCCGAACGCGGTGCCGGAGAGTGCCGCCACGCCCACTTGCTCGAGGAGAGCGTCCGCGAGTGGTTTCGACTTCCACCCCGTCTTCGTGATGTTGGGGAAGACGTAGAATGCGCCCTTGGGCATGCGGCACGAGAAGCCTTTGATCTTGTTCAGGCCGGCTACAACCACATCGCGACGACGCTTGAACTCGGCGCACATTTGATCCACGGAAGCCTGATCGCCTTTTAAGGCTTCGATCCCTGCCATTTGTGTGAAGCTGGCGGTGCAGGAATTGGAATTCGTCATCAGGCGGGTGATTTGCGCTGCCAGGTCGGCGCGCATTACGCCGTAGCCCATACGCCAACCCGTCATAGCGTAGGTCTTCGAGAAGCCATCGAGCAGGATGGTGCGCTCCTGCATTCCCGGCACCGACATGATGGAGAAATGCTCGCCCTCAAAAAGCAAACGGCTGTAGATTTCGTCCGACAGCACCAGGATGTTGCGGTCGCCGATGACCCTGGCAACCTGCTCGACGTCTCGGCGTTGCATCACGCCCCCCGTAGGATTATGGGGGGAATTTAGGATGATCAGCCTGGTGCGGTCAGTGATGAGCGGGGCGAGTTCGTCGACATTGAGCGAGAAATCACGCTCCTCGCGCAGGTGGATGGGGACAGCCTTACCGCCGACGTAGTGAATCATCGACTCGTAAATCGGAAAGCCGGGGTTGGGATAGATGACCTCATCTCCTTCATCAATGAGAGCCAGGATTGTGAAGAAAATAATAGGCTTACCACCCGGCACGACCACCACTTCTTCCGGCGTAACTTTCACGCCGCGAGTGCGGCTGACGTAGTCGGCTATGGTTTGGCGCAGCTCGGGTAGGCCGGCGGAGGGGCCGTAGTGCGTCCAACCGTTGTGCAGGGCGCCCACGCCGGCTTCTACGACGTTGGCGGGAGTGTCGAAGTCCGGCTCGCCGATCTCGAGGTGGATGATGCTCTTGCCCTGACGCTCGAGTGCTCGGGCTTTGTTCAGAACTTCGAAAGCAGTCTCGGTGCCCAGGCGCGACATGCGACGGGCGAGTTGCAATTCGTGCTGCGTCGTTTGTGCCATGATGACCAAATACTCCTAAGAAGCCAAACGGCACATTATACGCCGGGGAGCCGGGCGGCTTTTGACCGACCCTCGATCAAAAGGGCGACGATCCCTATAATGTCGAGCATCTGCTCCGGGAGAACATATGCTCTCTTATCTCGACGAACTCTATGCACATCAGGAATGGGCCGACGCTGAGCATTGGCGTGCGCTGGAAGCGCATGCTCCCGCGTTGGCGGATCGGGCGATTCGCGCGCGGCTGCATCACATTCACGCGGTGCAGTCGGCATATCTATGGATGGTGGGGCCGCGGACCTCGCCATTTGTGATGACGAAGGTCGAAGACTACGCGAGCATGGCCGATCTGAAAGCTTTTGCGCGGAAGGTTCACGTGGACAGTGCGGCGATGCGCGGCGCGATGGACGAGGCTCGCCTGGCCGAGATGATCGAGGTGCCGTGGTTCCGGCCGCCGCTGAAGATCAGCGTGCGTCATGCTCTGATGCAGGCGGCGATGCACAGCCACTATCACCGCGGGCAGAATGCGACACGGCTGCGCGAGCTGGGAGGCGTGCCTCCGGGGACAGATTTTATTGTGTGGGTGCGGGAGGGACAGCCGGCGGCGCGGTGGGTGTGATCCAGTTCTTCAGGGGCGTCTTCCGCGAATTGCCCAGGCACGTGCGGGCAGTTCGATCGCTCCCTGGGTATTGGCTGGTAGCGTTGCTCTCAGACGCTCGCAAATCGCCGCTTGGACCTTCTTGTCGCGGGTCGCTAAGTAATTCGGCGCCGAGCCTTGCCCCGTCAGGAGCGGTTCCCAGTAATCGTCGAAGCTGGTGAAGCGGGTCACAATGTCAAGCGCAGTCAGGCTTAACTGTTCTAGCCTCGCCTGTTCGAAGGTGCTGCGCAGTCCTTCTTGCGTGCAAATTGGAAAACGGAGGGCCTGGTCGAGGGGCGCACTCTCAGAATCGACGGCTGTGGCGGCGTCCCAGAATTCGCGCAGGAATCTTGCTCCTCGCACGTAGTCCCAGACGTAGACCGCGACGGTGCCGCCGGGACGGGTCACGCGGCAGAATTCTTCCAATCCCCTGCCCGGATCCGGAATGTAGTTCAGCCCCAAGCCGGAGATTGCAACGTCGAAACTGGCTTCGGGGAACGGAAGCGCCATCGCGTCACCGGTCTCGAAGGTGACGTTGGGACGGGTGCGTTGCCGACGAGCAAAGGTTATTTGTTCCGCGGAGACGTCTACGCCCGCGACACTGGCGGGCGCGTTGCTTTCAGCAATGGATTCAGTGATGACGCCGCTGCCGCAGCACACGTCAAGCCAGCGCAGGCCTGCTGGGAGGTTCAGCCACTTCAGGAATTCCTGAGCCAGCAAGCGGCTCCAGCGGCCCATCCATTGGTCGTAGTCGGAGCCGGAGGTCCAGCGATCTGTGGTCATTGAAACAAAGACATCAGGGGCTGACGCCGTGCCCTAATACTAATCAAAATCGACGGACGGGGGCCTATTCCGAGACGCTGTGTTCTTCGTTTTGCGAACGCAGAACGCGGTCGACGGAGTAGGGGGCGCGGTGGCGGGGTTCGTGGTAGTGGCGGACTTGCATCTCGCCTAATAGGCCAATGGCCAGCAGATTCAATCCGCCTAGCAAAAGGCCCAGGGCCAGCATCATCAGTGGGCCGTGCGAGGCCATTACCGGAACGTGGCGAAGAAATTTTTCCACTCCCAGCCAGGCTACGATCGCGCTGCCGCCGAACAGGCTGAGTAGGCCGAAGGTTCCGAAGAAGTGCAGTGGGCGGGAAAGGTAGCGCAGCAGGAAACGGATGGTGATGAGATCGAAGAAGACGCGGAAAGTGCGGGTGATGCCGTAGTGCGAAGTGCCGCGCTCACGGTTCACGTTGCGGATGGGCACTTCGCAGATGGACGCACCATACCACGAGGCCAGCGCCGGGATGAAACGGTGCAATTCGCCGTAGAGCGGCACCTGCTCGAGGACTTCGCGGCGATAGGCTTTGAAGGTGGTGCCGAAGTCGTGAATGTCGACGCCGCTCAGCTTGGCCATCATCCAGTTCGCCATGCGGGAGGGGATACGGCGCATCCAGAAATTATCCACGCGCACTTTGCGCCAGCCGCTTACGATGTCGTAACCTGCGGCAATCTTTTCGAGGAACACCGGAATGTCGGCGGGATCGTGTTGCAGATCGCCGTCCATGGCGATGATGTATTCGCCGCGGGCGTGGTCGAAACCGGCGGCCAGTCCGGCGGTCTGGCCAAAGTTGCGGCGCAGCTTGACCACGGTCACGCGGCTGTCCACGGCCGCAATTTCGCGCAGCATGGCGAAGGTGTGGTCGTTCGAACCGTCATCGACCAGCACAATTTCGAACGTCTCGCCGGCGGCCTCCATCACCGCTTTCAGGCGGTCGTAGAGGGCGGTGACGTTCTCCTGCTCGTTATGCAGAGGGACGACGATGGAGTACTTGGGCACAGGTTTTTATTATAGCGCGTCAGCCATCCGCCGCACTCTGAATTTGTGTGGGGGTGTAACCGCGGTTAGCCCTGCTCTTTCAGCTTTAGCCGGGGCTTGTTCTCTTCCAGGAACTTCTTTATATCCTCAGCCGCGCTAAGCAAACGGTTCCATTGCTCGTAGTAGAGCGTGACCGGAAAACGGCCCAGGCCGTAGACGCTGACGCCGCCTTTTTCGCCGACCTTGAAGATCAGGTCACCGCTGCGCTTCTTTACCTCGACTTCTTTCTCAAGCTGGGAGAGACGGGCTTTCAGTTCTTCGTAAGTTGGTTCCGACATGTGCTTCCTCACTTGTGAAGTTTGATGTCTGCCCGGCACAACTGCCTCAGGCAACATAACAGTCCGTTCCCATAGTAACTTGTCCGGGACTTGCCTTGGACGAGACAACCCTTATAATTGAAGGCGAATCTACCAATGCGGGAAAGTATGCGGTTTAGTTCGCGATGGTTGACATGGCTCTGTCTGTCCCTGATGTTGTGGACGGCGGTGGCGGAGTCTACCCATCACCATCCGAACAAAACTGAATCCACTTCCTGCTCCATCTGCGTGGTGGCCCACAGCACCGCGCCCACTGCCAGTTCCAATCAGGCCAGGCCGGTATTTGCGGCGGTCGGCCTGCTGCAAGAAGAAGAAGTCATCGCGAACGCCCGGCTCAGCCTGTTTGAGCTGGGTAGCCGTGGTCCTCCCTCCGTCTAGGGATTCCTCAGATCAAAGCAAAGTTCCGGCTTGACACGCCGGTCGATCCCTATTTTTTGATTCTCGTCTCGTCCCGGGAGGACACATGACTACTTCTTATCAGTGGCGACTCGCCGTAATGGCCGTCGTTTCGCTCTTTCTTGCAACCTGCACTTCCCAAGCCCAATCAGCAACCTCAGTGAACGGAACGGTTGTAGATCCTACTGGCGCAGTTGTCGCCGATGCCGTCGTTGAAATCCGCAATCCCGTCAGCGGCTTAGACCGCTCACTCAAAACAGATGCTTTGGGCCAATTCAATTTCCCCAATGTTCCGTTCAATCCCTACCATCTCACCGTCACGGCCACTGGCTTCTCGCCTTACGTCCGGGATGTCGAGCCGCGTTCCTCGGTTCCGGTCAGTCTCAAGATCACATTGCGTGTTGCCACCGAGGGAACCGTTGTCGACGTCCGCGGAGAGGCCGGCGATCTGACTGAGAACGACCCCAGCTTTCACACAGACGTGGACAAGAGCCTATTCGACAAGGTTCCGCTGGAGAGCCAATCTTCATCCTTGAGTTCGCTGGTAACCCTGACGACGCCTGGAGTGGTCGCGGACTCCAACGGTCTCTTCCACGGGCTCGGCGACCATGCCGACAATTCGTTCTCCTACGATGGTCAGCCAATCACCGATCAGCAGAGCAAAGTTTTTTCGAACCAGATTCCACCCGAGTCGATTCAATCGATGGAAGTAATCTCCGGGGCAGTCCCGGCGGAATTCGGTGACAAGACCAGCGTCATCGTCAAAGTGACCACGCGCTCGGGCCAGGGTATGACAACACCTCACGGCAGCGTCAAGACGTCCTACAGTAGCTTTGGCACGTCCACGGTTGGCTTCGACCTGGGATACGGCGGCCCAAAATGGGGGAATTTCGTCGCCGCGAGCGGATTGAATTCGGGCCGATTCCTGGATCCGCCAGAACTTCACGCTATACACGACAAAGGCAATGAGGAGAACTTGTTCGACCGAATCGACTTTCAGCCTACCGGACCGGACTCGATCCATGTGAACCTTGGCTATAGCCGTTCCTGGTTTCAGACGCCCAACTCTTACGACAATCTCAATACAGCAGTAACCGATCCTGTCACTGGGGGTCCGCTTGGGCCGACGGATCAGCGATCGCAGATCAAGACCTATAACATCGCGCCGGTCTGGACCCACTTGATCAGCCCGACGACCCTGTTCACGTTCGGAGGGTTCGTTCGACACGACGATTACAATTACTACCCATCTGCGAACGTGTTTGCCGATGGCACGGGACTCATTCCTGGCGGCTCCTCGGCGACCGTCAATCAGAATAGAACGCTAACTAACCTGGGCCTGCGCTCCGACCTTTCCTACGTGAAAGGCATTCACAACCTGAAGACGGGCGTCGTCTTCGAGCACACCCTCCTGAGAGAGAACTTCAATTTCGGCATTACCGATCCCGCGCTCGTGCCGTCAAGCGTAGATGCCAATGGCAACCCTTGCTTTGTGGGCGGTGTTGCAGTTGCTGCCCCTTGCACGTACCTGCTTCCGATCGATCTGACGCGCGGAGGGAGTTTCTTCCCCTTTCGCGGCCGCACGGACATCAAACAGGTCGCGCTCTATGTCCAGGATTCGATCACAAAAGGTGCGTGGGCCTTTAGTCTGGGACTGCGCGGGGACCTATATCGTGGAATCGTCCGAGATTCTCAACTGGAACCACGCGTGGGAATCGCCTATAACGTCAAAAAAACAAACTCAGTAATTCGTGTCGATTACTCGCGCATCCAGGCGACGCCTTACAACGAAAATTTGGTTCTCTCGAGCCTTGGATCCCAGAATCCAACGGTCAACGCCGTATTCAACGGGGCAAACAGCCAGGCCTTCGCGCCCATTCGTCCTGGGTTCCGCAACCAGTTCAATGCCGGCATTGAGCAAGCCTTTGGAAGGTTCCTAGTCGTGGACGCGGACCTTTTCTGGAAATACACCCATAACGGGTATGACTTTAGTATATTTGGCAGCACACCCATCACCTTCCCCATTGCGTGGCACAATTCGAAGCTCAATGGTGTTTCCGTCCGTGCCAACTTGCCGGAACATCACGGGCTGTCGGCATTCGTAGTCATCGGGCACACGAATGCCCGATACTTCCCACCCCAAATTGGTGGATTAGGCGCTACGGTCGTGACCGGACAACCGTTCCGCATCGACCACGATCAAAAATTCCAGCAGACGACGCATCTGCAATACCAACCGCGGAAGACTCTTCCGTGGGTTTCCATGAATTGGCGCTACGACAGCGGGTTAGTGGCAAGCAACCCCAACCTGGACGAGTTTGGTCATGCCTTGGCGTTCTTAGATGCGGACCAACAAACCGCAGTCGGGCTCTTCTGCGTTGATTCCAGTGGCGTCCGGCACGCGGCCGCGCTCAACAGACCTCTGGATTCGACTACCTGTAACGTGCCGGGGCCGGATGGTCTACCAACCGGTGGCGCGACCAGAATAGTCTTCCCAAAAGTCGGAACATTTGACTTAGACCATAATCCAACACGCATCGCGCCGCGACATCTGTTTGACGCTGCAATCGGCGATGACAACCTCTTTCGCGGCGATCACTATCAGTGGAGTCTGCGCTTCACCGTCGTCAACTTGACCAACAAGACTGCACTCTACAACTTCTTGTCAACCTTCAGTGGAACGCACTTCGTTACTCCAAGGACATACACGGCGGAATTGGGCTTCCATTTCTGAAGAAACGCAAGCTCGCAAGAAGGCGGCCATCATACTGGCCGCCGTTCCTTCTTGCGTTCAGCGCTGTACCGAGACCTGTGTTTGTAAATCAATGTAAAAGTGTGGCAATCACCGGGGAGACGGGGCGTCGACTGTTAGAATAACCGCTAGCAACCTTTCGTGGGTGTGGGAATCTTTCTTGGGGAGAGATGCTTGCCGATCAAGTTTGTTGTAAAGCTAACAGCTTGCCTTGCGCTCGCGGGCGCTTCTTCCGTAATGTCGGTTGGGCAGCAGACCACCCCGCCGGCAAGTCCTGATTCTTCCACGCAAACTCAGCCACAGGGAGCGAACCAGACCGCTTCACCACAGCAGAGTTCGCCGCCATCTGCTGCTCCCCAGCAGTCTTCTTCCCAGCAATCTTCTTCTCAGCAGCGCAGTTCCCAGCAACCCTCGGATAAGAGTAAGGACACGCCGAACACCAGCGGAAAGGTCGAGGGCACCTCGAATGATCGGCTGTTCTATACGTTGCCGAATTTCCTCACGCTTCAGAACAAGGACCAACTTCCTCCGCTAAGCACAAAGGACAAATACAAGGTTGTGGCCCTGGGAACGTTCGACTATGTGGAGTATCCCTGGTGGGCGGTGTTGGCCGCTATAAGCCAGTCGAACAATAGTGAGCCCGCCTTCGGGCAGGGGTGGGCAGCTTATGCCAAGCGCTTCGGGGTCACGGCAGGCGACAGCATGGTTGAGAACTTCATGGTGGGCGCGGTTTTTCCCTCTGCCCTTCACCAAGACCCGCGCTTCTACCAATCGGGGCAGGGCGGGTTTTTCCGGCGTACGGGGTACGCGGTCGGCCGCATTTTTGTGACCCGGAGCGACTCCGGTCACAAGCAATTTAATTACTCCGAGATTTTCGGCGCCGCCACCGCCGCGGCGATCTCAACCTACAGCTACCATCCCTCGAGCACGTACATCAGCATACCCAGGAACCCGCACCTGTTCGTCGCCTCCGATAAGACCTTTTCCAACACGCTCGATACTTGGGGAACCCAGTTGACGCTCGATACGATAACTCTTGTGGTGAAGGAATTCTGGCCCGATATTCATCGCAAGATCAGCCACAAACACAAGGGCGATGCGGCTCCGGTCGTCAGTACCACTCCCTAATCCCGCGCTATATCGCTGGGGCCGCTTCCGGCTTGAAGATAATGCCCTGACTTACTCTGCTGTTCATGATCACCCGCATGGGCGCATCAAAGCGCAGATGGCGGACGCATCCGTCTTCGTCAACGGAAGGCTGTTGGCTCAACCACTCCCAGTCCACGGAACCTTCGCCTGCGTCAGGATTCACCGTGAAGTAGCCGATCTGGAAAGCGGTTAGATTTTGGAAAAAATGGCTGCCTTGGGAAGGCATGACGCGAAAATCGCGGAAGCCGGCTTCGACAATGACGCGCGCACCGGAAATTTCGTCCCACTCGACGGGAATGCCGAGCCAGGGATCGTTCGATCCCCAGCGGCCGACTCCGACCAGCAGGTACGGCCGATTCTCGGCGTTGAGGAGGCCGTTGAAATGGGCGACCGCCTTGGCGACTTCCTGACTGCGGCTGCGCTCGAAGCGCTGCGAATCGACGACCACCACGTCGTACAGGTTCTCGATACGCCCGTTGCCCAGGACTTTGCTGCTCTGACACAGCAACCGGCGTGGGTCCACCTTATCGAGCGACAAGTCCTGGTGATCGCGCGAAAGTGTAAGTGGGCGGATTTGCAGGAAGCCAAACTCCGCCGCTTCGCCGGGTTGCCGTGGAAGCCGGACCGCGAATTCGATTTCCACGGGAATGCCCAGCGCATCTTCGCCGGCTTTTACCAACGTCTCGAGAATCGTTGGCAGGGGGAACAACCCGTGTTTGAGCATGGGGGCGAAGCTCACGATGCGGACTCCGGGCCGACTCACACCGTCATACACTGCCTGATTGTCGACCGAATACGTGGAAGCGACGGCGGGCAGTGTGCCGTCGGCTTCGGCCGTATCGAGGCCGAAGCGCATCTCGTGCAGACGCCCAGGCCGTCCCTGAGGGACGCCGTTCAGCGCGAGCGCCCAGAACTCCGTTTGCGAGTTTGCGAGAATGTCGTCCACTGACGAGAACTGCAAAATACTTTGCGGATAGCGTGGGCAGAAGGTGAGACACTTGCCGCCATCGACTACGACCCGGCCCAGTCCTAAGGCAACCGCGGCGATTCCGTCGGCGAAAGTCATCGGCGGTACGGGATAGAAATTGTGCGAGCGCACGACGCCGGAGAAATCGGGATAGAAACGTTGGCCGTGCGCTGTGCCCACCAGTTGCTGAACGATCACCGCCATCTTCTCTTCTTCCAGGCGGTAGGGCGTGGCGCGCACGTAGGCCTTGGCATGACGGCTGAAGGTGGAGGCATAGACGCGCTTGATGGCGTCAATTAACTCCGCGAGGCGCACGGCTGGATCCGCATGCTGATTGCCCAGCATGAACGTTTCATAGACTCCGGTAAACGGCTGGTATTGAGAATCCTCCAGCAGGCTGGAAGAGCGCACGGCGAGCGGATATGTGATCTCCGCTAGAAAGACCTTCAGGTCCTCCTGTAATTTCGCCGACAGGGGAGCGGCGAGGAACTTCTGTAGGATCTCGGCGTCGTCTTCGCATTGCAGGGCGAAATCGAGCAGGTTGTTCTCGGTCATGAATTGATCGAAGGCATCGGTGGCCAGGACCAGGGCGGGTGGGACAGTGATGCGGATGCCGGGAAAGCGGCGCGTAATGCGGTTCTTGCGCACCAGATGGCGCACAAAGGCAAGGCCGCGAGCTTTGCCTCCGAGAGAACCGGCGCCGATCCGCAGAAAACCTGTCTCCGACGGCTTGAATGTATCGGCGTTGAAGTCGCCGATCAGCAGTTCACTTTGTTCGCGGCGGTAGTCGTTGATCGATTCGATCAAGTCGTGGCGCAGGTGCTCCGGAGTGGGAAAGTCGGAGACCTTGCGCGGGCGGAGCTTGGCAGCGAGGGCGAATTCGGTGCGCGCCATCAGCCAGTGGGAGAAGTGATTGCTCTGGGCGTGGTAGGTGAGGCTTTCCGGTGGAACGGTTTGCAGTTGTTCTTCGAGCTGATTCAGGTCTTTGGCGCGGCCTACTTCTTTCAAATCCGGAAGACGGAATACGAAATCGCCAAAACCAAATTGCTCGGTGAGAATGCGGCGCAGATCTTTCAGCAATGTCGGGGAACGTTTCCGGAGAAATGAATATCCCTCAGCCAGCGCGCGGGGGCGGAACTCGGTGCGGCTGGTTTGCAGAACTACTGGGACGTCCGGTACCAGGGCCTTCATCAAGCGGGCGAGCTCGAAGCCAGCTTCCGGGCTGAGTTTTCCTTCCCACGGAAATTCGACATCCGAGACCAGGCCGATCAAGTAATCGCGATACTCCTGCACCAACAGGGCGGCATCTTCGAAATTCGAACTCAACAAAATCTTTGGACGGGCCTGCATGCGTACCAGTTTGTGCGCTACGTTGATGCCTTCCTGAATGACGCGCCGGGATTGCTTAATCAGCTCGGTGTACATCACGGGCAGGAACGACGAGTAGTAACGGATGTTGTCTTCAACCACCAGCAGCACGGGCACTCCCATGGCGCGCGTGTCGTACAGGACGTTGCGCTTGTCTTCGATGTACTTGACGATGGCGATGAGGATGCGCGCATTGCCTTGCCAGAGGAAAATCCGCTCGACGTCGGTGATTGGGTTTTGCCTGATAAAGTTCTTGACCTCGCGATAGTCGTAGGCGAGCACGACCACGGGGACATCCAGGCCCGCCTGCTTCACCTCGCGCGCCAACTGTGCGGCGGTCATATCGCCTACGGCGAGGTTGGTGACGATCAGGTTGAAACGCGGCTGCGAGCGCGCCAGTTCCAGAGCTTCGGCGCAGCTTGAAACATGGGTGATGCCGGGGATTTGCTGCAGGTTGAGTTCGAGCGATTCGTCGATCAGCAATTCGTTGAGGCGGCCGTCTTCGCGGAGAATGAAGGAGTCGTACAGGCTGGAGACCAGAAGGATGTTCTGAACCTTGAAGGGCATCAGGTTGTCGAAGCCTTCGAGGCGGGCCTCGGCGTCGAGGAGGGGCTCGGCGATGGGGTGGGTGGTCATGACTTCTCGATCTTGAACGTGTATCCGAGGGCTTCCAGTTCACCGTTGTCGATGTCCCAAGGCTCGAAAACTCGAATATTTCCCCCGTACACGTGAGGTGGGTCTGCATTCTTGTCGACACTGACGCTATGGACGATGAACAATACCATTTCAATTTTATTTTCTCGCGCGAACCTCACTTCGTTCGGCGTGAGAAGGACTTCTTCTCCGGATGTCTGCGTGCCCTTCACTTCCACGAAAACCTGGTGATCGTCGCGCGTGCAGAGGAGATCAAACGGTTTTCCCTGGACCTCGACCTTGTAACCCTGGCCTTCGTAATGGCCCTTGGCAATCCCAACGGCATGATCCTCTATCGCCTTCCTCACCTTTGGTGGCATAAAAAAACCTTGGCCTGATGCGCGAGATCTGATCTGCTCAGCGACATCGATGACAGCCTCCTCCGGATCCGTCTGATGCGTCCACATCGCGAACCCGAGGGAATCGATTATTTCGTCTAGCTGCCGCGCTGCATCCTCTGCTAGGCTGGCGCCGGACGCTCTGATTTGCCACGTAGTTTTGGGCGCGATGCCCAGTAACTCATCCCATGTAACTAGGAGGTGCTTTTCGGGGTCGCACAGAGCGTCTCCGCGATGTTCATCGAAGCTTAGGTCAACCGCCCACGCTCCTCCACGCGGAGAAATCGGCTCTCTGGGGCGAGCTACGCTCACGACACGTCCGCGACCGAAGATACCGCGCCTAGTCCCAGCCCCTTGCCTTAGTAAATAGGCCCGATCGCCAGGTCGGACTTGTTTATGTGCGGCACAGGTCCAATCTTCCGAGGCGATGCCTAGTGACTTGAATTGATTGACGAACTCCAGGAGTTTCTTATGGTCCCAGTGTTCGCTCTTCCATGTGAAAAGATAATCCATCGTGCCTGCCTAGCCCTAAAAGTCAAAGTCCCCACCCTGTCCCTGCGAAAGGCGCACGGACAAGGGCGGGGCACCCGCTTCATTCCCACAACCCGGATCTCCTATACCAACCCCTGATCCAGCATGGCGTCGGCTACTTTCATGAAGCCGGCGATGTTGGCGCCGTTTACCAGGTTGCCGGGCGTGCCGTATTTCTCGGCCGTCTCGTAGCAGTTGCGGTGGATGGAGACCATGATCTTGTGCAGCTTGTCATCCACTTCTTCGCGGGTCCAGGAAATGCGCGCGCTGTTCTGTGACATTTCGAGACCTGACGTGGCCACGCCGCCTGCATTCGCCGCCTTGGCCGGACCGTAGAGCACCTTGGCATCCAGGAAGAGCTTGGTTGCCTCCAGCGTGCTGGGCATGTTGGCGCCTTCGGCGACCAGCTTGATGCCATTCTTGATCATGTTCGCCGCATCCTTTGCGGTGATTTCGTTCTGCGTGGCGCTGGGGAAAGCGCAATCCGCTTTGATGTTCCACAGCGGGCTGTGCTCCAGCTTCACGTCGGTGGGCATGAAGATCGCCTTTTTGTAGCGGTCCGCATAATCTCGGATACGCCCGCGGCGGACGTTCTTCAGGTCAAGGACATAAGCCAGCTTCTCGCGATCGATGCCATCCGGATCGTAGATCACACCATTCGAATCCGAAACGGTGACCGGCTTCGCACCGAGGTCGAGCAGCTTTTCGATAGTGTACTGGGAGACGTTGCCGCTGCCGGAGACCAGACAGAGCTTGCCTTCGAGCGAGTCCTTGCGGCTCTTCAGCATTTCCTCGGCGAAATACACGCAACCGTAGCCGGTCGCCTCTGGACGAATCAGCGATCCGCCCCAGTTCAGGCCCTTGCCTGTGAGCACGCCGGTGAACTCGTTGCGCAGGCGCTTGTACTGGCCAAAGAGATAGCCGATCTCGCGTCCGCCCACGCCGATGTCGCCAGCAGGAACGTCCGTGTTCGGACCGATGTGGCGCTGCAGTTCGGTCATGAAACTCTGACAGAAGCGCATCACTTCGTTGTCGCTCTTGCCTTTAGGATCGAAATCGGAACCGCCCTTCCCTCCTCCCATAGGCAGCGTGGTGAGCGAATTCTTGAAGACTTGTTCGAATGCCAGGAACTTCAGAATGCCGAGGTTCACCGACGGATGGAAGCGCAGCCCGCCCTTGTAGGGGCCGATGGCGCTGTTCATCTCAATGCGGAAGCCACGATTTACCTGAACATTTCCCTGATCGTCGGCCCAGGGGACGCGGAACATCAGAACGCGCTCCGGCTCGACGATGCGGTCCAGAATGCGATTCGACTGATACTCGGGATGCTTGATCAGGACCAGCCGCAGAGAATCGAAAACCTCGCGAACTGCCTGATGAAATTCAGGCTCGGCAGGGTTTTTCGCCCGCACTGTGATCATTACTTCTTCAATGTAGTCGCCGGGAGCTTTGATCCCGTGCGATGTCAAAATGCCAGAAGTCATAGTCCTACCTCCATAGGGTGTCAGCTAGTTAAAACCACTCAAATTCTGCGCTTCTCTCTGCCGACTGCAAGGGCAGGGAGCACTTAGCGGGGTGATGATTTTTCACACTGCGACGAGGTTTTGAATCACTGGGTTACCGCGCCGGATGAAACATTTCCCGCCCCTGAAAGGATACGCCTCCTGCGCCCGCAAGCAACCCAATTTGATTCGCGAGAAGCCGGGCCGTCAACCTGTCCGGCATGCGCTTCGCGGACGAACACTTCTTTCATTCTTAACCCATCAAACCGTGCTATAGTTGCCCACTCGCAAGCCGGGAGAGTGCCATGACTGAACCCCTGCGGCCGATGTCCACTGGCCAGGTGCTGGATCACACGTTTGCCCTCTACCGCAAGAATTTTCTTCTCTTTGTCGGGATCGCGACCGTGGGTCCGGCAGCCAGCGTGATCTTCCAGTTGATCACGGTGGGTGCGAACGTGACTTCGCCCTTTGGCGCGCGCATGGCGGCTGGCACCAAGCTGGGCATTGGCACAGGCATAGCAGCCGGGGCGAGCGTGGTGGTCGGCTATTTAATCATGCTGGCGGGTTTGGCGATCTCACATGCGGCCACGGTAAAAGCAGTTGCGGCGGTGCACCTAGGGCGCCAGACTACTGTCATTGGGGCCTACAAAGCTTTGCGTGGACGCATTTTGAGCCTGTTCGGTACTTGTGTCTTAATTCTATTGTTGATGGTGGTGGCCGTCATAGGGGTGACCCTTGCAATGGTGCCGGTGTTCATAGGCATCGGCATGCTGGGAAGGACGGCGACAGGTCCAGCCGCGGCCATTATCGGAGGGCTTGTCGCACTTGTTATTGTGGCGTTGCTCTTCGTGGCAATCATCGCGATTTATGTCCGCTACGCTTTTGCCATCCAGGCGTGCGTGGTGGAGAACCTGCGGCCACGGGCTTCGCTGAAGCGTAGCGTCTTCCTTTCCAAAGGAAGCCGCCCGCGGGTCATCGCCATTTATTTTGTATTCTTTTTGCTGAGCGTTATTCTTGGGATTGGGCTGAACGCGCTTGCGGTTGGCGCCGGAAGTTTGCTTCATAACAAGATCGCCGCAGCCGTTGTGGTTTATCTGGCTGGTTTTATCGCTGGATCGTTGACTGGCCCGCTGGCCACCATCGGCATCTCGCTTCTTTATTACGACGAGCGCGTCCGCAAGGAAGCGTTCGATCTGCAACTGATGCTCTCCAGCCTCGATCCTACCGAGGTGCCGGGCGTAACTCCGACACAAATAAACCCGGCACAAATATGATGGCATTTGGACGCCGCTATTGGCCGGCTGTGATGTTCCTGCTGGCGGGCCTGGGACAGGCATCCGAGCGCCCATCGTTCACCACAACTCAGTATGTTGTACAACTTCAGATTTGGGAAAACCAAATTGTGGAGCTTGCGTCCGCACCCCAAAAAGCCGTCGCGCTTCGCGATTCCCTTCCCGCAGTGCTCACGGTTCAGACCACGCGAGGTGACATGGCGGTTGACCTGGGCTTTCTCCGCGATGCTTTGAACCGATACCTGACGGCCACGGCGGAGGCGAAGCCTAGCATTCTTACGAACGCGAGCCGTCGCCTCAAGGCCACGCGCGCCGAGGCTGAACTCTACGAACAGCCTGGCCGTGTTGACGATCCGATGCGCAAGCGGCTTGACAAAATCCTTAGCGCACGCGAATTCGACCGGGTGCGGGGACCGTCCCCACTCGATCTGCTGAAGCAGCGGATTCTGGCATGGATTAGCAAGCTCTTTAAAAAGATCAGTCCGAAGGTTCCCGACATTCAGGATCTGGGACAGGTGTTCGTGTGGGGGATGATCGCCCTGGCTGCCGCAATTGCCGGGGTCTGGCTGTATCGCGTCTCGCAGCAGAACGCGGGATTCGGTAAGCGCGAGATTGTGCCCTTCCTGCCTTCCGCCCGGAACTGGCGGGAATGGCTGGCGGATGCGCGGGCGCGGGCGGCCCAGGGTGAATGGAGGGACGCGGTTCACTTTGGATTTTGGGCAGCGGTCTCGCGTCTGGAATCGGAAAGCGTGTGGCCTCCGGACAAGACGCGCACTCCGCGGGAGTATCTGAACGCGATTCCTGCCTCCAGTTCGTCGAAGGAACCGTTTGCGGCGATGACGCGGAAGTTTGAGGCGAGCTGGTACGGAAGCCGGCCCACCACGGAAGCTGACTTCGCGCAATTCACCGCTCACCTGGAGAGCCTGGGATGCCGGTAACCGCAGGCGAGCAGCGCGGCTTTATCGGGTTCGGCATCGGGCTGTTGCTGGTGATGACGCTGGTGGCCTGGCTAAGCTCGAACCAGAAAGACCAGGGCGAAGGTTCGCCTTCGAGCTACAGCGTGCAGCCTCACGGCGGAAAGGCTGCTTATCTTCTTCTGCAACAGAGCGGTTATACCGTGGAACGCTCGAAGCAGCCGCCGGCGCAGCTTCCGGCGGACGCGTCTGGGGTGATGCTGGTGCTGGCCGGTCCGGAATCCTATCCGCACGCGGAAGAGATGAGCGGGATCATTCGCTTTCTGATGCGTGGGGGCAGCGTGCTGATCGCCGGTGTACGCCCGAATTCGTTCGTTCCTCAAGCCTCTTCCGAGGAGGGAGATCCTCGCGTCGGTTTTGCGGAATGCAAGCCGGTTGCGCCTACAGGCCTCACACGCGGCGGGCCCATCTCGCAGGACGGCGATCTGGTTTGGGACTCGGCCAAAGACGCGGCAGTGGTCCACTTCGTTGCTCACTCGAAAGACGACAACGATGACAAGCCCGTTGTCGTTTCCTATGCTTTGGGCCAGGGCCGGGTGATCTGGTGGGCCAGTGCGCTGCCGCTGACCAATGCCGGGATTCGTGATCGTGGAAACCTCGACCTGCTGTTGAATTCGGTAGGCGAGAGCCGGCGCATCCTTTGGGACGAGTACTACCATGAGGAGCACGCGATAGCCTCGGCGCACCCCTCGAATCCGGCGCAGATGTGGGCGCTGGCGCAAGCCGGATTTCTGGGACTGTTGGTGATCCTGACGTTCTCGCGGCGCAGCGGACCTGTGGTGCCACTGGTCCGCGAATCGCGATTGTCTCCACTGGAATTCGTGGAGACGCTGGGCAGCGTGTTTCATCGCGCGCACGGCACTCAGGTTGCAACAGAGATTGCCTTCAGCCGCTTCCAGCAGGTTGCGGCACGGCGCCTCGGAATTCGAGGAACCACCAGCGCCAACGATATCCTCATAGCCATGGCGCAGCGCGGGATCAAGGTTCCCGCGGACGTGGCTACTCTGGTCGGCCGCGGCGAGGAAGCTTCCGGAGATACTGAGCTGTCGGAAAAGCAGGCGCTCGAACACGTGCGGGCCCTGAATCAGGCAACCCGGTTGCTCGACCCAGCCGTATCTGCGGCGAAGGAAAAAATGTAACAGGAAAGCGAAGGAATGGAAGCGCCATGCAGGCAATTACAAAACTTGTAACCCACGGCCGCAGTGAACTCGCGAAAGTGATCGTCGGTCAGAGTGAACTCGTCGACGGCACACTGACAGCGCTGCTTTGCGGCGGTCATGCTCTGATTGAGGGCGTCCCGGGATTAGGCAAGACGCTGAGCGTGAAAGTCCTTGCCCGGGCTTTGAACGTGACGTTTCAACGCGTACAGTGTACGTCTGACCTGATGCCCGCCGATCTGCTGGGGAGCAATATTCTCAACCTGCAGAACGGAACTTTTTCCCTGCACCGCGGGCCGATGTTCACTGATCTTCTATTGGTCGACGAAATCAATCGCATGCCTCCGCGGACGCAAGCGTCGTTGCTGGAATCGATGGAAGAGCGGCAGGTCACCATTGACGGCGTCCGCCATTCGCTCTCCCCATTGTTCACGGTACTGGCTACGCAGAACCCGGTGGAGTTCGAGGGCACCTACCCGCTGCCCGAGGCGCAACTCGATCGCTTCTTGCTCAAGATCAAGATCGGATATCCCTCAGCGCAGGAGGAACTGGAGATTCTTGCGAAGCACAACAGCCAAAGTCTCGGCCCAGGCGAACAGGCGGAGATCGCACCCATCGAGCCGGAGGTCCTGCAGCAGGCGCGCGCGGAACTGCGTCAACTGACCGTCGAGCAATCGCTCCTAGGCTACATCGCGGAGATCGCGCGGCGAACGCGGAGTTGGCCCTCGGTGTCTCTCGGAGCCAGCCCCCGCGCTGGAATCAGCTTGATGCTGGTGGCTAAGGCTCTGGCGGCGCTGGCCGATCGTGACTACGTGATTCCCGATGACGTGAAGGCCGCCGTTCTTCCCGCGCTGCGCCATCGCATTGTGCTGCGTCCAGAAGCGGAACTGGAAGGTTTGGACACGGACCGCGTGCTGACCGACGTGCTGGCCGCGGTTGAGGTGCCGAAGTGAGTATTCCCCGCCCACTCGAACCGCCGCCGGTCGAGGCAGCGGCCCAGCCTCATGGCCGGTTCGGCGGCGGCGCTGGCCCGCGGCTGTTGCTGCTTGCCGGCGTCGGCCTCGCGTGGATCATTCCCGCACTGTGGAATCGGACATTCCTGTGGGCGATGCTGCTCTGGGATGGACTTCTCCTGTTGGCTTTTCTGGGAGACTGGCTCCGGCTGCCGCGCCCCAAACAAATTACTGTGCGCCGCGAATGGCGCAGTCCACTTTCGATTGGAGTGGCCGCGGCGGTAAACCTCTCAGTGGTCAATGAATCTTCAGTGGATCTTTGGATGAGCGCCTACGATGAGTTGCCGCCATCAAACTGGCAGACCAACAAAGCGACCGTGCTGAATATCCCAGCGCGCGGTAGCAGTTCAATTAATTACGAATACACGCCCGGGGCACGGGGTGATCTGCGCACCGGGAAAGTTTTCCTTCGTTATCGATCTGCCTTTTTGATGGCGGAGCGCTGGGCGGTAGCCGATTTGAGGCAGACGGTTCGCGTCTATCCTGATTTTGAACATGCCCGCAAGCATTCCGTTTATCTGGCACGCAGCCGGCAGATCGAGTTGCAGATGAGAATGATGCGGCTGCGCGGCATGGGCTCCGACTTCGAAAGCCTGCGGGAGCACCGGGAAGGCGACGAACTGCGCAACGTGTGCTGGACCGCCACGGCGCGCCGCGGGAAACTGGTTTCGAAAACATTTCGCGTGGAGCGCAGCCAGGCGGTTTGGATTGTGCTGGATTGCGGCCGCCTGATGCGTGCCCGTACCGATGGTTACAGCAAACTCGATCGCGCCGTGGACGCGGCGCTCTGCCTGGCGCAACTGGCCATCTATTCAGGCGACCGGGTCGGACTGCTGGCCTACGGCCGCACGGTGAAGCAACGTGTGCTTCCCGGTCGTGGTGCTGCGCAAATGCGTCACATCGTGGAGCAACTTGCGATTGTTCGCGAAGAAGTGCCTGAAGCGGACCACGTGCGTGCCGCCGCCAGCCTGCTCACTTTGCAGAAGCAACGCGGGCTGATCATCTGGATCTCCGATCTGGCGGAAACGGCAATGACTCCCGAAGTCATCGAAGCTGCCGGGCAAATGCTTTCGCGGCACCTACTGTTATTTATCGCGATCGCCCAGCCGGAGCTGAAGCTGCGAGCCCAGCAAAGCCCGGCGTCGGCGTCTGCCATGTACGAAGTGGTCGCGGCACAGGAGATGGTCTACCGCCGCGAAGTGCTTCTGGGACGTTTGCGCGAGCGCGGCGCTCTCTGCATGGAGGTCGAACCGTCGCGCATCTCGGCCGCGGTGCTCAACCAATATCTTGCGGTTAAAGAGCGGAACCTGGTGTAGCGCCGGCGTCCCGACGTGCCCCACTCCACAGGTAGGCGATCAGCAGAGTAAAGAGCACGGCGGCGGCGGCGAACTTCAAGGATGCAGGCACCGACGATGGAGAGAAGAAAGCTTCAATCGTTCCGGCCACAATGAGCATAGGGATCACGCCCACCAACAGGCGAACTGCCTCCGTACCGCCTATGGCCAGCGAATCGCGCCGCGACAACATTCCAGGAAATAGCAGCGCGCGGGCGAGCCTCAACCCTGCGCCTCCAGCGATGAAAATGGCGGGCAGCTCGAGCACTCCGTGTGGCGAGACGAAGCTCCACAGAGGAACGCTCATTCCGTAGGTAGCGCAGGCCGTGCCGATCACGCCGATCATGATTCCGTTGAAGAAGAGCAGGTAGAGTGTTCCGATCCCTCCCGTAATTCCGGAGGCGAACGCCATGAATGACACCGAGAGGTTGTTGGTCATGATGGCGCTGGAGGCTTGTGGTTTTACGGAGACGATGGAGTGCGTCCACATCTCGTGGCGTTCGATGCTGGCCACGAGTTGCGGCGGAAGGAATTCGCGCATGTAATCGGGGTCGGAAAGCACAAAGAACATTCCCGCAAGCGCGCCGACCCAGAATATGGCGGTTGCAACTGCTGTGTAGGGCAGGAATTGCCGGAACATACGCGGATAATCGCGGCGGTAAAACTGCCAGATGCCGCCCACTGTTTTCTTCTGCCCCGAGTAGATTGCGTTGTGGGCACGGCCCAGTAGTTGATTCAAATAGCGGGATTGCTGCACACTGCTGGGGTCGCCGCGGACGGCGGAGAGGTCGGTGGCGGTCTGGCGGTAGAGCAGGCCCAGTTCGCGCAGCTCGCTGCGGCTCAATCCGTGCAAGCCTTGCGCTTTCACCCGCGCGAGCAGAGACTCTAATCGCGACCAATAGGTTTGGCGCTTATTGAGCCAGGAAACGGAGATCATATTTTGGACCCCGGTTTGAACCCCAGTTTGGATCCCAGTTCGGACCCGACGGAAAAGCTTACCATCGAAACCCCGGAACAGATCTCCTTGGAGTTCCCTTTGGCAGGTGTGGGCAGTCGCGGCTACGCCCTCTGTGTCGACACTCTGATTCAAGGTATCGTCGTGCTGGTGGTTTTTCTGGTAGTTGCTTTTACTGCTCCGGATCTCGAGCGCTCATGGACGGCCGCTCGAAACTGGGAGTTCGCAATCGCAATTTTCCTGATCTTCTGCCTTTACTGGGGCTACTTTGCGATCTTCGAGATTCTGTGGAACGGCCAGACCCCGGGCAAGCGGCAGGCGAAAATCAGGGTGATCAGCGCGAGCGGGCGTCCTATCACGGCGTTTGAAGGCATCGCACGGAACTTCAT
Organism: Candidatus Dormiibacterota bacterium; assembly: GCA_035566655.1. Lineage (GTDB taxonomy): Bacteria > Acidobacteriota > Terriglobia > Terriglobales > Acidobacteriaceae > Sulfotelmatobacter. The sequence continues at coordinate 30,727 of DATMQT010000003.1, forward strand.
GCGTGCGATCGATTCCATTGGCTTCTATCTGGTCGGAAGCGTTACCTGTGCGATCGACAAACAGAACCGCAGGCTCGGGGACATGGTCGCTGGAACCGTCGTGGTGCATGAAGTCGAGGAGCAAGGTGTCTTCTACTGGTACGGACAGGGGAAAGCGGCCTCGGCACCGTCCGTGAGCCAGGAAGTGATGGCATTGACCGACCATGAGTTCCAGCTCATCGAGACTTTTCTGGCGCGGCGGCTTGATATTCCTAACTTGCAACGACTGGCGTCGGGGCGAGCCATTGCTGACCGGATGGGAGAACGGCTGCATATCCCGAAGGATCAGCGTATTTCCGACGAGGAGTTTCTCGAAGAAATATCGCGGCGCTATCGCGACGTTGTGCGGCGGAGTTAGTGACAGGCAGCCTCGCTGCGCTGGGCGGACAGCCGAGGCGGCTGTCCCCACATTAACCGTTGACTTCCGTCACAGGATTCGTTCGTGCGTGTAGCCGTTTGCTCCGAGCGCTGAGATCAGCTCGGCGATGTGGTCGGAACCGCGAGTCTCCATGGTGACATCGATGGCCGTGTCTCCCAGATTTACGTTGTGATAGGCGCGATCGTAAGAGGTCTCCACGATGTTGGCGCGGTGTTGGGCGAGAATGCCGGTGAGCCGGTGCAGAGCTCCGGGATAATCGGGAAGGTGGACACGCAGGCGAACCAGGCGTCCATCTTTGACCAGGCCGCGCTCGATGATGCGCGCTAGCAGGGTCACATCGATATTCCCGCCACTCACGATCGCGATGACTTTCTTGCCGGGCTTTGCCCGAGTCCCTGAGTCACGAATCGCAGGTATGCGGCGATTGACTATCGCGGCAACGGACGCCGCGCCAGCTCCTTCCGCAAGCATTTTTTCTCTTTCCAACAGCAACAGGACGGCGTTCGCGATTTCCTCCTCTTCGACGGTGACGATGTCGTCCACATATTTCTGAATCAGCGGAAGCGTGCGCTCGCCGGCGCGCCGCACTGCGATCCCGTCGGCAATAGTTACGGCCGAAGGCAAAGTCACGGGCTTTCCCTCGGACAGAGCGACCTTCACAGAAGGGATTCGTGCAGGTTGAACTCCAATGACCTGAATGCGTGGATTGGCTTCCTTCAGTGCGCACCCGATACCACCGATCAGCCCGCCCCCTCCGATGGGCACAACGACCGCCTCAAGATCAGGATGCTGTTCCAGTAGTTCCAGCCCCAGAGTTCCCTGCCCGGCAATGACCGCGTCGTCGTCGAAGGCATGGACGAAGGTGAGGTGGTCTTGCGCACTGAGGCGAAGCGCTTCCTCGTAAGCCTCGTCGTAATTCGAGCCGTGAAGCACCACATCGCCACCATAGCCGCGCGTGGCTGATACCTTGATCAAAGGCGTTGGCAGCGGCATAACGATTCGTGCCCGGATGCCCAGGTTGGAAGCGTGATACGCAACGGCCTGCGCATGGTTGCCCGCGGAAGCTGCAATGACCCCTCGTGAACGTTCCTCCGCCGTGAAACTTAAGAGCTTGTTCAGCGCTCCCCGCTCTTTATAGGCGCCAGTTCTCTGCCGGTTCTCCAGTTTCAAATAGATGGAATTGCCAGTGAGTTCGGAGAAAGTTTCGGAACGGGTGCAGGGGGATACATAGATCGAATTTCGCACCCTGGCGAGGGCGGATTGAATGTGGGAGAGAGTAACCATTCGAGCGCCGGCGGCGGCAAGATTCGCCATTTTACCTGAAGAAACCTTCGGCTCTTCACGATACAGGAACCTCCGATGTTGAGCCTGGAAATGGCCTATTTGGGCATGCAGAAAATCCATACGACGCATCGAAATTGACGATTGTACTTTGATGAAATTTCCGGTTAGACAAGGAGAGTATGGGGGAGAGTCGCCTCACATTCTCGGGGGATCATGATGCATGCGGAGTGGGCTTCGTCGCCCAGCTGGGGGGACCCGCATCGCATGCCGTGGTCGAGCGAGGTCTCGGCGCGTTGGCGCGCTTGGCCCACCGCGGGGGTGTGGACGCCGACGGCCGCAGCGGCGATGGCGCCGGGCTGCTGGTTGGCCTTCCGAAGGCCTTCTTCCGCAAGGCCGCTCGCACCGGCGGGAATGAACTGCCCGATGAATTTGCTGTTGGCATGGTCTTTCTTCAGCGTGGCCGCGAATCTGTAGCTGGGGACGCGATTCGGGCGGCCGTTGCGAAATTCGATCTTTCGTTGGTGGGCTGGCGCGAGGTGCCCACCGATCCGTCTATTCTGGGACCGCGCTCACGCGAATCCCTGCCGGTTGTCAGGCAATGCTTCATTGCGCCTCGTGGCAGGTCTTTCAATCCAAAATCTTCTCGAAGACCTTCTGGGCTCGAATCCCCTGACTTCGAGTTGCAGCTCTTCCGGCTGCGCCAGGAACTTGAAACCATTTCGGGCGCCGGCTACTACTGTTCGCTGTCATCGAGGACGATCGTCTACAAGGGGCTGCTCACGCCGGAGCAATTGGCTCCCTTTTATCTCGACCTGAACGATCCAGATTTCGCCAGCGCGTTTGTGGTTTTCCACCAGCGGTATTCCACCAACACCCAACCCAGCTGGTCGCTGGCTCAACCCTTTCGCTTCGTGGCGCACAACGGTGAGATTAATACCATCAGCAGCAATCGGCGCTGGTTTCAGGCGCGTGGAGCTACTTTGCGGAATCGGCTCAGACTGCCGGGCAACGCAAAACTGCTGCAGCCGGGGATGAGCGACTCGGCGAGTTTTGATAACGCTCTTGAGGCTCTGGTGCAGAGTGGTTCGAGCCTGGCGGCGGCCGCGCTCCGTCTGGTGCCGCCGGCATGGGAACACGATGAGCATCTCGACGCTGGGTTGCGCGAGTTCCTCGCCAGTCACGCTCCTCAACAAGAACCGTGGGACGGCCCGGCTGCGCTCATCTTCACCGACGGAAACGTAGTCGGCGCCAAACTCGACCGCAACGGCCTGCGTCCACTACGCTATACGCTGACCTCGGACGGGTTGCTCATCGTCGGCTCCGAAGTCGGCATCGCGGATCTTTCCGACAAGCAGGTTGTGGAGCGGCAGCGGCTTGGTCCAGGCGAGATGCTGATTGCCGATCCCGCGACCGGAACTTTTTTCCGGCCCCGTGAAGTCGCGGCGCTTCTGCCTTTGAGTAACAGCCAATCCAGCATGACAGTGATCCCGGCGAAACATGAAGCCGAGCCGACCACTCTCGATGCCAACCGTTTGCTGGCGGCGTTTGGTTGGACCGAAGACCAGTTCCGCATGCTCTTCCATCCTCTGGTGGAACAAGGGCAAGAGGCCCTGTGGAGCATGGGGGACGACGCCCCACCGGCCTTCTTGTCCAGCCTGCCGCGGCCTCTTTGGGATTTCTGTAAGCAGCGCTTTGCGCAGGTGACCAACCCTCCTATCGATCCCTTGCGCGAGAACCATGTGATGTCACTGGACGCGTATCTCGGCAAGAACAGGAAACTGAGTTCTCCGGTGCTCGACGCAGGACAGATGGATGCTGTTGTAAACGCGCTGCCACCCATCTCTTACATTGACTTTACTTTCGAGGTAGCTGGAGGCACCGAGGCCGCGCTTCAGGCATTGACTAGAATCCGGGAAGAAGCAAGAACCACAGCGGCCAGCAGCGGCGCGATTATGCTGAGCGACCGTAGACTCGGCGATAAGCGAGCCGCACTGCCCGCGCTGTTGGCTGCTTCGTCCGTGTGGCGCGCCATGACCGAGGCTGGAGCCTGGAATGTTGCACTGATCGTGGAAACTGGCCAGGTCGTTGACACGCATCATGTGGCCCTGTTGGTCGCCGTTGGGGCGAGCGCGGTGCATCCATATCTGGCCATGAGCATGGCTGCCCGTGCCAACGTTAACGGCCCGGCTCGATATCGAGCCGGAGTGGAGAAGGGCCTGCGCAAGGTGCTGGCGCGCATGGGCATCTCAACCATTAGCAGTTATCGCAACAGCCAGCTATTCGAAACAATCGGCCTGGATGCGGAACTCTGCGAGGAATTCTTTGCCGATGCCGGACGAACTCTGGGCGGGAAGAAGCTTCGTGATCTGATCGAGGACTGTATCACTTGTCACACCGCAGGCTTCGCATCTTCCACCGCGGAGTTCCGCGATTCCGGCCTCTATCGTTTTCGCCACAATGGGGAGCAACACGCGAGTTCGCCTGAACTGGTGAGGCGAATGCACCGCTTCATCAAGTCTCCGACTCCGCAGAATCATGCGGCCTTGTCTGTGCTTTCAGCAGAAAGGAAGAATGTTGCAGTGCGAGACTTGCTGGAAGTCCGTCCCGCGGAGCCTCTATTGTTAGATGAAGTTGAAAGTGAAGTTTCGCTGCTCAGTCGCTTCAGCACGCAGGCCATGTCGCTGGGCGCAATCTCGCCGGAAGCCCACCAGACGCTGGCCATCGCCATGAATCGCCTGGGCGGACGCAGCAATACCGGCGAGGGTGGTGAAGATCCAAGCATTTATTACGAGCGCCCGGAAGCGAATAACCGCGTCAAGCAAGTCGCGTCGGCGCGATTTGGTGTGACTGCGGAATATCTGGTGCATGCCGATGAAATCGAAATCAAGATGGCGCAAGGCTCTAAACCGGGCGAAGGCGGGCAACTGCCATCCGCAAAAGTGACGCCTTATATCGCGCGGCTGCGGCACGCCGTTCCCGGGACCTCACTTATTTCGCCGCCACCGCATCATGACATTTACAGCATCGAAGACCTGGCGCAGTTGATCTACGACCTGCGCGCGGTCAATCCGAACGCGCGCATCGGGGTCAAGCTGGTTTCCAGTTCCGGGGTCGGCGTGATCGCAACCGGCGTGGCCAAGGCCGGCGCTGACGTGATTACGATCAGCGGTCACGACGGCGGCACGGGAGCATCGCCGCTGACCTCCATCAAGAACACCGGCCTGCCCTGGGAGATCGGGTTGCGCGATGCCCATACTGCGCTGGTCCGCGCAGGTCTTCGCGCTCGAGTCAGACTGCGCGTTGATGGCGGCTTAAAGTTCGCCCGCGACGTGGTGGTGGCCGCTGTTCTGGGCGCTGAGGAATTTGGCTTTGGCACCGCGGCCCTGCTGGCCATCGGCTGCGTCATGGCGCGGCAGTGTCATCTCAACACGTGCCCTGTCGGCATCGCAACTCAGGATGAAGCTTTGCGCGCCCGCTTTACCGGCAACCCGGAGATGGTTGAAACGTTCTTCCGCGCACTGGCAGCCGACGTCCGCCAACTGCTTGCGGAAATGGGAGCGGGATCGATTGACGAAGTTCTGGGTGCTGTTGACCGGCTACAGCCGCGCTCGCCGGAAGCCGCACAAAGCGTGGCCTCGCTCTTACAGCCGATCGTCGACCCGCCTGCGCAATTTCCCTGTCCTCGGGAAGACGGCAGCGCTCTGCACGTTGAATTGAATCGCGTGGTGGACGACCTGGAATCGCTCTCCATCCGCGCCTATCGTTTTGAAATTACCAACGAGGATCGAGCCGTAGGCGCGCACTTCAGCGGCGAAGTTCTACGCCGCATCAGGCCTTCGTTCGGACTTTCGGGTTTGGAGATGAGCGGCGTTGATTGCGAGTTTGTTGGAACCGCGGGCCAGAGCTTCGGCGCGTTCTTGATTTCCGGGGCGAACTTCCGGCTCACTGGCGAAGCCAATGACTATGTAGGCAAAGGCTTGTGCGGCGGCAGCATTGCCATCACCGCGCAAGCCGAGGCCTCGCGACGTGGAGACGTTCTGGTGGGAAATACCGTGCTCTACGGCGCTACCTCTGGTGAGCTATTTGTCGCCGGGCGGGCGGGAGAACGTTTCGCGGTCCGCAACAGCGGGGCTCTCGCCGTGGTAGAGGGCGTGGGCCGCCATGGATGCGAGTACATGACTGCGGGCGTCGCGCTGATTCTGGGTCCGGCGGGCGATAATTTTGGGGCAGGAATGACTGGCGGGCTGGCGTATTTATTGCGCGCTGACGCCGACTACTTTAACGACGACCACATGAACCGCGACTCAGTGCGGTTTGCAACTCTTGAACCTCAGGAAGAGCAGTGGCTCCGTCGCATTCTTCGCCGGCACTTGCAACTCACGGGCAGCCCCCGGGCCGCCGACCTTCTCGCATGCTCCGCGCTGCCGCTGAATCGGATTGAGCCTCTGGCGCCGCCGTGCTCCATCGAAGATACCTGGGCGTCGATTCTTGCGCGCCTCGCCGCCGAGGAAGCGCGGAGTTATGGACGCGACAAACATCTCAGTTCCGAAAGACCAGTCATGCAATGAGCCAGCTCGCCGAGTTGACCAGCACCCGCCGGAACTATTTCGACGCGAGTTCGCTATAATCTCCTAACCAAACCGCATGGATTTCGATCAGCTCATCACATTTCTCGAGGTTGCCCGCCAAGGCAGCTTCTCCCGGGCCGGCGAGAAAGTCTTCCGCTCGCAATCGGCTGTCAGCGCGCAGATCCGCCAACTGGAGCAGGAGTACGGCGACCGTCTGCTGGACCGCTCGGGAAAAACCGTTAAGTTGACTCCCGCCGGTCAGGTCTTCCACGAATACGCGGTGCGCATGAAAAAGCTGCGGGACGAATCGCTGGTGGCCGTGGCCGATCACGGCCACACACCGCGCGGCACGCTCCTTGTCGGCGCAAATGAAGCCACCTGCCTGTATGTTCTGCCCGAAGTTTTCGGAGAATATTGCCGCAAGTATCCTGACGTGCAGATCAGCATCTATCGCAATTTCACTTATAAGATCGTCGAAAAGCTGGAGAACGGCTCTCTCGACGTCGGCGTGCTCAGCCTGCCAGTTCAATCCCCCAGCTTGAAAGTTCAAGCGATTTACCGCGACCGGTTGATGTTGATGGTGAGCCCCAAGAATCCTTTGGCTAAGCAGAAATCCGCGCACATCAGCGATGTCGTGAAGTACCCCTTGCTGCTGCCCAAGACCGGGCACACGCGCCGGCTGCTGGATAAGCTCTTCCGCGAGTACAACACTGAGCTAAAAGTCAGGATGGAGTTACCCAGCATTGGGATGATCAAGAGCTTCGTGGCCGCCGACCTTGGCATTTCGCTCATCAGCGCGGCCTTTGCGCGCGATGAGGTCGCGGCGGGAAGAGTGAAGTTGATCGAACTGGAAGGCCCCGAACTGTGGCGCGAACTCGGCCTTGCCTACCGGCGCGACCGCACGCTCTCAGTCGCTACCAAGACTTTTGTGAGCGTGGTGCGACAGCTCTCGGACTACCTCAAGAAGGCTGATACTGCGGCACATTCGTAGAGTGTTTTGCTACACCTCGCCTCCAGCCGACTGCGCTGCGGCCTGAATGATGTGCAGTCCGCACTCCGTCTTCGATGACCCCGCCCAGCGCCCTGCCCGTGGATTTTCTCCCGGCCGCACCGCCCGCGTGCAGTGCGTGCAACCGATGCTTGGGTAATTGCGCTCATGCAGAATGTTGTGGGGCACGTCATGCTGGCGAATGTATTGCCACACCTGCTTCGAACTCCAGTCGGCGATGGGGTTAATCTTCACGAGACCGAATTTCTCGTCCCATTCGACTTTGCCGGCGCTCGCCCGGGCCGCAGTTTGATCGCGGCGGATGCTGGTGATCCACGCCCGCAGTTCGCCTAGCTTGCGCCGCAGCGGTTCGACCTTCCGAAGATTACAGCATTGATCGGGATCGCGTTGCCACAGCGCCGTCCCATGGACCCGCTCTTGTTCTTCGGGAGAGAGCAGTGGATATACCTTCTCGATCGTGATGCCGTATCTCTGCTCCACCTGATCCATCAGATTGTAGGTTTCGGGAAACAGAAATTCCGTATCCAGCGTAAAGATGCGGAAATTCTGGCGCACGCGCGACACAATATCGATCAGGACCATACCTTCGGCCCCGAACGCGGAAGAGATCGCCACTGTCTCCCCGAAAGTGTCGAACGCCCATTCGAGGACCCGCTCGGGTTTCCAGCTTTCCGCGGCTATCTGTAGCTTTTCCACTACTTCCTTCATGCCACTGGCTCCTCTCGCGTGAAAGCAAAACTTTCAACCACGCGGGACACGGGGTCACACAGGATAAGGCTGGCTGCTTCCTCAACCAAACTGCGATCAGCGAATCTCACCATCTCGCCGACCACCAGCAGCGTTGGGGACGCGAGCCGGGGCGATCGATCAAGCTCCGACACCGTGGTGCGGTGGATGCGCTGCGCGGGAGTTGTTGCCCGTGAAATAATTGCGCAGGGCGTTTCTTTGGCGAATCCGGCGGCCTTGAGTCTGCTGGAAATCTCGTTGTAGTTGGTACCCGGCATGTAAATCACCAGTGTTGATTCTGCTCCCGCGAACTTGCTCCAATCCTCGTCGTCGTTTTCGGAAGCGCGATGTCCGGCCGTCAGCACCAGAGTGGAAGATGCTTGCCGATGCGTCAGCGGGATCCCGGCCGCGGCTGCTGCTCCCATGGCCGCGGTCACACCCGGAACGATTTCATATTCGATGTTGGCCTTCTTCAGCGCATCGATCTCTTCCCCGGCTCGGCCAAAGATCAGCGGGTCGCCGCTCTTCAGGCGCACCACTTGCAGTCCTGAAGCGGCTTTCGTCACCATCAGAAAATTGATCTCTTCCTGCCGGATGGTCTTGCTGCCGCAACGCTTGCCCACGTTCTGCACTTGGACGGTGGGTGAAATCAGTTTCAGGATTTCCGGCGTAACCAGATCGTCATGCAGCACAACGTCGGCCGCCCGCAATAAACGTAGAGCTTTTAGGGTGAGTAACTCCGGATCACCCGGACCTGCGCCCACCAGATACACTTTGCCGCTCACGCTGTTACCCTCCTGTCGTCCTCGTTCTTTGCGGTCTCTTCCTTCGCCGCGCGTTTCTTCGCAGATTGTTCCGTCAATGCCGCCTTCAGAGCCTCGCGGCTCGCCAGCGAGTGCAACAAGTCGCTCTTGCTTTGCGGGTCAAGATCGCTAGCCAGTACCAGCCTTCGTGTTTCTCCCAGCTCTGCAACCCATTTTGCGTACCCTGGACCAAACTGCTGTTCAAGTTGTTGGCGAAGCTTTTGCGCCAGCGCGGGACTCTGCCCGTTCGTCGAAATTGCAATCTGCAAATCGCCCCGGCGCACAACCGCGCCGTAGTAGAAGTCGCAACACTCCGGAACATCCACCACGTTGCATAAAATCTCACGCCGCTGTGCCTCACCGTAAATCGACGCGTTGAGGTCGCGCGACGCGCTGGCCACAACAGCCAGGAATATTCCGTCGAGATCTTCGGCAGCGAAGGCGCGAAGTTCGAGCGTGATCTTGCCGGCATTTGCCCACGTGTGTACCGCTTCGGTCGCTTCCAGAGCGACCACGTGGACGCGAGCACCGGTGTCGATGAGCCCGCCGATCTTAGGCTCGCCCACCTTGCCGGCGCCCACCACAAGGCATCGTTTGCCTTCAAGTTTCACGAACATTGGAAACAAGCTCATAATTCCTTAACCTGACCTCTCCCCTGCTCCGCCTAACCTTCCACTCCACTCGGAACCCGTCCCTCGGGCAGATCGCGGGCCACCGCCTCGATAAATTCTCCCGCCAGGAAGTTCCGCAAGTCGGTGTCGCTGTGACGCGAAAAGAAACGTCGCAGATTCTCGCCCGGCCGGCCATCGGCTAGGTATCTGCGCAGCAGGCGCTCAATCGCTTCTGGGACCTCGGTCGCGGGGCAGCGATATCCAACCGGCCGAGCGATGGCTTGATTCAAGCCGAGCGCTCCGCCGAGGCAGAAGTAATAGGCATCCACCATCTGCCCGTTCAACTTGATCTTCTTGCCTTCAACTCCAATGTCGGCGATCCAATGCTGTCCGCAACTGTTGGGGCAGCCGGTGACGTGCAGCTTCAGGTGCTGATCAAAACCAGGCAGGCGTTCTTCCAGTTCCTCGACCAGCCAGCGGGAAAAACTCTTTGTCTCTGTGATGGCTAGCTTGCAGAACTCAGTACCGCTGCAAGCGACAGCCCCGCGCCAAAAAGGCGACGCACTCACCGGTAATCCTACAGCGCCCAATTCTTTGGCTAAGTCGTCAGCTTGCAAACGGGGGACGTTCACGATCACTAGGTTCTGCATGTTGGTGGTGCGTAATTCGCCACTTGCGAAACGCTCGGCCAGGTCGGCCGCCGTATCCATTTGTTCTGGCGTGATCCTGCCCCGCAGCACTGTGGCGCCCACGTAGCAGAGGCTCGGCTGCTTCTGTGCATGAATTCCGATGTGATCGCGGTAAACATCGGCTGGTGGGTGCTCGAGTTCAGCAGGGTCGAGCTGAAATCCGATACGCCGTTCCAATTCTTTCTGGAAGTCTTGCGCAGTCCAACCATGCCGCAGGAAGAGAAACTTCAGTCGCGCGCGTTCCCTATGTTCGCGCAATTGATCGGAGTCGCGAAATAGCTCCGCAACTCCACGGATCACCGGTAGAACCTGGTTCCAGTGTACGAAGGCATTCAACGGCGCGCCCAGGTAAGGCTCGGTCGAAAGACCACCACCCACGCGCAACCCGAAACCGATCTCAGATTTTCCACCAACTACACGCTCGATCGCAGTCAGGCCAACATCGTTGATCTCCGGATAAGGGCACCAGACGCGGCATCCGGTGATGGAAATCTTGAACTTGCGCGGCAGGTTGTAGAACTCGGCATTCCCCGCCAGCATGCGGTCCGCTTCCAGCGCAAGCGACGAAGCATCGCAGATCTCATCTGCGTCCACGCCGGCGACGGGGCAGCCGGTAATGTTGCGCGTCACGTCGCCGCAGGAGCCGGTTGTGTTCAGGCCGACGCGCCAGAGTTCCTCCAGCACCTCCGGCAGCGCCTCGATCGTGATCCAGTGCAACTGAATGTTTTGGCGCACCGTCAGATCGGCGGTGCCGCGCGCATAACGCCGAGTAAGGTTGGCAATGGCCCGCAGTTGGTCGGATCGCAAAAGGCCATTGGGAATTCGAATCCGCAGCATGAAAAACGGTAACGCCCGCCCCATCCCATCCTTGCCGCCAACGACGCCGGCTCCATCGCCCTGCGTGTAGACTCCCCACCAGCGGAAGTACGTGCCAATCCATTCGGGTGAAATCGAGTCGAAGCCTTCGCGGGCAAAGCGCCGAATCTCGGCCAGACCTTCCCAGGGATTCATAGCGCGCTTCAGGCGCTCCACTTTCTGCGCTTTAGTTTCTTTGACCGGATTTGCGACTGACGGACTCGCCATAGACTGATTTCCCCAAGCTGATTTGCCGCACAAAAAAACCCACCGCCAGATGCTCTCTGGCGGTGGGTGATAAGTGCTGATGAACCTATGAAATCTCTAAGTCAGCAGCCTCCCTGCGCCAGAACACACACATGCACAACAACAACATGCACACATGCTGATCTGGCGAAGATTGCGGAAACTGGTCATGCTTTTTCGATAGTAGCTGTGCCGCACAAGCGCGTCAAGTTACTGCCCGTTTCTTTGGATGCATAATTTCGATGGTGCGCATCAGAAATTTTGGTCGCGCCGGTCCGGAGCCTTGGTCAGGCGGCGCTCCTCCGCCCTCTCACGCTCTGAAGAACGGTCGCGGGAAGCTGGAGCACTCGAACTCTCGAATCTTTTTTCGTGGTGACGTGCACGGCGATACCATCCGCTTCCGGAAACGGGTCGGAAACCACGTCATACTCCTCTCCATAAAGGCGAACCCGCCCAGAGGCAGCGTACCCAAGATGTCTAACCCGGGCGCAAACTTCTGATAATGAAGGAGGTTCAATGGCATTGCTGGTCATGATAAGAGGATTATAGTCTTCTAACTGGGTGCGTGCGGCCATCTCTTTTGGCACCCAAGGTGGGGTACCCGAACCTGGCTGGTTCCTTAAGTCGTTGGAAAGATGGAGCGGGAGACCGGGATCGAACCGGCGACATCCAGCTTGGGAAGCTGGCGTTCTACCGCTGAACTACTCCCGCTTACTGGGTAGAGATGGAGCCACTGACTGCTCACGGCAATCAAAGTTTAGCACTCGAAGCCGCCGGAAACAATCGGCCTGCAGGCCGCCGATTACCGCGACGCCCTCGGTGCCGAGCGGGGTGGCGGAAGACCCTATTGAATCGCAGACAGAACTCGGGACGGCGACTTGTGCCGCCGCCCCGGATGTGATCTGCGTCTCAAGCGTTCGCCAGGCTGGCCTCTTTTCGCTGAAGCCCTCCCCTTCCTCTTCCTACGGCAGGTAATAGCGGAACGACGTGTAGATCATACCGTCGAGCCCGTGTGGTGAGTTCGGCGTGCCAGCGCCGGACCAGGCCTGACGGTCGACGTAGGAGAACTGCGGTCCCCACTGGATGCGGCCACGGTTCACCTTTTCTCTCGATCCGTCATAAGGCTTGAACCAAATGCCGATCGTGCCCTCGTACAGCACGCGCGTATCAGCCGTGCAACTGGAAAGGCTGCCCGGGAAGAACCCGCTGCCGACCGAAGGCGGAGTCTCTGTGTAGCACCCGGAATTGCTGAAGAAGGGCGATCCGTAGCCGACGTACAGCTTGGCATTCAAGGGATCGTAATCTGAGGCGCGTCCGGCATATTCCGCGCCCGCGTTGAGGTAGATGTCCACCTTAGGCCCGTGCCATTCCAAGGTTCCCAGACCCTGGTAGCTCTTGATCAGGTCGAGGGTGCCATTGGCGTGGACCGAGGCGTCAGGAAGGCTACCCGTTCCGTAGCGGCCGACTCCGCTGCCGCCCAGGAAGTGCAGACCAAAGTCGAGGTGCTTGTTGACGAACGACCATCGGGCATTGGCACCCACGCCGCCGCCGTTTTTGGAAGAGTTGAAAGCCGTCAACGCCGAAGCGACACCGGCTGCCAGGCCACCGCAGGTTTCGGTGCTGGTTACTTCGCCGCAAGGAAACACGCGATCGCGGAACCGGCTGTAGACGCCGAAGATCTCATAGTGACCGAAGCCGGGCTCGAAGGCCAGCTTCGCCACGACATCGGGCGAGGGGTTGAAGGAATAGTTAGCAAGGTTAGCGGCAGTGCCCGAGGCGCTGGCGCTGGCCCCAGCATTGTAGAGACCGCCACTGGCTCCGGCAGAGCCCACCAGGAAATTATCGCCGTTATTGTGCGTGCTCAAGGTGGCCTGTGCGTTTTCAATTGAAACCCCAAACCACACCTTGTTGCCGATATTCTTGGTGAGGCGCAGCCCATACTGCCGTGCCCAACTGAAGCCGACGTTATACTGCGGGTCGATGGTCATCGGAACCGCTTCGGTGCGGTTATCCAGGCCATGCTTGGTTTCCGTCACCAGGCTCCACATCTGTCCCCCTGTGACACTCCAGCCGTTATTGAATGCCGCCTGGGCCCACGCCTGGCGCTGGCGCAACGTGTAGCTGTTGCTTTCGTTGTTATTGGAAGTAACGCCCGCCGAGAGGAAGTCAGCTTCGTAATAGCCGCTCAGCTTGACGCTCGTCAGCTGCCCTTGAGCCAGCATACTGATGCGCGATTGACGCCCTGTCCCAAAGAACTCTGACGTGGTGCTTTGCGACGCCCCCGGCATGGTCAGAGAATTAAGGGGAGTATTGATGTCAGCTCCCAGAGCCCGGCTCCGCCGCACAAATTCTGCCGCCAGGAATCCGCCCGGCGTGATGGTGATCCCCTTGTAGTGCAGGGCGGTGGGGCTTTCCATCGCTGCGTTGACGTTCTTCTGTGTCTCCTGAACGCTCACCGTGGTGTTGAGCAGGTTGGCCTTGAGGTCGGTCACGTCCGTGCTAAGTGCACTGACGGTTTGCTGCTGCTGAGCGGCCTGTGCCTGGGCGGCGGAGGCTTTTCCGGCAGCATCGGTTGCGGCCGTCTGGGCCTGCATCACAGCCTGATCCTTGCGCTGTAGCGCGTCCCGCAATTCCTGGATCTGCTGGCCCTGCTGCACTATGGCGGCCTGCTGCGAGGCAATCGCATCCTTTAATGCCTGCACATCCGCTGCCGTAATAGCCGCGGCTCCGGGCTTAACCTTGGCCTTCTTGGGTTTGGGCGGCGTGCTGGTTTGCGCCACCAGCGAGGTCGCCAGAAACAGAATCGCGCACAACTTCCACGCAGATTTCATCTCACTCTCCTTATTTTTTCGGACTAGTTTTTGCACAAGCTTTCATGCATTCGCAGGATCAACCGGGTTTACTTCCATTGCTTCATGACTTCGTTAGGAGCCCACTTGCCGTGCCACCTCCGGTAGCAAGCACAATGCGGCACATCACGAATAACCGCTGGAGTATAGATGTTCTGGTTCTAACGGCGCAATGTTACAGGACGGTTACAAACGGGTGAATTTCTGATGAATGGCCCCGCGCAGGAACGATGGAAGTGTGAGGCGTTTCTGCCGGGCCTGGCCCGCGACTCATGTTTCGCGCTCAAGATGGCAGCCTCCCTCAGTCGGAAAAGCACCCGGGCAGCGGCGGCCTGTTAGACTGCGTGAAGAGAACAACCATGCCTTCCTCGTCCACGGGAAAACACGCGGGCCCTGGCTCTGTCAGCAGTCAGGCGGCAGTCCTGGAGCCGTCATTTTCCGAGCGCGCTCGCACCCTTGCCTACCGGGGACGCATTGGCAGCCTGTCGACGCTTTCTCGCAAGCAGCCTGGGTTCCCCTTCGGATCAGTGATGCCTTATGCGCTGGATGCGGGCGGGAGTCCCATCTTCCTCATCAGCACCATGGCCATGCACACGCAGAATCTGCAAGGGGATCCCCGCGCCAGCCTGCTCGTGACCGAGCCTCTGTCAACCCAGCCGGACGCTAGTGGCGATCCTCTAGGCGCGTCGAGAGTCACAATAATGGGCAATGTTCTGACCATCCCAAAATCCGAGGTGGCAGACGCCCGCAAGCTCTATCTCGACCGTTACCCCAACAGCAAGTACTGGGTGGACTTTGAAGACTTTTCTTTTTACCGGATGGATGTTCTGGATGTGTATTACGTGGGAGGCTTCGGGGTTATGGGATGGGTGCTGGCGGGGGATTACGGCCAGGCGCGACCCGATCCGCTGGCCGAGGCCGCGCCCGGGATCCTGGAACACATGAACGCCGACCACAAGGAGGCCCTCATCCTGCTGGCCCGCGTGTTTGCCGGCATCGATGGTCAGGAAGCTGCGATGACCGGGGTCGACCGCCTGGGTTTTCATGTGCGCCTCAAAACTCAGGAAGGGATGAAGGGTACTCGTATTGCGTTTCTGAGGGAAGTGAGCAATCCGGCGGAGACCAGAAAAGTCCTTGTGGAGATGGTGCAGCAGGCCCGCCAGGCGCCCTGAGATTCACATCGTCGCCGGCAAAGGAAAATGCCCGAAACTCTTTCGAGTCTCGGGCACTTCGTTGCTTCTCAGAAAGCGGTCACTTAGACAGCCTGGACGTTCTCCGCTTGCCAGCCCTTGGGGCCTTTGGTCACGTCAAACTGCACGGTTTGGCCTTCTTGCAGGCTGCGGAAGCCGCCAGCCTGAATCGCGGAGAAATGCACGAAAACGTCTTCGCCATTCTGTCGGCTGATAAAGCCATAGCCCTTGGCGTCGTTAAACCACTTCACTGTTCCTTGTTCTGCCATTGTTGGTAGTCCTATTCTTGTTTCTTTGGATTGTGCTGAGAAGATTCGCTGCTAGTGAGGGGGTGACGCTGGTTGGCGATACCGACCTTCAATTGCTCGTGAGTCAAACTTAGCTGGACTTAATTATACACATTCCACCCCCAAAAGAACAAAAAAAAATGCGAACTCTTCAATAGGGCGGTTGGGATCAAGGCAGCGGACTAAGGCAGTTCACTCCGAGTAGCCGTCAGAGTTGCCGTCGTCTTGTTCGTCGTCCCTGTCTTCCTTGCCGTCGTCGTCGTCATCGTCGTCGTCATCCTCCGGCTCTTCTCGAACGCGGACAGCGGCGGTCATTGTGCTATCCAAAGGAGTGGCATGGACGAATTCTGCAAGCATTGTTGTCCATTTTGTGGTCGTCATTGTGGCAACCTGCAAGAAAAGATGACGCGCCGGGAGTTCGTGGGAACGAACGGGGTTTATCCGACGCGCCGCCGTTGAGCCGCCGCCATTGCGACTGCGGCTCCAACAAATCTGACAGCCATTCTAGCGCCCGGCGGACCCGGCGTCTGTTCAACTTTATACACTTTCAACAAATTCGACCGAGTGCGAGTCTGCGGGCGTGCATTCCCATTTTGGAACACGGCCGGGCTTTTGCGACCCTCTTGCAAATTTTTGGTGGACATCAACTTATTTTGCGCTTTAGCTTGTGGGCTTAGCCTGAGCCACCCGGCATTTCCAGGCATGAGAGCACACTGTGGCAAACTTCTACTCCGCTGTGATCTCCCAGGACGCACGTTTTGACTCCCTCACTCGCATTGGCGACCCGTCCCTGCTCGAACCGGTGACGCGCCAACTGGTGGAAGGCCTGGTCACCGCTGCCCGGCAAATGGGAATTGAGCTGATGATCTACGAAACCTATCGCAGTCAGGACCGTCAACAGGCCCTGTTCGATAACGGAGCCACCAAGCTTCGGGCCGTCGGCGTGCATCATTATGGCCTGGCCTGCGACATCGTCCGCGTTGTAGCTGGAGAACCCTCGTGGAAGGGCGATTTCTCCTTCCTGGGACAACTCGCACACAGCAGTGGTCTTATCTGGGGAGGTGACTGGGGCGCTCCCAACATCAAGCACAGCTTTATCGACAGCGTGCACGTGCAGCGGTGCACGGTCGCCCGGCAGGGGGATCTCTTCGCCGGCACCTGGTATCCCGACGACACGTACAATCCGTACGCGGATGCGCAGCATCTCGTCGCCGCTGCGACCAAAGCCGGTGCCAAGCAGCCCACAAAAGCTGCCGTAAGTGCAGGGAGACCGCGCGCCAGCAAGAAACAAGCATAGTCGGGTTTCACCCAGCCATGCGCCATCCGGCTTCCCGCGTCTCGACGGTGATTCTGCAAGGCTCCGCCGCATGGATTACTATGGTCGGTTGCGATTTACCAATCTCACTCGACCAGGAACTCGCCGACCATGCTGCTACCGATCTCGCTGCAAAAAGATGCGAAGCTTGCCGACAACCGCCGCTCGTTCCTCAAGACCGCTTTCATCGGCAGCGCCGCCGCGACTCTGGCTCCGCTCTATCCAGCGCTGGGCGCCGCGCGCGAGATTACCCCCGCCTCCCCAGTCCCCGACATCAAGCCTTTCGAGCTGGATGAAATCACTATCTCCGGCCTACAGGATGGAATGAAGTCCGGCAAGTTCGCCGCCCGCTCGCTCGTGGAAAAGTATTCTGCCCGCATTCAAGAGATAGACAAGAACGGCCCAGCGATCAACAGCATCATTGAACTGAATCCTGACGCGCTCTCCATTGCCGATGCCCTCGACCAGGAGCGCAAGACCAAAGGCCCGCGCGGCCCAATGCACGGCATCCCCGTGCTGATCAAGGACAACATTGATACCGCAGACAAAATGATGACTACCGCCGGTTCGCTCGCCCTCGTCGGCTCGAAGCCTGCCCAAGACTCTCATGTGGCACAAATGCTGCGCAGCGCCGGAGCTCTGATCCTGGGCAAAACCAACCTCAGCGAGTGGGCAAATATCCGCTCCAGCCATTCCACCAGCGGATGGAGCGGCCGCGGCGGTCTCACTAAAAACCCCTACGCGCTTGACCGCAATCCCTGCGGCTCCAGTTCCGGCACCGGCGCCGGCATATCCGCCAACTTGTGTGCGGTGGGGATTGGCACCGAAACCGACGGTTCCATCGTCTGCCCTTCCTCCTCAAACGGACTCGCGGGAATCAAGCCCACCGTCGGTCTGGTAAGCCGCAGCGGAATCATTCCTATCTCGCACACGCAAGACGGCGCTGGCCCCATGTGCCGCACCGTGCGCGACGCCGCGACTCTGCTGGGCGCACTCACCGGTGTCGATCCCACAGATTCGGCGACTGCCGCGAGCGCCGGCAAGTCCTACACCGACTACATACAGTTCTGCGATCCCAACGGCCTTAAAGGAGCCCGCATCGGCGTGGCCCGGAAGTACTTTGGCTTCAGCGACGCCGTCGACGCTCTGATGGAGCAGTCTCTCGATGTCATGAAGAAACAGGGAGCCACGCTGGTTGACCCCGCCGACATTGAAACGCTGGGTAAGTTCGACGACACCGAACTCTTAGTCTTTATGTATGAACTCAAGGCCGACCTCAATGCTTATCTCGCGCGCCTCGGCCCCAACGCTCCCGTCCGCACGTTGAAAGACATCATCGACTTCAACGATCGCAACCGCGCAAAAGAGATGCCGTTCTTCGGTCAGGACTTATTTCTGAAGGCCGAAGCTAAAGGCCCACTGACGGAAAAGGAGTATCTCGACGCGCTCGCCAAGAACCGCCAACTCGCCCGCACCGAAGGCATTGATGCGACAATGGACAAGCACCATCTCGACGCCATCGTCGCGCCCACCGGCGGTCCGGCCTGGATCACCGACCTGGTCAATGGCGACCACGTGGCTGGCGGTAGCTCGAATGCCGCTGCGGTCGCGGGTTATCCTAATATCAACGTAACTGCCGGATTCATCTCTGGATTGCCGGTTGGGATTTCTTTCTTTGGTCGCGCCTGGAGTGAGCCGGTTCTTATCCGCCTGGCGTTCGCTTTCGAACAAGCGACTAATGCGCGGCAGGCGCCGCGCTTCTTATCCACTATCACCGGGGGTAACTAAGCATAGGTTATCCCAACTAGCGCCCTCCCGTGTTAGCCTTACCTGCAAGGGGGTGTTAATGATGATGAACAAAGTGGTTGCTTCCCTGCGGAAGGAGTACTCGCGTCTCGAAAAAGAGATGGGAAAAGTGGGGAAAGCGTTGGACGCTCTCGGTCATGCCGGCGGAAAGAAGCTCAAGAGCACAGGCCGTACCTTGAGCAAGGATGCCCGCCGACGTATCGCCGAAGCGCAAAAACTACGCTGGGCGAAAGTCCGAAAGGCTGCCGCCAAGCTAGTCAAGACGTAAGTAAGAGAGATGCTTTCGCAAGCACCGCAGCCGGCCTCGTTCGTAACTTCTCCCAAAACTTGCGGGCGAGGCCAAGCTTCGGGAAGCAACCTGGGCGCCAGAGATCGGACTAAGTCCACCGAAACCACTTCAGCGCCAACACAAACGAGACTCCTCCCCACACAGACATCACCAGCAGCCGCGGCCACTGATGAATCAGCGGAGTGCCCTCCAGAATACTCGCCCGTAGCGCATCGTTCAGGGCCGTCAGCGGCAGGGCTTTAATCAGGGGCTGAATCACCGTCGGAAAGCGTTCGTAGGAAAAGAACACGCCGGAAAAAATCCACATGGGCATCATTACGAGATTCATGAGCCCGCTCACGCTCTCGATTTTTTGCGCCCGGCTCGCGGTCACAAGTCCGACTCCACCGAAGCAAAGCGCGCCGGCCGTGCCCAGCAGCAAAATGGCAAACACCGATCCCAAGACTTTCATGTGAAACACGATGACTCCGAGTGTCAGCAGCAATCCGATTTCAATAATCATGAGCACTAGCCGGCTCGAGAGCAGAGCCAACAGGAAGTCTCCCCGCCGCATGGGTGTGCCCACGAAACGCTTGAGCAATTTCCGTTGCCGCATGTCCACCAGTGCAAACCCAATGCCCCACATGCCAGAGTTCATCAGGTTCATGCCCAGCAATCCGGGAATCAGAAAGTCGATGTAGCGCGAACCCGGCTCGGAGGAAGTCACCCCGCTGGTCGCGACCACGTCTTTGCGGCCAGCCGCGCTCTGCAGAGCATCGTCCACTTCGGAGCGGGCCAGCACGCTCTCCGGCCGCGCCGGATCGTAGCGATACTGAAGTCCTCCCGCGCTGTCCGGTTCGATCACAAGATCGTATTTCCCCAGGCGGAAGCCTTTCCGCGCAGCGTCACCATCTTGCACATCGATTTTGAACGATGCATGGCGCGGGGAATTCTCGAGCAGCGCCTCGGCGCGCTGCGCTCCCGGTCCGGAAACAATCGCAACCGACGATGCGTCGGCCGGCTTATTGCGGAAAGCAATCCCGAGCCCCGTCGCCAGCAATAACGGAAACACGAATACCCAGAAGACGACCTCCGGCTCGCGCTTCAACTCCAGCATGCGCGCACCGAGGAGATGAAGATATCCGGCCCAGCGCCCGTTGCGGCGCGGCGGATACTTCCGCGGAACCTTGCTTTCTACTACGGGGATTTGTTCTGCAACGCTCATAGAACGACCAACCTATCGCGACTCCGGCTTCCACTTATTCAGAAAGTCAAGCAACGCCTGCGGTGTCATGGCGCGCGCGTTCTCAAACTCGCCGTTCTTCTGGCTCACCAACACCTTGCCTTCACTATCTGCCACCGCCAGGGCCGGAACACCCTTATTAAGCGGAACCTGGAATTGCTTTGCCAGATCCGCGTTCTTTTTTCCATCCGGCCCGATATCCACATGCACCACTTGATAGCCAGCCATAACCGAGGCGAAATCGGGCCGATGAAACGCCAGATCGAGGACGTGGCAGTCGTAGCACCAGTTCGCTCCGAAAACCAGCAAGACGCGCTTGTGCTCTTTTGCGGCCGTTTCTTCCGCTTCCTTGATCTCGGCACGCGCATCGGCCTCGGCCGGATAAATATTCTTGTCCTTGTTAGCCGGCTGCATCAGGTGAGCCGCATTCGTACGCTGCACCACAACGAGCCGCCATTCACTGCCCTGCTGCTGCCATGCCTGCGCTTCGCTGATGTAAAGAGTTTCGTTCTTTGGCGGAACTCCCGACTGAATCTCCGCCTGAAACTGTACGACCCGAACGCCCGGCTGCGGTGAGGTCGACTGCACAATGTCCAGATCGAGGCTTCGCGCTTTGAGCCCGGTCCA
This sequence comes from Candidatus Dormiibacterota bacterium, assembly GCA_035566655.1. GTDB lineage: Bacteria > Acidobacteriota > Terriglobia > Terriglobales > Acidobacteriaceae > Sulfotelmatobacter. The sequence continues at coordinate 51,521 of DATMQT010000003.1, forward strand.
AAAGTCAACATCCGCGTCCGGACTGCTATCAGCCGGCGGCACCGTAACCTTTGCCGGCGGGGACGTGCTATACAGCGACTTCATCCCCACGCGGTCACCGGACAATACGGCGTTTTTCCATTGCAAGAGCGACGCAAAACTGGCCCCCGAGTCAGAAGCGGGCGTCTGAGCCACACCGTACTGCGCGGCACAGGCACTCAATACGAACAGGGCTATATATCGTATGGGGCTCTTCATAAGGATCATCCTCTCATCGCTGGCGTCACTCTTCCCGCAAATGGCGTCCGGTCAGCCGGACAAATACATCTTCCAAGCTGGCTTGTCGCGTGGTCAGGTGCTGGAGTTCGCTTCCCTGCTTGCCGATGGCCTCAAGCAGTGCTGGAATCGTCAGATGCGGCTCTTTCACGCTCAGCGCCACCATGCCGTCATCTTCCCGCACGGACTCCACACTGGGCAGTGCACGCCAGGCCGCAAGCGCCGCTCCATCAGAATTGCCCGTCATCTTTGCGCCAACTGCAAACTCCACCACGTGATGCCCGCCCAGGCGCTCAATCAAGTCTGCGGGAGAACCCTCCGCAATAATCTCCCCATGATCGACAATCGCGAGCCGGTCGCACAACCGCTCCGCCTCATCCATGTAATGCGTGGTCAGCAGCACGGTGCCGCCGGCACGCTGAAATTCGCGGACAATGTCCCACAACTGCCGCCGGCTCTGCGGATCGAGTCCGGTCGTCGGCTCGTCCAGAAAAAGAATCTTCGGATTGCACACCAGTGCCGTCGCCACCGCCAGCCGCTGCCGCTGCCCGCCAGAGAGCTTCCCCACCCACGCATCGGCCTTCTCAGTAAGCTGCAACTGCTCAAGCACTTCGTCGGACGAGCGTGGTTCCCGGTAAAAGCTGGCAAACAGTTCGACTGTTTCACGCACCGAGAGTTTCTCGGAAAGCCGCGTCTCCTGTAGCGAAATTCCCAGCCACTCCCGCATCTCCCGCGCATTCTCGCGCCAGGAGTGGCCGAGAATCCATACCTCGCCCGAAGTCGGCTCCAGCAAGCCCTCAAGGATTTCAATGGTGGTCGTCTTCCCTGCTCCGTTCGGACCAAGCAGGCCAAAGCATTCGCCGGTCTGAATCTCGAGGTTCAGCCCACGCACAGCCTCGACCTTTCCGTCATAGGTCTTGCGAAGATCACGGCATTGGATAGCTACAGCCACGCAGAGATTCTACCGTAGGCGCTGACTCGAGGGCGTTGTGCGGGAGTTTTTCGACAATCCCAGCGTTGCCAGAGTACCGGACCTTTTCGGACTACGGGACTTCCGCCCCTATCGAGCCTTAACGAACTCCTCGGGTCCGTCCGGAACCGGCATCGGCGGCGGTGCTTTATCGTCGGGCCCGCGCGGTGGGGGCGGCGGCATCGGAGTGGCTCCGTTCGCCGGCGTCGGCACATCTACTGAATCTTCCCCAGGACGGCGCAGGCTCGGCGCCTTTGCCGGTCGCTCTCCCGGCTCTTTCTTCGCTTCTTTGTCGTTGTCTTTGTCCCGGTCCGGCCGCGGCAATACGATTTCTTTCTCGGTGCGCACGATTTTCTCGCCGCCCACCCTCATGGTTTCCACCCGGACCACTTCGTCCTCCACGATGCGCACAAAATCGACATCCGCCGGAGGGTCGCCGTAAATCCATTCTTCGTATTGCGTCTCTCCGTCCCGCTCCCGCACTTTCCTTGGCGGCTTGCCTTTGGCGTGGAGCACCATCTCCTGATTCATTCCCACCAGCACATGGTGCGCCTGGATCGCCTCCTTCACCTTGGGAGGCACAGTGTCGAGATAAGCCTGCTCCTTATTCCGCGCATTAAAGTCGAGCACGGGATATAGCAACTCTCGCACCTGCTGCACCGTCATCTCCGGGACGTACTTGTCAAAATAAATATTCACGAACGAACCGTGCGGATTGGCCTGAGGGTCACTTGGTGCGGCGGTCACCGGCCGCCCGTCAGCTCCTGAAACCTCAAGGCGCTGATACCACTTCTTGCGATGCACTGGCCCACCATTGATCTCGAAATGAATGTGGTCGTCCTTGATCTGAACGAAAGAGATGTGCGCAGGATCGCCGGGTTTAATGGCCGGGCCCCAAAGACTGAGCGCCTGTCTCATCTCCTCCCCGTTCGGCGTGATTACGCCTTGCTTCAACCGCAGGCCTTTCGTGCCCATCGGAAAGGCGGTACGCGCATATACTAGCTGGGCTTCAAAATCGCGGATGATCTCATAGCGAGTCTGTTTGGAGATGCGCTGCGCGTTGGAAGGAATCGGACTTGCGCTCGGTAAATTCTGCGCCTGTCCGGAATCGGTCACCTGACCGTGGGCTACAGAGAGGGCACACAACAGAGGCAATACGGGAAGAGTGACATTCGCCAAGCGCAGCATGGAACACCCCGGGGCGCGAGAACCATTATATGCGATGGAGTGGAAGTCGGCAGGGTCGCTGGCAATTCACGACCCCCGACGGGCGGCTCAGACTCTTTCCGGCCCGCGCTTCTTGTGCTGCTGGCACTTGGTCATGATGGCTGAGCGAAGCCGCGAGCGGAGGTCTTCAGGCAGTTCGTAAAGCTGGGAATCGCGATAAATCTCGATGGTCTTTTTCGTAGTGTCACAAACCACATAGCAGTTGTGGCACCAGGAAAGATGGTTCTCCAACTCGACTTTTGTAGTTTGGTCGAGGACGCCGTCCAAATAGTTGGTCAGCTCGTGCAAAAACTCAGAGCATTTCACTGTTCGCCATCTCCACTTTTGCCATCTCCATTTCCATTCCCGCGTTTCTGGAAGAACCGTCCCAACCGCTCGCGCAGTTGCAGGCGCGCCCGCAACAGTCGCGATTTCACTGCGGGCACGCTCAATTCCAGCGCTGCCGCAGTTTCCTCGGTCGAAAGCCCTTCCACGTCTCTCAGTACAAACACGGTCCGGAACCCTGGGGGAAGGCCCTGGATCGTCTTACTCAAAATCTCACGCAACTCAGCCTGCGTGTACTGCTGCTCGGGATTGGGGCTCCAATCCGCAATCTCACGCGGAAGAGAATCGTCTTCCGTCTTAATATCTTCGTCGAGTGAGACCGTTCGCTCCGGCTTCTTGCGGCGCAACTTCATCAACGCTTCGTTGACGGCGATGCGCACCAGCCAGGTATAAAACTTCGACTGCTCCTGAAACTTCGCCAGGTTGCTGTACGCCTTCAGAAACGCTTCCTGCACCACATCTTCCGCATCCTCGCGGTTCTGCGTGATGTGTTGCGCGATCCGAAAGACGTTGCGGTCATAGCGGCGAACCAACTCTTCAAACGCCGAGTCGTCGCCCTTCTTGGCCGCCTGTACCAGGGTCAGTTCATCAGTAACAGGCCCTTCTAGTTTGTTTTGGATGGTCCCCATTGTTCAGGCGATGCAGTATTTTGCCTACGATTCACAAATTCCGGCACACGACGGTAACAATCATTCTACTTGGAACCCAGCGATTTAGGCGAATCGGTAGCGACAGCCACGACGGGGGAAGCGGCTGCCCCACCTTTGCTTCCTTTGCAAAGGTGGGCCGCAATGCAGCCGGTAGCGAGAGGATTTTGATCTTGACGCAGGGCGGGTCCTTCCGCAAATGGGATTTGAGAGCGTCGTCCACGCTCCACGATGTTCAACCATCACAGCGCTGAGACCCACGTCTGTGCTAGAACCCCCACATGACGAACCTCAATCGCTGCTACGGCCAAGGTTATCTGCACTACATAACCACCAGTTGTTACCAGTGCCGCCCGCTGCTCGATCTCCCCTCCAGACGCGACCTGTTTCTTGAGGTGCTGGAGCACGTGCGCCGCCGCTACCATTTCGTGGTGGTGGGTTACGTCGTCATGCCCGAGCATGTCCATCTGCTCCTCAGCGAACCGGAACGAGGCAATCCTTCCGTGATGCAGGCCATCAAACAAGGCTTTGCACGGCGCATATTGGGAAGGCTACGGTCCGAGGTGCCCGCTGAGCAGCGCTGTGAGTGCGATGGCGAAGAGCACATATGGCAACACCGCTTCTATGACTTCGTCCTGTGGACCGCGCAAAAACGCCAGGAAAAGCTGCACTATATCCATCAGAATCCGGTGAAACAAGGCTTGGTCGAGAAGCCCGAGCAGTGGCGGTGGAGCAGTGCCCGGCACTATCTCCTGGGCGAACGCGGGCCGGTATTAGTGAACGAGCGCGTAGAAGCGACGATGAAGATACGGCAGGTGGGCTGATGGTGAGCGGGGGCCACACGGCCTGCTAAAGCCAAAATCCCTTCGCAAGCGACAGCATCGCGGCCCACCTTTGCAAAAGAAGCAAAGGTTGGGCATCCTCAGGTATGATCGCTCCGGCAAAGGTGCGCCCGCCCGATGAAAGAATTGCTATGCCTTCATGCGTTTCACCCGATAAAAATTGCGACCTGTGCCCGCGGCTTGAAAAATTCCGCAAGAAAAACCGCGCAGCTTTTCCTGACAAATTCAACGCGCCCGTACCTTCCTTTGGCGACCACGACCCGCTGCTCGTCGTGGTGGGACTCGCGCCGGGCCTGAAAGGCGCCAATTTCTCCGGGCGCCCCTTTACCGGCGATTCCGCCGGAGACTTGCTCTACCCCACGCTGGTCAAGTTCGGTTTCGCCGCCGGCCGTTTCGACCGCCGCGTCGGCGACGGGCTGAAACTTAAAGACACCCGCATCACCAACGCCGTGCGGTGCGTGCCGCCGGAAAACAAACCCCTGCCTGCCGAGATCAACGCCTGCCGGGATTTCCTGGAAAGCGAATTCGCGTCGTTTCGGCGATTGAGAGCCATCCTAGCGCTGGGTGCGGTGGCGCATGACAGCGTGCTCAAAAGCCTGGGGCTTGCGCGCAGCGCCTTTAAATTCGGCCACGGCAATGTCCATGCCCTTGCCCCGAAGAAAACCCTGCGTTTCCCGGTGACGCTGATCGACAGCTATCATTGCTCGGGTTACAACGTGAAGACCCGGAGGCTCACGCTTGGGATGTTCGAAGCCGTCGTTGCAAAAGCGCGCGAGACGCTGGGGGCTGGCGCACCTTCAATTTTGTAATGCTGGCACCACCACAACGGAGGCTGCCGCACCTTTCGCGGTTTTCGAAAGGTGCGTGCCCGCCAGCCGTAGTCAGGGGATTTCGTTTCGTGTATTCCGTACGTGATTTAGCCTGTGAGTCTTCCGGAACCGACTAATTCGGACGTTCCGAGATCCCAAGAGTTTTCCACAGCCCCCTTGTGACGTCTGACCTTGCGCTCGTTTTCAATTCACCCCATAATTGTCCAAGCAGTAGCAGCGCCATCTAGATGGAAAAACTCGGAGGAGTCGGGCGAGAGATCGCCCGCAACTCCTTTCCTTTCTAGATTTTGACCTGTAAGCTCTTTGACATCTAGATTTTGCGGGCCAAACCATGCCCAACCCAATGATTCTAAGGATTGAGGGGGGTGGGGGAGGGGGGGGTACCCTATAATCAAGTAGTAAACTCCACTCACCAACCCGACGCTCCCCCTGAAGATTTATTTTCACGCGGGCCGATAATCTGAACCGCTGGAAAGCAGTCAATACGAGAGAACCTTGCGCGCGGAAATAAGCACGGTGCGCGCCCTACATTCTTCCCGTCGCATGCCCACAGGAACAATCCTGGACACCTCAATCGAGCTTTGATCCCTCCACAATTTGCGATACAGTCGAAGGCAAGGCGCTAACGCGGTCGAACACGTCCTTGCGTACTCTGGGGCATTCCTACAAGTGCCGTATAATCAGCACTTAGGGCTCAGTCTGGCTCGACGTTACCGGATCGGTTACGATTCAAGGAATATGGTTCTCTAGGCATGGCGGAACAGAGCGAGAAGCAGAGCGAGGTCCGGCTGGCAGTCGAGCAGGCCGTGGCGCAAGCCATTCAGGCGCAGTTGCCGAAACTGCAATCGAAGATTTCGCAGCAAGTACTCGATGCGCTGCCGGCTCCGGCTCCCGAAACCGTTGCGCCCGCGGCGTCTGACTCTGGTGCTCTGGTGCAAGCCGTATCCAGTATTCATGCGGGTTCCACGCAGAAAGAAATTTTGCGGGCGCTGCTCGATGCCGGCAGTGGCTACTGCGCCCGCATCGCGCTCTTCGTGGTGAAGTCGGGAGCGGCGTCAGGATGGCAATCCCGCGGTTTCGGCGATGAAGAAGCGGTCAAAGATTTCGCCCTCGATCTGAATGCCGGACCAGTGGCTCATACTTATCAGAATCGTACAGCGACTCCAGGCAACATTGCCGAAATGGGCGGACGTTTCGTCGAACAATTCGGCCGCCCCGCCAATGAGCAGGTACTGGTGTTGCCGCTCGCCCTCAAGGACAAAGTGGCGGCCCTGGTTTACGCCGACGGAGGCGACGCAGGCAAGCTGGATCCCGACGCCCTGGAATTGTTGGTGATCGCAACCAGCGCGTGGCTGGAAGTCACCTCGCTCCGCAAGCAGGTGGCGGCAAGAGAAGACGGCGCGCCGATGGCCCGGGTCGAGCCGTCAGCTGCGCCCGTGCAAACCGTTTCTTCGTTTTCAGATCCATTTGCCGCGCACGCTCCCAAGCACGTGCCCACTGCCGAGTCCGAACCTGCGGCTGAAGTTGTGGAAGCGCCCGCAGCCTACGCCAGCACGGCAGCAGCGCCGGCCGCAGCCACCGATCCTCTTGCCGGACTGTCGGCTGAAGATGCCGACATGCATCGCAAGGCGCAACGCTTCGCGCGTCTACTGGTTGACGAGATCAAGCTCTACAATCAGGCGAAAGTTGCGGAGGGCCGGCGCCACAAAGATTTATACGACCGTCTCAAGGAAGATATCGACAAGAGCCGCGGAACATTTCAGAAACGCTACGGCAACACGGCAGCCGCCAGCGGCGACTATTTTCACCACGAGTTGTTGCGCAGCCTGGCCGAAGACGATATCTCCATCATGGGTTCTAATTTTCGCCACTAATTTTGTGGCAGGGTCTCTGGCAGTAGCGTGTCTTCGCGAAAAGAAAAAGTAGTGCAATCAGGTTCGATGAAGTGGTGGGTGCTCGCGGCCGCGGCTTTCTGCGGCGTTTTCGGCGTTCTGCTTGCTGCGGCAGAGGCATCGCAGCAAGCTGCGCCCAGTTCCGCTCGAGAATCTTCCACTCAGACTCCCGCCGAGACATTTCCGCCAAAGCCGGTTGCTCAAGCCACGCCCGGCACCAGCAAGCCCAGCAATTCAAGCAAGGCTTCGGCCAGCAAGGCCACTGCTCCCACGAAACCCGCGACCAGCAAGGTCAAGCACCACCCTGTCAGCACCCGCAAGACTCGGACCGTTTCCCCGCGGGTGCAGCGCATGCGTCAGGCTTTTGTAGCTTCAGCGACGTTGCGCCCAATGGCGCAACAACTTCTACAGGATCGTTCACTGCCGGCCTACAACGGGGTTGATGCCTACGCCCGCGCCCATGCCAAGGATGACGCCGGGGCCTTGGCTTGGCTGGTGCTCGGCTACGCCCACGTTCTCGATCGTGACTACGCACGGGCCATTGACCCGCTGAGCCGCGCCAAGGTTTATGCCGGCGACCTCGGCGATTACGTAGCGTACTATCTGGGAACGGCGTATCTGCAAACAGGCCGCACCGCCGAAGCCCTCGCAACCCTGGCCGACTTCGCCAAGACCCATCCAGATTCTCTGCTGGTGCGGGATGCCGGCGTCGGCTATGCCAACGGGCTTCTGCTCGAGGGCCAGGCGGCGGAAGCGGCAACTTTGTTGGAGCAAATCCGCACGCCGGTGCGCTCTGACGTTGAGTTTGCCTTGGGACGCTCATACGCCGCGTCCGGCCAGACCTCGAAGGCCGCCGAAATCCTCACGAATATTTACTACACCATGCCCGCCAGCAGCGAGGCTGATGCAGCCTATGCTGAGTTGAGAAAGCTTCCGTCCGTTTCGCCTCCAACCGTCACGCAACGCAAAACGCGGGCCGACGCATTGATGAATAGGCATCGTTATGCCGAAGCAGCGGATGAATATCGCAGCCTGGCCAGCCAGGTAAGCTCCGTTGACCGGGACTTGCCACAGCTCGCACTGGCGGATGCGCTTCATCGCGGTGGCAGGAACCGTGACGCCAGGCAAGTCCTCGCCTTGGTGGCTGGCGAAGGTGGCGAAATCAACGCGCATCGCCTCTACCTGCTGGGACAAGTCGCCTTCTCCACCAACGACAACGACACGTTCTACCGCACGGTCGCTGAGTTGCGGCAGGCAGCTCCGGCAAGTCCGTGGCTGGAGCAGGCGCTGCTCTCGGCGGCGAATTTGCATTTGGTCCATCATGAGTATGACCAGGCCCTCGACGCATTCCGCGAAGCCCAGCAGCGATTCCCCAACGGCGCGCGTGCTTCCTATACACACTGGAAAGCCGCCTGGCTCACCTTGCGCGAGGGACGCAACGCGGATGCCGAGAAGGCCTTCGAAGAACAGATTGCGCTGTATCCTTCGGGCCCAGAAACTCCGGCAGCTTTATATTGGCGCGCCCGTCTGGCCGAGGAAGACAACCAGCCGCTCATGGCGCAGGAGTTTTATCAGAAACTTTCAGACCGCTATCGCAACTTCTATTACGCCGAACTAGCACGCCAGAGAATGAAGCGTCTCCCCCCGGCGGCTCCCGATGCGGCGACAAAATACGCCTTGCTCGACCGCGTTCCGCCCCTCGACAACACTGGGAGAGTAGCGGACTCGCAACCGCCAGCGGATGAGTTGCATGTGCAGAAAGCGCAGTTGCTCGGCAATGGCGGGCTCGTGGATTTTGCCGTGCGCGAATTGCAGGCCGCCGCCGCGGCCGATGGTGGCAGTTGGGGCCCGGCGGAGACCGCGCAGCTCTACGATGAGACTGGACACTACGATCAGGCCATCGAGCTCATGAAGCATTCTGCGCCAAATTATTTCGCCCTCGACATTCCCGACCTGCCGCGAAAATACTGGGAAGCACTCTTTCCCAGAGCCTACTGGAGCGACCTGAAGCGCTCTTCGGCAGCCAATGGCTTGGATCCCTATCTCGTGGCGTCACTGATCCGGCAGGAGTCCGAGTTCAATCCCAATGCGGTGTCGCGAGCCAATGCCGTCGGCCTGATGCAGCTGCTGCCGAAGACAGGCAAACTTGTGGCCAAGGAAGTGAAATTAAAACGGTACACGGCCAGCCAGTTGTACACGCCCGCGGTGAACCTGCAATTGGGCACGCGTTATTTCCGCGGCATGGTTGACAAGTTTGGCGGATCGTTCGAATACGCCCTCGCCGCCTACAACGCCGGCTCAGACCGCGTCGAAGACTGGCTGAGCCAGGGCAAATATCGCGATCCGCAGGAATTTGTCGAATCGATTCCCTTCACCGAGACCCGCGAGTACGTGCAGGCGATTCTGCGCAATGCGAGTGTGTATAAGCAGCTTTACGGAGCGCCCTAAAATTCGTACTCCAACAACCTTCACACTAGTTTGTCAGCAGCTTCCCTCGCCAGCAGTCGCTTGGCCTGAGCATCGCCATGGGCGGCTTCTTGAGTCGTCTGCGCCGGGTTCTCGATCGCTTCTTTCAAGGCAAGTGCGGCGGCGCTGAGCTGAACCGTGTCCGCGGGAGCTGGCTGCGGCCTCGATTGAGCGGGTTGCTGGGTCGGTGACTGGGGCTGCGGCGCAGCATGGCCATGGGTCGCGCCGTTTACTGATGTGATCATTTGGAGCCTCCGTTTAGTCCATCGGCTCACGAACGCGGGACTTTAACTAAAGGGAGGATGAGTTAAATGCTCTTAACTGGCTCTTCGGTGCGGGCCTTCGCGAACAAAATCTCCAGCACCAGTAATCCCGCCCCAATCACAATTGCGCTGTCCGCCAGATTAAACACCGGCCACTGATAGCGCTTGTAGTAGAACAGCAGAAAGTCGACCACGCGGCCGCGCGCCAGCCGGTCCCACAGATTTCCTAAAGCTCCCCCCATAATCAGCGACAAGCCAATACCGGTTGCCATATGAGCATGGTGGTTTTTCCAAAGCAAAACCGAGACTACCACCAGCGCAATCCCGGAAAACGTGATCAGCAAGGCCGTCTTCCAAGGCGCGGGCGAGTCGGCGAACAGGCTGAAGGCCGCGCCAGTGTTCTCGGTGTGGGTCAGTTGAAAAAAGCCGGGGATGACCTGGACATGAGAATAGAGGCGGATGCGCTGCACCACGACGTGCTTGGTCCAGCGATCCAGCAGCACAACCATGAGAGCGATCAGCAGATAGAAGATGCGCGCGGAGTTCTTGGTCATCCGTAAGTTTGGCCGGTGTAGTCCGGGCCTGGAACCATCTTAAACTGTTTGCCTCTCCGATTCTTTTCTCCGCATTCCTTCATTTTCATCTATCCCGAGCACGGGCTGTCCATGTATTCTGATGCGGCCTTGAACCGGCGTGCGGGCCGCGAAACGCAGTGTGCAAGCCTGCCCCAGGTTGTTGTAATTCCTATGTCGGCGAAATGCGCGCATGAGACTTCTGAAACGCTGGAAAGGCCGGACCCTGCTGTTCCTCGCGGTCGTAGGACCGGGGATCATCACCGCCAACGTCGACAACGACGCCGGCGGCATTCTGACTTATTCCCAGGCCGGCGCGCAGTACGGGTATCTTTTGCTGTGGACGATGATCCCGATCACGCTGGCTCTGATCGTGGTGCAGGAAATGAGCGCCCGCATGGGCGCCGTGACCGGCAAGGGACTGAGCGACCTGATCCGCGAAGAGTTCGGACTTCGCGTCACGTTTCTGATGATGCTCGGCATCCTGATCACCAACTTCGGCAACGTGGTGACGGAGTTCATCGGCATCGCCACCAGCCTGGAATTATTCGGCCTTCCACGCTACGTGACCGTACCGGTTTGTGGCGTGATCGTCTGGCTGATCGTAGTCAAGGGCCAGTATAAGAGCGTAGAGAAAGTCTTCCTCGCGGCGTCGTTCTTCTATGTCACCTACATCTTTGCCGGGACGATGGCGCATCCTCTGTGGAAGGAAGCAGCCATCGCAACTTTCAAGCCACCCGCTCTGCATGCGTTTCGTGAGCAAGCATATTTATTCATGGTGATTGGCGTCGTAGGAACGACGATCGCGCCCTGGATGCAGTTCTATCTTCAGTCTTCGATTGTGGAGAAAGGCGTAACCGCACGGGGGCTGAGAGCTTCGCGCTGGGATGTGATCACGGGCTGCATTTTCACGGACGTGGTGGCCTGGTTCATCATCGTGGCCTGCGCCGCGACCTTGTTCGTGCATGGCTACCGTGACATCAAGTATGCCGCCGATGCAGCCCAGGCGCTGAAGCCGCTGGCCGGGCAATACGCCTATATTTTGTTCGCCGTGGGGCTGTTCAACGCCTCGCTTTTTGCCGCATCAATTCTGCCGCTCTCCACCGCCTACACTGTGTGCGAAGGCCTCGGCTTTGAATCTGGCGTAGATAAGAAGTTTGGCGAAGCCCCGTTTTTCTACTGGCTGTACACGTTGCTGATTGTGGCCGGCGGCGCCGTGCTTCTGATCCCCGGCCTGCCGCTGGTAAAGATCGCCGTCCTCTCGCAGGTGGTGAACGGCATCGTGCTTCCCTTCGTCCTGATCTTCATGCTTCTGCTGATCAACAAGAAAGAACTCATGGGAAAGTACGTGAACACCCGCCTGTTCAATGCCGTGGCCTGGCTGACGACAGTGGTGATGATCGGTCTGACCGTCGCATGGTTCTGGACGCTCAAGGGCGGGTAGCGCGCACTGAACGAACGTTACAGAAGTCGTCCCGCCGCCAGGTCCTTCACCAACGAGGCATCGGCTTCGAGAAAATCATACGACGCGAGGTCTTTCGGAAGCGACCACTGCAAATCCCGGAAGATGCGGTTCTCGATTTCGCCCCGGTATTCGCGGACGACAAAAAACCTTAACTCAACCATCGCGCCGTTCGGATACGTATGCTGCAGGCGGGCGATCTCGTCTCCGATCGTGGCGTGGATCCCTAATTCTTCTTCCAGTTCCCGGCGTAAGGCGTCGCGCGGCTGCTCGCCCTCTTCAATTTTTCCTCCGGGGAATTCCCACTTGAGCGGCATGGTCTGATGCCGCGTGCGCTGGCACACCAGCACCTTGCCCTCCTTTTCGATCACGGCGGCGACGACCCGTTTCATAGATTGGCGGCCGTGGCAGCATGCAGGGCGTCAACTTTCATTGAGACTTCTCGAGCTTCTTCCCGACGACTTCAGCACAGTACTGAACCAGTTCCTTGTCCTCGGTGCCGAACGCGGCCGCAAAATGGCTGTCGATGTCGAGTTCGCCTGCGACCTTCTTCTTCACGAAAATCGGTACAACGATTTCTGATTTGGTTTCCAGAGAACAGGCTAGGTAGCGGGGATCTTTGCTGACATCGTCAACCACGATCGTCTTTCCGCTGGATGCGGCCGCGCCGCAAATGCCCTGGTTCAGCGGAATCCGCGTGTGCGGAGTCATCGCTCCCACGAACGCTTCCAGCGTGAGCACTGGCGGTTTTGCCCCGGGCTCCAGCATATAAAAGCCAACCCAGCTGTACTTCAGCATGCGCTCGTGCAAGAGCCTGCATACGCCCTCCATCAAGTCCTTGGCTGTGAGTGCGGCCTGCGCCAGCGCCGTGATTTCGTTGCGAACCTCTTCAATTCTGGTGGTCACGGGCATGAGCAGAATCTTAACTCAGAGTGGCCGATTCGCGGTTGTGGAAGACGGAACACAGGTAATCTGCCGGATTCCTTCCGTGCCGTCAAATCGCTCGGGATGAATCGCAAAGGCCAGTGCGTCAAGGCCGCGCAGCAGCGTGGGCGCAGGCGTGTTCAGGTACTCATCCCGGACACAATGGACGCGGGATGCGCGAGCGGCGCGGGTTCCCTGCCAATTGCGATCGGCCAAAGTCTTCTCTAAAGGTACGCGGTCACCCGCTCCGCACCAGGCGGCGATCAAAATATCAGGATCAAGGCGGGCAACTTCTTCGGCGGAAATCTGGCGCCCCGGGGCGCCCAGAAACTCGCCCCCAGCGGCCTCGACAAGTTCCGCGACCCAGGCTTGCGAAGCAATCAGCGGCTTGCCCCACTCCTCACAGAAAACTCTGGGACGAGGCAGTCCCGCAGTGTCAGCGCGCATTTGTTCGATGCGCCCCCGCATCTGAGCGATCGCCTCTTCGCCGCGTTCGCTCGCTCCAAGAATACCTGCGATGGTGGCAATGTCGGTGTAGATGTCAGCCAGAGTGTTGGGAGCGAGGCCGAGGAAACGCACGCCAGATTTGAGTATTTCAACGACCGCTTTCTCCTGGTAAGGCACAGCGGCGATCACCAGGTCAGGGTGGGCGGCCATAATCTGTTCGGCGTTGGCCGTCCATGAATCGGCAAGGATGGTGTGCGGTTGCGACGCGATCCCGGGGACCACGTCCGCGCAATACTTCGTGCACGCAATCACGCGCTCAAGTTCTCCGATAGCGGCAAGAATAACCGTCGCGCTGGGTTGCAGGCTCGCGATGCGGCGTGGGGTATGGGAGGAGATCACGAATTTCACACTAAGGCCCGATGCGGCTCAGCGCCAAAGAAAGCGCGTCCAGAGCCAACTGTACAGCATGAGTCGAGGCCTGGGGCAATCCGCCCACGGCGGTAATCACGTCCTCGCGCCGCAACTCCTGAGTTTCGTTTAGTGTCTTCCCCACGATCAATTCTGTCAGCGCCGAGCCGCAGGCAATCGCCGACACGCACCCTTTGGCTTTGAACTGCGCCTCGGTAATTCGGCCCGCGCTGAACTTCAAAGTTAACCGCAACATGTCTCCGCAGGCAGGGTTTTCAATTTCTGCCGTGGCATCTGCGGCGGCAAGTTCTCCCACATTACGCGGATTCTGAAAGTGATCGAGCAGTTGGCGGGAGTACATTGCAGTTCAATTCTAAACGCTGGACTCCTCGCCGCAACTTCAACCACGCGGACGCGTGCCTTGAGGAAGATAAATCCGCCACCCCCGCTCCCGGGCAGCGGACTCCAGATCAGGATTCGGGTTCACTGCAAATGCATGTTTTGCCATCGCCAGCATTTCGGTATCCCAGCGGGAATTGCCAAACGCGGCCTCGATCTCTTTCTTCACGACTTCGCGCAGCGCCAGCGGTTTTCCGGCGCCGGAGGGCACACGGATCAAGCGATCCGTGACGACGCCATTGTCGACTTCGACCGTAGCCGCCAGTATTCGGCTCTCAGGTATCCCGAAATGCTTCATCCCGGCGCGGATCACCCATTCGTTAGACGACGAGACCGCCCAGACTTCACAATCGTTCTCCTGCAGGCGGCGGACGAGTTCGCGCATCTCAGGAAATATCTGCGCGACAAAGAATTGATCGAAGAAGTGGACCGCGGCGCCCATCATCGTCGCCTCAGAAATGCCACGATGCATCGTCACCATCTCGCCGCACATCGTAGTTTCATCAACCTCGCCACGTTTGTAGGCGGTGTAACGCTCTCTCCAGGACTTGCTCAGGATGCTGCGAGCAGCACTGTCAGGAAAGACATCGCTCTCTCTTAGTTCCCAATCGAAAAAGCGCTCGCCGGCATCGCCCGCCCACAGCGTGCCGTCGCAGTCAAACGCCGCTACGCGCAGATCAAGGTGGAGGATCGATTCGAGAAATTCGTTGGTAGCTGGCAGAAAGCCTTCTGCCTGAGCGGCGTTCATCTTCATCTATCGACGATAACGTGCTTCTGGGGAAACACGCAATGGCGAAGCCGTCGTCAGGAGGGCCGCGCCAAGAGTCCCGCATAGTCCTCTAGCGTGTTGATGTTCAGAACAACCAGAGGATCTTCGACCCGAACGTATTGGATGTGCTTCTGATGTTGATGTTCAATGTCGCGCGCAATCGATGTCGGCGGGACGCGGAGAAACGCTTCCATCATTTCGCGCCCCACCAGATAGGGATGACCGTGCTTCCCGGAAAACTCCGGCACAACTGCCCAGACGTTCTGATCAGCGGCCTCGAAAGCGTCGTGCAAGGCCTGGACGGTCGTGGTTCTCGCCGGAGGCCGGTCGACCAATGTGACCATGGCAGCGTCGCGGCCGTGATTGAGCACCTCATGCAATCCAACCTGCAACGAACTGAACTGACCGCGACTCGGATCCGGGTTCACCGTGAGAGATGCACCGTGCGCATAAATAATCGGCGCCAGTGCCGCTTCATTCTTTCCTACCACCACCAGGACGAACTCCGTGGCCAGCGAAAGCGAACGGATGGCCGCCGAGAGGAACGTCTCATTCGAAGGCGCCTTCCCGCCCGCGGACGGAGGCCACGGCAGCAAGGCCTTGTCCCGCCCCATGCGGGACGAGTCTCCCGCGGCAAGGATCACACCGGCAAAGCTGGCAGCGCGGGTCATGCTGCGAAGATAGCAGGGAATGTTGGGGAATGGTTGGGTTTTGTGATTGCTATCTGCTGAAAGAAAGATCTGACCCTCAATCATCAATCTGCAATCAGCAATTCATTCACATTTATCGAGCGCGTCCCCCACAGGGCTCGCGTCGAACTCTGATTTCTGGGCGAACCAACTCATGTGGGGAAGGCCGGCCTTGGCATGCCGGCGGATCGCAATCAACTCTGCCGTAATCGCAACGGCAATCTCTTCCGGAGTGACGGCGCCGATGTCGAGTCCGATCGGTGCGTGTACGCGGTCGAACAGATGCGCGGGCACGCCTTCCTCTTGCAGCGTCTTGAAGATTCCGATCACTTTGCGCTTGGAGCCAATCATTCCGACATAGCGGGCCCGCGTCTGCACCGCCCAGCGAAGCAGTCGCATGTCGTCGCGATGACCGCGAGTGACTATAACGATGTAAGAAGCCTCGTTGGGGTCGAGCTTCTGGATGGCCTCGTCGAAATCCAGCGCATGAATTTCGCGGGCGGCGGGGAAACGTTCCTGGGTGGCATAGGAGGTGCGGTCGTCGGTGACGATCAGCTCGAAGCCGGCATTTGTGGCAACCTGGCAAAGGTTCATAGCAACATGACCTGCGCCGAATACATAAAGTAAAGCTGGAGGTAGGATGGGCTCCACGAAAACCTCAAGCGTCCCGCCGCAGACCAGGCCGGTATCGTACTTGGGGTCTTGATTCAGGTCGAAAGTGAGGGTGCGGGGCTTCTCCGACTCCATGACTTCACGCGCCGCTTGCCACACATCGGCCTCGACGCATCCGCCGCCGATGGTGCCCACGATCGAGCCGTCGTCACGCACCAGCATCTTGGCGGTCTTGAAAGAAGGAATCGACCCGCGCACGTTGACGATGGTCGCCACGGCGCCGCGGCGACCTTCGCGGCGAAGCTGAACGATTTGCTCGTAGATGTCCATGGGACGGCGGTTCGCAGGTTTGATTATCAGTCGGTTAACAGGAGGAGTCAACCGCGACCTGTTTTGTGTTAGTTTCATGCGTTTGGGAGAGTGCTCCTATGAAGGCTGTCCGCATTCATCAATTCGGTGGCCCCGAAGTTTTAACGTACGAAGAGATTCCCGATCCCCAGCCGCGCAAGGATCAAGTATTGGTGCGCGTGCGGGCGTGTTCGCTGAATCATCTCGACGTCTGGGTGCGCAAGGGACTGCCAGGCGTGAAGCTGCCACACATTCTCGGAAGTGACGTGGCAGGCGAAGTGGTAGAGGTGGGTGAGTACATTGCCGGATTCAAAGCGGGGCAACGAGTGCTGCTGGCGCCGATGCACTATTGCGGTCACTGCGAGAAGTGTGTTGCTGGACTGCAAAACCAGTGCCGCACATTTACGGTGCTAGGCAATGGCGTGGACGGGGGCAACTGCGAAGTTATCGCAGTGCCGGCGGCGAACGTGATTCCGATTCCCGATGCGCTCGACTTCAATCAGGCGGCAAGCGTCCCCCTGGTATTTGTGACAGCGTGGCACATGCTTGTAGGACGGGCAGGCGTGCGTCCCGGACAGACCGTACTCGTGCTCGGGGCGAGTTCCGGCGTAGGCATTGCAGCAATCCAGATTGCTAAACTCTTTCACTGCCGCGTGATTACAACCGCGGGCGACGAGGCGAAGCTGGCCAAAGGACGCGAACTGGGCGCGGACTTCGGCATCAACCACTATCAGCAGAAGATTTCCGAAGAAGTACGCAAGATCACGAACAAAGAGGGCGTCGACATCGTGATCGAGCACGTGGGCGCGGCCACCTGGGACGAGAGCGTGAAGTCGCTCAAAACC
Source organism: Candidatus Dormiibacterota bacterium (assembly GCA_035566655.1). Taxonomy (GTDB): domain Bacteria; phylum Acidobacteriota; class Terriglobia; order Terriglobales; family Acidobacteriaceae; genus Sulfotelmatobacter. The sequence goes on from DATMQT010000003.1 coordinate 68,712, forward strand.
GGCGGCACGCTGGTGACTTGCGGCGCGACTACAGGGCCAAACGTCGGCATCGATCTGCGCCACCTGTTCGCGCGGCAGTTGTCGCTGCTCGGCTCCTACATGGGAACCATGGGCGAGTTGCACGAAGTGTTGCGGCACGTGTTTGCCGGGCGACTGAAACCGGTGGTCGATCGCGTCTTCCCGCTGAGCGAACTACGCGCGGCGCATGAGTATCTGGAGAAGAGCCAGATGTTCGGGAAGATCGTGGTGTACCCGTAGGACGTTCATAGCCTGGCTTCCGAGGACAGTATCGCCCAGTTGCTGAGCGCTATCGGGATCCCATGCCAACCATCAAACTGCGCCACGAAATGCGGAGTTGGCTATAATGCTGCCGTGTGGCAGAGGTTTCACATCCTGAGCCGATCCCAAGTTTTCGTGGTAGCCTCGGCGTCTGCGGCTGTGATTGCGCTTGCTGTTGCGCAAGCTTCGATTCCTGCTGATGGAACTTCGTGGAACCGTTTCCTTTTTGGCCCTTCCCGGCAATTTGATCCCTTCATAAATTTCGGCTCGGCCTTTGTATCGGTCCTTCCGGTGTTTCTTGGCTACTACCATTTGGCCCGGATTGGATCGTTGCTGGGCGTCGCCGTTTCAGCCGCGATGTGCTTTGCGACTCAAGTCTGCGCTGGTTTCGTTTTCGGGTTCCAACTGGTTGGTCATTCAGTGCCGTTGCAAGAAGTTACATATCTGTTTTTTTGGCTACTCGTTAGCATGCTTGTCTTGTGGGTACACATAAAGGCGTCCAGTTCCGACGCAATCCGGGACGCTCAGCGATCCCTCCACCTAATTCCTCGTCCTGAAGCTTCACAGTTCGCCTAGTCAGGCGATAGCGCTCATCGACCCAAGAAGCACCATGCCGATTTTGCACCCGTTCCCTAATCAGTTAAACTCACGCAAACGGATGCAGGCGGAGCGGTCATGTCCCTGCGCAAACTATGCCTCTACGCGATGCTGGCCATGATCCTGGCCTTTGCAACGACCGGAGGGTTAAACCGTTACATTAGGAAATCTGGTGCGCCGCAGACTGGTGTGCCGGAGACTAGTGTTCTCGAGGCGCAGACCCGGCCGAGCGCTGCAACACTCACCACCGACTTCCCCGTCGAAAGCCAAGTGCCGCCAGCCGATTTTCTTCCCGTCCAGTTCAAGAATTCCAAGAGTCTGGCTGCCGGAAAGGTGCTGGTGGCGAGCCGGAATCTCGGCGATCCGCACTTCGCCAAAACCGTGATCCTGCTGGTTCGCTACGACGCCCAGGGCGTACTCGGACTCGTTCTCAACCACCGCACCGATGTTCCGCTCTCGCGTGTGCTTGACAGTTTCAAGGCGGCGAAAGACCGTTCGGACCCGGTCTATCTGGGAGGGCCACTCGAAACCGCAGATGTGTTTGCGCTGTACCAGTCGGAGGCCAAGCCCGAGGGCGCGGAGCACATCTTCGGCGGCATCTACCTGATTAACTCCAAGCCCCTGTTCGAACAAACCATGTCGGCTCAACCCAAGCCTGACGTTTTTCATGTTTATCTGGGCTACGCCGGATGGACTCAAGATCAACTGCGGCAGGAAGTAGAATTGGGCGCCTGGTTCGTTTTCCCGGCCGAGGCCGGCACAGTTTTCAATACCGATCCGGATGCCTTGTGGCCGGAAATGATTCGAAAGACGGAGATGCAGCTGGCGCGTGTTCGGGAGGGTCGTGGTGAACCCTTAGCGAATTTAACCCATTAGACGTAAATTAAGGGGCTGGGTAATTAAAGTTTCTCTTAGCGCAAGAAGATTCAACTCTTCGTCTTGGCCGCTTTTTTGGCACGCTCAAAGGCCGCGACTGCCTGCTCCGATATTTTGCGCGCTTCTCCAAACAGTGCGCCTTGGACGCTGGAGACGTGGCTTCTTCTAGCCGATTGCTCCACCTCACCATCTCGTTCACGAACCCTAGCGCTTGATTCTCAAGGCGAGCTGTCTCTTTGTTTTCTGCAAGCCTAATCATGGCGTCTTTTCCTCCCGCAGGCTCTGTTCTTTCCTATGTGGCCGCCCCTCGTTACTGGGGAGGGGCCAGCAAACGCTTTACCGACGTACAGGTTTGGACGAAGAGATCGCAGACCGTAGCTGCCAAGACCGGATCATCGCCCTGATAACTAATACCCGAAAGGAGGTCTTCCCTTACGCTTTGCCCTGTAAAGGCGACGGGTGCGCCCAAAATCCTGCTCACGTATCGGCGGAAGAAAAGAGATAGATCAGACCCAGTCTTACACGCTCCGAAGGCGGAAACAGCTGTGGCTTCTGTTTCGTTGACTACCGCCCTCAACTTCTCGAGGATATCTCCTGACAGCTTCCAGTGTTTTATCAGCTTCGGCCTGCAACTGTCGATAATTCGAAATACGCTTGTTTGGTCGTCGTAAGTCTGCCACGCTGCAATCACCAGAGCTAGATTTCCAAGCGAGCACCAGACCGCAAACGCCGCACCCATGGTCCACCCGCCAGGCAAGGTTTGGTCTTGGAAAAGGTCTGTGAACTGGGCGGAAGAAAAGGCTCCGGTGATAATCACTGCGATGCTTTCCGCGGCATCATCAATCGGCGGTAGTGACGGGCGTAGCGGTTGCGCCGTTCGCGTCTGCGGTGGCGTATTGGTTGATAGCGAAGTCGACGCCACAACCGAAGACCTGACCGACTTGCCAAATGAAATAACCTCATCCATCATAAGTTTCGAATCGGGAGTGTGGGGAAGCGACCTATAAAGCCCTAATAGCCAAAGATTCAAGAGCGGGGCAATATTCCTTTGCCCGACCTTTGACTCGAAGGACTCAAGGAAGCTGGCAGGCTCTTTGCCATTGACCACCTCCTGCAGGGCGCGAACATATCCTAAGAAAGGGTGAAAAAACATTCCGACCTTGCCCCCGGAGTCTACATATTTGCCGTAGCAGAAATTGTAGACTGCGCAAGTCAGTGCTCGGCAAAGTGCGCCTTCGGCGGACAGTTCCTTGGCCTTCGATTCTATGAGTGCCCTGTTTTCCTCTTCGAAAGACCGCAGCTCAGAATTGTCTGCCACTTCGCAGAACAAGCAGTTGACAACCGAAGCGGCCAGCTTGTCCGAACGATCGGTCTTGTCAGCAACTTGATAACGAGCTAATAGCAACTCAAACAAGATGCGCTTCATCCCGTCGCCAGTTTGCAGTCCTACTTTCGACAGGTAATTTTCGACGAATGGCATTCTGGGAAACCCCAACCCAACTCGAAAACAACGCCCTAATCGTCACAGTGTAGGAGCGCGGTTCGGAGCGGCCTATCTGTTTTACACGATCTGATGGTCTAGCACCTCGCCATGCGCATCCTTTGTGAGTACGTGGTTGCTACTGCACGACAGGCAAACGTAGTACTCTCGCGTGCCTCCATCCGGTGTTGTTTCTTCGCGGGAATACGTAACGCTGGGGTTGTCGCAGCAATTCCACTGGGGCATGCTGTCGATTGTACCGCCTTCCGTCCGTGTTCGAGGTCAATCAGACCATTTTGAGGAATGGCTTCTAATGTTTCAGCGGCCTACCGGATGGCTTGGTAGCCCGAGGAGTGCAGTTTCGACGGTCGGCGGTTAGAAACAGTGCGGCCAGCAAGTAGCCCCAGAAGCTGAAAAGCCTCCGGTGGTTTAGAATATTCCCGTGCCCCCCGAACTCAATTTCGGCCCCTACGTCGACACCGAAAACGGCAAGAAAGTAGTCAAGGACTTGACCTTCGGCAATCCCACGCCGGAGGGCGTTGTGCTCTCCACCCTCGATTCCGCCATCAACTGGATGCGCAAGGGCTCCATCTGGCCCATGACGTTTGGCCTGGCCTGCTGCGCGATCGAGATGATGTCGATGGGCGCGGCACGTTTCGATATTGCGCGCTTTGGGGCGGAAGTGTTTCGTCCCTCGCCACGGCAGAGCGATTTGATGATCATCGCCGGCCGCGTTTCAAACAAGATGGCGCCGGTGATCCGCCAGCTGTGGGAGCAGATGCCGGAACCGAAGTGGGTGATCTCCATGGGCGCCTGCGCCACCTCCGGCGGCGTCTTCCAGAACTATGCGCTGGTGCAGAGCGTCAACCAGGTGATCCCCGTCGACATTTACGTTCCCGGATGTCCGCCGCGTCCCGAGCAACTCATCTACGCCATCACGCTCTTGCAGGAAAAAATTCAGAACGAGCGCGGGACCATCAAGAAGGCCCTGAACCTAGCCTAGCTGCTCGGCGTATGTCCCTATTTCGCGCCTCTACCTGGCGGACCGCCCTCTCCCACAGTTCCTTGTGCAAACCTTTGCTCATTCGCCTGTAACTAGCTCCCATTCTGGTACTTCAGAGGCAAAACCTGTTTGCTCGCATTTCAGACCGAAGAAACGCGAAACCATTTTCCTTCGAGATGAATCCAATCATTTGAGTGGTTGCGTATTGAGAGTACCGGTGCAGGGGGACCGCACACTCAAAATATCCCAGGGAGAAACCGCCCAGGGTGTGGAAGGTGCTCCATGATGACGAGAATGATTGATGCGTTTTTTAGCTGGATGGCAAAACTGATTGATGTTTTCTTCGGTTGCCGGCACTCCCGGTATAGCTTCCCGGTCACCGTTCGCAGGATGGCGCGCCGTCCGCAAGCCGGGGCCTTGACCGGCACCTACGTGGCTTGCCTGGATTGCGGAAGAGAATTTCCCTATGACTGGCAGGAGATGAAGGTCATCACGTCGTCTTCTGAGAGGCGCGAGTACGTGGCTTCGCTGGCTACGAAGCACGCAGCGTAAACAAGCGGCGAACCTCGACTGAACTAGCGCGCCGGCACGCCCGCCGCAGTCCGCTTCCCTATCGGTAAGAACTCCCGCTCCTGGTGTCCTGTGTAGATCTGCCGCGGACGCGCAATCTTCTGCTCCGGATCGTTCACCAGTTCCTGCCACTGCGCCAGCCACCCCACCGTGCGTGCGATGGCAAACAGCACAGTGAACATCTCCGGCGGAAATCCCATGGCCTGGTACATGATCCCGGAATAGAAGTCGACATTGGGATAAAGCTTGCGCTTCACAAAGTAATCGTCTTCGAGCGCGATGCGCTCCAATTCCAGAGCGATGTCCAGCTTCGGGTTGCGTCCCGTGACCTCGAAAACCTGTTCCGACGACCATTTGATGATCTTCGCCCGCGGATCATAGTTCTTGTAAATGCGGTGCCCAAATCCCATCAGCTTGACTTGTCCGTCCTTCACTCTCTTGATGAAGGCCGGAACGTGGTCTTTCGAGCCAATCTCATCGAGCATCTTCAGGACTTCTTCATTGGCCCCGCCATGCAGTGGCCCGGCCAGAGCCGAGGCTGCCGACGCCAAACACAAATAAGGGTCAGTCTGGGCGCTGCCCACCGAGCGCATCGCATTCGTCCCGCAGTTCTGCTCGTGATCGGCGTGCAGAATAAATAAGATGTCGAGGGCGCGCGAGAGCACCGGATTCGCGACATACTTGGGCTCGACCATCTTCCACAGCATGTTCATGAAATTTTCTGTATAGCTCAGGTCGTTGTCGGGATAGACGTACGGAAATCCCACATTGTGCCGGTACGACAGGGCAGCAATCGAAGGCACCTTGCCGATCAGACGAACGATCTGGTGCATGCGGTTCGACCCGTCGTGAATATGACGGGATTCCGGATAAACGCTCGACAGCGCAGCCACCGTGCTCACGAACATGCCCATGGGATGGGAATCGTAGCGGAATCCCTCCATGAACTTCTTGATGCTCTCGTGCAGCATGGTGTGGTGCGTGATGTCGTGCATCCAGGTCTTCAGCTCGCCCTCTGCGGGCAATTCTCCAAACAGCAACAGGTAGGCAACTTCCAGGAAGGTGCAACGCTCGGCCAGCACTTCGATGGGATATCCGCGATAGCGGAGAATGCCGCGGTCGCCATCAATGAACGTAATGCTGCTGCGGCACGACGCTGTATTCATGAACGCCGGATCGTAGGTCATCAGCCCAAAATCATCCGGGCCCGTCTTGATCTGCCGCAGCGCCATCGCGCGGATCGTGCCGTCTTCGATGGGGACGGTGTACGTTTGACCCGTGCGGTTGTCTTTGATGGTGAGTGTATTTTCTGGCATGGAAGACCCGTTCCTCCCGCTCACGATATAAGCTTAGCGTAGCCTACCTAGTTCGCTTCCGGCAATCCGCCACTGTGACTGTGGTTACCAAATCCTGCCCATTATGGTCTTGAATCCGCCCGGTTAAACGCCGCCGCGGCAAACACAAAACCGGCGGCCCTGAGGGCCGCCGGTTCGGTAATCCCCACTCGTTCCATGGTTAATTCGACGAATCGTCCCGCCGCTTCAAGGTCGGACGATCATCATCCTTGCTATCACCAGTCTTGTCGTCGGTGGTGGTCGAGGTCCGCCGCAAACTGGGCTTGTTGGCGTCTTTGGGATCGAGTACCTTATGACGATTCTCGATCGACGCCAGCCGTGCCTTGACCTCGTCGAATTCCGACGTGGTCACGACGTATTGCGCCTTCGAGGGCAGGATCTTGCGAATTTCCTCCTGCGACTTCTCAATGCGGTCCGCATTCTGCGGATGGGTGTCAAAGGCCTTGGAAATTGTCCCCGGCTTCTTCTTCTCCAGCGCCTGAATCTTTTCGAAGAAGGAAACAAATGCCGAGGGGTCATATCCGGCGCGGTACATGTACTCGACACCCAGGTAATCTGCCTCGGCCTCGAAGCCACGCGAGAACTTCAGGATGCCAAACATTCCCGCCAACCCGGAAGCTTCGTAACCGGCGTAGCCGATTCCGCCGCCCATAAAGATGAACGGGATTGACGCCATTTGCAGCAGAGTAGCCCGGGTCTGGCCGCGGGCCGCATGGCAGGCTGACACGTGCGCGATCTCATGCGCCATCACGCCCGCCATTTCGGCTTCTTCGTCAGCCGCCAGGATTAAACCCGAGTTCACATAGAAGAATCCGCCCGGCAGCGCCATGGCGTTGATCACATCGGAATCGATAACCTTGATCGTGAACGGCACCTGCGCGTCGGAATTCCGCACCAGGTTCTGGCCAACGCGGTTCACATACTCCGTGACCACCGGATCGTTCACCAGTTTGACCTGCGACTCAACCTGCTGGGCGAAACGCCGTCCCATGGCCACCTGGCCTTCCACGCTGTACCAGTTGCCCACGCCGCGGCCGCAGCCCACGTTACGGTTGCCGACAGCGTCCACGTCCGTCTTTCCCCCGTCATGCTTGATCTGGCTGTCATCCTGCGTCGGCAGTACGGCTGGCGGCTTCGCGGGGGCGTCAGGTGAGTTCTGAATATCAGCCGACTTGGGCTGGTCCTTGTCCGGATCGGAAACCTGCGCCAACGTCCAGGGCCCTGCGCTGAACGCCGCCAATACCACCGTTATCGCTAACCAACGGAACTTCATGGGGAACTCCTTTGTGGCCAACGTACCCTTACCGACATTATACGCCCGGCCCGAACACACCAACCCCGAACTTCTAGCTCGTTAGACGCACTTGGCTGGCCCCGGGTTATCCGGGAATGCTGGCCCCGAGGGGCGAAAACCCGACCTGTTAGGGGGATTTCGGTCATCCCGCTTGAGGATTCCTCCGCCCAGTCGTACCATAGCGCCTTCCGTTCTCTGGTCACCGGGAGGTGCCCTTGCTCGATCGCCGCCGTTTTCTCACCACCGCTACCACAGGCCTCGCCGCCTCCCTAGCCATCCGCGGAAACCTCTTCGCGCAGCTACAAAACATCCCTTCGCTGCCCGATCACTCGCTGCTCGACAGAAACGAAGACGCCTACTGGGCTGAGATGCGTAAGCAGTTCCTCATCCCCGAGGACGAGATTTATCTGAACAACGGCACCGTCGGCTCCAGCCCCGCGCCTGTGCTGCGCGCGGTGTTCGATGGCTACTCGACCACAGAAAGAATGGACCCGCAAGATCCCGAGGACTATCCCATCTGGGGCTACGCCTCCTGGAACGAGTTCCGCGATCCGCTCGCGGCTTTCGTCGGCTGCCATCGCGACGAGATTGCCCTGCTCCGCAATGCCACGGAAGCGAACAGCTACATCGCCAATGGCATCGACATGAAACCCGGCGATGAAGTGCTCATGACTGACCAGGAGCATCCCGGCGGCGAGCATCCGTGGAACCTCAAGGCCAAACGTTACGGCATTGTGGTGAAGCGAGTGACGCTGCCCCGCCCGGTGAAAGACGCTGCCCAGGTTCTCAACCTTTTCAACGACGCCATCACCCCGCGCACGCGCGTCATCTTCTTCAGCCACGTCACCACGTTCTCAGGTGTCGTGCTGCCGGTGAAAGAACTCACCGCGCTCGCCCGCTCGAAAGGCATCCTCTCGGCCGTGGACGGCGCCCACGTTGTCGGAATGATGAGCCTCAACATTCCAGACCTGGGTTGTGACATGTACTCTTCCAGCCCGCACAAGTGGCTGATGGCGCCCAAAGGCTCCGGCTTTTTATACGTGCGCGACGAAGTCATCGACCGTCTCTGGAACACGATCGCCACCGAAGGCTGGAACGACACAAAGATTCGCGCCGAACGCTTCCAGCGCATCGGCAGCTCGAACGTGCCGGCGCTGTGGGGGCTGCGCGCTTCGATTAAGCTGGCCAACGATATCGGTCTCGACCGCATCGAGCGCCGCCATCGCAAGCTAGCTGACTACATCCTCGATGAGATGAAGAAGCGTGACGGCGAATCCTGGACCTCTCCCGACCCGGCCCTGCGCTGCGCGATTGTTAGCGTAAACGTCCCGCCCGTCCCGCGCATGGATTTGGAAAAATGGCTGTGGAAGACCCACAAGATCCGCATCCGCGGCGGCGACCCGAATAAGCTGCGGCTCTCGACGCCTTACTATTTGCAGAAGAAGGACATCGACCGGTTTTTGGAGAAGTTTGACGAGTACAAACGGGAGAAGAAGCTGGCGTGAAGTAGGAAGTGGTGGCGTTTTGGCCCCGCCAGTCTCGTCAGGATTGACTGCTTAGCATTGGGGTAGTATGATGGTGGTATGAAGGAGAAGACTTCTATCACACTCTCGCGAGATCTCTTGGCTGGTATTGACAGGCTGGCTGGGCCTCAAGGTTCACGCTCCGCCTTCATCGAGCGCGTGTTGCGCCGCTACTTGCGGGAACAGGTGCGGGCCCAGGTCCACGCACGTGATTTGGAGAGGATCAATCACGCTGCCGAGCGCCTGAACTCCGAGGCGGCAGACGTGCTCGACTATCAGGCTGCGACTGAAGACTGACCGCCCGCGGGAGCGAATATGAAACGCGGCGACCTCTACCGGGTGTTCAAGCCTCACGGCGACCCGAAGTCTCATCGGGTCTTCGTGGTGGTGAGCCGTCCGGTACTGATCGAATCCCGCTTCTCCACTGTGATCTGCGCCCCCGTATTCACGACCGGCGAAGGCCTTTCGACCCAGGTACCCGTGACAGAAATCGAAGGACTGAAGCATCCCAGTTGGATCATGTGTGACAATTTGGTCAGTCTGAGAAAGGCCGACCTCACGCAATACGTCGGTTCCCTACCCAGTACGAGGATTTCGGAACTTAATACCGCGCTAAAGATGGCCCTGGACTTGGCCTAGAGAAGCACCGCCCTAGTCGTAGTACTCCAGCCCCAAATGCGTAATCAGTTCCTCGCCCTTCAAATGCCGCAACGTGTTCTTCAATTTCATCAACTGAATAAACAGATCATGCTCGGGATAGAGGCCCGGCGCCGTCATCGGAGACTTGAAGTAAAAGCTTAACCACTCCTGAATTCCAATTCCCTTCAGTTCGGAGGATCGCTTCGCCAGGTCAACCAGCAGCACCAGATCGAGGACGATCGGCGCGGCCAGAATCGAGTCGCGGCACAGGAAATCAACCTTGATCTGCATGGGATAGCCCAGCCATCCGAAGATATCGATGTTGTCCCAACCCTCTTTGTTATCACCACGAGGCGGGTAATAGTTAATGCGGACTTTGTGGTACATGTCGCCGTAGAGTTCGGGGTAAAGATCGGGCTGGAGGATGTGCTCGAGCACCGAAAGCTTCGACTCCTCCTTGGTCTTGAACGATCCCGGATCGTCGAGCACCTCGCCGTCGCGGTTGCCCAGGATGTTGGTCGAGAACCATCCGTTCAGGCCCAGCATGCGCGCCTTGAAGCCCGGCGCAAGAATCGTCTTCATCAAGGTCTGGCCGGTCTTGAAGTCCTTGCCGCAGATGGGAGCTTCGTTCCTACGTGAAAGTTCGAGCATCACCGGCAGGTCTACGGTCAGGTTCGGCGCGCCATTAGCAAACGGCACGCCTTCCATCAGTGATGCGTAGGCATAGATCATCGAGGGAGCGATCATCTCGTCGTTCTCACGCAGGGCCTTCTCAAACGATTTCACCGACTGGTGGGCCTCAGTCGCGGCGATGTAGGACTCGGTCGATCCGCACCACATCGTGATCAGCCGGCTAGCGCCGCTGGTCTTTTTGAAGTCGCGGATGTCGTCGCGCAACTGCTCGGCCAGATCCATCTTGGTCTTGCCCTTCTTCACGTTGGGCCCGTCAATCTTTTTCACATAATTGTGATCGAACACGGCGGCGCGCGGTGTCACTGAGGAAAGAAACGGCTTCAACTGGTCGAGCAGCCGCTGATCGAGCACGCCCGCATTCGACGCCGCTTCATACATGTTGTCTTCGAAAATGTCCCAGCCAGTGAAGACCAGGTCGTCGAGGGTGGCCAGGGGAACAAACTCCTTGATCTTCGGCGAGCGCCCGTCGGTGCGCTTGCCCAGCCGCACCGTGCCCATCTGCGTGAGCGACCCGATTGGTTTCGCCAGCCCCTTGCGAATCGCCTCCACGCCCGCGACAAACGTGGTCGCAACCGCGCCCATGCCCGGGATCATCACGCCCAACTTCCCCTTCCCGGGTTGAATGGTGCCGTTCGGCTGCGGGTTATTCTGCGCCTTCACGTAGTTCTTCACTTCTATGCGGAGAGCTTTCGCTGCTGTCACTAACTTTGCGGACTTGTTCCGTGTCGCCATATTTTGGCCGCTTCCTCAGTAAGAATCTATATGGATGTGCAAACCTTGTATGTTCTCGTATCGGGCAGGGGTTTTGCAAACGACGGCTGCTAAAACGCGCAGAAACTCACTTCAACGGTGTAGCTGCATCATCAAGCGGAGAGCGTGCAATTGATGAGACCAATTGATTTTCTGCGTTGGACTCCAGCGCAAACATCCCTCATAGTGGAATCAGTTCGCAAGCCAGCTCTGAAGCCGGTCCCGCGAACCTGATGTTTGCAGGCCAGCCCTGATGTTGGCAGTGCAATTCTCCTGACCCTGTTGTTCTCCACCTCAATCTGAGCCCACGCCATCCGGCCTCGCGCCGGTAGTGTGCTCTTCAGACTAGAAAAACGAACAGGAGATTCCAATGAAATCGATTCGTAGGTTCGTCTATGCCGGTGTTTTGATGTTGAGTGCCTTGAACTTCACGCCCACCCTGGCTTGCGCGCAGGATGCAACCGGGACGTTCACACTGACCCACGAAGTCCGCTGGCAGAATGCGATTGTGCCGGCGGGAAAATACCGCTTCACTCTCGGGCCCAGCGGCCCTTCGGAGCTGCTTATGCTGAGTAAGATCAGCGGCAAGGGAGCAGGTTTCATGATGATGGTGACCGAGACCGAAGACTCCAAGCCGTCGGACCTGAGCCAGCTTGTCGTGGTCTCCAGACCGGGCGGAAGCTTTGTCAGCACGCTGCAGCTTCCCGAGTTCGGAGTGACACTGCACTTCGCGGTGCCCGCCGAACCACGGGAGCTCGCCCAGTCAGTCGCAACCTCAAGCGCAACCCAGACCGCATCCGCCACGCGCTAGTTCGTCCGCCCAACCCGGGGGCAGATCACCCAGATCTGCTCTCGGGCCTTTTTTTGTTTTGATCCCTCGGGATCTTCCACAGAAAAGCGTCGTAGGGCGTTGCTTGCAACGTCTCTACGAGGCATTAACGGAACTAAGCTCATGTCGGCTTCGGCGCGGGCGAGTTCCCTCTCACTTCGTCGCTCAGCACAATCGCCTCGGCAATCTCCTTCATCGCCTTGCGCTTCTGCCGGCTCTGCCGCTGCAATGTCAGGTAGGCCTGCTCCTCGCTCAGGCCAAGATCGCGTTGCAGGATTCCTTTGGCTCGCTCGACGACCTTGCGCGTCTGCAATTGTTCCGACAGGTTGGAATTGGCGTCCTCCAGGCGAGCCATCTCGATCTCGGCGCCCACCAGAAATCCAACGGTCGAAATCAGTCGGATTTCCCGCCGCCGGTAGACATGAGGCTGCCGGTGCTGCAGGTTGATGACTCCCATCACGCGCCCTCTGCACATCAAGGGCACGGAGAGGAACGCTTCGTAGCTATCTTCCGGGAGTTCGTGGAAAAACTGAAAGCGCGGATCGAGTGCAGCCTTTTCAGCAACCGCAACGGGCTCCTGATGTTCCGCCACCCATCCCGTAATGCCCTGGCCCAGGCGGAGTCTCAGGCGGTCCACAATCTCGGGATGCGAATTCTTGGACGCTCGCAAGACCAGATCCTCGCCCTCCAGCACATAAATCAGGCAGGAATCGCACTTCACCAGCGCCGTAGCAAAGTCGACCACACGAGTCAGCACTTCGTGAAAGCCGTCCGCCGTCGCCAGCCGCACGCCAATCTCGTGCAGCAAATCAACATGTGAGTCCTCAACAGATAATAAAGGGTCCATGGTCAAGAGTAGGACTGAGTTGAGGCCCTGTCTAATTCCAAATTTAAATGAGTGCGATAAAGAATTTCCCCGGCGATCGTTACCACTCTTTAACATCTTTCTTGGAATCGCTGCATCGTTGAAAAGATGGGCTCGCCGCAATCCCCTCCGCTGTGTTAAAACCCTAACGGACGCACTCCCATGCCCGACAAAATCGCGCTCATCACCGGTTCCTCCAGCGGCTTCGGATTGCTCACCTCCATCGAACTGGCGAAGGCTGGCTTCCGCGTGGTCGCCACCATGCGCGACCTGGGCCGCCGCGAGCGTCTCGATCAAGCCGCAGCCGCCGCTGGTGTCGCCGCGCAACTCGATATCCGAGCGCTCGACGTCACCAACTTCAACTCGCTCCCTGGCTTTGTCGACGACGTCGTGCGCGACCACGGCCGCCTCGATGTCCTCGTCAACAACGCGGGATTCGCCGTTGCCGGATTCGCCGAAGATATCAAGCTGGAAGAACTCCGCTACCAGTTCGAAACCAACTTTTTCGGCGCCGTCGCCCTGACCAAGGCCGCACTACCCACCATGCGCCGCCAGCATTCCGGACACATCATCATGGTTTCGTCCATCGCCGGGCTGAGCGGCTCGGTCACGGTGAGCAGCTATTCCGCATCCAAACACGCGCTGGAAGGCTGGAGCGAATCGCTGCGCCTCGAAATCAACTCGCTCGGCATCAGAGTCGTGCTGGTCGAGCCCGGAGCTTTTCAGACCGACATCTGGACGCGCGGCGCGGTCATGGGCGAGCAAGCTACCAAGCAGACTTCGCCAAACATTCAACGCAGCTTGCGCATGCGCGAGCGCATTCAGACCCTGCCCAAGCGCGATCCCATCGAAGTTGCGCGCCTGATCGCGAAGATCGCGCAAGACCCCAACCCGAAGCTGCGTTACCTGGTAGGCGGCGACGCCAAGGTGCAACTCGCCATGAAGCGCATCCTTCCGTGGAAGTGGCACGAGAAGGTGGTGGCGAATTTCTTGAAGATCGACTGAACGAGTACCCGGCACCTAGTACCCAGTACCGAGTAGGTTCAAAAGCAGAGTTGAGCATGGTAAATGCTCAAGCGCGCGCGCAACTCGGGGCTCGATGCTAGGTACTGGGTACTAGGTACTATTTCTCCAACTCCACCATCTTCACCGGCAAATCCCAGTGCCCATCGAGAATTTCAAACCGCCGCTGCTCTTCGCGCTGGAACGTCTCCTGATCGGGATACATCTGCTTTTGCAGCGCCGCTTCGTCGAACGCCTCGTTGGCGACAGTCGCATTCTTGAAGATGATAGTCACGCGGAAATCCCAGCGCCCGTCCTCAGCAACGTGATACCGCGGCTGGTCCATCCAGACCTTCGCGATCCTCCCCATCTCCGTCTCTTTCTTGAGCACGGGATAGTGATTCTTCTTGAACAGCTTCAGGAATTCGTCGGCATGCCCCCACTTGGCTTTGTAGTAATACTCAACCACGAAAGGCTTGTCTGCAGTCGCCGGCGCGGCCTGGGCGTGGGATAGGCTCGGCAGCGCGATGGCGAAGAACAAGAGCGACGCATACAGGCGGAATATTCGAATCACAGGGACCTCCTCGGTAAATGCACCCAGTACACTACCAAAAAACCGTCGTAGAGACGTTGCTTGCAACGTCTCTACGGATGGAAGGACACTCAATGCAGTTGAGCGATGAACAACAAATCCTGAAGCTCTTCGAAGACGGAGACCGGGCCCTGATGGCCGCCGACGTCGCCGAACTCTCGCGCATCTTCGCCGACGACTACGTCCAATACGACGAGTCCGGCGACTCCTTCACGAAACAAGATGTGATCAATAATCTCAAGACGGGCACGATCCGCTACCTCGCGATGACTTCCACCGGCCGCCGGATTCGCCTGCTGAGCAACGAACTGGCCATCGTCCACGGATCTGAAGAAGATGACGTCGAGCAAGGTGGCCGACGCTTTCCCGTGCGCTACGTCTACATGGATGTGGTGGTGAAGCGCAACGGCAGGTGGCAGATCGTGGGATCACAGTTGGCGAAGCCGGTCGAGACTTAGCGACGTGAAAACTACTCCGCCGTGCCCAAGCTGTTGGTGATGCGTCTTTTGTGTTTCTTATGTGACAAGTACCAAGCAACAAACAGCGCGGTCAAAGCAATGACCGACCAAACAGGAGCAAAAGAGGAATGTCTGCTCAATGAAAAGGCAAGAGCGATGACATAAAGGGTAAGCGCCAATCGATCGAACATAGTGGGAATGTGGTTGGCCAGCATCCGATACATTAGAAACAGAGAAGCGAGGGCGAAAAACAGCAACTCGGCGGCCTCCCACCTTGAAAATAGGCCGTGGGGGGTATAAAAGTCTTTCCCGCTCGCGAGTACTATCGCAATCTTGGGAATGGCAAAGAGAAGACACCCGGCAACGTATAGAACCCAGGCCCTTGCTGTGAGCAGTAGGATCACCGCCGCCAACAACAGCAAGCCACCCGCTATTGCGACGTCTGGCCAGAATTGCAGATGTCCTGGAGCCTCTGACTGGAGTCCGTCCAGAGTGACGCCGATGAGCATGGCAGCGATCCAGAATGCACCAATGCCGCCCCCGATTCGCAAGCCGTTCTTGATCTGCTTCTTAGTGCTTGGCTTCATGAAATCACACCACGAGCCACGATCCAATAGCTGCCCCTCACTGGCGGCTGATAGCTGACGGCTGACCGGTGATTCTATGCTGCCAGTGGCTCCAAACGAACCACGCCACGCCTGCCACGAGAACCACGCCGATCACCGCATCGAACTTATGGAAATATTTCCCTAAGTCACGCCAGTTCTGGCCCAGCTTCATCCCGAGATACGCTAGGCCCAGGCACCAGGGCCACGATCCTAAGAACGTGTAGAGATGAAAACGCCCCCGCGGCATGCGCGCCACTCCCGCCGGGAGCGCAATAAAAGTTCGAATCACGGGTAACAGGCGCCCGATGAACACTGCCACATATCCCCACCGGGCAAAAAATTTATCGGCCCAGTCGAGCTCGCGCGTGCCCATCAGGATCCAGCGCCCATAACGCTCCACCAGCGGACGCCCGCCATAACATCCGATCTCATACGCCACCAGTGACCCCAGGTTGCATCCAAGCGCCCCCGCCGTCGCCACCCACAGCAGCTTGAACGTGCCCGTGAAAACCAGATAGCCGGCAAACGGCATGATCAATTCCGAAGGCAGTGGGATGCACGCCGACTCAATCGCCATCAACAGAACGACCCCGCCGTAGCCGGTAGCGCTGATCACGGAATTAATGAACACGAAGATAATGGCTAGAAGTTTTTCAGTCATTGGAAAGCGGTGCTCAGTGGCTAGTGGTCAGTGGCCAGTAACATCCAACCGCAAGACGGTTTGCGGTTTTACTGGCCACTGGCCACTGATCACTGGCCACTATCTTCAACAGTGTATCGGAAATTTACAGCGGAAACGCCGCCCCTAGAACGAGCCTTCCTGGGTAAAGGTATAGCCAGGCAGCGCCGCGCCCTCGGGGCTCTTGGTCACTTTTACGCGCACGGTAGGAGCATCCGGCGCGGTGATGCCCGCCGGCCGCAGCATGGCGTACTGACTGAAGACTTCGTTGTAGACCTTGGTGACCAGATAATCCTGGCCATCAGCGTCACTGCGCCAGACTTGCCCGAGTTGAATGGAGCTTACGGCCACGGTGGCTGTCCTGAATGTTCTGAGGTTGATTCCAGACTACCGGGGCGAATGATGCGAGTCAATTCCCCGCGAGGTTACCGAGGTCTCTGCTAAGATGTGGCCCTCATGCCCCGCGGACGAACGCCCCGCCAACCCGCCCGCACCGGCCGCCAGGAAGGCGCTCGTGTGGCGCGGGCACTCCTGCCCGCAAAAACCGCGCCCAAACAGTTGCGCGAAAGCAAGAAAGCTAAAGCTAGTGTGGGGACGGGCGCCCCCGCCCGTCACCGGAGCGAAGCCCCGGCGGGAGTATCCAAAAGCCGAAAGAACGCCGCCTCCACCTATAACCCCCTTGCCCCCGACCGCATCTCTGAAATCCTGAAGCGCCTCGACCAACTCTATCCCACTGTCACTTGCGCGCTGACTCACTCGAGCGCCTGGGAACTTCTGGTCGCGACAATCCTCTCTGCTCAATCCACCGACGCGAACGTCAATCGGGTCACGCCCGAACTGTTTCGAAAATATCCCACGGTCGAAGCTTTCGCCGCCCTCACGCCCGAGCAGCTTCAGCCCGATGTCCGCTCCACCGGTTTCTTCCGCAATAAATCCAAGTCGGTGGTGGGGGCCGCGAAAAAGATCGTCGCAGACTTCGGCGGCCAGGTTCCAGACGAGATGGACCAATTGCTCACCCTCCCCGGCGTCGCCCGCAAGACCGCGAACGTCGTGCTGGGAACGTGGTTCAAGAAAGCTGAAGGCGTGGTCGTCGACACTCATGTGCACCGTATCTCGCGCCGCCTGGAACTGACCACGAACGATGATCCGCAGAAAATCGAGCAGGACTTGATGCGCATCATCCCCCGCGACCGGTGGATTCTCTTCTCCCACCAGATCATCTGGCACGGACGACGGATCTGCATCGCCCGCAAACCGAAATGCGTCGACTGCCCGCTGGAAAACCTCTGCCATGCCGCAGACAAGACTTGGAGCACGGTAGAGATGCGCGAGAACGCGAGAGTCTGATCCTCTGCTAAACTTTTTCTTCGGTTCACGTCCCGAGGTTTCTATCAATGCGGACTATCACACTCTTTGCTATCGTCATACTCATGAGTACAGTCGTCACTGAGACCATCACAGCCCAGACATTGCCCACGCCTCAGGCGGTCACCGATCCCAAGCTGATCGCCTCGAAACCCAACGCGCAGGTCGAGCCGCGCGGACTGACCATCGAGAAGCTCTACATGACCCGCCAGGTCGGACGCCCCACATGGTCGCCCGACGGCAAAAGCGTCGCCTTCGTCTCGAACATGAGCGGACGCAACAACCTGTGGCTCGTCCCCGCCGAAGGCGGATGGCCGGTGCAACTCACGGTCAGCGACCAGCGCCAGACCGCGCCCGCGTGGTCGCCCGACGGCAAGTGGATCGCCTATCAATCTGACTACGACGGCGACGAGCAGTGGGATATTTTTCTGGTCTCGCCGAAGACCGGCAAGGTCGTGAACCTCACCAGCACGCGCGAGATTGCCGAAAGCGATCCAACATGGTCGCCGGACGGCCGCTACCTGGCTTATTTGGTCAAACCAAAAATATCCGCCGCCCACGAGATCGATATCTACGACACGGTGATGCGCGAGGTGAAACACCTCACGACGAACACTCCCCAGGACAAAGGGAATTCGAATCCCATCTGGTCGAAAGACGGCAAGTTCATCGTCTACACTCAGGAGCAAGCAAAGGGGACGGATTCCAATATCTTCATCGCCGATGTCGCGACGACCAAGAGTACCCTGCTGACGCCGCATGAGGGGGAGCAACGATTTTTCGCGAATGACATCAACCCCTTTCCCCTTGCGAGAGACATAGAATATATTTTGATCACGTCCAATGCTGAGAATGGCTACGACAATGTTGGCCTCCTTGGTTTTGGGGTGAAAGGCGAGCCGAACGGAATACTCACCGCAGCCGGGGTTAAGTGGCTCACCCACGACAAGTGGGAGATCCGCGGCGGAGAGTTTTCGCCCGACGGCAAGCACATCACGTTCACCGCCAACGTCGACGGCAACGAAGATATCTACCTGCACGACCTTGCCACCAACAAGTCGACGATGCTGCCGATTGCGAAAGGCGTGAATAACCCGGCGGGCGGCCATTCTGCCTTCACCAAAGATGGCTCGCGGCTTCTCTATTATCACAACGGCCCGACAGCTCCCGGCGATCTTTGGGTCTATACGCTGGCGACCGGCACGTCGCATCAAGTCACACATTCGCTCGTTGCAGGAGTGCGTTCCGAAGACATGGTCGAGCCTTATCTGGTGCACTATCCTAGCCGCGACGGCAAATGGACCATCTCCGCCTTTCTTTATGTGCCCTTCAACATGGCACGCAACGGACAGAATGCCGCCATCGTCTACATCCACGGCGGGCCGACTTCGCAAACCATGAATTCCTTCAACCGCTTCGTCCAGTACGCCGCCAATCAGGGATACATGGTGCTTGCGCCCAACTACCGCGGATCGACCGGCTACGGCAAGGAATTCCAGCAGGCGAACCTTTTCGACATGGGCGGCGGCGATTTGCAGGACGTTCTAGCCGGCGTCGACTGGATCAAGCAAACCGGCCATCTCGATCCCAAGAAGATTGCCGTCATGGGCGGAAGCTACGGCGGTTATCTCAGCATGATGTCGGTGACAAAAGCGCCTGAGGTCTGGGCCGCGGGCGTGCCCATCGTTCCTTTCGTAAACTGGTTTACTGAGATTGAGAATGAAGATCCGGTGCTGCAACAGTCCGATCTCGCGACTATGGGCGATGTGGTGAAGAATAAAGCGCTGTACGAAGACCGTTCCCCCATCAACTTCATCGACCAGATCAAAGCGCCGCTTCTGCTGCTCGCCGGTGGGCACGATCCGCGCTGCCCGAAATCAGAAACGCAGCAGGTGGTGGATGCCATCAAGAAGCGGGGCGGGACGGTGGACTACAAGATCTACGAAAACGAAGGCCACGGCTTCGCGCGCGTCGAGAATCAGATCGATGCCTACAAACGCGTCGCTGACTTTCTGATGGCGCACGTTCCGCCGGCGGATTGCAGTTGCTCGCTGACCGAATAACTAGGTTCAATCGGAAGACATCGCGCCTGCTACGGCTTCGACCAGGCCAGGGATGGTGAACTCTCCGGCTGCAATGTCCACCCGCAAGCCAAGCTCTCGCAAGGTCGAAGAAGTGACCGGACCGATCGAAGCGAGCCGTATCCCATCGAGGTCGTTGTAAGCGCGGGCGACTCGCCTGCCTGATCCAAGCAGCGCCACAAAGTTGCGCACAGTGGAAGAACTGGTAAAGGTAATCACATGCGGACGTTGTTTAGGGCTCTTTAGAGCAGTCCGCAGCCGCTTCCGTGACGCTTGCGGCACGACGGTTTCATAGGCTTCCACCACATCCACGTGCGCCCCGGCCTGCCGCAGTTCCCGCGGAATCACATCACGAGCAACTTTGGCGCGCACTAGCAGCACGCGTTTTCCTTGGACGCGCCGCCGCAGGCTGCGCACCACCGACTCGGCCACGTACTCCTTGGGGACAACATCCACCTTCTGACCGCGCTGTTCGATTGCCTTCTTCGTCGCCGGGCCGATGGCAGCTATGCGCAAGTGCTGGGGATTTCCTTTCGTGAGCAGCAGCTTTCGCAGCCGCTCCCACATGGCCTCGACCCCGTTCACGCTGGTCAGGATGAGCCAGTCATAGGCTTCAAGATTCTGAAGCGCGGAATCCAGGGGCTTGAAACTCCGCGGTTTGCGGATTTCGATGAACGGAATTTCCAGCACAGTCGCGCCCAGCTTGCGTAGTTCGCTCGAAAGCGCACTGACTTGATGGCGCGCGCGGCCCACCAGAACGCGAATTCCAAAGAGGGGCAGGCGTCCACGAGTGGCGCTCCTCATTCGCGATTCCTCTTCGTCCTTTCCGCGCCAAGTTCCTGCTCCCGCATCAGCCGCGACACGCCCGAGACCGCTGTGTCCTCAGCTTTCTCCAGCGACGCGATCACGTTCGCCTGGTCCTCGCGGCTGCGGTTCTGGCTGAGCTTGAACTTGCCTTCGATCTTCGTCGCGGTGATCTCGAAACCAACGATGTGGCTCAGCATGCGCTGACGAAAAGCTTCATCCAGACTTGCCCACTGCCCGGCGTACGCTGGTTCAAACGTGCTCATCAGTTCGTGGAGCATGCCCAGCAAATCCTCCGGTGAGGAAAACACGCGAGCATTTCCATACAGGTGCACGGCGGCATAATTCCACGTGGGAACGCTTTCACGCGCGGTGTAGTTGCTGGGGGAAATGTAGGAATGAGGGCCGTGGAAAATCGTCAAACACTGCGGCTGCTGTTCCAGATAACGCCAGTGAGGGTTGGCCTTCGCCACATGGCCGCGGAGGATCACCTTCTCCTCCTCTGTTCGCACGAAGAGAGGAAGATGCGTGGCGAAAGGGCCGTCGTCCGTAGTAGAGATGAGGATGGCAAAGGGATTCGCGCGCATCAACGCAATGGCGTCTGCACGGTGGCGCACACGGAAATGTTCTGGAACATACACTATTGACCTCTCTACTTTCCAGGTGAATTCGGCGCTTGCTTTTTTCGCACGTGCAAGACCTTCTCGACCTCTGCGATCACTACTCCGGCTTCGTCCTTCACTTCCACGGAAAATACAGGCTCGTATTTCGGCAGGGCCTTCAGTTTCTCGCGAATGTCGTCAATCTGGCTATCGGACAAACGGAATTCCGCGCGCACGGTTCCCTTCCCTGGCTTTCGGTAGCGGATGGTCGCAGCTTTGTCCCAGACGATGTAATCGCTGCCCAGGTTCGCCATCAACATCAGCATATAGAACGGATCGGTCATGGCAAAGAGTGACCCGCCGAAGTGAGTGCCGACGTAGTTGGCGTTCCAGAAGCGCAGCTTCACCTCGACGTCGACAGCCTTCATGTCGGGCGCGATGCTCCGGATGCGAACGCCCATGCCCAAAAACGGCGGCCACAGATTGATCCAGCGGCGGAGAGCGAGAGAGGTTTTCGTGCCACCAAGAATTTGCAGGAGAACGCCGCCGCTCTTCATGGTGGATCATTATAGGCAATCATGGCTGCGGCGGGATGGCCAGGCTGCGGCCGTAGACGGCTTCGAGAATTTCATCACCGCCGCGGCGCAGTAAGGTCTCGCCGACATCGTTGCCCAGTTGTTCGGGATCGGCGACGTTGCCGTCGCACGATTCGCGCAGCAGCTTTGAACCGTCGGGATCGGCGACGATGGCTTCGAGGTGAAGCTTGCCATCGCGCGTTTCTGCAAGAGCGCCTATGGGGACCTGGCAGCCTCCGCCCAGGTGGTTGAGCAGGGCGCGTTCGCAGGTGGTCGCGGTGCGGGCGGCAGCGTCGTTCAGGAATTCAAGATGCTGGAGCGTGGCGGAGTCGCCTTCGCGGATCTCGATGCCGAGTGCACCTTGTCCGGCGGCGGGACACATTATCTCGGCGGGGATGATCTGCTTGACCACTTCTGTCTTGCCCAGGCGCTTCAGTCCGGATGCCGCCAGAATGATGGCGTCGTATTCGCCTTGTTCCAGTTTGCGCAGACGTGTATCGACGTTGCCGCGCAGGGGATGAATGCCGAGATCGGGTCGGATGGCCTTGAGTTGGGCCTGCCGGCGCAGGCTGGACGTGCCTACGCGCGCGCCTCGCGGCAGGTCTTCGATTCTTGAGCAGTGCCTCGAGCAGAATGCATCGCGCGGGTCTTCGCGTTCGGTAATGGCGGCGAGTTCGAATCCCGGGGGAACGTCCGTGGGCAAGTCTTTCAATGAGTGCACGGCAAGATCGACGCGTCCGGCGGCGAGCGCTTCTTCGATCTCTTTGGTGAAGATTCCCTTGCCCAGTCCGCCCTTAGTGCCGACCTGGGCCAGTGGGACATCGGTGATCTTGTCGCCGGTGGTATGAATAATTTCAATCTCGATTTCATGTCCGCGCGCGCGAAGGAGCGCAGCGATGTGGTTGGCCTGCCACAGGGCGAGCTGCGAGCCGCGGGAGCCGATGCGTAGTTTAGGCATCAGTGGCGCTTCCCTGGGTCCTGATTCGGAACATCTCCGTTTCCAGCCTGGGACGCCGCGGCTTTTTCCTTCTCGTGCAGATTAAACAACCTCCGGACGACGTCGATAACGGTGGTGGCCTCCGCCTCGCGCGCTGCAGTCTTCAGCGTGGTGATCGGCGTGTGCATGACTTTATTGATGATGCCGCGGGTCAGTGCCTCGACGGCCATTTCTTGCTCCGGAGTCAGCGCGCCCATGCGTCCGCGCACGCGGTCAATCTCAGCCTGGCGAATCGTTTCCAAATGATCCTGCAAGCTCACGATTGTCGGAACTACGTCGAGAGTATTCAGCCGGGCTTCAAAGCGTTCGACTTCGCCAGTGATGATGGCTTCTGCGAGTTCGGCCTCCTTGCGGCGGTCGGCGACGTGGCTTGACACGGCCTGCTGCAGGTCGTCAATGTCGTAGGCGAAGATGCCATCGAGCTTGGCCATTTCGGGCGAAACGTCGCGGGGCACGGCGATGTCGATGAAGAACATGGGCTTATTCTTGCGGCGTGCGAGAAACTGCTCGCCGTGCTCGCGGCGGAAAATGGCGTGGGGCGCGCCAGTTGAAGTAATGACAATATCGGCGCGGTCGCAGTTCGAGTAGAGATCATCGAACTTGATGGCTTGGCCGTTGAACTTCTGTGCCAGTCCGATGGCGCGATCGTAGGTGCGGTTGGAAACAAAAATCGAGGCACAGCCGTGGGCCATCAGGTGGCGGGCGGCGAGTTCGCTCATCTTGCCGGCGCCCACGATGAAGACGTTCTTGCCCTGGAGCGTCCCGAAAATTTTCTTCGCTAACTCAACCGCAACCGAGGCGATCGAAACTGAAGAGGATCCCACGGCTGTCTCGGTGCGTACGCGCTTGGCGACGGCGAAGGCGCGGGTGAAGAGTTGATCGAGTTGTCCGCGCACTGAACCCACGGCGCGGGCGGTGGCGTAAGCCTCTTTCACCTGGCCGAGAATCTGGGCTTCGCCGACCACCATCGAATCCAGACTCGAAGCCACGCGGAAGACATGGCGCACTGCATCTTTCTCCCGAAACTCGTACAGGTGCGGGTCGAGATCTTCCGCTTTGAATTGAAAGCGTTCGTGCAGAAAACCGCGCAAATCAGCGGAGCCGTTCGTGGTGTGTGTCACGACTTCAACCCGGTTACACGTGGAAATGATCATGCCCTCCTCGATTCCAGGATGGGCCGTAAGATCGCGGCAGCAATCTGCCAGCTGCGACTCCGGGATGGCGAGCCGCTCTCGCACTTCGAGTGGGGCGCTCTTGTGATTCACGCCAATGAGCTGGTATCTCATGAGGCGGCGAACCTGTGGATGGTGGAGAAATAATTCGCGGCCCAGGCCACGACGGCGGCTACAAAGGCGAAGGTGGCCAGCACTGCGGCGCGGCGGCCGCGCCATCCTGAATTCCAGCGGGTGAAGACCATGACCATGTACACGAACCACATCAGGATTGACAGCAGGATCTTGGGATCGAGAAAATCCATCCGCCCGTAGGTGGAGACGGCAACAAACGAACCGATTAAAAGGCCAAGGGTCATGAAGGGAAAGCCCAGAAGCAGCGAACGGTATCCGATCTGATCAATCACTTCGAGCGCGGGCAGGAAGGGGATCAAGCTGCTGGCTTTCTTCGTCTTCAGGCGGCGCTCCTGCAACAGATACAGCAGGCTGGCGACGAAACTGAACAGCAAGGCGGCGTATCCCGTGAAAATAAGGGCGATGTGCACGGGAATCAACCATCCCTTGCTGACGGAGGAAGTGAAGACAAATGGTTGTTGTCCGACAGCGGCGACGAATGTCAGAAAAAACACGATAGGGAAAACAACGACTCCGGGCGCCGTCGTCCTATAAATGGCATAGATGATCATGAAAAACGTCATCGAAAAGAAGGCCAGCAGCGATTCTGCATTGTGAACTGAGGCCCAGACCACGTGGCCGGAGAGGAAAAGTTCGACCAGGGAAACGAAGTGGAACACCATGCCCAGGCTGGCGGCGTGCAAGGCGATGCGGCTGAAGAGATCGCTGGTGCGCCGCAGCGCGAAGAAGGCATAGATCAGCCCGATGAAGTAGCAAGCCAGCGCGAAGCGCAACCAAAGCAATGCCATAAGCTAGGTAAGTATCAGAGTCCAGAGGCTTTCATGCAAGTTACAAACCCAGAGCTTGGAGATTCGGTTCGTTTCATCCCAGAACCAATCCCTTTCCACGCATTATAGTCTGCACAGAGAACAGGCAGCCGGAAACGGCAGGTGTTACTCAACGCCGAGGCTCGCCAACGCTTCTTCCAGGAGGGCGGCATCAATCGCCAAGCGTCGACCGTGAGTCTTCACATCTTCAATTTCGTCGAAGGCGCGGAAGAGACGGAGCTTGGCCGCGGCGTATTGTTCCGCCTCGGTAAGCGAGCGCCCGTGAGTCTTTACCCACGTGCTCACCGCCTTCTCGGAGAGGAAAACGCTGACGGCATAAGTGAGCTTGCGGTTGGAAGTGACGTCAAAGACAAATTCCGTCGCGGGCGCTTCAGGATCGTCGGCGATGGCGGCGCGCTGGCCCACGAAGTAGTACTGGTAGACATATCCCTGCGCGCCGGCGTAAGTCTTCAGGCGGCGGACGGCCTTATCTGGTGACATGCGGACATTATGAACGGTTGGAGGCCGTTTGTCGTGATCGTCGGCCCCAGCGACATGCCTTCGCGGCCGAGGATCGAAGGGCTAATTTTTCTGCCATGGATTGCCGATATCTCCCTTGAAGATGAGTCTTCCGATCAAATGATGCTGCCATGGAGTTGGATCCCTCTGGGCGCGCTCCCCATCCTGGTGATCTACCAGCAGATCCACATGCACCGGATTCAGCGCGGGGCGAAGAAGCGCGAAGAACTGTTTCAGATTGTCACCGAAAACGCCGCCGACATGATTGCGCTTGTGGACGTGAAAGGACATCGGCTCTACAACAGCCCCGCGTACAAGAGAATCCTGGGCTACTCCGCGGCGGAACTGGGGGAAACCTCCGCGTTCGAGCAAATCCACCCGGACGACCGATTCAAAGTACTGGAGGCGGCCCGCGAAGCGCGCAGCACCGGAGTGGGGAGAAAGCTGGATTACCGCATCCGCCACAAAGACGGCACCTGGCGGGTCTTGGAGTCGATCGCCAGCGCCATCCGTGACGAGAAGGGCGAGGTGGTCAAACTGGTCATCGTGAATCGCGATGTCACCGAGCACAAACGAGCACAAGAACAACTGGAGCACAACTCTTTTCACGATGCCTTGACCGGTCTGCCCAACCGCCGTCTCTTCCTGGAGCGCCTGCAACATTTGTTTCTCCGGGCGCAGCGCAACCCCGAGCGTCAATACTCTGTCCTGTTCGTGGACCTTGACAGCTTCAAGGTGTTCAACGACAGCATGGGTCCGGCGCTGGGCGATCAGGTGATCGTTGAGGTCGGGCAGCGCCTGAGGGTTTGCCTGAGAAATGACGACACGGTTTCCCGCCCGCTGCAAGAGTTCCCCATGCCGGACGCAGTGTTGTCCCGCATGGGCGGCGACGAATTCACCATCCTGCTCGAAGAGGTGAGCGAGCCGAGCAACGCGATGCGGGTGGCGAAGCGCATCCTCTCCGCCGTCGCCGAGCCCTTGCAGGTGGAAGGGCGCGAGATACGCGCCTCGGCGAGTGTGGGAGTTGCGCTGAGCGCTTCTACGCACGAGAGCGCAGAAGATTTGTTGCAGGAGGCCGACATTGCCATGCGGCGGGCCAAGGCCATGGGAGGGTCCCGCTGTGAGGTGTTCAACGAGGCCATGCACACGCGCGCCGTCAACCAGTTGAAGCTGGAAGGCGAATTGCGCCAGGCGCTGGAGCAGGGCCAGTTCCGCTTGCACTACCAGCCCATCGTGCGTCTGGAAACCAGGCAGATCACGGGATTTGAGGCGCTGCTGCGCTGGCAGCATCCGGAGCACGGCTTGACTTCGCCAGACAAGTTCACGACAGCGGCCGAAGACGGGGGCTTGCTGGTCTCCACCGGGCAGTGGGCAATTCTCGAAGCATGCCGGCAATTGCGCGCCTGGGACAAGGAAATCTCCACCACGGAGTCAGTGAGCATCAGCGTGAACGTCTCCGCCAAACAGCTGGTCGATGCCGGGTTCATCAGCAGCGTGGAAACAGCCCTGCGCTCCAATGGGATGGACGCCTCGCGGTTGAACCTAGAGATTACTGAGAGCGTCGCCGCTGCCGACGCGAAGCTGACCTTCACCGTGCTCTCAAACCTTAAGCATCTCGGAGTCGGAGTGATCCTCGGTGATTTTGGAACGGGACATTCGTCTTTGAACGCGTTGCGGCAACTCCCACTCCACGCATTGAAAATCGACCGCTCGCTGATTGGCGGAATGCTGCTCGACCGCGGCACTTCTGACACCGTGGATCTGATTCTCCTGCTGGCCCACAAACTGAAACTGAAAGTGATCGCGGAAGGCATTGAATCGGCCAGGCAACTCGAACACCTCAAGCATCTGGGTTGCGAACTCGGCCAGGGCTCCTTTTTCTCCCCGCCCGAAGAGGCGAAGGCCGCGGAACGGCTCCTGCGTCGGCAGGTTGCGGCCGTCCGCGCGAAAGTTGCCGGAGCGCAATAGTTGATGTTCTTTTCACGGCTCTGGTAACCTTCTTGCCTCTCCCCGAGTAATGTCTGTACTCTTCTTGCCGGTAGACATCAATGCTCAATCCAACCGCCACTCACAATCGCCGCACCAGATGGATCCTCACGGGCTTGGAGGTAGGGGCGTTACTCTTTCTGGCTGGTCTGGCCCTGCTCTACTTCAATCCGTTCTGGCATTTTGATGACGGCGGGTTTCTGGATCGCCGCGTCCACTGGTGGAACGCCGCCGGCGAAATATTCACCGCCGCCGGGCTGTTGCTTGAATCCCTGGCCCTGGTGGCATCAGTAGCGGCAATCGTATCTCGTTTCTTCAACTGGCGGGCTTGGCCCTACCTGGTCGCGGCGTTGCTGGTGTTCTGCGCTGTCGTGTGGATCAGTCCGGCCGGCTTTACTCGTACCGTGAACGCGCATTTTGAGTGGGACTCAGCTGACGGCTTCAGTTCGTTCCATCTGCGGGACTGGGACGCAGCCGGGTCAACCTGGCGCGAGGCCGGAGGTCCCGTATGGCAATCGATCGTCGAGACACAGGTTCAGCCGTTGCTGAAAAGTTATTTCAAGCTGAACGACTGGCAGAAGATGAATGGAGAAGTTGGTGTCAAGGTGGTCAGGATCATTCCCATCGCGTGGCCGATCGATCTGGGCAACGGCGGCGAAACCCTGGAGGATCCCGACGAAACCGACCTGATGCGGGCTGCCTCGCGGGAAGACTTAAAGGCGGTGCAGGGGTTGCTCTCCGCGCCAGTAAAGCCCAACGTGAACGCCCTGGACCAGACCGGGCAAACAGCCCTGATCGTGGCTTGCCGGAACCCCAAGGCAAAGCCGGAGGTGATCAAGGCGCTGCTGGCGGCGGGTGCGGATGTGAATCTGCGCAGCCGCAACGGCTACACCGCCTTGGCGTGGGCCATTGTCCGGAACAACAGCGAAGTCACCCGCTTGCTGCGAAAGGCTGGGGGTAGGCAGTAGCCGCACCTGCCGAATCTCAGTCGGCCTGGCCGATCAGCAGGCAGTATCGATTAGGGTCGTCGACGCGGATTTCGCCCTTCGGCATGTGCTCGGGCTACGTAATGTCCGAGACGCGGACTCCAGCGGCGATTAATTGATCTCGCAGGGCAACGAGATTCGGCGAGTAGAGATAGAACAGCACGGCCTGTTGGCTGGGGACAACCGGTTCACTCGCGCGTGTCAACATCAACTCCGCGTGCTCGCATCCGATGTGCGCCCACTGAAGATCGCCGCTACTGTTTTTCAAACTGCCGCGCAGTTCCATCCCCAGCAGCATGTAGAAATCAATCGCACGCTGCACGTCGGCGGCATGCGCCATGGGGATCAGGCCCGTAACTCTAGCTTGAGTCAATGTTTCAGCCATCAATCTTCGCCTCCCGCAATTGCTTGACCGCTGTCTCTGAGCTGACCGGCGAATAATAAACTTCCTTGAAAGTGTATGAGCGCGCCTTGGCGGCCACCACCGGCATGATCTCGATGTGCCAGTGGTAGTCCTCGTCAATGGTCTTCCAATAGCCGAGCGTCTTTGAAGGATGCAGGCTGTTGGGCGAGGTGTGGAGGACCAGATGGAAACCCTCAGTGATCGTGCGAATTCGCTGGAGAGTACGGCGCAGAAGCGCGGCCAGGTTGGTCCGCAGCCCCGGTTTCGACAAGCCGGTGCGCTCGAATGAGGCTTCATGGTTACGAGGAATGATCCAGGTTTCATACGGGACGCGCGGGGCATAAGGCCCAAGCGCAACGTAATCTCCACGGGCCTCGATCACGCGCGAGGCCTGCCGCTCTTCTTGGGTGAGAATGTCGCAGAAGACACAGCGCTCTTTGTCGGAGAAATACTCGCGTCCCGCGCGCAGTTCGTAGAGCACGCGGCGCGGCACAAACATCGTGGCGGTGAGCTGCGACGTGGGATGGCTGAATTCCTGGCCGGCGTTGGGGCCGTAGTCTTTGTAAAGGCTGACGTACTTGATGCGTGGGTCGCGTTTAAGATCGAGGATGCGTTCGGCCGCGAGGCGCAGGAACATTCCGATCTCATCGTCGCTGGCCTGCCAGAGCTGCCGGTCGTGCCGGGGATTCTCCACTAGCACTTCATGCGCGCCCACCGAGCTCATGCGGTCGTAAATGCCGTCACCCCGGCGTCCGGGCTCGCCTTCAATGTGGTAAAGCGGCGTGGGATGCACCATGGACCGCGCCGACCAGCCCGAAGCGCTAGGCAGTGCGGCAACTATCTGAGTGGGTTCTCGTGAATCAGGACAGAAACGACAAGCACCTTCAGAACGCGGAGTGCTCTCAGCCGGGTCGTCTCCCGTCATGACCCAGGAGCGAGTGATGGGATCTTTGCGCAGTTCCATGCATTAGGTAAACACTGGAGGAGAAGCTGCGTCAAGCTAAAGGGCAAGGTTCTCAGAGTTGCAAGGTTGCAAGGTTTCAAAGACGAACTGCACACGGTCAACTTTGAAACATTGAAACCTTGCTATACTCCGCTTTTGATGACTGAGCCGTCCACCCCGCTGATGCGGCAGTACGCCGCCGTCAAGAAAGAACATCCCACCGCGCTACTGTTCTTCCGTCTAGGGGACTTCTACGAGCTTTTCTTTGATGACGCGATCGTCGCGTCCAAGGAACTCCAGATCACTCTCACGTCGCGCAATAAAGAAAAAGGCATCGGGGTGCCCATGTGCGGAGTTCCGCACCATGCGGCTGAAGGCTACATTGGCAAGCTCATCCGCAAAGGGTTCAAAGTGGCCATCTGCGAGCAAATGGAAGACGCGCGGCTGGCGAAGAAGTTGGTCAGGCGCGAGGTGACGCGGGTGGTTACGCCAGGCACGGCAGCGGATTCGCTCCTGGGCTCTGAAGAAAACAATTTTCTGGCAGCGCTGGCGCAGGTCGGTGATCGGGTTGGATTCGCCGCACTGGATCTTTCCACCGGAGAGTTTCGCGCCACGGAATTCTCGGGAGAGAGCGCCCTGCGGCGGGTACAGGAGGAACTGGAGCAACTCAAGCCGAAAGAATTGTTGTATGGGTCGGCGGCGCCGCTGTTTGAAGTGAAGAAAAGTCCCGCTTTAACCATACCCGCCCAAGCGCCTCAGCCGCGTGCCCCGGGCTCCGCCTGCGCCGAGACTCCACTGGACGACTGGATCTTCGCTCCCGACCATTCAATTCCGCTGCTGGAGAATCATTTCGGAGTGCTGTCGCTGGAAGGATTTGGCCTCGCGGGGCGGACGGCGGCGGCGGCGGCGGCCGGAGCGATTCTCTACTATGTGCGCTCCACCCAGCGCGGATCGCTCGATCACGTCGACCGCATCGGCTGGTACGAGCGGCAGAACTGTCTGGTGCTGGATGCGGTCACGGTCCGCAATCTCGAGTTGATCGAACCGCTGTTTGCCGGGTCGGATGCGGGCGTTACCTTGTTTCGCTCCATCGACGCCGCGGTCACGCCCATGGGCAAGCGCCTGCTGCGCTCGTGGCTGCTGCGGCCGTCGCTCGATCTGGCGGAAATCAGTGCCCGCCTCGACGCGGTAGAGTCCGGCGTGAAGAACACGATCGCACGCGAAGAGTTGCGCCGCGCGCTCGATGGCGTGCTCGACCTGGAGCGGCTTTTGAGCCGCGTCACGCTGGAGACGGCGAACCCGCGGGACGTCCTGGCCCTGGCGGCGTCGCTCGCGAAGATTCCGGCAATCAAAGCTGTGTTGGGACGGTTGGCGGCGGTCCGGCTGAACACTCTGCACGGATCGCTCGACGAACTGGGCGATCTGCGCGGGCGCATTGAAAAAACAATCGTCGAGGAACCGCCGCTGAGTTTTGCCGATGGTGGCGTGATTGCTGCGGGCATGGATCGCGATCTCGATGAGCTGCGCGAGCTCTCCCGCAACAGCAAGCAAGTGCTGGCGCAGATCGAGCAGCGCGAGCGCGGGCGGACAGGGATCAGCTCGCTCAAGGTTAAATTCAACTCCATCTTCGGTTATTACATCGAAGTCTCGAAGCCGAACCTGCACCTGGTGCCTCAAGACTATGAACGCAAACAAACCCTGGTCGGAGCGGAGCGCTTCACAACGCCTGAGTTGAAAGAGTATGAAGCCAAGATTCTCGACGCGCAGGAAAAGATTGTCGAGATCGAGCGGCGGCTCTTCACCGAGCTGCGCACCGCGATTGCCGCCGAAGCAAGGCGAATCCGGCAGACGGCGCTCGCTCTCGCAGAGGTGGATGTGCTGGCCTCGCTGGCCCACGTCGCGGCGCTGCGCAATTACTGCCGACCTCTTCTCCTATCATCGGGAGAAACCGACGCAGGCGAACTGGAGATCGTCGAAGGCCGCCATCCCGTAATCGAGCAGCAGGAGATGGCCGGAGGTAGCGAGCGCTTCGTCCCCAACGATCTTTATTTAAACTCGACAACCCACACAATCTTGCTGCTGACCGGGCCGAACATGGGCGGCAAGTCCACTTACTTAAGGCAGACAGCGCTGATCGTGATCCTGGCGCAGATGGGCTCGTTCGTTCCAGCCCGCTCGGCACGCCTCAGCGTCGTGGACCGCGTCTTCACCCGCATCGGCGCCAGCGACAATCTGGCGCGCGGCCGCTCGACCTTCATGGTCGAGATGACCGAGACAGCCGCGATCCTGCACACTGCGACCGCTCGGTCACTTATTTTGCTCGATGAAGTAGGCCGCGGCACCTCCACTTACGACGGCCTTGCGATTGCCTGGGCCGCGGTCGAGTACCTGCACGCGCGCGTGCGCGCCAAGACTTTATTCGCTACTCACTATTTCGAACTCACAGAACTAGCCGAGCAACTCGCCGGTGTGAAGAACTATCACGTCTCAGTAAAAGAAACCGGCGGTGGCATCGTCTTCCTACGGAAAGTCGAGCCGGGTGCGGCCGACCGCAGCTACGGCATCGAAGTCGCCAAACTGGCAGGACTCCCAAACGAAGTAATCACACGAGCCCGCGAGGTTCTCACTGAGCACGAATCTGCTGAACGCCAACTGACAGAGCATCTCTCGCCCGGGGCCACGCCTCCGCCAACGCAGTTGACCATCTTCACGCCGATATCACAGCCCGTTCTGGAGAAGCTGCGCGAAGTAGACTTGAACCGGCTCACGCCGCTGGAGGCGCTGAATCTGTTGGCGGAGTTGAAGAGGCAAGTCGAATGAGTGGCAGACCTACGCGCTTTGGCGAAATCACTGTGGATAGCGATTTTACGACCACTGCGCTGCTAGTGGTGCTTTTCATTATCCTCAGTCTGATGCTGACGCGTGACATCCGGCACATTCTGTGGGGTACCCCTAATCAGATTGTGATCAGCGGGACGCTTAATCGCCTTGGTGCTGCTCTCACACTTGTTTATTGCCTTTTCTTCGTCTTTAGATGGCCAAACAGGCTAGTGAAGATTGGATGCGCCCTCTTCGCGGCTCATTTGAGCCTCGCCCTCGCGTTGACCTATCTCCGCAGTTCGCTCACCGCGCGACCCACACTTGCCTTCGCGGACTCAATGGTGATGCAGATTTCTCTCTTAGCTTTTCTCGTCGCGATTGCCGACTGGTTCTGGACGGTCGCCCACTGGGTTCCTCCGTCTCGCGGAGGGCATGAGGACCAATGAGACGAGCTTCGGCGTCGATGGAGATCGGTCAACTCCTGATCGTCGGATTCGACGGCACGGAAATGACGCCGCGGCTCGGTTCGCTGCTCATGCGCTTGCAGCCAGCGGGAGTGATCCTGTTCGCGCGAAATATCAAGAGTCCGGACCAGACCTGGCAACTGCTGCACGATTGTCAGAAGTGCGTTTCCACGCCGTTGTTCACCTGCGTCGATCTCGAAGGCGGTCACGTGGACCGCTTTCGTGACGTGCTCGGCCCAACGCCCTCGGCAGCGGATGTATTCGCCACCGTCGATCGCAAACTCTTCCGCAAGCACGGGCAGGTAATTGGAGAAAACTGCCGCGCCCTGGGATTCAACGTCGACTTCGCACCCGTGCTCGACCTCGCGTTCGTAGCATCGCGCAGCGTGATGGGTTCGCGAACAGTCTCGGCGAATCCGCGCGAAACGGTTGCCTATGCGCGCGACTTCCTCGCCGGGCTCCGTGCGTCTAGCGTCATTGGATGCGGTAAACATTTTCCCGGCCTCGGCGAGGGCAAACTCGATAGCCATCGCGAACTGCCGGTGATCATTAAACCCCTTATAAAGTTACGGACCGAGGATCTGCTCCCTTATCGCACGCTCCGCACTCAGTTGCCAATGGTGATGATTTCGCACGCGGCGTATCCCCTGGTGACGAAGAGTCAGACTCCAGCATCGCTCTCGAAGGTCTGGATTACAGACATCCTGCGCAACCGTATCGGCTTCCGGGATCTAATCGTGTCCGACGATCTGGAGATGGGCGGAGTCCTGTCGGCGGCTCCGGTGGGAGAGGCCGCGGTCGAGTTCCTTCGCGCGGGCGGAGATTTGTGTCTGGTCTGTCATCGTGCGGACTTCATCGAACAAGCCTACGATGAGTTAGTCCAGTCGGCAGAGCGCGACCCGAAGTTCGCCAGGCGTGTCGCGGAATCGTCGCGACGCGTGCTCGCCTTCAAGAAGAAATCGGCCACAATCTTACGCAGGCGGGCAGCGCCCTCTTCCGCCACGGTTGAAAGACTTTCGCGAAACCTCTGGGAATTCGGCGAACAGGTACGGCTGGAGGCTCTGAATCGTACGGAGAATCAACGTGAGAAGGCTGTACGGCGGCCGCGATCATGACGAACAAAGCAACGGTCGTGGCCGGTGTAATGAGCGGGACGTCCGCTGATGGCATCAATGTGGCATTGGCACGCATCGGTGGGCGTTCCCGTGTTGCTTTCGAACTTCTAGGCCACGCAGAATACCCCTATCTAAAGAAGGTACGAGCCGCAGTGCTGGCCGCGATGAACGCCTCGCAAGCCAGCGTGGGCGATTTAGCTCGACTGAACTTCCTGCTGGGCGAACTTTATGCCGACGCTGTCCTCGCCACCCAGCGGCGGTTCCGCGTAAAGTCAGACCTGGTCGGATGTCACGGACAAACACTCTATCACCAGGGAGAACCCGCTCGGTTTCTCGGACGCAGTGTGACCGCGACGTGGCAGACGGGCGAGGCAGCGATCATAGCGGCCAGAGTCGGCGTGCCCGTGGTTTCGGATTTTCGTCCGGCAGATATGGCGGCGGGGGGCAAAGGCGCGCCGCTGGTTCCATTCCTTGACTACATGCTGTTCCGCGATGCGCGCGTAGGACGCATCGTGCAAAACATCGGAGGCATCGCGAACCTTACGGCAATCGCTGCGGGCGCAGCCGCGAGCAATGTAGTCGCGTTCGATACCGGACCAGGCAACATGGTGATCGACGCCGTCACCGAGAAGCTGTTCGGCCGGCCGTTCGATCGCGGCGGAAAGATCGCGGCTTCCGGGACAGTGATAGAAGAAGTCATCCCAGGAATATTGCAGCGCGACTTCTTCCGGAAGCCTCCTCCGAAAACTGCAGGACGAGAAGAGTTCGGCCGCGAGTTCGTGCGCGAATTCTTGCGCCGCTGCGGACGTTGCCGCAAGCAAGATGTTGTAGCCACAGCCACGGTCCTGACCGCAAAGTCGATTGCCGATGCAGTGCGGCGGTTTGTCATAGAGGACTCGAACTCCGGGCCCAAGCAGGCGTTTCATGAAATGATCCTCTCCGGGGGCGGATCCAAAAATGCCACGCTCGTGAAAATGTTAACAAGAGAACTGGCGCCGCTCGGATTGCAGCTGCGTTTCTCCGACGAATTCGGACTGCCTTCCGCCGCGAAAGAAGCCGCGGCATTTGCAGTTCTGGCCTATGAAACCTGGCACCGGCGGCCCTCCAACGTGCCCTCGGCGACCGGGGCGAAGCGTACGGCGGTACTGGGTAAGATTTCGTACCCTTAACCTTGTAGCGAGTTCGTAAACCTATGATCTATGTCTCCATGCTCCGCGGCATCAACGTAGGCGGACACAAGCGGATCAAGATGAACCAGCTTCGCGCATCGTTCGAAGCGCTGGGATTCGAGCAAGTGAAGACCTACATCCAGAGCGGCAACGTGGTTTTCAAAGCCGCGAAATCTTCTACATCACAAGTGTCGAAGAGAATCGAAGAAAGAATCCTTAAGGATTTCGGCTTCCCGGCCTCGGTCATTTCAAGAACCGCCGGTGAATTCGGCAAGGCAATCGCAAACAACCCATTCTTGAAAGAGCGCGGGATCGACCCGGAAAAGCTCCACGTCATGTTCCTGTCTGAAGCTCCTGCCCCAGCCGCCTTGAAGAAGCTGGCCGACCTGATGGCCCCGCCAGATCGGACTCGCGGTTCAGACAGAGAGCTTTACTTCTACCTGCCGAACGGAATGTCCCAAAGTGTTCTGATGAAAAAGCCCGTAGACCGAATTCTGTTGGTCGTCACCACTACCCGAAACTGGAACACAGTCAATGCGCTCCACCAGATGTGCCAGGACGGCCTCTGATGCCCCGGGCTTCCTCAGTCCTCGCCGCCCTCTCCTTGATGGTTTCCCTGCTCTCCTGTTCCAGCCAGCCCGATCCCAACACGCTGGTGATGGTGATCGAATCCAGCCCCGCGAATCTGGACCCGCGGGTCGGGGTCGACGCCCAATCGGAGCGCATCGACAGTCTGCTTTTCGATTACCTGGTCGTGCGCGGCGCCGACCTGAACGCCGCGCCAGGACTGGCCGAGCGCTGGGACGTCCCCGACGCCCTCACCTGCATCTTTCATCTGCACCAAGGCGTGAGATTTCACGACGGGCGTCCACTCACTTCGCGCGACGTGAAATGGACTTTCGATTCCCTGCTGACGGGAAAGATTCGCAGCACCCGGGCGTCCGCATACCGCTTTGTCGATCACATCAATGCTCCGGACGATCTCACCGTCATATTTCACATGAAGGAACCGGACGCCGCGTTGCTGTGGAACCTCACCGATGGAGCGGTCGGCATCGTCCCCGCAGGCAGCGGAGATGAATTCTCACGGCACCCCATCGGCTCGGGGCCGTTCAAGTTCGTTAGCGCCGAAACGGACAAGGAAGTAATCATTGAACGCAACGACGCCTATTGGGGCGAGAAAGTAAAGCTGGCCCGCGTGCGTTTCGCAGTTGTGCCCGACGCCACGACCGCGGCCCTCGAACTGCGCAAAGGGACCGGGGACATCGCCAGCAACTTCCTTACGCCTGACACGGTGCTCACCCTCGAGCGTGAGCCCTCTCTCGCCGTCGAACATGCCCCGGGCACGGAAGTTCAGTACATGGGCTTCAACCTGCGCGATCCCATTCTCAAAGATGCGCGTGTGCGTCAGGCCATCGCCTATGCTCTCGACCGCCGTCCCATGATCGATTATCTGTGGCGCGGCGAGGCGCGGCCGGCACGCAGCGTTCTACCCCAGCAAAGTTGGGCGTACAACGGAAATGTGCCCTCTTACGATCACGATCCCGAGAAGGCGCGCGCCCTTCTCGACGCAGCGGGCTATCCCCTGACCAATGGCGTGCGTTTTCACCTAACCATGAAAACCTCGACTACTGAGAGTACGCGCCTCATGGTCGCCGTGATGCAGCAGCAGTTGCGCGAGGTGGGAATTGCCCTCGACATTCGCAGCTTCGAAACAGCCACCTTTTTCGCCGACGTGACTCACGGAGCGTTTCAGCTCTACAGCCTCCGCTGGGTCGGAGGGAACCAGGATCCGGACATCTTTTATGTGTTTCACTCCTCGAGGTTCCCGCCGAACGGTGCCAATCGCGGCTTTTACTCGAACCCTAAGGTGGACGCGCTGATCGATCAGGGCCGCCGTGAAGTCGATCCTAAAATCCGCAAGCCGCTCTACGCCGAACTCCAGCGCATCCTCGCCGATGAACTTCCTTACATCGATCTCTGGTATCTGGACAATGTTCTCGTCCACAACAAGCGCGTTGTGAATTTGAAGCTGAATCCTGCGGGAAACTACGATTTTCTGCGAACCGCGGAACTGGCACGGTAATGAAAACAATCGGAGGAAACGGCGATGAGAATGCAATTCAGCCAGAAGCTGATTCTGCTTTTCCTTTTTGCGACGATAGGAACCTATGCTCCTGTGGCGTTGTGCGGAGACAAGAACTACGTTTTAAAGAAAGCTAACGGAACTTATTACAACCTCGGCAGCAGTGGCTTGATTGAGTTCAGTTGCCAGGTGCTGCCCGACTGGGATACTGCATACAAAGACCTGAAGATGGACGCGGTTGGACGCGATCAGGTCCTGCCAGCCGCAAGGCAAATGCATTTTCGCGTTGTGGTCGGTCCCACGGGCGCCGCCTCGGTCTCACATCAATCTGATGTAGCTCCGCCAAACGAGGGAGTGGCTAAGCGTCTTCGCGACGTGACCGACGGAATGGATCGGATGCTGACGGGCTTCTTTCAAACATGGTCACAGTTTATGATCAACCCTCCGCTTTCCGGATCAGATAGTGACTATCAGATGGAAGAAACTAGCGCCGGTTATCGATTCACGGCCGACGAGAAAGATGTGCACGCCGTGATATCCATGGGCCGAGACTTCGTGATTGACACCGTGGAGGCAAAAACTCCAACATTCGAAGGTACGGTTCACCCACATTTTACTCCGCACGCCGGCGGCCTAGTTCTGTCGAAGTACGAAGCGAATTATTCGGCAGGCTCGAATTCGCAGGCTCTATCGGTCAGCGTGGAATACCAGGACATCGAAGGGCTTCCGCTACCCCGAACCATAACCCTGACAATGTCTTTGCCTCAGGGCAAACTCAACGAGCCCATTGCCTTCGCCGACTGCCGAATAAAGAAGAAACAATAGATTTCGGCAGATGCTGCTTCCTAACGCGGCGGCTCAGGAAGAGCAAACTCCGCGTGTTACCATCGAATTTCGCCTTAAAGCCGGCGGGCACCGGCGCTACGCATGCGGATTCTCTTCATCGGCGACATCTTCGGACGACCTGGCCGCACCATCGTCAAAGACCGCCTGCCGGGCCTTGTCCGCGACCACGCCATCGACCTCGTCATCGCCAACGGCGAGAACTCGGCCGCCGGCTTCGGCATCACTCCCGCGCTCGCCGAGGAACTGTTTGAGCTGAATATTGACGTCATCACCACCGGCAACCACGTCTGGGACAAACGCGAGATCATCGACTTCTTCCAAATGGCCGAAGGCAATGGCCACGGCCCGCAACGCCGCGTTCTTCGTCCCGCCAATTATCCCGCGGACATGCCCGGCTGGGGCGTGTACCAGGGCCACAAGCACAAAATCCCGTACGCGGTGATCAACCTGCAGGGACGCGTGTTCATGGCCTCGAATGACGATCCCTTTCGCGTCGCCGATCAGCTCTTGCAGAAGATCGACGCCAAAGTAATTTTCGTGGACTTCCACGCCGAGGCCACCTCGGAGAAGATTTCGCTCGGCTGGTATCTCGACGGCCGCGTGACCGCGGTCGTGGGCACGCACACTCACGTGCCCACGGCGGACGAACGCGTTCTGCCCAAGGGAACCGCCTACGTCACCGACGTAGGCATGACCGGCCCTTACGACGGCGTGATCGGCGTAAAGAAAGAGCTAGTGGTCAACAAATTCCTCAACGGCATGCCGACGCGCTTCGAGCCAGCCACGGGCGACGTCCGGCTATGCGCCGTGGTGATTGACTGCGATGACAAGACCGGCAAGGCGCGGGACATTGAGCGGCTGATGTTGAGTTGAGTTGGACTGCGGAGTCTCTGGCCACTTCAACTACGAATAGTCCCGCTCACTTGCGCTGGAGGCAATGAGTGAAACGGCGATTTATCGCCAATCACCGATTGGATGAACGTCGCCGTTTTTTCTCTCGTTTCTCAAAGGCTTTTCTTTTCTGCAGATCAGGGCCTTCAAGCGAGTTGTATGTGTCCGGGAAATATGCCCTCAGCCTTGCCAGCGCTGGATCAACGAATCTCTCAGTATATTCATCTTGGCTGACTCCCTTGGGCTGATTTGTCGCGTGTATGTCCTCTAAAAGAGCTGCTCTAAGACTTTGTGTATCAGCGCGACCCCAGTCACTTCGTACTCTCTCGAAGAGCTCCGGAGCTTCAATGGGAGAGTTCACCACCAATCCTCCGCTGGGCTGATACCGGACAGGCAGCAAGCGACGATTAACAATCTGGCCGATGAGAACATAACAGACATCCGCAACTTTCACCGTGTATAGGCCCTCAAAACTCCTCTCTATTGGCCGAGGACCCTTCTTCCATTCCTCGTCGCTCCACCAGTGAGGCACGCGTGGGTCGTATTCATCACTGAAGTACATGAACATGAAAGCATCCACACCAACCTGTCTACCGGACGGTTTATTGCCCACTTCGAGTTTGGTCGGCCTTTTGTCACCGAGGTGCTGGATTAACTCTGGGAGCGCGACAGGGCCGCGTCGCACCAACTCTCTCATTGGCGGCGGCACTATAGTCGGAGCAACCCCTAGCACACCGACTTCAAATGAACCGGGAGAATCGTCAGCGATAAAACCCTCATAGATAGCGGCGCTATTTATCCCCTGCGATTGGGCATTGATCTGAGTCAGTTCGTCAATTAGTTCTGCCACGGATTTCTGAGAGTAATCACTGCCGACAGACGGCAGAGCGTACACGCTCAAGACGGAAACGACAATCAAAACAGCGAATAACATTCGACAGCGGATCATCGGAAGATTCTACATCTCAGTTGTTGTTCACAGGCCTTTACGCCTCTAACGTCCCTGCAAGGAAGCGCTCCTTGCCCGTTCTTACGGGCTGCCAGCTCCCTACCTTACCCCCATTGCGCCCGAAGGTACGGGGACTATTAGCCCTCGGCGGAACGTGAGCGGCAGGTTAAAATCAAAGCCAATGCATCGTGCGTGGCCTATTCTCGCGGTCGGTCTTTTGGCGGCGATGCCGGGCGTCTCGGCGTTTGCTGGCGACGAACCGACCGTCGCGGCTCCGCCGATCTCCTGCGCCAGCGGCGTGCCGGGCAGCGTCAACTGCGCTCCCTCCAAGCAGGATGTCAAGCAAGCCCGCAACGCCTATAACCACGGCCTCAAATTGCAGGACCATCAGCAACTGCAAGGAGCCTTCGCCCAGTTCGACCAGGCCGCGCGGCTGGTTCCGCAGAATGCAACGTTCCTCTCCGCGCGCGAAATGACGAAGGCGCAGTTGGTGTTTCAGCACACCGAGCGCGGCGACGCACTCCTCGCCGACGCCCACCGGGAGCAGGCTGTGGCCGAGTTTCGCGCCGCGCTGGACCTTGATCCCGACAATGCCTACACCCAGGAGCGGCTCGCGGATGCGATGCGCAACTCAGCGGCGCCCGCGTTGAGCGGCATGGCGCAACTGATGGCCGATTCCAGTGAAATCCATCTCCAGCCTCAAAAAGCGGAGCGGGCAACCTTCCACTACCGTGGCGATGTGCGCGGCCTGTTCACCGAACTGGCCTCAGCCTTTGGCGTGAATGCTGAATTTGACGATTCCGTGCAGGCAAAATCGGTGCGCTTCTATGTGGACGATGTCGACTTCTTCACCGCCCTCAGCCTGGCCTGCCGAGTCAGCAAGACTATGTGGACGGCGCTCGATGCGCACCAGTTGCTGATTGCGGCCGATACCACGGACAATCACAAGCAGTACGACCGCATGTCGCTCGCGACCTTCAGCGTCCCCGGTGCGACAACTCCCCAGCAGGCCACCGAAATGGTCACCGCCCTGCGCAATATCTGCGACTTCCAGAAAATAAGCTCAGGGCAAACGGGAACCGTGGAAGTGCGTGCCCCGCAGGCGACGCTCGCCGCGTGTACCAGGCTCTTGCGTCAGTTGACCGGCGATCGCCCGCAGGTTTCACTCGATATTCAGGTCTTCAACGTCAGCCACAACTTCACGCGCGAAATCGGCATGCACGTTCCCAACACATTCAACATGTTCAACATTCCGGTGGCGGCGCTTGCGGCGTTGGGCGGACAGAGCATCTCGTCGCTCGTCAACCAGCTGATTGCTTCCGGAGGCATTAACGCCGCCGGGAGTACTGCGCTCTCCGGCCTTCTGGCGCAACTGCAAGGTCAGTCGAATGGCATCTTCAGCCAACCTCTCGCGACCTTCGGCGGCGGCCTCACTTTCTCAGGAGTGAGCCTGGATCATCTTACGATGGCTCTTTCCCTGAATGAATCATGGGCCCGCAGCTTGAGCCACGTCACGCTGCGCGCGGGGCAAGGCAACGAAGCAACCTTCCACCTGGGCCAGCGCTACCCCATCCTGAACGCTTCCTACTCGCCAATCGCGAACTCGGCCGCGATCTCGGCAGTGTTGGGCAATCAGACCTACGTCCCGCCTTTCCCGTCGGTGAGTTACGAGGACCTGGGCCTGAGCCTCAAGGCCAAGCCCGTAATCCACAGCGACCGCGAAGTGAGCCTGACGCTGGAACTCCAAGTACGCTCGCTGACCGGGCAAAGCGCGAATGGGGTGCCGGTGATTGCCAACCAGGAATACAAGGGCAGCATCAGGCTGCGCGATGGCGAGCCCGCCGTTGTAGCGGGCGAAATCACCACCAACGATCAGCTTTCGATGAGCGGAATCCCTGCGGTTGCAGCCATTCCGGGCCTCAAATGGGTTGCGTCCGACAACAACCGCATGAAAGAGGACGACGAGTTGCTCATCATGATCACGCCGCACGTCGTGGTCAGCCGCGATTTCAGTACGGATGAGATTTGGGTGACCGAGAAGTAGCTCTACTTCCCGTCCTTCGCAGCAAAATCCACCAGACCCTTCAGCGTGTCGGCGGGAACATTAGCGATGTTTCCGATGCTGCGGCCATTGATGAAGAGAGTCGGAGTGCCAGTTACGTTCACCGCCTTGCCCAAGGCCAGGGAAGCATCCACGTGCGCCTGTGTAACCGGGGTGTTGGCGCAAGCTGCAATGTCCGCACCCTTCACGCCCGCGCCATCAGCGATCGCGGTCATCTTTTCGTCGGCGTTTGCGGCGGTTATGTCCGCTTGCGTCTCATAGGTCTTGGCGATGAATTTCCAGAACGCATCATTCGACGCCTGCCCGACGCAGTCAGCATAAGCCGCCCCTTTCGCTGCCCAATTGTGGATCTCTGGCAGGGGAAAGTTCTGAAAGACAAAACGCGCGTTGGGTTCAGCCGCGATGAGTCCCTCGATCGCAGGCTGCGCCGCCTTGCAGGCGGGACACTGCAAATCTCCGAACTCGACAATCGTGACCGGGGCGTTCTTCGGCCCGCGCGACGGGCCGGTGATGCCCTTCTCCAGCGTCTTCATCGCGGGATCGAAGGGCTTGGCGCCGAACGGAATGATCTCGCCGAGCACGGCATGCTCGCCATCCGCAGTAACGAAAAAGCGGCTGCCTTGCTGGCCTTGCGGGCTGGCCAGAATCACGTCGACCTGCGCCAGGCCGGGCGCCGCCGCTGGTTTGATGCTGGCTATCTTCCAACTCACCTTCGAGTCATAACCGAAAGTCTGCTGCATGAAGGCGTCGACGGTAGCTTCCGAGGGAAGGATCGTGGCCGCCGGTGCGGGCTTCGCGGCAGTCGGGGTTTGTGCTGCGGCCAGACTGCTCGTGAGCAGGAAAGTAAGAATCAAATTGATAGAACTGCGCATGGTTTCCTTTCAATTCAGAGATCTTATGAAGCAGGGCACGCTGGGATCCTGTGACTCGTCACTGGGGACTCCCTGTCAAACCTCGCTCTTCGCTGCGATGGGAAAACGGCGTCCGTAGCCGAAGGCCTTGGGAGAAATCTTAATTCCTGGAGCCGCCTGCTGGCGCTTGTACTCGGCGCGATCCACCATTCGGACCACGCGGCGCACGACCTCAATGTCGAAACCATGCTCGGCGGCGATCTGCTCGGCGGAGTGCGCCGCTTCCACGTAATCTTCGAGCACTGCGTCCAGAATTTCGTAGGGCGGCAGCGAGTCACTGTCTTTCTGGTTGGGCCGCAACTCCGCGGACGGCGGCTTCTCCAGCGTGGCCTCGGGAATCACTGGGCGGCGCGAATTTGCGTAGTGACTCAGCCGATACACCAGCGTTTTCGGCACGTCCGAGATGACCGCGAGGCCGCCAACCATGTCTCCGTAAAGTGTACAGTAGCCCACGCCCAGTTCGCTCTTATTGCCGGTGGATAGCACGATCGCTCCGAACTTGTTGGACAACGCCATCAGGAGCGTGCCGCGCGCGCGCGACTGAATGTTCTCCTCAGTAACATCCTCCTTGCGTCCCGCAAAAACGTCTTGCAAGCTCTGGCGATACGCTTCGACGATTTGATTGATCGAGAGCAACTCGAAGCGGATGCCGAGATTGTTGGCCAGCGCGCGGGCATCGTCGATTGAGCCGGGCGAAGAGTATGGACCGGGCATACCCACGCCGACCACGTTCTCGGGCCCGATCGCATCGGCGGCGATGACGGCCGTAAGTGCCGAATCAATGCCGCCGCTGAGTCCGATGATGGCTTGCTGAAATCCACACTTGCGCATGTAGTCGCGCGTGCCCAATACCAGCGCGGCGTAGACGCCGGCTTCCTCGCCTTCGATCTGATTGTGAAGGTCGCCGGTCAGTTCTTTCGAATCGAAGTAGATCAGATCTTCTTCGAATGATCGTCCTTGGGCGATCACGTTCCCTTCTGTATTGAGCACGATGCTGGAACCGTCGAAGACGAGGCTGTCGTTGCCTCCGACCTGATTTACCAGCGCGACCGGGACTTTGTGGTGGCGGGCAATGGCGGCCAGCATATCGCGGCGCAGTTCGCGTTTGCCGATCCAGAAAGGCGACGACGAGATGTTGAGCACGAAGTTGCCGCCAGCACGGATCAGCGTTTCGATAGGATCGACCGTGTACAGACGCTTGGGCCAGAACAGCTTGTCGTTCCAAGCGTCTTCGCAGATGGTGAGCGCCATGCGGTTGCCGCAGAAGGAGAACAAGTCCTGGCTTTTGGCTGGAGCGAAGTTGCGCATCTCGTCGAACACGTCATAGGTGGGCAAGAGCATCTTCGATTGCAGGAAGGCGATCTTGCCGTCCTGCAACAGCGCGGCGGAGTTCATCGCCGACTTGCCGGTTTCGGAGTGGGCCGGAGTGACTAAACCGCAGATGACGGAGATGCCCTGCGTCTTCGCGGCAATGTTCTCGGCGCTTTCTCGATTGCGCGCGACGAAGGATGGCCGCTCGACCAGATCGCGGGGCGGGTA
The DNA here is from genome assembly GCA_035566655.1 of Candidatus Dormiibacterota bacterium. GTDB lineage: Bacteria > Acidobacteriota > Terriglobia > Terriglobales > Acidobacteriaceae > Sulfotelmatobacter. Next base: position 113,030 of record DATMQT010000003.1, read on the forward strand.
TCCACAGACCGACAACTCGGGAAACAGGATGAGTCCCGCGCCGGCCGCTTGCGCGCGGCGGGCGTAGTCGATCATCTTAGCGGCGTTGCCGGAGAAATCTCCGACCGTGGGATTGATTTGGCCGAGCGCAATCTTCACATCTCTAAGTGTAAAGCAGGAGAGCGGGCTTCGGCTTTCGGGCTTCGGGCTTCGGCTTGGGTCGGGGCCGAGATCCAGATCAAAAAAAACGCGGATCTATCTGGGGTAAAATATCTGGAATCAACGAGTTACGGTCGTCGGATATGGCTCGAATCCGGCTAAAATATTGGAAACAAACAACTTACTCGTAAAATATTCCATTCAAAGGACTTAGCCGGTGCTCCCGTCGCTAAGTGCCTTGCAATCAGCGAGCGGCCCGCAAAATATTGCATTTGCAGGAGTTATCTCATTGCTATTCTTATGTCAAAGAGCCAATGCGTATAGAGATAGGGTCTCAGGTCTGAGGATTGAAGTCAAGGGAATTGTGGGGAAGTGGCTCAGTTTGAATTTATTTCGTGACGTCATCCTGAGCGGAGCCGCTTTTCAGGCGGAGGGAAGGATCTCCCACGCGCATGCGTCTGACTGTGGGAGACCCCTCACCCGGCTGAACTGCGCCGGGTTTCGGATGACGCCCCTCAAGAAGGCGGACAAATTCAAACTGAGCCACTACCAAAAGGGAACAATCAATTCCAAGCCCACCCCGCATCCGCGGGGCTGGTCATAGCTCGTAAGTGCTGGCTTATGGCACCGTCGGTTCATTGAGCTGACGGAGTTGAAGCGTCATAGTAGCCTGGCTCCTGGTTTTGGTCCCTTCGTCGAACCCCCGTCCTCGCCAGTTGCATTCAGGCGCGACTCCGCCGACGAGAGTGCCGAAGCGTTTAGATGCGCCAAGATTTGCGGCGATAGCCGACAAGGAAACTGTGTGAAGAAGATTGCGCTGATTACTGTGATCCTGCTAGTGTCCGCCACCGGGTTCGCCCAGACTTATTCCAACGCAAACTTGAACGGTGCTTATTCAGTTCAGTTTGGCGATCCCCAGACTTATACCTGGTTTAAGACCTTTACCTGCCCAACCAACTCGCAGGTGACCTTCACGGTGAACGGCTCGTCAACGGGCATGGACGCAGTTTCCGGCACGGCAACGTTCGACGGCAATGGCAACGTAAGCCTTACCATCACCGAGATCGGCCAGGAGAACCAAACTGCAAGCGCCAACACGACAAGCGTAACGTGGAACAGCTCCTGCCAGGTTGTGAGTGTGAACAACGGTCACGTTGTCTATAAGGCGGCCAACACGAAGACGCAAACGGGCACGTATTCCATTCAGTCCAACGGCACGGGGACGATGAGCGAGACCGGCTCATCGCAATCGCAAACCCTTTTACTGGCGGCAACAAGTAACGGCCTGAGCACGACGGTGCTGCTCAGCAATCCCATCGTGAACGGCAAGAGCATTGGGACAGGTATCGCAGTACACCAGTGATGCGATAGTTCGTATTGATTTGCTCTGAGGGGCGCGGCTGAAGCCGTGCCCCTGCCACTTTCAGCCGACCCGTTCTAATCGCCTGCCGCGGGAAGGACGGTGTGCTTGGGAGCCGGCACCGGCGTGTTGCCTTTCTGGTCGCGCCAGAGAACTTTGTTTAGGTTGGCGGCTCCGGCTGCGTCGGGGCGGGAGAAATCCATTTTCGCGGATTCGCTTGCGCCTTTGGCGTCACGCTTGTTGGTCTCGTAGATCAGGCCGTTCTTCAGGTTGCGATCATCTGCCTTGAAAGCTGGCTGATTACCTGCGCCGGAGAACATTGGGCCCATGGCGGGAGCGTAGGCGTCGTTCTGGTTCATGGGAGGCAAGCCTAGCAGCATTTCCATGGTGTGGATCATGTTGACCGTGGTGTAGAAGCGGTGGTCGACGTAGGGCTCTGCCTGCGTTCCGGGCGAATATTTGCTGACTACGAAGGCAATGGAGCGGTGGGCGTCGACGTGATCGCCGCCGTCTTGCGCGTCGTCTTCGAGAACGAAGATGGCGGTGTCGTCCCAGTAGGGGCTGTGGGAGACGGCGTCGACTACGCGGCCTAGGGCTAGATCGTTATCGGCCACAGAGGCCGCCGGGCGCGGGCGCTCGGGGCGCGTGCCTCCGGTGTGATCGTCGGGAAGATAGAGCAGGACGAATGCGGGGAGTTGGAACTCGGGGCCTTCGTTCAACTCGCGGGCGTGGGTGTAGGCGGTGAATTCGTTGAGGAATTCGTCGGCGCGGAGCTGATCGGGATAGTCGGTGTTGAAATCGGGATAGAGCGGGTCGAAGTGATCGCGCAGCACGGCTTTCGTGGGCTTTACGCAATTGAATAAAGGCACCGCCCACGGGAATGGACTCGGCCCGGCGTGCGGGTCGCCGACATTCGGCGCCAGCATTTCACCCTTATGCACTTCGGTGCGGGTGCACTCCACCTCTTGTGCCGAAGGAGTTCCCTGTTTCGGCGTCGAGGCCTTGCGGGTTTTGTTGCACCACTGGGCGTTCACGAATTCGCCGTAGTCGCGATAGGTCAGGCCGTGGTGGGCAAGGTTATCCCAAAGATAGCCAGTGCCGGGATCGTCGATATCCGGTTGATTGTGATCGAGCGGTACTTCGTCGGCGACGTTGCCGCCGAAGTCATACGTGCGTTCCTTGCCGCGGTAGGCGATCTGCCAGGTTTTTTCATTGTAATCGCTGGTGATGGCGGCGGTGGACCAGAGATGGCCGTCGCCGGAAACTTCTCCGCTGTCGTAGAAATTGTCGAGCACGCCGAACTGCAATGCCAGCTTGTGCTCGTTGGGCGTGATGTCGGCGCCGTAGAGCGTCAGGGATGGGTCGCCGTTGCCCACCTTCAGATCACCGAGAACTAGATCGCCGAGCACCTGGTCATAGGTGCGGTTTTCTTTGATGACGTAGATCACGTGCTTGATCGGATTGTTGCCGCCTGCGAACTGGATCTTCCCCGGAGGACTGTGCAGCAGGTTGTCGTGCTCGACCACGCGGGTAAGTTCTTCGAGCTTGGGGAGAGTGGCGGGAATGTTCAGCCGCGCGATCGAGCCCCGCATCAGCGTGGGAATGTAGGGATGCTCGTGGTGGCGAATCTCCCACGGAGTCTTCCCTGGGCCCGCGTTCGGGCGCGTGCCCTGGCCTTTGGCGGTGGCGATTAGGAGGTCGTCGCCTTGGATGGCTAGCGCGCTGGGGTACCAGTCGGTGGGGATGAAGCCGATCACCGAAGGCGATCCTCCCCGGGAGATGTCCTTCCACTGCTCGGGCTGCGAAGAAGTATCAAGTACGGCAATCGCATTGAGCGAGGAATCCGCCACAAAGACACGTCTGCCGTCCTTGGAGGCCGCAAGCGCAGTCGGATAACTCCCGTGTAGTCCTGAAGGATCGGTGCCGAAGCTGACCTCGGGCGGAGTATCAGTGGTTGAGAACGCGACTACCCGGTCAGCATTCGACAAGGCCACGTACAGTGTCTTCTCGTCGGGACTCAGGAGAAGCGCCGTCGGGTGCGAGCCGGGAGCGAGCGGGTCCGGCGGTTGCTGAAACTTGATCCAGCGAACTACCTTGCCGCTTGTCAAGTCAAGCTCCGCCACTTGCGATGCATTCCACAAGCTGCACCAGGCGCGGTCGGCGTCGTGCCTGACTACGCACGTGTAGGGGAACGAGGATGGGACTAGATCGCTCGCGCTCAGGTCGAAACGCTGGAGAATCTTGCCGGTCGTCACGTCGAGCATCACTGCGTTATCCGAGAGATTGTTCGCTACGAGGAGGCGGTCGCGGCCTCCTCCGGCCGAGATCAGCGCCAATCCAGCAGGATACGGGATCGCGGTTCCGGGCGGGGTCGTCCGCAACGCGATTGCCACTTTCTTTTCAGGGGCGAGCGCTTGCGGTTCGATGGCGATGAATCCTTCAGGAGCGACCTTGCCTTCTTTGAAACTGTAGACCGCGATTCCGTTGCCGGTGTTTCCCGCCTTCTGTCCTGTGGGGTCAGTGATCGAACCCACCGACGCGTAGAGGTGCTTACCATCGGAACTGAAGACCAGGCCGAGGAAGTAGCTTTGGTGCACGCGTTCTTCTTCGCTGAAGCGTTTGTCAGGATAGTCGGTGAGTTGATTCGTCTTGAGATCTAGGATTGCAATCGACTGCATGGCCATGGATTCCTGGGTTCCATAGCCGTCGTTCAAGAGCGCGGCGTAGCGGCCGTCGGGGCTGATCGCGATGGTGGCCGGGAAGCTGTTGGTGGGACCGATTCGGCCGGGTGAAGGAGTCGTCAAGATCTTGCTGGTGGGCAGAGAGATCGAGGAAGCGTCGGGCTTGGCTTCTTGTGCCGGGAGCGCGACGTGTAAGGCGAGGAACGCTGTCAGGAGAATTATGCGGGAGAATCGGATCACGGGGCCTCCGCGGGATTTGGTGTGCGACGATGAAGAAAGATGAGCGTAATTCAGCGGTGAGCCTGCGGTCAAAGGAGTGGCAAGAAACAAACTGGCGCCGTAGTGGAAACGCCTTTCGAGGCCGCCGGTAGCGAAAGGGTGCAAGGGATCCTTCGACTCCGCTCAGGATGACAGGGACCGCTAGAGATTGACTAAGCTCCCGAGGCGCGTGTCGAGCCTTCGTTGCTGGGCGAGTGCTCGGGATGCTCTTCCGTACTTACGTTGTGGCGGACGTCAGCGCCTTGCACCCAGAAGATTACATCTTCAGCGATGTTGGTGGCGTGGTCGGCTACGCGCTCTAGGTTGCGGGCCACGAGCAGCGCGTCGAGGGCCTGGCGCACAACTTCGGGACGCTGGTTCATCGTCTTCACGAGTTGGATGAAGGCATCGTCCTTCATGCGATCGACGACGTTATCCATTTCGAGCACGGCCTGGGCTAGTTCGACCTTGCCTTCAATGAAGGATTCGAGGGCGCGGCGCACCATGGCGCTGACGGCTGCGCCCATGCGCGCGATGTCTACGGGCAGATCAACCGCGGGGAGGTCCGTCATGTCCATGACACGCTCGGCGATGTTGACGGCCTGGTCGCCGACGCGCTCCAGGTCAGAATTAATTTTGGTGACGGCGAGGATGAAGCGCAGATCGACGGCCATGGGCTGCTGCATGGCGAGCAGGTCGAAGGCGGCCTCATCGATCTCGCGCTCCGAGGTGTTGATGAGGCTCTCGCCTTCGAGAACCATCTGGCAGCGGGTGAGATCGCGTTCGACGTAGGCCTGACGGGCGCGATCCACCGCCTGTTCCGCCAGTCCACCCATGCGGAGCAACTTCTGGCGTAGATCGTCGAGCCCCTGCTGAAAGCGCGTGCGCATTTATCCGAACCTTCCTTGTCTAAACTGCTTTATCCCAATCTGCTTATCCGAATCTGCCTGTGATGTAGTCTTCGGTTTTCTTGTCCGACGGCTTGGTAAAGATTTTTTCCGTCTTATCGAATTCAATCATCTTGCCCAGCAGGAAGAATCCGGTAAACTCGGCGACGCGCGCCGCCTGCTGCATGTTGTGCGTCACGATTACGATGGTATACCGCTCTTTGAGCTGAAAGATCAACTCCTCAATTTTGCCGGTGGAGATGGGATCGAGCGCGGAGCAAGGCTCGTCCATGAGAAGGACCTCGGGTTCGACGGCCAGGGCGCGGGCGATGCAGAGCCGCTGCTGCTGGCCGCCGGAGAGGCTGGCGCCTGACTTTTTGTGAATGTGGTCCTTTACTTCATCCCACAGCGCGGCCGAGTCGAGCGACCGGTGCACGATTTCGTCCAGCTTGCGGCGGTCGCGAAAACCATTCAGCTTCAATCCGGAAGCGACATTGTCGTAGATGGACATGGTGGGGAATGGATTCGCCTTTTGAAACACCATGCCGACGCGGCGGCGAAGCTGGGTGGCCGAAGTACCGTTGTAGGCGCTGATGTCCCCGATACGGACGGTGCCGGTCACGCGCGCCTCGGGAATGGTTTCGTGCATGCGGTTCAGACAGCGGATAAACGTGGACTTCCCGCAGCCCGAGGGCCCAATCAGTGCGGTGGCGTGGTTGGCCGCCACCGTTAGCTGGATGTCGTATAACGCCTGGTTCTTGCCGTACCAGGCATTCAGGTTTTCGACATGGATTCCAACGCCCATAGATTATGCCGCTCCGAAGGTACCACGGCGCACGGCGAAGCGCACGGCTGCGACCGCTGTGACAATGAGAATGATAAGCACGAACGCCCCCGCCCACGCCTGCCGATGCCAGTCGTCGTAAGGAGAGAGGGCGTAGGTGTAAATCTGGAGGGGCAAAGCGGCGGTGGGCTCGTTGACCCGCAGATTCCAGAACTGGTTGCCTAATGCGGTGAACAACAACGGGGCGGTCTCGCCCGCAACCCGGGCAAAGGCCAGCATCACTCCTGTAATCACGCCGGAAGTTGCGGTGCGAAGGGTGATGGAGAGAGTGGTTCGCCAGCGGGGAATCCCCAGCCCATACGCGGCTTCGCGCAAGGCCTGCGGCACCAGCAACAGCATTTCCTCGGTGGTACGCGTGATGGTGGGAATCATCATGATGGCCAGGGCCACGCCGCCTGCCAGCGCTGAAAAGTGCCCCTGAGTGATCACCACGATGGAGTAGGCCACGATGCCGATTACGATCGAAGGCACGCCATTGAGCACGTCGGCGGTGAAACGAATGGCGTCGCCAAAGCGGTTGCGTCCGTACTCCGCGACGTAGATGCCAGCGCCGATTCCCAGGGGAACTCCGATCACGCTGGCCAAGGCGAGCATGAATGCTGAGCCCACGATGGCATTCGCCATTCCTCCCCCGGCCTCGCCCACGGGCTTCGGAGTTTGCGTGAGAAAGGCCCAGTTGATCGACCCTATGCCGCGGTAAACCAGATACGCGAAAATCGCGAATAACGGCACCAGCACCAGGATGACGGTAAGTACGGCGATACCGGTCATGACGTGGTCGGTGATTCGGCGGCGCAAGGCTATCGGCGGAACCGTGTGCAGCACGGCGGCTTGGGCTTTTTCAGCCATCGGCTCAGGCATTGGCCCTCGAAGGCTGCCCGCGAGTAACGGTCCAGACCAGCAATCGCGCCAGGGCATTGACGATGATCGTAACCAGGAACAAAGCCAGGCCAATCTCGATCAGGGCAGAGCGGTAGACCAGGCCCGTGGCCTCGCTGAATTCATTGGCCAGCACGCTGGCCATGGTATAGCCCGGCGCGAACAAGGATTTGACGATCTGCGGATTGTTTCCGATAACCATGGTCACAGCCATGGTTTCTCCCAGGGCGCGGCCCAAGCCCAGGATGATGCCGCCCATAATCCCCGCGCGCGCATTGCGCAGCACGCCCACGCGAATCATCTCCCAGCGAGTTGCGCCCAGCGCGAGTGCCGCTTCCCGCTGGTGTTGGGGCACGACCATCAACACCTCGCGCGTGATCGAGGAAATGATGGGGACAATCATGATGGCCAAGATAATCCCGGCAGCCAGCATGCTGACGCCGTAGAACGACCCTTCAAACAAGCCGCTCCAGCCCAGGGTTCGTGACAGCAAGGGTCCGACGTAGGTTGTCAAAATGGGTATCAGAACAAAGATCGCCCACAGTCCGTAAACCACGCTGGGAATTGCTGCGAGCAGTTCGACGAAAAATGAGAGTGGCGCGCGCAACCGCATGGGACACATCTCCGTGGTGAACACCGCAACTCCGATCGAGAGCGGCACCGCGATGAGTAAAGCGAGCAGCGAGGAAACCAGGGTGCCGTACACGAACGGCATTGCTCCGAACTGTTCGTTCACCGGATCCCAATCATGGCCGGCAAAAAACTTGAATCCAAAGGCGTGCCAGGAAGGTGCGGAATTCCGCGCCAGCTCGTAGACGATCAGCACCAGCATTCCCAGCACCGCCAGGCCGCACAAGAGCATGGCGAATTTGAACATTCGGTCCCCGGTTTCGCCGCTGTCGCCGCGAAGAGAGGGCGTGGCCTGTTTTCCCGCTGGAGGGAGGCTGCTAACCTTCGTTGCTTCAACGGGTTGTGGAGCAGGCATATCGGGCCGAGGTAGTGCGGAAAAGGCCATTCGTGCTTCACCGTAGCAGAATTCTGTTAACAGGATGTTAAAATGACAAAGCTTTTCAGGGTTGCCTTTTCCCCGGCAAGGTTGTATTTTCATCTCCCGGTTCGATTCTCTTTAGTCTGAAGTCTGTGGTCTGCAAGTCTTTAATTATGTCGATCGCGCCCAAGCGCAGCCGCGTGGTTTTTCAGAAGCTTGAGCAGGACTTGGTCAAGCTTTCCTCGAAACCTCGGGCGGAGAACGTGCACCGCTTCCGCACAGGCACGCGCCGCCTCCAGATACTGCTGGGAGAGCTTTCTTCCGGGATGGATCGCAGTCAGAAAAAACTGCTCAAGATGCTGGGACGAATCCGCAAGCGAGCCGGCAAGGTGCGTGATCTGGACGTACAACTGGCGGCATTGCGCAGCTTGAAGATTCCGCGGGAGCCGCGGCGCAAGACGCAGATGGTGAACCATCTGATCGAACTCCGCGGCCAGCAGGAAAAGAAGCTGCGGAAAGCAGTCGACGAAAAGACGGTGCGCGAGATTCGCAAGCGGCTGAAACGCTCCAGCAAGAACTTCAATCCCGAGAAAAGCCGTGATCCCCTGGCGGTGGCTCGAGGGATGCTGGACGGGATTAACCGCGCAGAAGCACCGGTCACCGAGGCATTGCTGCACCAATACCGCATCCTGAGCAAGCGCGCGCGCTATGCGGCTGAGTTCGCCGGGCAGTCGCCGGAAGCGGTGGAGTTTATCGCCGCAATCAAGCGCATCCAGGATGCGCTGGGCGATTGGCATGATTGGCTCACACTGACGCAGACTGCCAGGGAGCATCTGGGTGAGGTGCGCGAGTCATCGCTGGTGGCGGAACTGCACAACGTAACCGGAGCCAAATTCCGGCATGGGGTTACGGTGCTCTCGCAGATGCGGGGGGCGCGCGGCTCGGCCAAGCCGATTGCCGCGGCACAGGTTTCCGTTCCTTCTGCTCCGCCGGCGGCGAAGAGCCGGCCTTCGACCTCGGCTGCCTGAATCAACGCTGCTTCCCATACCAAGTTCGAGTGGGCAACAACAATTCTGCGGATGACCATGCACTCCGCCGCATGTACACTGTTGGCCTTCGCTCATGCCGACCTTTGCCGCGGTTGATATCGGTTCCAATTCCGTGCGGTTGAAGATAGCGCGGCTCACGCGCGGGCGCCTGCGACCCATCCACGAAGACCGCGAAGTCACACGTCTCGGCGAAGGTGTGTTTCGTTCTGGCTTTCTCACCCCTGAGTCGATGGCAGAGACGGTGAAGGTCTTGCGCCGCTTTCACCGAGCAACGCAACAGGTTGTGACCGACCCGGTCCGCGTAGTCGCGACCAGCGCTTTGCGGGATGCGCGCAATTCGCAGGCGTTTCTGGAGTGGGTGCGTTCGGCCACGGGCTGGAAGGTCGAGATTATTTCCGGATTGGAAGAAGCGCGCCTCATTCATCTGGGACTCGTCTCCAATCTCCGCGTAGACAGTTCGCCTGCGTTAATGATGGATCTGGGTGGCGGAAGCTGCGAACTGACCGTCTCCGGGCGGGGACACATACGCGACATGGTGAGTTTGCCGCTGGGCGCGGTGCGCCTCACCGATGAATTCCTGAGCCACGATCCACCGCGCAAGGGCGAACTCAAACGGCTGCACGGGTTCGTGGCCCGCGAAGTGAATCGCATTGCGTCGCGCGTGGTGGCGGCAAAGGTCAAGAATGTAATTGCGACGTCTGGAACGGCGGCGGCCCTGGCCGCGGCGGCCGGCCACCTGCGGAAGAATGGGAGCCGGCAGCGCACAGTGGTCACCCGCACGGAGATGACGCGAATCGCGAAGCAACTGGCGCGCCTGCCGGTGGACGAACGGCGCCAGATTGAAGGCATCGGGCCCCGACGGGCGGAAATCATTGTTGCCGGCGCGATCGTCTACCACGAACTGCTTGATCGCTGCCACCTCAAGGGTTTTCGTTATTCCGCGCTCGGCCTGCGCGACGGCCTGCTGGCGCAGATGGCGGCGGAACACGACCACAGCACGCGCTCGGGAAAGCAGATTGAATCGGAACGATGGGAATCGATCACGCGGGCCGTCGAACATTATCACGTGGACATGAAGCACGCGCTCGATGTGCGCGAGTCCGCAATGTTTTTGTTTTCGGCCCTTCGTTCCGTGCACGGGCTGGCGCCGGAATTTCGCGAGTGGCTCTCAGCTGCCGCCATGCTCTACGAGGTGGGAGATTACGTCAACCGCAACGCACACCACCGGCATACGTATTACATCATTTCGAACTCAGAGATTCTTGGTTACACGCCGCCGCAACGCCGGATGATCGCGGCCATTGCCCGCTATCTGGGAAAGTCGCGGCCTTCCATCGAAGACACACCCATGAAAGCAATCGATCCCGCGGACCGCGCCGGAGTGCAGAAAGCGATCCTCCTATTGCGTTTGGCCCGCGCCTTGAACCTGGGCCGCAGCCGCGCCGTACAACGTGTTCGCGTCAGCCAGCACGCTGCCGAGGTCCGGCTGACCCTGGTACCGCGGCGGCGCATGGGCGTGGACCTGGAACTGTGGGCGATCGAGAAAGACGCGGCTTACTTCCGGGAAGTGTTTGGTCGGGAACTCTCCACTGCGGCGGTGTAAAGGGTGCGCAACGCTTTAGGAGTGAAACACCACGTTAGAGTGCCGGAGGTGCGGCGCATGTCGACCCGGGCCACGGCTCCCTTCTTCAGCTCGACTGAAGCCTCACAGCCGGACTCACTGATCACCGTGCCGAGGAACTGGCTTAGGTTGGGATTGTGGCCCACGACCATGATCGATTCCTGGGCGGCATATTTTTCCAGCAGGCGGCGAAAGTCCGCGAAGGTGCCTTCGGGACGCAGCGCAGTCTCGGTTTGCAGCTTGCCTTCGTAGCCCATTTCGTTTCCCACCAGGGAAGCAGTCTGGGTGGCGCGCTTGAGCGGGCTGGAAATAATACAGTCCACCTGGGCCTCAATGGCGGCCAGGGCACGACCCACGTAACCGCATTGTTCGATGCCTTCCTTGTCGAGGGCGCGCTTCTCATCTTTCTTGGGATTGACGAAGTGCTCGCCGGCGCTGGCGTGACGTAGAAAATAAATGATCATCGCGAATTATCGTACTCTACTGGCGGGAGCTTTGCGCTTTGTTGCTGGAAGTTGCGGCAAGAGAAAGCCTGCAGCTTGCTTGCCTTCAGCCACGCTGATTAGATAATCCTGCGCGCTGAAGGCAGCTGCGCCCGCAGGCGGTCTGCGATTCCGTTTGCCGTGCATGGGCTGCCAGGCGCGAATGTAGGCGGCATCGCGCAACAGGATGCGGGCTTTGCGATTGTCCGCGAGGTAGGGGTCAAGAATTTCACGGCGCACGCGCTCGCGCAGGAATTCGTCGCGCAGGGGTACTAGCACTTCGACTCGCTCGTAGAGATTGCGCGGCATCAGGTCGGCGCTGCCGACGTAGATTTCTTCGTCGCCGCCATTACCGAAGTAGTAAATCCGGCTGTGTTCTAGAAACCGCCCCACCACGCTGCGCACTCGGATGCGGTCACTCAGGCCGCGGACGCCCGGGCGCAAGGCGCAAATACCGCGCACGATGAGATCAATCTCTGCTCCGGCCTGAGAAGCGCGATACAACGCTTGCACCATATTTTTGTCGAGCAGGGCGTTCATCTTTGCGATGATGCGTCCGGGGCGGCCCTGGCGGGCGTGATCCGCCTCGCGATCAATCAGGGCGATGACTTTTTCGGCCAAATCAAGTGGGGCCACCAGCAGCGGATCGTAACTTGGGTTCTCCGCATACGCAGTGAGGAAACTGAAAACATCATGCACCGCGCGCGTAACTTCTGGGTTCGCCGTGAACAAGCTGAGGTCGGTATAAATGCGCGCCGTGGTGGCGTTGTAGTTGCCGGTTCCGATGTGAGCATAGCTGCGCACGCCATCGGGATCGCGGCGCACCAGCAGCGAAAGTTTACAATGCGTTTTCAGGCCAACCAGTCCGTGGAACACCTGCACGCCGGCGTCTTCCAGATCGCGCGCCCAGCGGATGTTGTGGGCTTCGTCGAAACGCGCCTTCAGCTCGACCACCGCCGTCACTTCTTTGCGCGAAGCCGCGTCCATAAGCGAAGGAACAATCGAAGAATGCTCGCTGGTGCGGTAGAGGGTCTGCTTGATCGAGAGTACGTGCTCATCTTCCGCCGCCGATTCGATGAATGACACCACCGCGTCGTAGGAATCGTAGGGATGGTGCAGCAGAACGTCGTGCCGCCGCAGTTCCTCGAAAAGATTCTGAGACTTGGCGGTGAACCGCAATTCGCGCGGAGAAAACGGACGGTACTTAAGATCAGGGCGCTGGGTCTGATCGTAAACGTTGAACAGCCGCGAGAGGTTGACCGGGCCGTTCACGGGGAAAACCTGCCAGGGATCCAGCTCAAACACGGTGCGCAGGCGGTCGATGATTTCGGGATCGGCGTCGGCTTCGATTTCCATGCGAACGGCGTCGCCTTTGCGGCGATTGTGCAACTCCGCGCGCACGGATTCGAGAAGATTGCGCGCTTCTTCTTCCTGTAAATAAAGATTGCTATTGCGGGTGACGCGGAATGGAGCCGAGGAAACGATGTCGTAGCCGTGATACATGTTCTGGGCGTGGTGGGCGACTAGGTCGGCGAGGAAAATGAAGTCGGTGGTCGTGTCAGAAGGCAGGCGCACCAAGCGGGGCAAGGCGCGCGGCACCGAGACCACGCCGGTATATGTGATTGCGGAACGGCGCCGCCGGCGCAACAGCAGCCCGAGGCAGAGCGCCTTGTTGATCACGCGGGGAAAGGGATGCGTGGGATCCACCGTCACCGGAGTAAGGAGGGGATCCAACTCTTTCTCGCAATATTGGTCGACGAAGCGGCGGGCTTCCGCGTCCAACTCATGCAGGGCGAGGACCCGAATGCCGTGTTCGGCCAGCGCCGGACGCAGCGCGTTCCAGCAGTCGTACTGTTCGTCCACGAATTTGTGAGTAAGGCGCGCCAGAATCTCGCGCTTCTCATCCAGAGTTACTCCGTCGGGACCGGCTTCGTTGTAGCCGTCCTCGATCTGCTGCATCATGGCGGCGACACGAATCTCGAAAAACTCATCCAGGTTGCTGGCAGAAATCGCCAGGAACTTAAGCCGCTCCAGAAGCGGGTTGCCTTCATCCTCGGCCTCCTCGAGCACACGTCCGTTGAAGGCGAGCCAGGAGGTATCGCGATTGAGGTAATACTCTGGATTTTCCAGCGAAATGCGAGCCATCTGCGAGGGTCTTATGCCTTCATTCCTGCGACTTTGCCTTTAGTCTTAGAGTGCGGGACATCTGCAAAAGTCTAGTATAAAACATCCCCAAAGACCGCGCAGAATTGTGAATCAAGGCAGACACGGGCCTCGAAATTGGAGGGATTTTGTTAAAAGAATCCGGCGCAGCGGAGCAGCCTGCTTGCTGCGCGATGCGCCGGTGGAATTGCTTGGCTTTGCTAGCGGGCTTCTATTACCGAACCAGCTTGATTGCCTCTTTCTCTTTTTGGACGACGCCTTCCGGCAACGGCGCATAGGAGAGCGCGCCCGTCATCTTCTGTCCATCGGTCACCATCCAGTTCAGAAAGTCGGCCAGAATTTTCCCTTTCGCCGCATCTTTCGACTGCTCAGGAATCAGCAGCCAGGTGAAACTGGAAATGGGATAGGCATCCTTGCCCGGAGCGTTGGTGATGGAGACGCGAAAGTCCGGCGGCATTTTGGGCGACGATGCAGCCGCAGCCGTAACGCTGTCCAGTGAAGCTTTCACAAAATTTCCCGCGGAGTTTTTCACGGTGCCGTAGGAAATATTGTTTTGTACGGCGTAGATCAACTCGACATAGCCGATCGAACCGGGCAACTGGCGGACCATTCCGGCCACACCTTCATTCCCTTTCCCGCCCAATCCGATGGGCCATTTCACGGAAGTGCCTTTCCCGACCTGGCTCTGCCATTCCGGACTGACCTTGGAAAGATAGTCAGTCCAGATGTAGGTGGTGCCGCTGCCGTCAGAGCGGTGAACGACGACGATGTCTTTGTCAGGAAGATTCACGCCCGGATTGGCGCCGGCGATGGCCTTGTCATTCCACTTTCCAATCTTTCCCAGGAAAATCCCGGCCAGCGCCTCAGGAGTAAACTTCAATTCCGCTGTAACACCCGGGATATTGTAGGCTGGGACGTCTGCTCCCAGCACCGTCGGGAAATGCAGAATCTTCGTCTTGGATTCTTTCAGCTGATCGTCAGTCATGGGACCATCACTGGCCCCGAAGTCTACGGTGCCGGCAATCACCTGGCGGATGCCGCCACCGCTCCCAATCGATTGGTAGTTCACCTCAACATCGGGATGCAGCTTGTGATATTCGCTGAACCACTTCGAGTACATGGGATTGGGGAAGGTGGCGCCGGCTCCGTTCAGCTTGGTCTGGGCTGCGACCGGCAGGGCTACCACGGCGCACAACAACAGCAGGGTGAGTCTGCGCATCGCTCGATGATTCCTCCTGAGAATGGATATCTCTAGTTTCTATCGGCGCTGTGTTACAGGACGGTTACAAACCGGTGAATTTCTGATGAATGGTCTGGGCCTACTTGGTGAGTACGGGCTGTAAACGCGCAATCTCCCGCGGAAACAGAGTATTGTCGGGAAATTGAGTGCGCAGGGCGATCAGCAGTTCGAGCGCATGGATTTTATCCTTGTCGCGCACGTAGGCAATGGCCAGCAGGATGCGGGCAAAGGGCGCCAGATAATGGCCGTGTTGAGCGGTCATTCGCAGGTCGGCAATGCCGCCTTGCTTGTCGCCGGGCAAGCCGCCCATGCGCAGGAGCCAGCGCGTGGGAGCGTTCATGCTGCCGATGATGTACTTGCTGAATCCCGTGGCCACCAGCGCGTCCGAACAGTCGTTACAAATTGCGAGCAACTGCTGCGCCCAGACGGCAGCTTCCTTGGCGAAGTGCAGCGAAGCCAGATTGCGTTTCTCAATGAGCGCCGCATAGTCGGCCTGCAATCCGGAGGCGAGAGTCAGCGCAAACAACGCGTCGCGGTCTTTGGCATCCTTGGCCAGGCGGTTGTGAGCAAGCAGTTGAGCGTGGGCGAGGGCGGCCTGAAAATGGTCGTGCACCACCGGATCCGGACTGAGTTTAGAGCGTGACAGGAACGATTCATCACTGTCATAGAACCGGCCCTCCAGCACGCCCAGACGGTTGAACTCCGAGAAAAGGAGTCCGGCAGCCTCGCTGACGGGACCCACCGGATCGTCGGGATGCTGGTCCTCCCACGTGGAGAAATCCTTCTGCGCACCTGTGAAATCCAGGTTGTAGAGCCCGGCAAATCCGTGGTCCAGCGCAGTCCCCGCACTCGGATCAGGGGCAATAGCCGCACCGGCAATTGGCTGCATGCCCATGCTCAGGCACAAGGCTGCTACCATACCAAGGATCACTTTACCCATGATCACTTTGCGAAATGACGCGGGGTTTGGCATCACATGAATCCGAGCTTCGTTATCATTGGTTTCCCGGACAACGGAACGTTCCTTTCCGCACACCTTGTTACGATGCAACTATTCCGGGCTCCGTTTGTCACATTCTTGTCAATTGCCACGGCAGAGGCCTTCTTTCCGGCTATGGATTCTAATCTGGTTGTAAGCGCCCGAACGAAAATTTCATGAGCGATTCTATGCACTACGCCCCCGGTTGGCCCGGGATCCCGCCACGCTGGACCTCAAGCGCCAAAAGTGGTGTAGGCACGGCGTTGAACCAGCACAGCAAAGTCTGGTTCACGCTGAGTCACGGCATTTTGAATGAAGTGTACTTTCCCCGGGTGGATCAGGCGTGCACCCGCGATCTCGGCTTCATCGTCACCGATGGCAAGGCTTTCTTTTCCGAGGAGAAACGGCATTGCACGTTTGAGAACCATCCGGTCGAGCCCGGCATCCCGGTTTTTGAGCTGACCAACACCGACAACAGCGGCCGCTACCGGATTCACAAGGAAGTTTTCACCGATCCCTATCGCAACGTCGTGCTCCAGAAAGTCCGCTTTGAACCGTTGCAGGGAGCGCTCTCCGACTATCACTTCTACGCGCTGCTTTCGCCGCATCTGGCCAACTTTGGCTCCGGCAACACCGGTTGGGTCGGCGACTACAAAGGCGTACCCATGTTTTTCGCCGAGCGCGACGGCACGGCCCTGGCTTTGGGTTGCTCAACGCCGTGGAAGAAAATGTCAGTAGGTTTTGTGGGGACTTCCGATGGATGGCAGGACCTCTCCAATCACTTTCAGATGGAGTGGCAATACCAGCGCGCGGAAAACGGCAACCTCGCCTGCACGGGAGAGATCGACCTAACGGCCGGCAACGGAGAATTCGTGCTGGCACTTGGCTTTGGAGCGATGTGGAATGAAGCCGGGCAGCAAGTCCGTTCCTGCCTGCTTGAGGACTACAACGAGGTGCGGCAGCACTATGTTTTCCATTGGAAGAACTGGCAGGATACGCTGATCAAACTTGATGAACCAAAACGCGAGTACGATCTCTACCGCACCTCCACGGCAGTGTTGCGCACACATGAGTCCAAGGATTTTCTGGGCGGCATCATCGCCAGCCTCTCCATTCCGTGGGGCTTCAACAAAGGAGATGAAGACCTCGGTGGTTATCACCTGATTTGGCCGCGCGATCTGGTGGAGACCGCCGGGGCTCTGCTGGCGGCGGGCGCCGCTCTTGACGCCGTCCGAGTGCTTCGCTACCTCGAATCCACCCAGGAAGCCGCGGGCAACTGGGCACAGAATCTCTGGATTGATGGACGCGCCTACTGGACCGGCATCCAGATGGACGAAACTGCTTTCCCGATTCTGTTGCTTGATCTGCTGCTCCGCGAGGCCGCTCTGGGTCTGGGCAAGCTTGAGCGCTGGTGGCCGATGGTGCGCAATGCAGCGAGTTTTATTCTGCGCAACGGCCCGGTCACCCAGCAGGACCGCTGGGAGGAAGACGCAGGCTATTCTCCCTTCACCCTGGCGGCGGAAATTTCGGCACTGCTGGCTGCGGCCGACATTGCGGAATTAACCGGTCGGTCCGACGCCGCCTCCACGCTGCGCGAAACGGCAGATGCGTGGAATGACAACATCGAGCGCTGGGTCTATGCGACCGGCGGCGATCTCGCCCAGCAAATCGGGGTGGAAGGTTATTACGTGCGCATCGCGCCGCCAGACAACGACTGCGTGGCCTCACCGACGTTGGGCTTCGTTCCCATCAAGAACCGTCCACCCGGGGAAAACATGGAAAGCGCGGCTCACATCGTGAGCCCTGACTCGCTGGCGCTGGTACGGTTCGGATTGCGCGCCCCCGACGATCCCCGCATTCTGAACACGATTCGCGTCATCGACGCATTGCTCCGGGTGCAACTCCCACAAGGCCCGTGCTGGTACCGCTACAACGGCGACGGCTACGGCGAGCACAAAGACGGTTCGGCTTTCGATGGTACCGGAATCGGCCGTCCCTGGCCTCTGTTGGCCGGGGAACGTGCGCACTACGAACTGGCCGCTGGACGCGCAAAAGAAGCCGAAGCTTTACTGACCATGATGGAAAACTGTACCAGCGGCCACGGCCGGCTGCTCTCCGAGCAAGTCTGGGACGCCGACGATATCCCCGCGCTGGAGCTTTTCCGCGGCAAGCCCACCGGCTCGGCCTGCCCGTTAGTCTGGGCCCATTCCGAGTATGTGAAGCTGCGCCGCTCGCTGCGCGACGGCAAGATTTTCGACCAGCCCCCGCAGACCGTCCAACGTTATCTGGTGGAGAAAACGACCCCGCAAGTCTTTGGCTGGAGGTTCAACAACAAGTGCCGCACGGTGCCGCGTAACAAAAAGCTGCGCATCGTGCTGCTCAATCCCGCCCTGGTGCACTGGAGTATCGACGGCTGGCAGACTTTCGTGGACACCAAGACCCGCGATACCGGCCTCGGCATTTATACCCTCGATCTGCCCACGGCTTCGCTGCCCGTTGGAAGCCAGGTGGCGTTTACTTTTTTGTGGACGCAGGAGAACCGCTGGCAGGGTGAAGACTACAGCGTCACGGTGGAATAAAGACTCATCAATCCGGCTCACTTCTACGTTCTACGCTTCCGGGCCCGGGTTCGAGTAAAGCAGTTCCACCACCGTGCAGTCGTCGCTGAGAGGATTGCCGGCGCAGAACTCCGAAACCGCGGCAAAAATTCCCTCCAGCGTCGGGGTCTTGGCCGCGGCTGCTTCCAGCCGCGAATCTTCGAAGAAATCTCCCATGGCATTTTCCGCCTCGGTGACGCCATCGGTCACCAGAATGAAGCGGTCGCCGGAATTGAGCTGGCACCGGGCGCTTTCAAACGTGGCATCGGCCAGCAAACCTACCGGAACATTGCCGTGCGGTGGGCGCATCACTTCTCCACCACAGATCAGCAGCGGCTGCACGTGGCCGCAATTTACGTACTCCAGATCGCCGTCGCGGCGCAGGCGCGCCAGTAGCACGGTGGCATATTTTTCGCCGACCAGTTTTGCAGTGAAGAAATTGTTCACGGCGGCGACCACGTCCAACAGCGCCATGCCGGAACTCAAATGCGAGTAAATCATTCCCTGTAGCGAAGTAGCCAGCAGCGCCGCCGAGACTCCCTTGCCGCTAACGTCGGCGAGCACCACCGCGAGGCCTTCTTTGGTATTCACCGCATCGAAAAAGTCTCCCCCAATTTCCTTGCAAGAAAGATTCTTGCCGCGTAGTTTGGCAAACGGGACTTCGGGAATTCTGACCTGCATCAGCCGCTGCTGAATGCTGGCGGCGATGGTTAGCTCCTGCTGGTAGCGGCGGGATTCCTCCTCGGCTTGCACCAGGCGAGCATTCTCGATCAGCGACCCGGCTTCTGTCGCGATGGCCCGCAGAATGTCATGGCCGACGCCGGAAAACTCTCGCGAGGCGAATCGTGAGTCCACGTATAGGACCCCGGCCACTTCAGAAGCCGCGCCGGCTGCCGGCGTATTCTGATCGCGTGAAGCTTGCACCTGCCGCTTGCGCAGGGGAATGCAAATCACGGTGCGCAGGTCGTAGGCCACAATGCTCTGCCGGGCGGCGAGGTCCATCGAACTGCCGGTATCGGTCAGCAGGAACTCCGAATTCGAGCGCAGCGATTCCTCCAGCGCGGAATGCGAAATGGTCTTGTCATCGAGCAGCGGCTCGCCTTTGCTGTTGCGCCCCGCGACCAGCCGCAGCTTGCCCTCGTCGTCCTTGAGGAAGACGTAGCCGCGCTCGGCGCGGGTCAGGCGCAGCGTTACCTCCAGCATGGTCATCAGAATTTCGTCGAGCACGCCGGCGGTGTTCAACTTCCGCGCCGCTTCCAGGAACAGGGTTAGCTTTTCGAGGTCGGTGGCTTCCTGAGAAATCTGGATCCCGGAAATCTGGCTCAGGAATTCGCGCGCCGTATTCGAGGTGCCATGCGCCGGATTAAAGATGGCGTAGGCTGAATCTCGCGCTCCAAATTCCAGGCGATCGTTGCGCTCGAGCTTCTGCCGCTGAATCCGTTCCCCGTTGACAAAGGTACCGTGCTTACTGCCCTGGTCAACCAGAAAAAATCCCTCGGCCTCGAGAATGATCTGCGCGTGATCGCGCGACACACGGGGATCGGCGATCACCAGGTCCTTGTCAACCTTGCGGCCCACGCTGAAGGGCGTCCGGTTGAGGACGATGTTCCTCTGTTCGTTGCCCTGCACCAGCACCAGCGCGGGGAATACTCCCGAACCGGAGCTTTGCGGCGTTCTGATCGAATTCTGGACCATGGCATGTGGCGCGACTTCATGCTTAAGCATGTCCGGAAACCGCGTCATAAGAATAATGACAGGAATCATGCCCCGGCGGGAAGAGCCTTGCTGTAGACCGGCCGGCGAAGTCTGCGGGTGGCGCTGCCGCCTCACCTTCGATAGACTGCAGCGGCGTGCTCCCCGCGGACTCAACTCGCAAGCTGGCGCAGCGCTCCCGGACGAAGACGTTTATTCTCATTCTCTTTGTGCTGTCGCTGGCCGCTTTCGTCGGCGTGCGCTTCTCAACTTCGTTGCAGGGCACCGATTTCCCTGATTTTTATTGCGCCGCGCGCATGCTGGCCGAAGGCCACGGACACCAGTTCTATGATCCTGATGTCCAACGCCAATATCAGGCCCGCTACTCGGGAAGAGTCGGCACGCTCTATATTCATCCGCCGTTTGAAGCTCCCGTCTATCTCGCCGTATCGTGGCTGCCGCTGAGACGTGCCTACCTGCTGTGGTTCTTGCTGAATCTCGCATTTCTCGCCGTGAGCTTGCGCCGCTTGGCAATGGACGCGCTACTGCTGTGGGATTGGCGGTTACTGCTCGCCGCGTCGCTGACGTTTGTCCCCGTGTTGCTCTGTCTGCAGCAGGGTCAAGATTCGCTGCTCTTGCTGCTCCTCGTCGTTCTTGCGTTCACGGCCCTCCGCCGTGACCGCGCATTTGCCGCTGGTTGCTGGCTTGCTCTCGGACTCTTCAAGTTTCAAATCGTGCTGCCGCTCGCGTTAGTGCTCGTCCTTACGCAAGACCGAAGCGCCAGAAGCGCGTTCGCGAAAGGCTTCAGCCTGGTAGCGCTGACTCTGGCTGGATTGTCAGCAGCCATCTCCGGATGGTCTGTCTTTACTGGCTATCCAAGATTTCTGCTGCAACTGCGGTCACAGCCATTCGCTGGGATTATCCCGCAGGCCATGGCGAACTTCCGGGGTTTGATTTATTTGCTCTTTAGCAGTGACCGATCTTCCTGGGCCGTTGCCGCTGTCTCGATCCTTTCCGCGGCCGCGCTGGTGATTACGCTGACCGTGTGGAAGCGGGCGCGGGATTCAAGCACAACAGACGCAACCCACGATGACTTCGATCTTGCGTTCGCCGGCACGGTACTGTTCGCCTTGCTGATCAGCTATCACCTGAACCCGCACGATCTCAGTCTCCTGCTGCTGCCGATCGCACTACTTCTGCACCGCGCACTCGCACGGGCGCCGCAACTCGGTCGTCCCGCAAAAGCCATGGCAGTATTCTTGATTGGGATCCTGTTTCTGCCTCTGCTGCATTTGTGGGCGCTGAAGGCTGGAGTTTATGCACTTATCAGTGTTCCTTTGCTGGCAGTGTTCTTACTGAACGCGTCCATCCCGCGGCAAAGCCAAACTCGGTAGCAGCAAAGCTCGAACATCCAGAAACATTAGCGCGAAAACAAGCACCGGCAAGGTAAAGGTCGCAAAGAAGGGCCACTTCCAGCCGCTGAGCGCCCACGCCGGCGAGGCGAGCAAATAAATACAGCTTAAGCCTAGGCTCGCAATCCATTGCCACGCCAAAGCAAGAACTCCGGCCAGATATAGAAAGCGAATCGTACGCGACCGCGAAGTGAGCAGAGTTCGATCCCGCACCAGCACCAGAATTGCAGGCAGTAGCAAAACCTGGTTATACGGCGCGTACATGGGCACGACGAGCACGGTCAGCGCCATCACCAGCGAAATGCCAGCACCGAATTCGATCGCATCCGCCGGCTTGCCCCGCAGTTTCCAAAGCAAGAAAACACAGGCGAGCACCACAAGCGCCGTGACAATTCCAGAAAACGCCCCTGGGACCAGCAACACCGACTGGTTCTGAGTGTAGCGGTGATATCGCTGAAGCGCGTTGAAGAACATCCGCCACCAACCCGGCAAAATGATCTCCGCGGCCGCTAGCAGCAGCGCCATCACCAACCCAAACCCGAACAGAAGCCGCCACCGCTTTCGCCAATCGCACAGCGCCCACACCACGAGCCATGCCAGCAAGGGCCACGCCAGTTGCGGTTTGATGGTCGCCAGCGCCAGCAGCACTCCCCCGCAAAACAGGAACCCGCTGGCGACGCAAGCCGCAGCACCCGCCAGCAGCGCCGCCACCAGCAGGCTCAGTTGCTGGAGCTTGATGCCTTGCACTGCGGGAAAGCATCCCAGCGTGAAGATGATGCAGGTAGCAATCGCCAGAGGAGGCAGTCGCCAGCGCAATGCGCGCAGCCACAACCAGACGCTCGCCGCCGTCAGCCCCAATAACAGCCAGTAGAAAAATGTTTGTACCTCATCAAAGGGAAGGTCCATCGCCGGCGCCAGCAGGAACACCACATAGACGGGATAAGCAAACCCCTGCTGATCTTTGGGATCGTCGGACCGAGTCGGATCCAGCGCGCGCCCGTAGTATCCCTGCTGGATTTCTCTCGTGATGTCATCGCCGTAAGGATTGCGATGGTGCCGCAGCAGTTCGCGCGCGCCCAGCCACCGTGGATAAAGGTCGGAGAGATTGCCGCGCGGGCGTTCGTGCGCCGCCGCGTCGGCTCTTTCATACGGAATGAGCACGCGCTGCACGTAGAACCACATGCTGCCCGCGCAGAGTAGCGCTGTGACGAAGAACAAGAATAAAGAATCGGGTTGCCCGCGCGGAGTCGAGAGATCGGCCTTCATTTCGCTCACTGATGCCCTCTCGGGCGCTGTCACCGAACAGGACAGGCCGCAATCCCCGGGTCGCGCGATAACTCCTTGCCGATCTTCCACGTCCACCACAGCAGCGGAATTGCCATTAGATTCACCCCGGGGATCACGAGCCAGAGCACCAACCACAACGGACTGATCAGAAGCGGCAAAGTAGGAAGCAGCAGATCAAATCTTTTGACCAGTCCCTGAGTTGTCGAATGCAAGCAGTGATCGGCAACAAAGACCAGCGGCAGAACGAGCAGGCTAAGGTCATGCTGATTCGTCTGCCAGGCGATCAGCCCTGATACCACAATGGCCAGCGAAAATTGTAGCTCTATCTTTGCTGAGCGCGCCGACGCCAACCCCTCCCGCGCTGCGAACACAAACACCATGATTGAGACCAGAGCGGCCAATGCGACCCCGGCCGTGCCCGAGAGAGGTCCGGGCCAGCCGGTTGCCAATCCATGCAGGTTTGGCAGGAATTTCGGGGGCACCCCCCCCAAGCTTGGCGTCTTCGCTATCTGCAGCACATACCCGGGATACCGAAGCAAAGAACCCATGCCGACCAGCCCGACCGATATGAACACGAGCACCAGGGCAACTGCTCCGAACCCGAGGGTTACTCGTCTTCGCCTCCAGATGACGAGGAGTAGAACGATTGGAACTATAAACTGAAACTTGAACATAGCCAGCGCCAGCCAGCACCCGCCGAGCACATCGGCCTTTCTTTTCAGCGCATTGAACGACAACGTGCAAAACAGCAACATCAGAATAGAGTCCTGACCTTGGAACAAGCAGGCGAAAACCGGATTGAAGGCAATGGATCCAATCACAAACTTCCAGGGCGGAATCGAACGAAGCGCGCCAACAGATCGTCGCAACAGCAAGCTGACACCGAAGAGCGCGACGACATTCATCAGATCCCACGCGGCAAACGCTTGCGGATAAGGCAACAGGGTCAGAGGCACGAAGAGCGGGGCTTCAAAGGGCGGGTGGTTGTAAGGCAAGGGTCCCCGTCGGAAGGCAATATGGCCGGCAAACCTCTCCTGTACTTTATACTGGAGGTCTCTGCTGTAGAGCTGTCTACCAAGTCCCTCGCGCAAGATTGTGCCCGCCGTGTAAAAAATCGTGAAATCAGGATATCCCCGCTTGATGCCTTCCCGGGTTCTGAAGAAAAACAGCAGGTTCAGCCACAACATAGCCAGGACAAGGATGTACACAAGGCGTCGCCGCGATTTCCGCCAGATCGGGGGCACAGT
Source organism: Candidatus Dormiibacterota bacterium (assembly GCA_035566655.1). Classification (GTDB taxonomy): domain Bacteria; phylum Acidobacteriota; class Terriglobia; order Terriglobales; family Acidobacteriaceae; genus Sulfotelmatobacter. The sequence goes on from DATMQT010000003.1 coordinate 136,834, forward strand.
CTGTACGTCGTTCAAAGTCACGGTGGAACGCGATTGTACTCTGTGCGCTGGCCCTCCGCTATGATGAACCCGATGAACAGTCTGCTGCGCACCAGACGGACCTTTCTTGCCGTCGTCTTCCTCGGCCTGTTCGCCACGGCCGCGCGCAATGTCACCGATCCCGACGTCTGGTGGCACCTCAAGACCGGGCAGTACATCGCCGAGCACAAAAGGGTTCCGCACACCGATCCTTTTTCCTATACTCGCGCCGGCGAGCCCTGGGTGTCTCACGAATGGTTCACCGAGCTTCTGATCTATGAACTTGAGCGCGCCGCCGGATGGGGCGGGTTGATCGTCGTCTTTGCCGGGATCCTCTGTGCGGCGTTCTTCTTGGTCTATCTGCGCTGCGGCCCCGACCCCTACGCTGCGGGTGTGGCCACGCTGTTTGCAGCGTGGGCCACCATGCCGGTCTGGGGTGTACGTCCCCAAGCGCTTTCGCTCCTCCTGACCAGTTTGTGGCTGCTGATTCTTGAGCGCTCTGAGCGTGACCCGAAACTTCTTTGGTGGACTCTGCCCCTCACGTTTCTCTGGGTGAATCTGCACGCGGGATTCGCCCTGGGGCTGGCGCTGTCAGCCCTGTTCCTCGCGGGAGAATGGATCGAACGCGCGCTGGGACAGTCCCAAACCAGCATACCGCGCCTGCGGACCGCCGCGTTCATATTGTTGCTCGATCTCCTGATCGTCCCGTTCAACCCCAACGGCCTCCGCCTGTACTCCTACCCAATCGAAACTCTACGCTCAGCCGCCATGCAGAATTACATCGCCGAATGGGCCTCGCCCAATTTCCATCACGCCGAGTACTGGCCATTCCTGTTTATTGTGCTGGGCACGTTCGCGGTGCTCAGTTGGTTTCGCCTTCAGGTTCGCCCGCGCGACCTGCTGCTGTTGGTCGTCAGCCTCTATGCTGGCCTCTGCTCCATCCGCCTGATGCCGCTGTTCGTCTTGATTGCGCTCCCGCTCGTCTCGCAGCGGCTTGGAGACGACCAGCCCAAGAGCCTTTCCCAGCGGCTCCTTCCGCCGCCTGCGTCCCGCACTTTGCTCAATGCCGGGATCGTGCTGGCCATGACCGTCTTTGCCGGAGTCCACATCTTCCAGGTGATCCAGCGCCAGCCGCAGGCTGAAACGCAAACCTTCCCTGCCCGCGCCGTTGCATTTCTTCAGACTCACCCCTCTGGCCGGATCTTCAACCACTACGACTGGGGAGGATATCTGATCTGGCGGCTTTACCCAGCCACACCCGTCTTCATTGATGGCCGGGCTGATCTCTACGGAGAAGAATTACTCGACCGGTTTGCCGCCACCTATCAGTTCAAAGGCGACTGGCAGCAAACCCTTCAGCGCTGGAGCATCAACACGGTGCTGGTTCCTGCGGATTCCGCCCTCGCCGCGGGCTTGCGGAGTTCTCCAGGGTGGACCGTCACCTACGAAGACGCTCAGGCCATCGTGCTGACCGCGGCTCCTCAAGCCATTCATGCGAAGGCCGCACGACTGTTACCATCGGTACGCAAGAAAGTACACCTGCCAGGTCTATTTGCGGGTTATTATGAGTGATATAAATCTCCCCGCAGTGTGAGTGATGTACAGTGCGAGTAAATTCAGGGAATTATCCCCACGAGGCCATGTGCCTCTGCTCTGCTTTGGAAGGCTGTTGCGGAAGTTCGATGTTCTTTGAGTTAGGAGGATGTGAACTATGCATCATCTTTGGAAACTGTGGCGCCAGGACGAAGGACAGGATATTGCCGAATATGCCGTGATGCTGGCCGTGATCCTCGTGATCGTCGTCGGCACGATTCGGCTGATCGGCTCAAACGCAAACAACGTTTTCTCCAACGTCGCCAGTTCGATTCAGTAAAGAATCTACGTGGCGAGCGCACCTGGACGCAATTCTTGCCGCATGAATTCTTGCCGCATGAAGGCAAGGATCGTCGATCTTGCTCGTTCTGACGGAGCACCATGAACCGCACTCGTTTGCTGATGATCGGAGTTCTGGCCCTGGTCCTAGGGGCCTTTGTCAGCCTCCTGGTCTACAAAAACCTGCTAGGGAGAGGCCCAACGGTTGAGGCCGGTGCAGACGTGATCGTGGCCTCCGACGACATTCAAGTTGGAGCCAGAGTTGAGGACCACGACGTTCGGATCGCCAAATTCCCCGCCTCCGGCCTGCCTGGTGGCGCTTACAGCAAGAAGTCTCAGGTGCTGGGCCGCGGTGTGATCATTCCCATCGCCAAGGGTGAATTCATCCTGCCCAGCAAACTGGCTCCTGAAAACGCCGGAGCCGGTTTGCCCGCTCTGATTCCGCCGGGGATGCGCGCCGTCTCTGTCCGTGTAAACGAAGTGGTTTCCGTAGCAGGTTTCGTCGGTCCCGGGACCCGCGTCGACGTTCTCCTTACCGGAACTCCCAACGGCAGCTCCGAGCCGCAAACCACCACGGTCTTGCAGAATGTCGCGGTGATTGCCTCCGGCCACACCCTGGAGCGCAGCGCCTCCGGAGAAGCTCAAAGCACTCCGGTCATTACTCTTCTAGCTTCCCCCGAAGACGCCGAACGGCTCACCCTGGCCAGTTCCGAAGGCAAGATTCAACTCTCGCTGCGCAACCCGCTCGACACCCATTCTGACCCGGTGGAGGCAGCCAATGCCAAGGGTTTGTACAAGGGCGGTACCGTGCCCGTAGCTCCGCCGCGGGCGCTAGTTCATCCCGTAAAACAGCCAAAGACTGAAAAAGCGCCGCCCCCTCCTTCGGTCCTCAGCGTTGAGGTCTACCAAGGTGACAAGAAGCCGGAGATCGTCAAGTGCACCGACGAGGGGGGTTGTCAGGATTCCAAGTAGTCGAGCGGTTCGCCCTGCATGCTTGGGCGGCATAGCAGGTTTCCTCATGTGGAGAGGAATCACACGATGAAGGTTCGCACGACGTTGTTTGCAGCGGTGACACTGTCGCTTTTATTCTTGTGCCTCGGCCGACCGGAGTTTGCCCGGGCGGAGGCAATGCTGCGGCAGGCTGCGGCTCAATCCACAGTTGCGCCGCAGGAAACCACTCCACCGGCTGCCGCCCAAGCCAGTCTTCCTCCGCAATCGCCGCCGCAATCGGGCGCGACCCAGGGTTCGGCTCCGCTGCGCGTGATGGTCGGCAAGTCTCTGCTCATCAATACCACGGAGCGGCTCAAGCGCATCTCCGTAACCGACCCTTCTGTCGCCTTCGCCACCGTCATTACTCCCACGCAAATCCTTGTTCACGGGCGGGCTTCCGGCGAAGTCTCGCTGCTCATCTGGGACGAAAACGAACGCTCGCGCAGCTTTGATCTACGCGTCGACGTCGATGTTAGCGCCGCCGCCGAAGAAGAACACCGCGTCTTCCCCGACGAACAGATTTCGGTTACGCCTTCCCGGTCCGCCATCGTTCTCTCCGGCCACGTCACTACCGAAGACGTCGCCAAGCGCGCCGGAGAACTGGCTTCCGCGTATTCCAAGAACGTGATCAACGTGCTCACTTTCGGTCCCGTCGGAGCTCAGGAAGTCCTGCTGGAAGTGAAGTTCGCCGAAGTTGACCGCGCCGCCCTTACTCAACTCGGGTCCAACTTCTTCTCCACCGGCGCGGGTAATTTTGTCGGAACCACTACCACCGGCCAATACGGTGGCTTCGGCTCGCAAGCCATCACCCAGACTCAAGGGCAAAGCCCGCCCGTCACAGCCACTGAAACGGTCAACAATGTTTTGAACTTGTTCCTGTTCCGGCCCGACATTCACTTCGGCACCGTGATTGAGGCGTTGCAGAACAAGAACCTGCTCCAGATTCTGGCCGAGCCCAACCTGATCGCGGTCAATGGCAAAAAGGCCAGCTTCCTCGCCGGCGGCCAGTTTCCCTTCCCTATTGTGCAACCCGGTGCAGGGTTTACCGCCGTTACCATCTCCTTCAAGGAGTTCGGCGTGAAGCTTGAGTTCACTCCGGTGATCATGCCCAACGGCAACATTCACCTCACGGTCGCGCCTGAGGTCAGCACTCTGGATTTCGCCGACGCGCTTACCATTTCCGGTTTCACCATTCCGGCTTTGAGCACGCGCAAGGCGGAAACCGAATTCGAGTTGAAGGATGGGCAAAGTTTCGTCATCGCCGGCTTGATCGACAACCGCGTTACCGACATTTGGAACAAGGTTCCCGGCCTGGGCGACATTCCCATCCTGGGTAACTTCTTCAAAAGCAAGAGCGCGCAAAAAAGCAATTCGGAACTCATGGTCCTGTGCACTGTGCACCGGGTCTCGCCCAACAACGAAACCCAGCCCGGACCCAAGAATCCGCAGCCTTTTATCAACAACGATAAGTTCGATGGGAAAAAGCCTTCGGGCAAGTAGGCGGACGGACGTTGGTGCAGTTGAAGTGAGCATTAAAGGGATGAAGCAGGCGGCCGGTTGTAAGTCAGCAGGGAACGCACTGGCAACTGACACCTGGATACTGGCAACTGGATTTTAGTTATGCCCGAGCTTTCAGTCGTTATCGTGGCCACGGACAGTGAGCAGCGCACCGTGCTGCAGGTGTTGGTGGATGGAACCAGCGTAGCCCGCACGGTCCATACCTGCGCCACTTTCCCGCTCGCAGCAGCCGATCCAATCACGCGACGAGTGCAAGCCGCCAGCCCCGATGTGCTGCTGGTGGATATTCCGGCCGATAATCCCTCCACGGCCATGCGCGCCATCGAACTTCTGCGCCAGGAGTTGCCCGACTCCGCCGTGTTTGCCATCGGAAACCTCAACCAGCCCCAGACCATCGTCAGCGCCATGCGCGCCGGGGCTCGCGAGTTCATTGAGCGCCCCACCACCACCACAGACCTGCTGGAAGCCTTTGTTCGACTGACCACAGCCCAGCGCCGGGTGCAGAAAGAAGGTCCCCGGGGCAAGGTGTTCTCGGTGGTCAACGCCAAGGGTGGCAGCGGCGCGACCACCGTGGCCGTCAACCTTGCACTCGCTCTCCAGGCGGCCCATGGCCAGACAGCTCTGGTCGACCTCGCTCCGCTCGGGCACACGGCATTGCATCTGAATCTCAAGCCGTTGTTCACCCTGGCTGACGCCACGCGCAATCTCCACCGCATGGATAGTTCCCTGCTGGAAAGCTTTATGACCCGCCATGACGGCGGCCTGCAATTGCTGGCGGGAACCAATGCCCCGGCCGCCATCGAACCATCCACGGCGGAGTTTGTCCGGCTGTTCGACATGCTGGTCACGCACTACCGCTATGTGGTCGTGGACAACTCTTCGCGCCTTGACGCCGCCAGCCGCCTGGTCGCAAATTTATCGGAGTACGTGCTGCTGGTCGCCTGCGCCGACGTGGCTTCGCTTTGGAGCGCGGCCCGCGTGCAACAGTATCTGGGAGAAACCGGCAACCGTGAGCGCTTGCGGCTGGTCCTCAACCGCTTCCGCAAAGTGCCGGGCTTCAGCGAAGCTGACGCGGAAAATGCCGCCGGCGTGAAGTTGTTGTGGCGCGTCCCCAATCAATACTTCGCCGTCTCCTCGGCCATTGATCGCGGCACGCCCGTGATGGAGCAAAGTCACACGGACATTGCCCGTTGTTTTTCCGGGCTGGCGCAGGAACTGACCCGCAATGACGCTGACGTGAAACGTGCAGCGTGGTCCTTGTTCAAAACAGTATAGGGTTAAGACGGTATAGGCTTAAGACAATTAAGATTTTATGGCGAATCTTCAGACCTTCGAGCACAGCGAGTACCAGCAGGTAAAGGCAGACCTGCACCGCAAGATCCTCGATCGCCTCGATCTGGAAAAGCTGGGCCGCTCCACCGGCGACTCCGCCCGCGAAGAAGTTCTCGCTCTCATCCGCAACGCGGTCAATAGCGAGGTCATTCCCCTCAGCTTCGCCGAGCGCGAACGGCTGTCCCGCGAGATCCTCGACGAGATTTTCGGCCTCGGCCCGCTCGAACCCCTGCTGAAGGACGCCACCATTTCCGACATTCTGGTCAACCGCTTCGATAAGGTTTACATCGAGCGCGCCGGCAAGCTGGAGTTAACCGGCCTCTCCTTCAAGGACAACGGGCACCTCATGCAGATCATCGAGCGCATCGTTTCCCGCGTGGGCCGCCGGGTGGATGAGTCTTCTCCCATGGTAGACGCCCGCCTGCCGGATGGCTCCCGCGTGAACGCGATTATTCCTCCGCTCGCTTTGGACGGCGCTTGCCTCTCCATCCGCCGTTTCGGCCGTGACCCGGTCACCGCCCGTAACATGATCGAGAACCAAACCCTCACCGAAGCCATGCTTGAACTTCTGTCTATCATGGTGAAAGGGAAATTGAACCTGCTGATTTCAGGCGGCACCGGCGCCGGCAAAACTACCCTCCTCAACGTGCTTTCCGGCTACATTCCCAACGTGGAGCGCATCGTCACCATCGAAGACGCCGCTGAACTTCAGCTCAAGCAGGAGCATGTAGTCCGCCTCGAAACCCGCGCCCCCAACATTGAAGGCAAGGGCGCGGTGCGCCAGCGCCAGTTAGTCATCAACAGTCTGCGTATGCGGCCCGACCGCATTGTCGTCGGCGAGGTCCGTGGCGAGGAAGCCTTCGACATGTTGCAGGCCATGAATACCGGTCACGAAGGTTCGCTGACCACGGTCCACGCCAATTCCGTGCGCGACGCCCTGGCCCGCGTCGAGAACATGGTTTCCATGGCGAACCTGAACATTCCCGAGCGCGCCGTCCGCCATCAGATCGCCTCCGCCATTCACGCCGTCGTGCAAGTCGCCCGTTTGTCCGACGGTACGCGCAAGGTCATCTCGGTTTCCGAGGTCACCGGGTTGGACGCCGAGGCCATCACCATGCAGGACATTTTTACTTTCGAACGCCGCGGCATTGACGAAAGCGGCAAAGTGCGGGGAACGTTCCGCGCCACCGGCGTGCGCCCGGTATTTGCCGACCGCCTGGCCACGGCGGGCGCGCGCCTGCGCCCGGCATTGTTTGAATCGAAGACGGAGGTTTGAAGGGATCGCAGTAATTGCACTACTGAATCACGCATATGTCGGCACTCTTGATTGCGCTGCTCGTGTTCCTCGTGGTTGCTCTCGCAACCTTCGCCGTCGCATCGCTGTTCGACGAGCGCCGCGCCCAGGCTCGTCTCATCAAGGATCGTCTGGCTACGGTGCAGAAAGCTCCGGAGCGCGAGCCTGACGCCGAACTCGCCCTGCTGCGCGACGAGCAACTCAGCAAGATTCCCGCCTTCGACACCCTGCTGCGCCGCTCGGCGCGGGTCTCCGCCATCCAGGAAACTTTGTTGCAGGCGGGCATGAAATATCGCGCCGGCAATTTTCTCGTGCTATGCCTGGTCTGCGGTGTTCTGGCAGGATTCGCCGCTTTGGTCTGGAGCAAGAATCCCGCCATCGCCTGGGCCGGCCTCATCATCGGCGGCTTCCTTCCTTACGCGTTTGTCTCCTATCGCCGCCAGAAGCGTTTTGAAAAAATCGAGGAGCTCTTCCCTGAGGCCATCGACACTCTGGCCCGCGCCGTCCGCGCCGGACATGCCTTTACCACCGCCCTCGAAATGATTTCCAACGAAATCTCCGAACCCCTGGCCAGCGAGTTCCGCCAACTCTTCGAAGAGCAGAAGTTCGGCATGCCGGTTCGCGATGCCCTCATGAATCTCACCGAGCGCGTTCCGCTGGTCGACCTGAAATTTTTCGTCACCGCCGTCATGCTGCAGCGTGAAACCGGCGGCAACCTCGCAGAAATCCTCGACAACTTATCCTACGTAATCCGCGAGCGTTTCAAGATTCAGCGCCAGGTACGGGTCCACACCGCGCAGGGACGCCTTACCATGGCCTTGCTCATGGCCATGCCGCCGGCGGTGGTGGCGATTCTTCTGGTGTTCAGTCCGGAGTTTGTTGCGCCGCTTTTTCATGATCCCATTGGCCACGCGCTATTGGTGGTCAGCATTTCCCTGCAAACGGTTGGATATTTCGTGATTCGGAAGATTATTAAGATTCAGGTTTAAACATGCCGTTGATAGTTCTGACCATCGTCGTGTTCGTGACCATCGTGCTGGTGGTGTTCGCTTTCGGCGCAGCCGTGGTCACGCCCAGTTCCGTGCTCGGAGCCCGCCTGCGCGCTCTCGGCGGTCAGGCCACTCAAGCTCCAGAGAAGCCGACGATCAAGATGAAAGAGCGTCTGGAGCAAGCCCTCGATCCCATCAGCAAGGCCATTCCGCTCTCGCCCTCCGACGTTTCCCGCACTCGCGCCTGGCTCATCCAGGCCGGACTTCGCGAGCCCCGCCATGCCAGCTACTATTTCGGGGCCCGCATGGTGCTGGCATTTCTGGGCCTCGCCGGAGTCGTGGTTTTTTCCGGCTTGGACAGCGTTCCGCTGCTGGTCTGCGTGCCCGCGCTCGGCTTCTTCATCCCTCGCTTTTTCCTGAAGCGCATGATCAAAGAACGCCAGCGCCGTATCACGATCGCCCTGCCCGACGCTCTCGATCTTACGGTGATTTGCGTGGAGGCCGGTCTGGCCCTCGACCAGGCCTTGATGCGCGTCGGCAAGGACCTCCACCATGCCCATCCCGACCTCAGCGACGAATTTCATCTCGTGAACCTCGAGATGCGTGCCGGCAAACCTCGCGCCGAAGCCCTCCGCAATCTGGTCGACCGCACCGGGGTCGACGACATTCGCGCTCTGGTGGGCACTCTAATCCAGACCGACCGCTTCGGCACCAGCATCGCTCAAGCCCTGCGCGTCCACTCCGACTCTTTGCGTACCGCCCGCCGCCAGCGCGCTGAAGAACAGGCCGCTAAGACCACCATTAAGATGGTTCCTCCCCTGGTTTTGTTCATTCTGGTGCCGTTCCTCGCCGTCACAGTGGGTCCGGCGCTCATTCAGGCTTATCGCTCCCTCGTGAAGTAATGGTCAGTCACCTTGGGAACTGAGAAGCAACTGAGACGCATCCAAATTGAGTAGATCAGGAGTTTTCATGCCCGGACTGCTCCCGCGCGGCCAGGCTTTCAACCAAACCCGCCAGCTCTATCTCGCCACCAGCCTCGCCGTGGCCGATACCCACTGGTCCCGCTTGCGTGGCCTGCTGGGAACTTCCGAAGGTGACTTCCGTAACGGCAGCGGACTATGGATTCGTCCCTGCCGGGGAGTCCATACTCTTGCTATGCGATTCCCTATTGACGTAGTCTATTTAGACCGCGCGGGGACGGTGGTGCACGTCGAGCACAACCTCCAGCCCTGGCGCTTCTCCCCCATCCGCATGCAGGCAGCCTCGGTCCTGGAATTACCCAGCCACACGCTGGCCAGAACTGAAACTGCATTGGGCGATGTGATTGAAATCCAGATGAAGGAGTAGGGTTAGAAGTTCGCTTTCATCCTCCCTCGATCCAACTCAAGACGTTCACTTTGACTGAAACTCTCCAACTCGAAGAAGTCACGATCATCTCGCTTCATGAAGCGCCCAAGCTCCTGGTCGAGTGGACGCCGCGCTGGCAGGAGTTCGTCACTTCCATCCGACCCGCCTTTGCCCGCTCCGGCGGGCGCCTCGCCGGAGAAGCTCCCTACGGTGTTTTCCCTTACCGGGGGATGTTAGCTTCGTGGTTACTGCAACTGTTCTTGCTGTTCATCGTTATCGTTCTCCCGCGGCAGATTAACCAGCTTCGCCCCTACGCGCCGGCAAAGTTGAAACCGTACGAAGTGATCTACTACTCCGGCGACGAACTGCCGCGCACCGAAGATCTCGGCGGCGCCCAGGCCGGTGCCACCGGCCGCGCCGGAGGCCAAGAAGCGCATCACCGCACTCAAACCATTCACGTGGCACGCGGCGGCAGGCTTACGCCGCAAGTCGTCGACGCTCCCGACCTTAAACTCCCAGCGTCCAGCGAAGCCGTCGCCAATTTGCTCGCCTTCAAGTCGAATCCCGGCCCGGCTCCTGCCGAAGGTCTGCACTCTTCTCTCAAGGCTCCCAGCCTTCCCGCCAACGTGATCGCACCCGCACCAACCAACATAACGCGGGATCAATCTCGCGGCGGTCTCACGCTCGATTCCGTCGTGCCGCCAGCGCCCAGCATCTCTTCCAACAATTCCCGGACCGCCCCCGCGCTGAATGCGGCAATCGTTCCACCCGCGCCCAGCGTTTACTCCGAGCACACGCTTTACACTCCGCATCTCGATCCCAGCATCATTGCTCCTGCTCCCAATGTTTCTCAGCAACGCATGCTGGCCGCACCGTCCTTAAGCCCGAATGTGATTGGCCCGGCATCAACGCGGGTCACCCGCGATCAGGCGCGATCCGCTCCCGCCCTCAGCGCGAGCGTGATTCCGCCCGCTCCCAGTGTCGCCAGCCGCGAGGTCTCGCCCTCACGCGTGCAGCTGACCAACGTCCCGGTCGTGCCTCCGCCGGTTTCCGCTCCGGAGCGCGAGAGTTCCCGCAATGCGAAACTCAGCCTACCCGCGCCCTCGGTAATAGCGCCGCCGCCCTCGGCAGATTCCACCCGCGACTTGCGCCGCCTCGAAAGCGGCAGCGCCGATCCTTCAAGAACTGTGATCCCTCCGCCTCCTACACCGGCGGGCAATACCTCGTTCGTGAGCAGTGTCATCGGCAAGCTTTTCGGGACGCAGGATGTCGTTCCACCTCCGCCCACCGTCGCATCAGGCAATTCCTCGGGAACCGGCCGCAATCCCGCAGGCGGATCAGGCAGCGCTCTCGGCAGCAACATCGTTCCACCTCCGCCGACAGTCTCCGCAGGAACCGTCTCCGGGACGGCACGCAATAGTGGCGGCTCACGCGGCGGTTCACTCACGAACAACGTGGTTCCACCTCCACCGTCTAGCGGTGGTTCCGGCACCGCACCCGGAGGCTCGGCCACGGGAAGAGGTCAGAATCCAACTCTAGGCGGGTCGAACGTCATCCCTCCGCCGCCATCGGTCACAGGCGCAGGGATGGGCCACGACTCAACCGGCTCGGGAAACTCTGCTGGCTCTGGCAATGGCACACTCCTCGCCGGCAACGTCATTCCACCACCACCATCAGTGGGCTCGGGTCCCGGCGTCTCCGGTTCCGGCAGAAAAGGTTTCGGTCTCGGCGGTCCCGGATACGCTGGTTCAGTCCTCGCTCCTCCCAAAGGCCAAGGTGGAGGAAACACCGGTTCTGGAATCGTGCTCTCGTCCCAACCCGGCTCGAAAGTCGGACTCCCCGGCACCGGCGGCAAAGGCTCACTAGCCATGTCGCCATCCGGTGGAGACAAGCCCGGACTCGGCGGCTCCGGCGGAGGCACAAGCATCGGTCACGGCGACGGCCCCGGCAGTGGCATGACGGGAGCAGGCCCCGGCGCTGCCAAGACTGGAACCGGCGTCGGCTCTGAACCGAACGCGCGCGGCGGAATCTCTCCCACGCCCGGCCCCGGGGGCGCAGGCAACGCTCCCACCGGCTCTCCGGTTGTCCCCGGCGTGGACGTGCGTGGCGGCACCACCAATGTCGTCAACCTGCCCAGCTTCGGATCCGAAGGCAGCAACGATCCCAATCTTCCCGGACGCTCTTCGGTGAAGCAGCACCAAGGCCCAGCCATCACCATCGTCGCCACCTCGCGCTCCGGCGGCGCATTCGATTTCTACGGCAAACTCCCCGGTGACAACTACACCGTCTACGTTGATACGGCGATCGGCACGGCGGTGATGCAATTCGCCGAGGTCGATGCCGTGTCCCATTCCCACTCGGGAGCGCTAGTCGGCCCGCAAGGCCTGCGCACCGACTTGCCCGCCGACCTTCCTCACGCGCGCGTAGTGATCAAATGCCGGCTCAACACTTCCGGGAATCTGACCAATCTCCAGGTCCTCGAACCCGGCCCCGCCGCCATGACCACCAAGATCATGGCCGCACTACCTACCTGGAAATTCCGCCCCGCCATGCGCGGCCAGCAGCCGGTTGAAGTGAACGCCATCCTCGGATTTAACATCGACACCAACGACCGCTATTAAGATTCTTGTGCTGTCTCCGTCGCTCCATTTCTTGCTTCTGGCGTGGGGGCTGCAATTGGCCGCAAGAAAAGGCCGGTTGCCGGGGCGCGTGTCACCGGCAATCGGCCATGCAGACAAATAAACCTATGCGTTGACTATTTCTCGCACTTGTTGTAGTCGGGACGTTCGGCGGCGCAGAAATTCTTTCCGCCTTCGACCGGCTTCCCGTCAAATGAAGCGGACACTGTCTTGCTCTTGGTTATAGTGGGACGGCTGTTGTCACAGGACTTCGCCGCTTTCTCGGCGCAGTCCTTCTCTGAATCGGCAACGACCTTCTCATCGCAGCTTGCTTGTCCACCGCACTTGGAGTAGGAATCCTTCTCCTTGCCCGCGCAAGCCGTTCTCGTGGTTTTTAGAACGCATTCTCCCGCGACCGCGGGGATGCACAGACATAACAGCAAGAGACACGATACGAGGAATTTCATTTGTGAGCCTCCTCAACGGCCCCGATTATAGCCGTGCCGTCAACTTTCGGGGTTATTTCCAGAGAGGCTTAGCCCATTTTCCCAGGAATCTGGATTTCAGCTACTTGGTTTGCAAGCGCGACCGCGCCAGCAGCGCATACGCCTTCCTAAACCACACCCGCTCACGCCGGCGCTGATAGCCCGGCATCGTGCGGCGCTGGTCCAGAATTTTCTGCGCCCACTGCCGTGCTTCGTCCACGTGTCCTTGCGCTTGCAGGAAAACTGCGTAGTTGTAGTAAGTCTCCGAACTGGTGGAGATCTTCGTCGCCTGCTGAAACATGGCATCGGCTTTTTCCGCCTGCCCGGTTTGCGCGTAAGCATGAGCCAGCAGGCCTTTGGCGCGATGGAAGTCGTAGTTAGGGTCGACTCTGACGGCGTGTTCCAGATCGGGCACTGCCGCGGCAAAGTCTCCGAGTTCTACTTCGGCGACGCCGCGCCGGTAGAACGCATCCACCGAATCGGTTCGCGACGCGATTGCTTTGTCATAGCTGGCGCGGGCGCGCGCATAGTCGCCGTTATCGAGATAAAGCAGTCCCAGCTCTTCGTAGTTCCCCGCCGAAGGATTGTCGAGGATCGCCCGCTCCAACTCATGGATGCGCCGCCGCCGCGGAAACATCTGAAACGATGTGCGCAGCAACCCAGCGTCAGGAATCACCTCCGCAACAATGTAAACCAGCGCCCCAATCCATCCGCCGATCAAGATGATAAAAAGCCAGTAAGTATCCGGCCGCCGGCGAATAAAATGCACAATCGCAATCGCCTGGAGAGCGAATCCCCATCCGCGGAAGAGAAAGAAGAGCGATCCCATGGAATGCGAAATATAACACGGGCTACGGGCTACGGGCTTCGGGCTTCGGAATCGGGAAAGATTCTGCTTTCTTTCACGGTCCTTGTGACCGATGTCACAGCAGTTTTGGAAAAGGAGGCCTAGCTTTCATGGCAGAGGACTACTGATATGAGCGGAACCTACAAAGACCTAGAGGCGTGGCAGTGCGCGATGGCCCTTGTTCTAGAAGTTTACAGAAGCACGGCAAAGTTTCCGCGGGAAGAGATGTTCGGTCTCACTAGCCAACTCCGAAGAGCCGCTGTGTCGGTGGCAAGCAACATCGCAGAGGGCAAGGGCCGCTTTTCCGATCGTGAACTAAGTCAATTCCTTGCAGTAGCCCGCGGCTCGGTCTTCGAGATCGAGACCCAGATCGCCATTGCGTCGGGGCTCGGATTTCTTACCGAGCTTCAAAGCCGTGAACTGCTGAAACGATGTGGCGAAGTTGGTCGGCTCCTGAATGGCCTTATCAGATCCGTGCGAAAACCCGCGGCCTGAGAGTCGGGCTTCGGCGTTCGGGCTGCGGGCTTCGGCGACGATGGCTATGTCACAATGGAAGAGTGAAAGCGAATGTGAATACCCTAAGCCCGATGGCCGAAGCCCGAAGCCCATCCTTGTCGAAGCCCGATAGCCGAAGCCCGAAGCCCGGCGACATCCGTCTGATCGCATCCGACATCGACGGCACCTTGCTCAACCCGCAATTCCACATTTCCGAGAACGATATGGATGCCCTGCGCCGTGCGCACGCCGCGGGCATAGAAATCGTGCTGGTCACGGGACGCCGTCACACCTTCGCACTTCCGATCGCAAAGCAGTTGGGTTTCGACTTCTGGCTGATCAGCTCGAATGGAGCCATAACCCGCTCGCTCGCCGGAGAGACCTTCCATCGCGACCTGATGCCACGCGAAATCTGCCGCGAGTTGTGTGCGGCGATGCAAGACTTCCGCGGCCACACCGTTCTTACATTCGACAACGAGACCAAAGGCGCAATCGTTCTCGAGCACCTCGACGACTTGAACGTGAGCATCCGGCGTTGGCTGGAAAAGAATATGGCCTTCATCGAGTTTGTCGTCCCTCTCGAAAATGCCCTGACGAACGATCCGGTGCAGGCCATGTTTTGCGGCTCGATGGCGCGGATGCGCGAGGCCTTGCGCGTGCTCGAAGGCAGCGGCATGGACAACAGAGTCACCGTCCTGCGCACCGAATATCCCGAGCGCGATCTCTCCATGATCGACGTCCTGAACACCGGCTGTTCCAAGGGCCACGCCCTGGAGCGATGGGCCGCGCATCGCGGCTTCAGGCGCGAACAGGTCATGGCCATCGGTGACAACCACAACGACGTGGAAATGCTTGAGTTTGCCGGGCATCCGGTTATCATGGGGAATGCCTGCGAAGAGCTGCGCGGGCGCGGCTGGAGCGTAACCCTCGGCAATGACCAATGCGGTGTAGCCTCGGCCGTGGCGGAAGTAATAGGCAGATGAGAATGTTGCGAATGAAGAGAGCGATCCGGATTGCGGGATGGAAAACCGTCATCACTCTGCTCGCACTCGCGGCACCCTGCCTCGGCGCCGACTCGGCCGTGCTGCGCAATGGATTCGCCATCCGTCACGAGCGCCGGCAAGTCATCGGGACCATCACACGCCTTTACACCAGCGCAGACAATTCGAGCTTTGTAGACATTCCGACAGCGGAGATCGATCACTTCGAAGCATTGCCGGCCGAAACAGCGCCGCTTGCACCAAAAGAAGATGCTGCGGGTTCGCAACCCAAGTTGCAGACTCCGGCCAAAGCAGTCAAGCCCCCGGTGGATCTGAATGAAGTCGTAGAAGCAGCGAGCGGAACCTACCATTTGGACCCCGATCTGGTGAACAGCGTGATCCGCGCCGAGAGCGGTTTCAATGTGCGGGCGGTGTCGCCCAAGGGCGCTCAAGGACTGATGCAGTTGATGCCTCGAACCGCGTCCCAGCTGGGCGTGCAGAATGTCTTCGATCCGCAGGCAAACGTGGAGGGTGGCACGCGCTATCTGCGCGAACTGCTCGAACGCTACAACTTTGATTTGGTCAAAGCCCTGGCTGCATACAACGCCGGGCCGCATCGCGTAGAACAATATGGCGGCGTGCCTCCGTATTACGAGACCAAAGTCTACGTGGCCCGCATCGTCCGCGATTACAATAAAAAACTCGCCGCGAAGAACGCTGCCCAGCCTGCCGCGCAGAAAAGTTCAGCGAGCAAATCAGCAAAGCCCGCTTCCGCGACCAAGCCGCACAAGTCCATCCCGCAAGCGCAGGCGAAAGCGACTCCCGCGCACGCCAGCAACTAGCCGATCTCGGGTTCAGTCGCCTGACTCCGGTTTGACCCTCCACTCCCACTCATTTACCTTTGGAATGCCGTTTCGCTTCGGGTTGCGAGGGTCGCGGCGAGGCTTCTCCCCTTCATGGACAAAAAGCGCATCGTGGTGAGCACGGTGATTTTTCTGATCCTCGCCGTTCTCTTCTACCTGCAATACCGCGAGTGGCACAGTTTTGACTGGGGAACGTTCTGGAGTCAGACTCGTCAAATAAGATGGCAGCGTGTGGCGCGAGCAGTTGCGCTCATCTATATCGCGTATGTGATGAGGGCTATACGGTGGAAAATATTCCTGAAGCCAGTGCGGCCCGACGCGAAGCTTATGGATCTGGTCTGTTCTACCTTGGTCGGGTTCACTGGGCTGGCACTGCTGGGGCGGGCAGGCGAACCAATTCGTCCGTACTTGATCGGGCGGCGACAGAAATTGACTCTCTCCTCGCAACTAGCAGTGTGGGCAGTCGAGCGTATCTTTGACGTAGCTGCTTTCACCCTGCTGATTGGTTTGGCGGTCTTCCGGGAAAGTGGCCTGTACTCCATTCCGGAGCCGAGCTGGTACCCCAGCCTGCAACGCGGCGTGCTCGTTCTGATCGGTTTGGTTTCTGCGGTCGCAGTCGCTGCGGTTGTGATCAACCGACAGGGCGAAGCGGTGGCACGATGGATCGAGCGAGAATTTGGGCATTTGTCGGCTAACCTGGGGCGTCGAGTCGCGCATTGGGTCCGGGAGTTTGGTACGGGTCTGAATACGATCCATGGCCCGTTTTCTTTCTTGTGGCTCACGCTGGTATCAGTGGGGATGTGGTACGTGATTGCGATGGCCTACAAGGAAGTGACGCACTCTTATGGCCAGGCATCACTCGAAATTCCACAACTGCAGATTCTGATTTTGATGGGATCGAGCATGCTCGGCTCAATGCTGCAATTGCCGGCGGTTGGAGGAGGATCGCAGCTGGCCACTATCAAGACGCTCTCAGGCTTGTTTGGCGTACCTCCGGAACTGGCAGCCAGTTGCGGGATTCTGCTGTGGCTGGTCACGTTCGCGGCCGTCATACCCTCTGGACTGGCCTTGGCGCACTACGAGAGATTGTCATTGCGGAAGTTGTCGGAGGAAAGTCATCGGGCAGAAGAAGCGGAGATCGGCGGGCCTCCGGCGTGAATTCCGTGTCCCTGTCTATCACATAGGTACGTGCGGCGCGTGCAGCCACTAATCCCCTGCTACAATTTCTCTGTTAACTCCAAACATACGACTAATTAGACAAGTGCATTTTTGGTCACCCGAGCGCCATGAAATGTCCTTTTTGCGGATTTGCCAATGACAAGGTAGTGGACTCGCGCGAAAGCAAGGAGGCGGAGTCGATCCGCCGCCGGCGCGAGTGCCTTAAGTGCGGCAAGCGCTTCACCACCTACGAGCGCATCGACGAAATCCCCTACATGGTCGTCAAGAAGGACGGGCGGCGCGAAAAGTTCGATCGCCAGAAAGTCCTGAACGGCCTACTGCGTGCATGTGAAAAAAGGCCAGTCCCGATCAGCAAACTGGAACAGATTGTGAACGAGGCAGAGTCTTTCGTAATCGAATCGCAGGAGCGCGAGCGCAAGACCAGCGAACTCGGCGAACTCATCATGAACCGCCTGCGCCGCTACGACAAAGTGGCGTACGTCCGGTTTGCGTCAGTGTATCTGGATTTCAAGGATGTGAACGAGTTCATGAATGAGTTGAGGGACTTGGTGAAAGCGAAAGAAACAGTCGAGGTTAAAGCCAAGAAAAGTGGCCAGTGACCGAAAGGCAGTGATCAGTGATCAGTGGCCAGTGGCCAGTGGTCAGTGGTCAGAAAAAAGACGAGGGTTCTGATTTGGTTTTCACTGACCACTGATCACTGCCACTGACCACTTTTGGAAAGCGCATATGTCTCACAAAGTAACCCTGATCCCCGGCGACGGCATAGGCCCTGAAGTCACGCAGGCCACGGTCCGCATCCTCGAAGCCACGGGCGTGAAGTTTGAGTGGGAATCATTCCAGGTGGGCGCCGACGCCTTCGAGAAATGCGGTGAATACATTCCCAAAGGAGTAATTGAATCCATCGAGCGCACGCGCGTCGGATTGAAGGGGCCAGTAACCACGCCCGTGGGCGGCGGCTTTTCCAGCATTAACGTTGCCCTGCGCCAGAAGTTTGAACTGTATGCCAACTTCCGCCCGATCCGCAATTTGCCGCATATCCCGACGCGTTATCCGGACGTGGACCTCATCATCGTGCGCGAAAACACCGAAAGCCTGTACTCCGGATTGGAGCACGAGGTTGTGCCCGGCGTGGTCGAGAGCTTGAAGATCATCACCGAGAAGGCTTCCACGCGCATTGCGAAATTCGCCTTCGAATACGCCCGCAAGAATCAGCGCAAGAAGATCCACGCCATCCACAAGGCCAACATCATGAAGCTCTCGGATGGCCTGTTCCTGCGCTGCTGCCGCACCGTGGCCAATGGATATCCCGAGATCACTTACGGCGAGCACATCGTCGACAACACTTGCATGCAGTTGGTGATGAATCCGTACCAGTACGACATGCTGGTGATGGAGAATCTGTATGGTGACATTATTTCCGACTTGTGTGCCGCGTTTGTAGGCGGCCTGGGATTTGTCCCCAGCGCCAACCTCGGCGACCACTGTGCGATCTTCGAAGCGGTCCACGGCTCCGCGCCCGATATCGCGGGCAAGAACATCGCGAATCCCACGGCGCTGTTGCGCTCGTCACTACTGATGCTGCGCCATCTGGGCGAGTTCGACGCATCCACGCAGATTCGCAACGCATTGGAAAAGGTCTACAGTCATCCCGAAAAGCTGACCAAGGACGTTGGCGGCAAAGCGGGCACATCGCAGTTCGCCGACTCCGTGATCGAAGAAATGGACAAAGCCAAGGCTGCGCCAGCGGTTTTTCGCTAGATTTTATTTCAGGCTTGGGGCCTCACCGGTCAGTGAGGCAGAAAGGGGCGTTATGAAGCAGAAGTCACTCGCAGTTGTGGTCAGTGGTCTGGCGTTCATTTTTCTTGCCGCAGGCTCGGCGGCGGCGCAGGGCGGAGAGTTGGTGGCCGCGGAATACGGCGCCGGCGACCGCCGTGTGGATGTAACCCAACAGGTACGAGCCTACCTGCACGACGGGATGTTGGAGTTCGACGTGAAGGACCAGGTCTTCGGCGTGGATCCGGCCCGCAATCACGTCAAGGAACTCTTCATCCGCATCCGGCACTGGGACGGCCAAGTCGAGGAATTTCGGTATCCGGAATACTCCCATGTACGTTTGGTCCTCGATCCCGAGCGCGGATATGAGTGGCACGACCGCGACCTCCACGTCATGCGCGCGTTTTATGGCGGCGCCGGGCATTTCGTCGATGTGACGGAACTGCTGCGCAGCATGATCCGCGACGGAAGGCTGTTCGTGGTCGTCGACAATCGAAGCATGGGCGGCGACCCCGACCATGAAGTGCGCAAGGTGCTGCGCGTTTTGTATTGGCATGACGGTCAGCGCCGGCAAGTCGTGGTGCCGGAACATGCGGAATTGCGGCTGCCGTAGCTCGAGTGGCGGACGCTGCCACGCGTCCGCCAATTTCCGCCATTGACTCTCGCCGCAGATGGGAGTAAATTCGCGGGTTCTGGGGAACCTGAAGGGATGGCGAAGACAACGCGCCGTGTTGGGGTAGTTCTGTTTCAGCTGGGCGGTCCTGACACGCTGGCTGCGATCGAGCCTTTCCTTTATAACCTCTTCTGCGACCCCGATATCATTGACTTTCCCTTCGCCCGCATCGGGCGGAAACCTCTCGCCAAACTGATTTCGACTGCGCGTGCCCGTAAAGTGCAGCATCACTACGCAACCATCGGCGGAGGTTCGCCCATCCGGCGCTTTACAGAGCGCCAGGCGCGGGCGCTTGAGGTGGAACTGACGCATCGTGGCCTGGATGCGCGTTGCTTTGTAGCCATGCGCTACTGGCATCCCTTTACTCGCGAAGCCATCGCACAGCTCCAGGCCGCGCAATGCGACGAGGTGGTCTTGCTACCCTTGTATCCGCAGTATTCGTCAACGACAACTGGATCCAGTCTGAACGAATGGCAACGCCTTTTCCGCGGCGATGTTCCGGTTCACAATGTCGGGCACTTCTGCCAGCATCCCATGTATTTGGACGCCGTTATCGAAAAGGTTGACGAAGCTCTTGCCCGGTTTCCAGTACCCGAGCGTGCCGAGATTGTCTTCAGCGCGCACAGCGTCCCCATGTCGGTGATTGCAAAGGGCGATCCCTACCAGCGCCAGATTGAAGAAACGGTTCGGCTTCTGATGGAACGCGGCGGATGGCCCAATCGTCACCGGCTCTGCTACCAGAGCAAGGTAGGAGCGAGCAAGTGGTTGCAGCCTTCCCTGCACCGCACGTTGCACGATCTGGCGGCTGAGAAGGCGCGCGAAGTTTGCATCGTGCCGGTAGCGTTTGTTTCCGATCATGTAGAGACGCTGGGCGAGATTGATCACGAGGCGCGCGAAGAAGCGCGGCGGTTGGGCATTACGCAGTTCGAGATGAGCGCAGGTTTGAACGATTCTCCAAAGTTTATTTCGGCGCTGGGGCAGTTGGTGATGGAAGCCTTGGGGGAAGCAGTTCAATCCTGTCTCCTGGTTCACGAAGCGGTTAATCAGGTTGCCGCTCCAGCTTTGGTGGCAGCAGACTAGAGCAAGATTTCGTCATTCGAGAAATTCGTTCGACCAGCAGTCCGAACAGGAGGAAGAATCATGGCGGAGCCGGAGGGCGGCAAGCCCAGCCCGAATCCAGAGGCGGCGAAGCCCGCAACCACGGGCGCGCTGAATGCCACGAACTATGTGGGCACGCCCGCGGTAGGAACCTCGAAGGCGGCAGCTGCCGCTGGTCTGTCCTCGTCCGGGCCGTCGAATACCGAGATCGACCAGCGGCGCCGGCGATTAGTTTGGGTCGCCGTGACCGCGTTTCTGACCGCGTGGTTCCTCGCCTTCTTCCGATTCTTTCTTCCCCGCACTCTTTTTGAGCCCAACACCGTTTTCAAGATTGGCTATCCCTCGGAGTTCGCGCTCGGCGTCGACACCAAGTTTCAGCAGAAATACCGCATCTGGGTAGACCGCACGCCCGATCGCGTGTTCGTGATCTATGCGCGCTGTACGCACCTCGGTTGCACGCCGGACTGGAAGCCGAGCGAGAACAAATTCAAGTGTCCATGCCACGGCAGCGGGTATGACAGCGAGGGCATCAACTTCGAAGGCCCGGCACCGCGTCCCATGGACCGCGCCCACGTGGAACTGGCGCCAGACGGGCAGATTATTGTCGATACCTCGCGGCTCTACCAGTGGCCCAAGGGACAGCCCAGCAAGTTTAACGATCCAGGAGCATTCTTAACGGGAGTGTAAGCGAGCAAGGTCTCGGGTCTCAGGTGTTGGGTCTGAGGCAAAATCCGAGGATCTAACACCTAAAACCTGAGACAAGACCTTCGAATACAGGAATCATATGGCTGACGAAACTAACGGAAAGAACGGCAAAGTAGGCCTGGTCGACCGCGTGAAAGACGACATTCAGGCGATGAAGGTCGACATCCCCGCGAAGGCGAAAGAACAGATTGAGGGCCTGAAGGATCCCACCAAGACCCAGGTCTACACTTCGATCTTCCGCCACAAGCACGACGATACTCCACGCAACCGGGCGTTGGGCGTGCTTTCCAACGTGTTCCTGCACTTGCATCCGGCGAAGATCAATCGCGATGCTGTGCGCTACAGCTACACCTGGGGCATGGGAGGGATCACATTTTTTCTATTCATCATCCTCACCTACACCGGCGTGCTGCTGATGTTTTATTACCATCCCAGCAAGGTGCAGGCGTTTCGCGACGTGCTCTATCTCGAGCACGACGTGCCTTTCGGTAAGATTCTGCGCAACATGCACCGCTGGGCCGCTCACCTGATGGTGATCGGCGTTTGGCTGCACATGTTCCGAGTATTCCTCACCGGGTCGTATAAGAAGCCGCGCGAATTCAACTGGAACATAGGCGTGCTGCTGCTGGTGTTCACGCTCCTACTTTCGTTCACTGGATATTTGCTCCCCGACGATCAACTCGGATTCTGGGCCGTCACCGTGGGCACCAACATGGCGCGGGCAACGCCGCTGCTCGGTCACGAAGGCCCGTTCGGCTCGATGCTCGGCATGACGCCTTACAACGACGTGCGCTTCGGACTGCTCGGCGGCTCGATCGTGGACGCGAATGCGCTGCTGCGGTCCTACATCTGGCACTGCATTGGAATCCCAATCGTGGCCTCGATCCTGATGATCGTGCACTTCTGGCGTGTGCGGAAAGATGGCGGAATCTCGGGGCCGGCGCAGGTCATGCTGGAAGCGGAAGCCGATAAGCAGCGCAGAGGCCCGAAGGCGGCTGGAGAGTGAGTAACGAAGTCAGAGTGAAGAAGTGAGAATGCAGAGGTAAAACGAACGCACTTCTTCATTCTGATTTCTGACTTCTGCATTATCGAATTTAGCGACGGTATTCGAGAAGAAACTATGGACTGGCGACAACTTTGGGAGATTTGTTCGGCGCCGGACAACGTGCCGATCGTGGGCTTGATTCCGCTGCTGGCCTTCTACATTTATCTGGCATGGAAGCAGGCGCACGCCAACGACGTGCTGATCGCGCAACTGGAAGGCGACGCCGCCCTCGCCAAGACCCATCACCGCAAGACCTGGCCGTTCAAGCCCGGCTGGCAGAAGGAAGTTCACGTCTGGCCGTTTTTACTGCGCATTGAATTTCTCGCCGCCATCATCGTCACCATTATTCTGATGGCCTGGTCGATCACGCTGAACGCGCCACTCGAAGAGCCAGCGAATCCAAACTTGACCATGAATCCTGCCAAGGCCCCGTGGTATTTCCTCGGACTCCAGGAGATGCTCGTCTATTTCGATCCCTGGATCGCCGGCGTAGTAATGCCCACGATGATCATCGTAGGTCTGATGGTTATTCCATATATAGATACCAATCCGCTGGGCAGCGGCTATTACACCTGGAGGCAGCGCAAGTTTTCCATCGGGACATTTCTCTTTGGCTTCATCATCCTGTGGATCGCGATGATCATCATCGGAACCTTTATAAGAGGGCCCGGCTGGCAGTGGTTCTGGCCGGGACAAACCTGGGACCACAACCGTTTGATCTATGAGGTGAACCGCGACCTGCCGGATATTTTCGGCATCACTTCGAACATGGCGAAAGCAATCTTCGGCGCGATCGTGGTTGGCGGCTATTACCTGCTCGGAGGGTTCATCGTGTATTCGCTGTTCCGGCGTTACATGGGGAAAGACTTTAAGCGGATGAGCCTGCTGCAATTTTCGCTCACGCAGTTTCTTTTGCTCACCATGGTCGCTCTGCCCTTAAAGATGGGGTTGCGGCTCTTGTGGCACATCAAGTACGTGTGGATTACGCCCTGGTTCAATATTTAGGTTTGTCATCCTGGGCGTAGCGGGTGCTTCACGAAGCGAAGGACCTGCGGAGTCGAAGGATCTCTATAGCCACTGCGAGTGCTCGTCGTAGGGATGTTTAGCCCTCGCAACGAACGAAAGTTTTTCCGGAGGAAGCGGTGCCTGAACAACCTAACCCCGAGCAGGACCCGATCACAACTAAGTCGTACGCCGCGTATTACCTGATCGCGATGGTGATTCTCATGGCGACGTTGTTCTGGGCCTTGTGGGACGAGGCCTGGACACAGCGGCCGTGGAAAGCCTTTCAGGAACACTGGAAGGACCGCTACAGCGCATTCCTGAACACCACGCAGTCAAGTTCGGCGAAGTCGGAAAAGGATGTCGAGCAGAATCCGGATTATGTGGCGCTCAAGCAGGCTTACGAAAAGGCTTATAAGGATTCGAAGGCCCAAGGTGAAGAAGCGCGCAGAAAGCTCGACGATGCCAGCGCCCGGCTGCTCGCCGTCCAGAGCGTGTTCACCGACCGCCGCGCTTACGTCAATGCGCTCAACTACGAACTGGAAACCAGCACCAGCGCTTCGTCGAAAGCCAGCAAGCAGAAAGAAATTGACAGCTACAAGAGCGAAGAGGCAACGGTTAAGTATCCCGATGGCAGCAAGCAGTCCTATACCTTTCCGCAACTCGAAGAAAAATACAATGAGATCCGCGATGAGCGCACCAAGCTGAGCCTGGAACTCGGCGATGTGCTCAAACCCGTCACCGCCGCCAAGGCGAAGATGGATGAATACATCTCCGACCACATGGTCGACCTGACGCCGCAGCAAATCGACGGATTGAAGCGACGGGCGACCGAGTGGGTTCCGGCCATTGTTCAGATCAACGTTGCGGATGCCAATATCGTCGACCGCTGCGAATCCTGCCACATGAACACGCGCGAGCCGCTGAAAATCACTCCGGCATCGATGACCGCGAAAGGCGAGAAGATGCCCGACGAATATGCCGAGGCTTTCGGAAGCCATTCCGAGCCCGAACTGTTGGGGATTCACGATCCGGAGAAATTCGGCTGTTCGCCCTGCCATCAGGGCAACGGACGCGCCACCACCAGCGTCGAGAAGGCGCACGGCAACTACGAGCACTGGCTGTGGCCGCTGTTTCCCAAGGAGAATGCACAAGCCGGTTGCCAGAATTGCCACGCCGCCGATATGGTGCTGGCCAGCGGCGACCTGCAATTTCAAACCATCAACAATGGCAAAGACCTCTTTCGCCAGCGTGGCTGCATGGGCTGCCATCGTTACGAGGGCTATGACCAGGAGCCCGAAGACCTGAACTCGATCGGCCAGCAGATCAAGCAGATTGAGACGCAGAAGAAAGATAATCTGAAGCAGACCGCCTACCTAATGAAGCAGGCGGATGCCGCCGCGTCGAACGAGGAAGCCAACAAGCTGAACACGCAGGCAGTGGACCTGAGAGTGGCAAACAGCAAGCTGGACGGGCGTTTACAGCAGCTTGATTACCAATCGCACAGCCTGATGCAGGACCAGAAGAAAGTCGGGCCGAACTTAAAAGATGTGCGTCTCAAGCTGAACAAGAATTGGATTCCGGTTTGGCTGAAGAAACCGAGTGACTTCCGTCCCACCACCAAGATGCCGAACTTCCGCCTGAACGAACATCAGATTCAGGCGATTTCCGCGTATATCTGGCAGTCGGGATTCACCGACTCCGTTCCCAAACACAAGCCCGGCAACGCCACGCACGGAAAAGAATTATTCGAAACCCGCGGATGCATGGCCTGCCACTCCATCGGCGAAGGCGATCAAATGCAGGGCGGCACGTTCGCCGCGAACCTGACGCGCGTCGGCGAAAAAGCGAACTACGATTATCTCGTGCGCTGGATTCACAACGCCCGCGAGCGCACGCGCCCTTATTGTCCGTACGAAAAGAAAGATATCGGCCCTGATGATTACGCCAAGAAGGGCTTGCCTTACAAGTTCGATCTCGACCACAGCCAGTGCCCTAACGACGGCCACGAACTGCAAGTGCAGAACATGACCGTGATGCCCAGCCTGCGCCTCGCTCCAGAAGATGCGGAAGACATCGCCACGTTCTTGATGTCGCAGAAAAAGCAGGAGCCGTCCTCCTACGCAGATGCCTCGTTCATGGACGATCCCAAGCTGAAAGAGGAAGGCAAGAAGTGGGTTCGTCACTTCGGCTGCTCCGGCTGTCACGAAGTCTCGGGTTTCGAAGACGAAGGACGCATCGGCACCGAACTAACCTACGAAGGCAGCAAGCCAATCGAACGCCTCGACTTCGCCCTGTTCACTGAGACCGCGCAGCGCGGCGGCAAAGATGCCGAGCCAATCAAAGACAAAGAAGATCTCGCGCGCCTGCCCGACGGTCCCGCAACCGAGCCCTGGTACGACCACAAAGGATTCTTCGAACACAAACTCGCCGAGCCCAACGTCTACGATCAAGGCAAGGTGAAGGGCGAAACCGAGAAGCTGCGCATGCCCAACCTGCACCTCACCAAAGAACAGGTGCTCGATCTCACAACTTTCCTGATGGGAAGCGAAGAGACTTCCCTACCCTCGAGTTATCAATACAAACCGGGCGACGCGCGGCACGACATTCAAGAAGGCTGGTGGATCATCAAGAAATACAACTGCATGGGCTGCCACCAGTTCATTCCCGGCCAGCAAACCATTCTGATGGGATTGAAACAGTATCAGGACATTCAGGAACAGTTGCCGCCAAAGCTTTTGACCGAAGGTGCGCGCGTCGATCCCGAGTGGCTGCGCAAATTCCTGTCGAACCCGGCATTGAGCACGACGGATACGAACCGCAACGGCGTGCGACCGTACTTGAAAGTGCGCATGCCTACGTTCTCGTTCTCCGACAACGAACTGCGCAAGCTCGTGCGCTTCTTCCAGGCGCTGTCGCAGCAACCGCTGCCCTACATTCCGGAGCAGGTGCCGGTTCTCACGGCGAAAGAGTCAGACATGGCGCGCAGCCTGTTCTCCAGCACCGCGGCGCCGTGCCTGAAGTGCCACGCCACCGGGGATCCCTCGCATGACAAGATCGCCACCGCTCCAAACTTCCTGCTGGCGAAAGAACGCCTGAAGCCAGATTGGGTCGAGCGCTGGATCACCGATCCGCAAGCTGTCAGCCCCGGCACATCCATGCCGTCGGGCTTGTTCAAGCAGCAGAATAATCAGTGGGTGTTCGCCGGGCCCACGCCGCCATCGTTCCAGGGCTACACGGGAGATCATCGCAAGCTGCTGACTGATTACATCTTCCAGTTGACGCCGGAAGAACAGCGGAGAGTAGCGTCGTCCATGCCGCGTGCGAAGGCAGCAGTGCAACCGAAAACCAATCGCAGGCAGGCCGCCGCAGAGTCGCATCAGACAGTCAGCGGCGGTTCGCGATAAAATATCCGGTTCGGCGAAGGCGTCCCCATCGGGACTGTCATGTGTCGCTTCGCTCGGGATGACAAGCATTTTCGAATCGACTACTAAACGAAAAGAAAGAAGGACATCATGAATAAGAAAACCAGTTGGAGAATGATTTCGGTCAGCGCGCTGGCATTATGCGCCGTGCTGCTGACCGTGGCATGTAACAAGAAAGAAGAACAGCCGGCCAACAGCATGTCGAATACGGCGGCGCCAGCTCCGGCAGCCGCCACGCCCATTGATCCCGCAACCGCGGCCACGGTGAGCGGCACAGTCAAATTCGACGGAGCGGCTCCGAAGGCGGCGAAAATCGACATGAGCCAGGACCCCGCCTGCAAAGGCATGAACGAGTCCGAGAACGTCGCAGTCACCGGCGGCGATCTCGCCAACGTCTTCGTCTACGTAAAAGACGGACTCGGCAGCCGCACCTTCGACGTGCCCACGACCCCGGTCGTCCTCGACCAGAGCGGCTGCAAATATCATCCCCACGTGCTGGGTGTGATGGCGGGCCAGACCGTGCAGATCAAGAATGACGATCAGACCACGCACAACATCCATCCCACTCCAAAAGACAACCGCGAGTGGAACGAATCGCAGCCCCCGGCCGCCGCACCGCTCGAGAAGAATTTCGCCCGCGAAGAAATCATGCTCCCCGTGAAGTGCAACCAGCACCCCTGGATGAAGATGTACATCAACGTGGTGAAGAGCCCGTTCTACGCCGTGACTGACAAGAGCGGCAAGTACGAAATCAAGGGACTTCCCCCCGGCGACTACACCATCGCCTTCGTGCACGAGAAACTCGGCGAGCAGGACCAGAAAGTAACGGTCGCCGCAAAAGATACGAAGACCGTGGACCAGAGCTTCAAACCTGCAGGCGACTAAGCATGCTGCGAAATTGCCGGGGACGATCGAAGGTTTTGAAACTCGCTGCTCGTAATTCTACCCAGAATGATAGGGCTATTGATCATCGGTGGAACATTAGGAGCGGGCATTCTTCTGGTCGTCCACGGCACGATTTTCAACACGCGGTGGGGCATTAACCTCAGCAGCCCGATTGAATGTCCCGGCTGCCTTAGAATGCACGGACAAATTCGGACCCCTCGCAACCTTCGACAAGCACTATGGGGCGGCTACACCTGCGACCAATGTGGCCTCGAGGTCGATAAGTGGAACCGCCCCATCTGATAAAATTACGTGTTTGCGCAGCGGGCTGGGCCGACCACCGCATCCCGCCGCGCTCGAAACCGGGGACACTCTCATCCCCGTTCCCAAGGGGAACATTCTGACTTCTATCCCGGCCACCTACAACCGCGCCCACCACGCCTTCGCCGTGTTCGTCGCATGCGCGACGCTGGTCGTGATCACTGCGGGCGCATTGGTGACCAGCAACGACGCGGGGTTGTCCGTTCCAGACTGGCCCACCTCGTTCGGCTATCTGGTGAAGGCGCCGCACTTCGTGGGCGGCGTGCGCTACGAATGGAGCCATCGCATGGTGGCGGGCACGCTGGTGTCCCTAACTTTGGCCATCGCTATCTTCACTCTGTGGGTCGAGAAACGCCGCTGGCTGCGCTGGCTCGCAGTAGCGGCTTTCGGCACGGTGATCGCACAGGCCACTCTTGGCGGGATGACGGTTCTATTCTTCCAGCCGCCGTGGCTCTCCACGGCACACGCCACGGTGGCACAAACATTTTTCTGCATCGCCGTAGCCATCGCGCTTTTCACTGGACGCAAGTGGGTCGAAGAAGTGCCTCGCGTAGAGTTAGACTCGCGCCGTCCCACTCTGTTCACGCTGACCTTGCTGTCCATCTTCGTGCTGTACGTACAGCTGATCCTCGGCGGGATGTTCCGCCACCACGGCATGAGCTGGTGGCCGCACGTTTTGAATGCGTTGATTGTGTCGTTCGTGCTGGCGTGGACAGCAATCCGGGCGATCTCGGTCTATTCAAATATTAATGCAGTACGACAGCCCGCGATCGTGATGCTGGCCCTGCTGATCGCCCAGCTTTGCCTGGGCTTCACCGCATTCCTGACGCGCGTGGCCTGGGGCAGAAACGCGGTACAGCCCGAACTGCCCATGGTCGCATCCACCGTGGCCCACGTAGCTGTGGGAGCGTTGCTGCTGGCGACAACGGTGGTTCTGGCAATTCAAGTGTGGCGGCACGTCCCGGCCGCATTGGCCGAGCGCGTACCCCAGCCGCAGCGGGATGTCTCCGCGGCGTGAGAGCCGCCAGCCCGCCTTCGGTCTGCCTCTTTTGTTCATTCGCGTGATGTTTCACCCGATCTCGTCGTAAACTGGTACTGGATTTATCCTAGGAACCCTTTGGTCTCGAAAGTTTCCGCCATAGCCGACGCCGCTCCGGAAGTAACGCTTCCTTCCGCCGAGCCCGTCATTTCCGTAGACGACCTGGTGCATCGCTACGGCGACCGCACCGCTCTGAATGGCATTTCGTTCGACGTACGCCCGGCGGAATTGTTCGGCTTACTTGGCCCCAATGGCAGCGGCAAGACCACCCTCTTCCGGATTCTTTCCACGTTAATGCTTCCCACCGCCGGCCGCGCCACCATCATGGGCTGCGATGCGGCGCAGGAACCGGCGCGTGTCCGGCGGCAAATCGGCGTTGTCTTTCAGGCGCAAAGCGTCGACCTGAAGCTTACCGCCTACGAAAACCTCTGGCATCAAGGCCATCTTTACGGCCTTCGCGGCGCCGCCCTGCAACGGCGCATACAAGGAATCCTCTCGCGCGTCGGCCTTGCGGACCGCGCCAGGGAACTCGTCGAAACTTTCTCCGGCGGAATGCAGCGCCGCATCGAGTTGGCCAAGGGATTGTTGCATCGTCCCGGAGTCCTGTTGCTCGATGAACCCACCACCGGCCTCGATCCCGGCGTGCGGCGCGATCTCTGGCAATACCTGGCGACGCTGCGCGACGAAGAGCAGGTCTCCGTGCTCGTCACCACGCATCTCATGGAGGAAGCCGAGCGCTGTGACCGGCTCGCCATTTTGAATGAAGGCAATCTGGTGGCGCTGGGCACGCCCACAGAGTTGAAGGGCGAGATCGGTGGCGACGTGATTCTGCTCGATGCCGCCCATGACGCTGAATTGCTCGCCGAGCGCATCCGCTCCCGCTTTCACGTCGAAACCACGGTCCTTGAGAACCAGGTTCGCATCGAGCGCGAAGGCGCCCACCGTTTCGTCACCGATGTGGTCGAAGCGTTCCCCGGAGAGATCGAAGCGCTCTCGGTAAGCAAGCCAGCCCTCGAAGACGTTTTCATCCGCCGCACCGGACACAAGTTCTGGAGCGAGAAGGCGGACGAATGAAGACCCTGTTCTACTCCACAGTATTGTCATTCCGATCCCGAGCAAAGCGAAGGGGGAGGAATCTGGTGTTACTGGCCACTGACCACTGGCCACTGGCCACTGCTCTTAAGGAGGTAACTTGCTCTCTATGATGCTCGCTCTTTCTCTCGTGCTCGGCATCCTCCCCTTGTTGGGAGTCGTGTGGACGCTCGCCAACGGAATGATCACCACCGTCGACGGCTTGTTCATGAGCCTGATCCTGCTTACACTCTCGGGAGTCTTCATGCTGAACGCATTCTGGGAAATGCGAGACTTGGGCATGATTGGCAAAAAGGCCGCGGCTCCCGCCACTAAAGCTCCCCCGGCGAAAGCGAGTTGAACTTCGTGGCCACGCAAACTGCCGTGCTGTCGAGACCTGCCGCACCTGCATCAGCAGGCGTATTGCTGCCTGCATTCACGCTGTGGTGGCGTGAAATTGTGCGCTTCTACCGGCAGAAGTCGCGTGTGGTAGGCGTGCTCGCTTCCCCGCTCGTGTTCTGGGTCGTAATCGGCTCCGGGTTCGGTACCTCGTTCCGCTCCGGCGGCGGGCAGGGCCAGCAGAACTACCTGGACTTTTTCTATCCCGGCGCGCTCATCATGATCGTCCTCTTCACTTCGATTTTCGCCATGATGTCGCTCATCGAAGATCGCAAAGAAGGATTCCTGCTCTCGGTGATGGTCGCCCCGGTGCCGCGCTCCGCAATTGTGCTGGGCAAAGTCCTCGGAGGCACAACCCTCGCGGCAATCCAGGGGATGATCTTCCTAATCTTCGCTCCCTTCGCAGGCGTGCACATCAACTTATTGCAAGTTTTGTTAGTCGCCGTCGTCGTCTTTCTGGTTTCGTTCGCGCTGACCGCGCTCGGCTTCGCCATCGCCTGGCCCATGGATTCCACCTCGGCCTTCCACGGCATCATCAATCTATTTCTGATTCCGCTCTGGCTCCTCTCGGGCGCAATGTTCCCCATCACCCGCGCCTCCGGCTGGCTGCGCGTAGTGATGTACATGAATCCGCTGACCTATGGGGTCGAAGCCCTCCGTGCCCTGCTCTATCCCGCCATGGATACGCCCTTCCCTCTGCCACACTCAATGGCCACACTGCTTCTGTTTTCCCTGGTAATGTTTTCACTCGCATTCCTGATGGCAAACCGCCGCACCACAAGGCCCGCTGCCTGATCGTCAAAATATGATCGCCAAAGTATGATCGACAAAACCTAATCGCCAAAATATGATCGTCAAGAACAAAATATGATCGCGGAACAATACGCCTACTTCCCTGCCCTGATCGCCAGCCTGAACGGAGCCAGCGCCGTCCTACTGGTTACCGGACGCTACATGATTGCCCGCGGCAAGATCGCCGCCCATCGCGCCTGCATGATCGCCGCCGTCGTCTCCTCTGCGCTTTTTCTGGCGTGCTACTTGTATTTTCATTATCACGTTGGGGATATCCGTTTCCTCGGTGACCACTTTTGGCATGTTGTTTATCTGATCGTCCTGATTCCCCACGTAACGCTAGCCATCGTCATCGTGCCCATGGTAATCATTACGTTGAGCCGAGGCCTGCGCGCCCAATATGATCGTCACCGCGTGATCGCCCGCTGGACATTTCCGCTGTGGATGTACGTCAGCGTGACGGGTGTGCTCGTATACTTCATGCTGTATCAATGGTTCCCCCACAGCTAAGTTCACCACGGAGTCACGGAGAAGACGAAAGAAGAGAACAATAAGGTTTACCCCGTGTTCCTCCGTGGCCTCTGTGGTAAAAGGCTTTGACTTTATGTCGACAGTGCGATTAAAAATCGACGTCTCCGGCACGGTCTCCGACGAAGCCTGGCGCGAGATCAAGCAATTCGATCAGATCCAGAGCGCCAAGTTCGGCCCCCAATTCGGCAGCGGCGGACTTTCCACCAGACACGTGGTCACGGCCGCCTCGGCCGTGCCGCCAAGCGAAGCGAGGCGGATCCCCTACCCCAAAGGCGCCTGGATCGGCGCCGAAATCAAGCTCCAGACCCCGCTCCTGGCCCAATACGCCGTTTCGCATTATCTGGAGCAAGAGCGCGTGCTCGACGCCGATGTCGTAGAGTGATCTCGCACTCGGGCCGTCAACGTTTCTGCTATATTGCTGAGTCTGTGTCGGAACCAGCACCCATCTCGGCTCTTCCTTTGACCGCTGATCCTCCCTCATCCGGGCAATCATCCCAGGAAACAAAGCGCCATCTACTTGCCGCGTTGTTTTCGGCCTTCATGCCTGGCACGGGACAACTCTTTTTCGGACAGCGACGCAAAGGCACCATCTTGCTGCTAATCTTTGCCGCCATCCTAATTGGCTTCTGGCCGCTGCGCCTGCTGCACTGGTATCTAGGTTTTGCGCTGTTGTGCTCGAGTTGGATCGGTCTCTATCTCTATGCCGCTTGCAGTGCGCTCCTTGTGCGAATGCCTTCGACCTTGATGCGCCCGTCAAGGTGGTGGCTGATAGCAGTCGTGCCGACGAGCCTTGTGACCATGCACCTCCTCGGGATCGCGGTCACGCGCGCTTCCGGGTTCCGGAGTTTCATCATACCGTCCAGTTCGATGGAGATGACGATCCGGAAGGGCGACTCGCTGGTCGCTGACATGCGCTACTACCATTCCCACCGTCCTGAGCGCGGCGACCTCATAATCTTTATCAAGAATGATAATCTCCTCGTAAAGCGCGTCATTGCAACAAGTGGAGAGGACGTTCAAGGGCAAAACGACACGATCTTTGTAAATGGTAAGGAACAAGACGAACCCTACGTCGAACACACCTCACGAGCGGCGGCAAAGTGGCTGAGCAACTTCGGTCCAATTTACATTCCGAGCGGCAAGTACTTTGTCATGGGAGACAACCGAGACGTGAGTCTCGACAGCCGCTTCCCCAAATTTGGACTCATTGACGAAAGCTCGATCGTAGGCAAGCCGCTGTATGTCTTCAACTCGAGCCGTGCAGGGATGAGCATCCGCTAGTCGGGCGCCGAAAAAACAATATGGAAACTGAAACTCCTCAGCAAGCGGTTCCCAAGCCCGGCATGTCCCGCACCCAAAAACTGCTTTTCTTCCTAACCGCGTGGCTGATCTGCCTGATGCCATTCCTCTTCTGGTGGAACACCTGGTTCGGCCGCAAGCTTTCCGACCAGCAGTTGACCGAATACCTGCACGACACCAAGAAGCCGCGCCACATACAGCAAGCGTTAGTGCAGGTAGGCGAGCGCATCACCCGCCAGGACGCCACCGCGAAACAGTGGTATCCAGACCTGGTGCGCCTCGCCGCCGATCCCGTGGAAGAAGTCCGCAACACCGACGCCTGGGTCATGGGCCAGGACACGACCGGCGCTGGATTTCACGAAACGCTGCTGAAAATGCTCTCCGACCCCTCGCAGATGGTCCGCGGCAACGCCGCGCTGTCGCTGGTGTGTTTCGGCGACGCCACAGGCCGCCCGCAGATTCTCGCGCTGCTGCAGCCGGCACATATCAATTCTCCCGAATCCGGCCGCGTCCTCGATTCCGACCGCCCCGGCACCGCGCTCCATCAGGGTGGGTTGATTGCCAAGCTGCAATACGATCACGAGCGGATTGCGGAAATTCGGTCCCCAATTCCCGGAAGAATTCGCTCAGTAGCCGGGACCGGAGCAAACGTCGCCGCCGGTGCGGAAATTGCAGTAGTTGACCCCGCGAACGAACAGGTGTGGGAAGCCCTGCGCGCCCTCTATCTAGTCGGACAGCCCGACGACATCCCAGCCATTCGCCCCTACGAACGCGATCTCTCGGATATTTCCAACGACGTGCGCCAGCAGGCCGTAGAGACGGAGCAGGCGATACGAAAAAGATCCGGCTCCTGACGGCCTAAATATTCTTGCCATTCCGAACCGGGCCGAAAGCCTGGTGAGGAACCTCCTTTTCCCTTACTGGGTACTCGGTACTAGGTACTTAACCCACTGCCTCCATCACGACTCTCTCCACATCCTTCCAAGCCCGCGACCGCGGATCGACCACTTCAAAATGCCCCGCCCCGGCAACCTCCAGCAGACGTGCATCTTCCTTCACGTGTTTCACGCCAACGTAGTCGCGGCTGAACGCCGGAGGCACCACATCATCCTCCGCGCCATGCACCAGCCACTGCCGCGCCGCCACGGCCGCCTTCATCGGATCCGCTTCCCTATAGTGATCCCCAACCTCCGCCGGAGTCCCGCCCAAAAACTCCACCACCGCGTCGTTACTCAAATGCAGCGCATAAGCTCGCTGCAAATCCACCACGCCCGCCAGAGAAATCACACCCTTTACGCCGGATTCATGCGCCGCCAAACAAAGCCCCAACTGACCTCCAGCCGAATGCCCAATCACCACCACTCGCCGCGAGTCAAACTCATACTTCTGCGCACTCTGCAGCAAAAACTGATACCCGGCCCGCACATCCGCAAACGTCCCCGGCCATCCCCCGCCCGAATTCCCCACCCGCCGATACTCCAAATTCGCGGTAGCAATCCCCTTCGCCGTCAACGCCGCGCACAAGTGCCCCATATATCCCAAATCGTATTTCGCGCGCCAATACCCGCCATGAATCGCAATCGCCAGCCCACACGGCCCTTTGCCCTTGGGCACTCGCAAATCCACAAACTGATTCGCATCGCCGCCATAAGCCACACGAGCATCAGCAGGAGGCGGAGCCAAACTCAAAATGTCATCGGAAGATGCCGTCACGGTAGGTACCCTGTGGACCTCTGTGTCCCCTGTGGTTAAAGGTTTTGTTTCTTGAACTGACCACGACCACTGGCCACTGACCACGGTTCTTACTCGTACCGCAAAGCCTCAATCGGATCCAGCCGCGCCGCGCGCATCGCCGGAACCATCCCACTCACCACCCCCACCACTGCCAATATCCCGGTCGCCACCAGCAAAATCATCGGCGACACAATCAGCCGGATGTCCGCCGCCTCCGCATGTTTCGCCATCGCACTGTAAAACGTAAGCCGCCCCACCCCTACCGACACCACATACGACAGCAAAATCCCCAGCACCCCTCCCACCGCCGTGATCACCATCGCCTCCGCCAGAAACTGAAACAGGATGTCCCGCCGCCGCGCCCCCAGCGCCTTCTCCACCCCAATCTCCCGCGTGCGCTGCGTCACCGACACCAGCATGATGTTCATCAGCCCCACTCCGCCAATGCCCAGCGTCACCGTCCCTACGAAGGCCAGCAGCAACTTCAGCGCCAGCGAAATAATGTCAAACTGCTTGAGTTGTTTCTGCGCATCGAAAACAAACACCGCCCGCTGATCGGTGCTCTTGAAGTTATGCGCCGCTGCCAGCGTTTCGCGAATCGTCCGATCGAGCTTTTCGTGATCCAGGCCCTGCGAGTCCATCCAGATTCCATCCACGTAGTGGTTGTCCTTGATCACATCCATGGAGTTGTAGGGAATGTAGATCGTCCGGTTATCGTCGTCGTTGCCTTCCTGCATCCGCGGCTTCACCACTCCCACCACCTGAAACTCCACCCCATTCACCCGGATGTCCTCGCCCACCGCCGGCATCCCCGAAAACAACTTTTCTCTCGCTTCCCATCCGATCGCCGCCACCAGCGCATGCCGCTCGTTGTCCGCATCGTCAATAAACCGCCCCTGGTCGATCATCAGGGCCCAGATGTCTTCGACCGCCGGATCGAGGCCGTTCACCGGCATGGTGAACGAGCGATTACCGTTCTGCACCGTGACGTCCTTCCACGCCATACGCGCCACACGCTTGCACAAAGGCACATTGTTGCGGAGCAGTTCCAGGTCGTCATTGGTGAACCGTATCTGCACTCCGGCCTTGTTGCCACCCGCCTGCTGCGAAGTGCGTCCCGGAAAGATTCCCACTGCGGTAGCTCCAAAACTTTCAAAAATATTCTCGATCGCCCGGGCAAACCCGTTCCCATAAGCCAGCAGCAGCACCACAGTAGCGATCCCCCACGCCATCCCCGCCATGGTCAGCAAGGTCTTGCGCAAATCATGCCGCATAGCCGAAAACGCCTGTTGCAACAAGTCTCGATGCATAGGTCTTGTTCTACCCCGTGAGACCCCGTCCCCTCTGTGGTTAAGCTTTTGCTTTTGAATCCGTGCAAATCCGTGGCAAAAGCCTTTTCTTGGTACTAGGTACTGGGTACTGCTACTCTTTCCGCAGAGCCTCCACCGGTTGCAGCATCGCCGCCCGCCGCGCCGGATACAGTCCCGCCGCCACTCCCGCCACCGCCAGCGACCCCACCGCCAGCACCGCCGTCCGCGCCACCAGCCTCGGCGCATCAAATCCCTCGCCCAGCTGTACTCCCGACATCATCGCCATCACTCCCGCCGCTCCCGCAATTCCAATCCCTCCGCTCAGCAGCGTCAGAAACGCGCCTTCCACAAAAAACTGAAACATGATGCTCGCGTTCGTCGCGCCCAGCGCCTTGCGCAACCCAATCTCCTGCGTGCGGTCCGCCACCGCCACCAGCATAATGTTGATGATCCCAATCGCTCCCAGCGCCAGCGTCACCAGCCCCACGCTGCCCAGAAACGTATTCATTGCATCGAAAATCTTTCCCACCTGGTCCACCGTATTGATCGTGTCCCACTCATCGAACGAATCCGGATTGTCCGGATCGAAGTTATGGTTCCGCCCAATCACCTTGTGCACTTCCTGCTGCGCCTTCTCATGCAACGCCCGCGTCTTCGGCTGATAGTTGATGACGGAAATCACATCGGGAGCCTGCCCCACATTCGTCGGACGAAAATACTCCCGCATCGTGCTGAACGGGATAAAGCACTGCAAGTTCTGATTGCTGTTGTCGCCGTGCCCAATCCTCTGCAACGTCCCAATCACCTCAAACTGCACTCCATTCAGCAGGATCGTGCTCCCCACCGACGGCCGCCCCGGAAACAGTGTCCGCCGGGCCTCATCGCCCAGCACAATCACCGCCCGCTTCTGCGCGTCGTCCATGTCATTCAGCCAGCGCCCTTCCTTCATCGGAAGATACCGGATCGTATTGAACATCGCCGGCACTCCAAACATCTGCCCGCTGGCCTGAAAGAAATCGCTCACCGCCCGAATATCGTTGCGCCGGATCACCGGCGCCGCCGCTCCCACGCTTCGGCACTCGCGCAGAATGTCCTGATAGTCCCGGTAAGTCAGGTAATACTGCCGCAAAGCCGTAAAACTTCCCTGCATCGCCGGAGCCCGCCCCGACCAGATGAACATCACGTTCTCGCCCAGTTCGTCGAACTCTTTTTTATTCCCCGACCGGAACCCTTCCCCCAGCCCCACCAGCAGCAGCAAAGAAAATACTCCCCACGCAATACCAAACATGGTCAGAAACGACCGCAGCTTGTGCCCCCACAGCGTCCGCAGAGTCTGCCCGAAGATATCGAAGATCAGCCGCATGCCAGCCTCATTATACGGGGATCGAATGGGCGCAGTTCCCCCACCCGTAAGACGCGCCTGCGCCCCGAATGTTTATGTCTCGGAGAACGAATTTACCGAAGCAACTTGCGCTTGTTGACGCAGTGCTTGTTCAGGGGCGTCCTGCGGCGTATACTCCGTGCGCTGCGAGAAGATGAGCCCAAACCAAGGGAAAAGCGAGGTCACCCGATGAACTGGAAAAGCAAACTGATCCTGGGCATTCTAACCGCTCTGGCCATGATGTTACTTACCTACGCCCTGCCCAGAGGCGGCCCCATGCGCGATGCGGCGGTAGTGCAGTTTCCCGTCACCGTGGGAATATGGGCGATCTTCGTTCTGCTCTTCGTCAAGCTGAAATAGCGCTCCGGCAATCCGCCCTGCTGACCGGGCAACTGTTGACGGTTTGCACGTCAGACCACCTTTCCCGAGTTGGGTGAGCAGATGAGACACAGATGAAACTGTCCAAGCACAGTGTGCTCCTTTGTGGAATTCTTTCGCCCGTAGCGGCGCTGATCCTGTATG
Organism: Candidatus Dormiibacterota bacterium; assembly: GCA_035566655.1. Taxonomy (GTDB): domain Bacteria; phylum Acidobacteriota; class Terriglobia; order Terriglobales; family Acidobacteriaceae; genus Sulfotelmatobacter. Next base: position 174,666 of record DATMQT010000003.1, read on the forward strand.
CGCTTGTGTATGGAACCCTGACACGGTTCAGTGCCGGCCTTGAGAAGGACTGGTTGTTTCGCCTGTCAGTGTCAACGCTCGCGATGACTATTCCGTTTCTCGCCACCGTTGTTCTCGCAATGCGCGATCGACGTAGGGGTACACTCACGCTATCCGGGAAAATAGGACTTGTCCTCGCGACCCTCTCGCTGGGCCTCGCTTGGAGTCCCGTAAGCGACGGCCTTCTTCGGTCGAAGCAGACCCGAAACATGGCGCTGCACGACGTGGCCGCACCGCTCTTCGACACCGTGGATATCCTTGGGAATACACAGCGCCTTAGTGATCACGCAGGTAAAGTCGTACTGGTCAACATCTGGGCGACTTGGTGCGGGCCTTGCCGCAATGAGATGCCTAAGCTCGACTACCTATACCGGCAGCAAAAGGACAAGGGACTAGTTGTATTAGGGTTGTCGAGCGAAGATGTCAATGTGCAACAGAAATACATCCAACAGGTCCCGGTGAGTTACCCGCTGCTAACGCTAAAAGGGAAAGTACCCAACCTTTACCGCGATATCGCCCGCTACCCGGCGATATTTCTAATCGACCGCGACGGGCGACTGCAGCCCGCGCCGGGGCCAGATGAGCCCTTCGAGAAACTTGAGGCAGCTGTGGATACTCTTCTCAACACCCGGCTCTAGCTACAGCAGTTCCCATTTCATGCATGAGATGAGCCGTAAGCTAGTCGAAAGAATTTTCTCTCCCTCCCCCACAATTTCCTTCCTCTCCCCCACAACATTCCGCTATCCTCTACCCCGGATGACAACGCTGCCTCTTTCCGAGCTTCTCGGTGCCACCGTCTACGACCCCTCCGGCGCGGCTACCGGACGCGTCCGCGAAGTCACCCTCGCCCCTCAGGAAGACCGCAACCGCATCGCGTCCTTCATCGTTAAGACAAAGTCCGGCAACCGCATTCTTCCCTACTCCGCCATCACCACTATTAACTCTGACATTCACACCTCCACCAATCCCTCGGACTGGCCCGCCGCCAACGGCGCCGAAGGCCTGTTCCTGCTCGAACGCGATCTCCTCGATCAGCAGGTCATCGACATTAACGGACGCAAAGTCGTCCGCGTCAACGATGTTGAACTCCAAATCGACGCCATCATCGAAGCCGGAGTCTCCCATGCCGTCTTGCGCGTCCAATCCGTCGATATCGGCGCCCGTGGCGCCATTCGCCGTCTGCTGCGCGGCCTCGCGCCCCGCGCCGCTCTCCGCCTCCTGCTCCACAAGATTCCTCCCCGCACCATCCCCTGGAGCTATGTCGACTTAATCGAAACTGATCCCGCCCGCCGCATCAAGCTCAAGATTTCTAACGAAGGTCTCGCCACCCTACATCCCGCCGACATCGCCGACATCGTCGAAGACCTCGCACCCAACGAGCGCGAAGCCGTCTTCCGCACCCTCGACGAAGACGTAGCCGCCGAGACTCTCGAAGAACTCGAGCCCAAGGTCCAGAAATCAGTCGTCGAATCCCTCGACTCCGAACGCGCCGCCGACATCGTCGAAGAAATGGACCCCGACGCCGCCGCCGACCTCCTCGGCGACCTCTCCCAGGACCGCACCGAACAAATCCTCGTCGAGATGGAGCCCCAGGCCAGTCAGGAAATGGTCGAACTCCTCGAACACCGCGAAGAAACCGCCGCCGGACGCATGACCACCGAGTTCCTCGCACTCCCCGTCACCGCAACCGTCGAAAACGCCATCGGCGTAATGCGCAACTTCGAAGGCGGTGTCGAATCCGTCATTACCATCTATCTCGTCGATTCCCACGGCACCCTGGTCGGCGCCGTCCCCCTCGTGAAAATCGTCCTGGCCAATCCCGAAACCCCACTCCTCTCGCTAACTCAGGAACCCCTGGTCTTCACCCAGAAAGAAACCAGCGACAACGAAGTAGCCGAAATTTTCGACAAATACAATCTAGTCACCCTCCCGGTAGTCGACGAGCACCGCAAGCTGGTGGGCGTAGTCACCTCCGACGACGTAATCACCATGCTCCGCGCCAAACTGTAAACTCTTGCTTGTCATCCCGAGCATTCGGCTTGTCATCCCGAGCAAAGCGAGGGATCTCGGTTTAGCTGTTCACTGACCACTGACCACTAGCCACTGAGCACTGTCTCCTCGGTATAATCATTCGTTCTCAGGAGAGACCCCACTTGCCCTTCGACGACCTCCGCCAATGGATCGCCGCCCTCGACCGCGCCGGTGAACTAAAGCGCATCCAAACCGAAGCCGATCCCATCCTCGAAATCGCAGAAATAACCGACCGCGTGAGCAAGTCGAAGAGTGGAAAACCCGGCGGCCCAGCCCTCCTCTTTCAAAACATAAAGAACCACCCCAACTCCCAACTCCTGATCAACCAGTTCGGCTCCGACTCCCGCATGAAGCTAGCCCTGGGCGTAAACTCCTTCGACGAATTCGCCGACCGCATCAAAATGTTCCTCGACGTCAAATCCCCCCAAGGCTTCCTCGACAAGCTAAAAATGCTCCCGCTCCTAACCGAAGCCGGAAAGTTCTTCCCCAAGATCGTCCCCACCGGCCCCTGCAAAGAAGTAATCAAACGCGACAACTTCTCCCTGCTCGACTTCCCCATCCTGCAATGCTGGCCCCAGGACGCCGGCCGCTTCATCACCCTCCCCTGCGTAACCACGCGAGATCCAAAATCCGGCAAGCGAAACCTGGGCATGTACCGCCTCCAGGTCTACGACGCAAAAACCACCGGCGCGCACTGGCAAAGACAAAAAGTAGCCGCCGAACATTACCGCCAAGCGCTAAGAGATGCCAGCACCGCTGCAAAAAAGGGTGGCCCATTCAAGCCATCTTCTGGCTTGAGTGGGGATTTTGATTCTGTCAGAACTGGGAAGTCCGTAGATATAATGGCCCGCACCTCCGGCGGCCAAGTCCTCTCAGGAAATCCGACCGGCAAACTAGAAGTCGCCGTAGCCATCGGCACCGACCCCGCCGTAACCTTCTCCGCCATAGTTCCCGCCCCACCGGACGTCGAAGAGTACTTAATCGCCGGTTTCCTCCGCGCTGCCCCAGTTGAACTAGTGAAGTGCGAGACGGTCGACCTGGAAGTCCCCGCCACCAGCGAAATCGTCCTGGAAGGCTACGTCAACCTGGACGAACTCCGCACCGAAGGCCCCTTCGGAGACCACACCGGCTTCTACTCCCTCGAAGATCTCTACCCTGTCTTCCACGTGCAATGCATCACCCACCGCAAAGATCCCATCTACGCCACCACCATCGTCGGCAAGCCTCCCATGGAGGACGCCTACATGGGCAAGGCCGTCGAGCGCGTCTTCCTCCCGCTCATGCGCCTCACCATTCCTGAATTGATCGACATCAATCTACCCATCGAAGGCATCTTCCACAATCTGATGATCGTCTCCATCCGCAAGTCCTATCCCGGCCAGGCCCGCAAAGTGATGAACGCCATCTGGTCGCTAGGCCAGGCAATGTTCACAAAAGTCATCATCGTGGTCGATGAAGACGTAGACGTCCAGGATCTCCCCGACGTAACCCTGAAAGTCCTGAACCACATCGACCCCGAGCGCGACATCCAATTCACGCTAGGTCCCATCGACTCGCTAGACCACGCCAGCCGCCTGGCCAACTACGGCTCCAAGATGGGCATCGACGCCACCCGCAAATGGCCCACCGAAGGCTTCACCCGCCCCTGGCCCGATGAAATTGTCATGGACGCAAAAACGAAGGCGTTAGTAGACAGCAAGTGGAAGGCGTTGGCGAAAGAACTGGGGATCGACTAATCTCTGCTCTCCAATAAGAACAGACGCCACAGGCTACCGCGCTGCTCCCGAACCTAGCCGGACTTCCACGTGGAAACTTGCGACCGTGAAGTAAGCAGACTTTTCGCTTCGACCCACCTTGACAACCACCTGGTTCAGGTAACGAGAAGGCAGCGCGGCGTTGGTCTGGCAGATCCTGGGAACAGACCAAAAGGCGCCCGCGAGAACCCCCGCCCAAAGCGCGAGGGCGGCGACCTTCACCCAGTCACCGAAGTGTTCTTCAATCACCACGGTGCCGGCACACATGTCTCCCAGACGGCGATTAATTCTGGAGCAACCTGCAACCATGGTGCCCACCAGGTAGAAGCCCAGCCCGTCCACGACACGGAGCAGATTGCGGATTGCGAAAGTCGCAAGCGGATTGCGCTCGTTCGTCCGCACCACCCGGATACCGACCATCGCTTTCCCCAGGGTAGCGCCGAAACTCGCTTCCAGCAGCCAGAGATAGACAAAGAAAATCGCGGCATTAAGAGATTCGGCGACGAGCAGTGCGCCGAGGCTCAGCCTAAGTTCTGTTCCATCGACGATGCCCCAGCGCATGAAGGCCCAGGCATCCACCATGGCAAACACGCCGAAAAGGAAGGCGCTGTCGAGCGCAAACGCGATCAAGCGATCGCCCAGGCTTGCCATTCGGCAAAAGGAGTCATCTTTCTGCTTCGGTTGTGCCTGCTTGGGCGGCGCACTTGGCGTCGGAGGCACGGGCTCGACCATGCCTGATTCCTCAAGCAAATACTGACCGGGCGGAATGACACTGCCGCAGGATCCGCAATTCTCGGATTGCGAGCTCGTTTGCCTGTGGCAGTGTGGACATTCCATAGGTGGGACCAAGTTTGGAACCAATCCTGCCCCTGAGTTGACTAAATGATTACGCTCGGCCTTTAAGATTGCTGCATCACGAAAGGACAGCATCGGAAGGCCCCTGGCGAGTGGCCCTCGATAAGAGTGAAGGCCACCCGTCCCCGCCAATCTCTCCAAATTTTCTTCTCTCACCAGGAATATTTCCTATAGTGCTCCAGTTTAAGGCTATGCAAGCCGGAGCGTGCTGGTCCCTCGCCTAGGTAAGCGCCGGCCTTCGCACAAACAACAAACAACAAATATGGAGGTTACAAAGTCATGTCTCGAATCTCGGCCATGCTCGCGCTAATGTGCGCCTTCCTGCAGGTCGGTTCCCTTGCAAACGCAGCGACAAACGGAGAACAGACTCCGGCTCAGCAGGTCAACGCGGTCATCGAGTGGAATCGAACTCTTCTGACGATCGTTCGCACTCCCGGCGCTCAGCCCGCTACAATTCACTCAACTCGCAATTTTGCAATTTTGCACGCCGCCATCTTCGACGCAGTCAATAACATCGAGCCAAAGTTCAGTCCCTACGTTGTGCGTCTTCCCGACGTTTCCCGAAGTGCTTCCAAGATCGCCGCGGCCGATCAGGCGGCCCATGATGTCCTCGTGTCGCTATACCCTGCGTTTCAGGCATCGTTGGACACGCAGCTGCAACAGGACTTGGCGGAGCTTCCCGATAATGAGCGCAAAGCCGAGGGCATAACCGTTGGGCAGGAGATCGCCAGCCTCTTGCTCGCTCTGCGCAGCGTCGATGGAGCGAATGCACCTCAACCGCCGTATATTCCGGGAACCCAGCCCGGCGACTATCAGTTGACTGCGCCGAATTTTGCACCTGCGGATTTTACCCAGTGGCCCAATGTCGTTCCCTTTGTCTTGCAGAGAGCCGATGAGTTTCGTCCCGGCCCTCCTCCCGCACTCACCAGCGAGATTTACACTGACGTATTCAACGAAGTCAAGGATCTGGGGTTTGTTACCAGCACCACGCGAACCGCGGACCAAACTGTGATCGGCATGTTCTGGAACGGCAACATCCAGGACTTCTGGAACGAGATCGCGCAGACTGCCGCGCTTGCCCATCACCTCAGCCTGGAGCAGAGCGCACGGCTGTTCGCGCTCCTGAACATAAGTCTGGCCGACACCACGATCGCATTTTTCGAGGCCAAATATACCTACAACTTCTGGCGTCCGGTCACGGCCATAGAGTTGGCGGGTACCGACGGAAATCCGCAGACCACCCCGGATCCAGCATGGCTTCCGCTAAGCCCGAAGACCGCTCCCGATCCTTCCTACCCCGGAGCCCACAGCGCAATCAGCAAGGCGGGCGCGACCGTGCTGACCTCTTATTTCGGCAATCAGTTCACCTTTGATGTCACTTCCGAATCGTTGGCAGGAGTGACGCGCCACTTTACCAGCTTCTCCGCTGCCGCCGAAGAAGCGGGACTGAGCCGAATTTTGGCGGGTCAACATTTCAGAACCGACCACATTGCGGGCAAGACTCTGGGCAGGAAGGTGGCCGAATCCGTCGACCACCGAATCCTGCGTAAGGAGGAATAACGAAGAATAGGAAAGCCTGCTATCCCTGGTAACGCTTGTTTCGCAGGACGGATGATGCAACGGCGAGCCGTTTCTGCGTTGCTGGTTATAGCTTCTAGAGTCTCAAGCCTGTACACAAGGAGCCAGATGCCATACGAAACGGAGAGCACACACGATCAACAATTAGCGACCGGAGTAATCGGCTACCCCAGCCGATTACTCGGCCGCACAGAAGTTGCGAAAGATACAACTGCGTTCCAGTTTGAGAGACCGAACAATTTTTTATTCAGAGCAGGGCAATCGGTTGACTTGATCCTCTTGGGGGTTGGCGGGGAGCCTCAAAACCAACTCACACACACTTTCTCCATTGCCGGCGATCCCTCCGAAGACGAGATCATGCTCGTTACCCGCATGCGAGATACAGCCTTCAAGCGACGCTTGTCCAGCCTCCCGCTCGGTGCAGAGGTCCGTATCGACGGCCCTAGAGGCTCGTTCACGCTTCACAACAATACTGCAAGACCTGCGGTCTTATTAGCCGGTGGAATCGGCATCGCACCATTCTTGAGCATGGTTTATCACGCACGAAAAGTAGGCCTTCGCCACCGCATCATCCTGTTCTACGCGAACCGTTTCCTCGAGGATGCTGCGTTCATTGATGCGCTCTGGAAAATGGAGCGCACCAACCCTCGGTTTTCCTTTGTTCCCACTCTCACCCGGCTGAACAACAATCCTGGCGATTGGAAAGGCGAGACCGGTCATATCAGCCCGGAAATGCTTTCCCGGCGTGTCGGCAAGCTGCAAGGCCCCATCTTTTATATTGCCGGACCACCTTCCATGGTCGCCGCTGCTAGAAGCGCACTCATTGAAGCCGCCGTGGACGACGACGACATCCGCACGGAGGAGTTCGCCGGTTACTGACACATAAATGCAGCTGCTCATCGATTGCGTTCTCTCGTTGCCAGTCAAAGGATTCCTGGGGACCGGCGCCACCTTCGAGGCTGATCTCAACCTCGTCGTCCAGTTGGGGATGGCAGTGGCGCTGGTTGCGGGGGTCCTGCTTGCAAAACAAAAACGTTACCGGGCACACGGTATTTGTCAGACGACGGTACTGCTCCTCAACTTGTTGATGATCGCACTCGTGATGTGGCCCTCGTTCCGGCGACAAGTAACTCCAAGGTTTGCCAGGGCGTTTCATCGCTCGTATTACGCTGTGCCTGTGATTCATGCGGCTCTGGGAGTGGCGGCCGAGCTTCTGGGACTTTATATAGTTCTTGTGGCGGCCACCAACGTTCTTCCCGTGTGGCTGCGCTTCAGAAACTGGAAGCGATGGATGCGAACCGAGTTTGTGCTTTGGTTAGTTGTTGTGATCACCGGTGTCGGGACCTACTACGGCTGGTATATTGCGCCCTTCCGCTGAAGGCGCGGCTAAAAGCCTTGGGCTGGGTGGCCATGCAAGCCGTCTTTTGGCTTGAGTGGGGCAGTTCGACGCGGGACGAATCCCCAGCGGCGACGCCAAGCTGTTCTATCAGCAACTAGCGACGCCAGTGGGTACAACGTCTTGATAGATCACAGCCAGCCCCCCACACTCAACGGGTACCTCCTTCTGTACCCGCGGCCCTATCTGTTTTCAATGGACAACCCGCTACGTTCAGGGGGACACTTGAGCACATGCGGTCCTTCGAATTTCTTCCAACGTTGTGGAGTGACTGCATTCTATTGCTAACCGACTCTTTGGGACAGTCCCCAGACTTCGCAAGCGAGGGAACTCTAATGACGAAACCTCAGGTCCGTGGCTGGTGTGGGTCTGTATTCGAGCAACGGCGGGTAGGCGCGAACCACCTAAAACTCGATTCATCAAAGGCGGTCATCCTTGTTGTTTTTTGTGTCACGGCCGTCATCGCTTCACACGGCCAGACCTTCAACACGCTTGTGACTTTCCAGGGGGCCAATGGAACGAGCCCTTTTTTTGAGTCTCTTGTCCAAGGCGCCGACGGGGATTTGTACGGGACAACCGAGGCTGGCGGCACCACGGGCTATGGCACGGTCTTTGAACTCACCCCGGCAGGCAAGCTGACCACGCTCTACAACTTTTGCTCTCAATCGAACTGTACCGATGGCGGCGATGCTATAGGCGGCCTGTTGCTGGCAACCAATGGCAATTTCTACGGAACAACCATGGCAGGGGGTGCCTTTGGAGCAGGCACAGTCTTCGAAATCACACCGGCAGGCAAACCGACCACGCTGTACAGCTTCGCCGGACCTGATGGCGAGTCGCCGTACGGGACGCTGGTGCAAGCAAGCAACGGAAACTTCTACGGGACTACCTTCCGAGGAGGAGCGAACGGCGATGGCACCGTCTTCGAAATCACACCGGCAGGCAAGTTGACCACGTTGCATAACTTCAACGGGACGGACGGTTCACAGATATATGCGGGACTCGTGCAAGCCGGAAACGGGACCTTCTATGGGACAACTAACTTTGGTGGAAACAACTTCGGCACCGTCTTCGAAATTACTCCCGCCGGTAAGTTCACCACGCTATACACGTTCTCAGGGGGTGACGGCTCATCTCCGTTCGCACCACTAATACAAGCCAGCAACGGTAACCTCTACGGGACAACTGCGGGTGGCGGCACCACAGCCTATGGCACAGTCTTCGAGATCACCCCGGCAGGCACGCTGACCACCCTCTACAGTTTTTGCCCGCGACCGGGCTGCCTTGATGACGGAGCAGTTCCTATTGCACCTTTGGTTCAAGGCAGCGACGGGAGCTTCTACGGCGCGACTTCCCAAGGCGGGGCGTACAGTGGCACGTTCTGCCCCAACGGTTGTGGCACGCTCTTCAAAGTTTCTGCAGCAGGCAGGCTGACCACCCTCTACAGTTTTTGCCATCTAGCCGGTTGCCCTGACGGCGACCTCGTGTATGGTGGCCTGGCGCAGGCCACGAACGGAAGCTTCTACGGAGTGAACCTTGATGGTGGCGACCTTACCTGCGGCAACCAGGGCTGCGGTACTGTGTTCAGCCTGGCGGTGGGTTTACGCCCGTTCGTGAAAACACTACCGACCTCCGCCAAAGTGGGCGCGAATGTCGTTATCCTTGGAACCAATCTGACCATGACCACAGGTGTGAGCTTTAACGGCACAGCGGCATCTTTTACCGTCGAATCAAGTTCTGAAATCACGGCCATCGTGCCCGCCGGGGCGACCTCGGGCAGAGTCACGGTGACCACCCCAAGTGGCGTGCTTAACAGCAATAGGCCATTTCGGGTGATTCCCTAGCCGTTGGGAAACTGGGAGAGAAACTGGGACAGAGAGAAACTGGGGGGACAGAGAGAAACTGGGGACGACAGAGAAACTGGGACGAGAAACTGGGGACGACGGAAACTGGCGGAAACTGGGGCGAACTGGGAGGAAACTGGGGGAGAGGAAACTGGGGACAGACGGGACTGACCCCATTTCTAACTTCTGAAAGATGGCGTGTGGCCCAGGCTTCTGATCTCGGTGGCGTCACTACAGAGCGGGTGCCCTGTCATTCGCGCACTTTGCGAAGAGCCTGTCCTAGCCTGTCGAAGGGGCGGGAGTCGGAAATGCCGCGCCAAGTGGGTTTGATCACGCCGCCACAAACAATCAAAACGCAAGGATGGGGCCCCCTTCTGTCGGAATGCTGCACACAAACATCGCTAAAGGTGGCCCACCCGCCTTTCGGTGCGCTTTAGGCGACTTTTCCTTTCTGAGCGCCCGGTTCATTTTGGGCTCTCATTGATTTCACCAGGTCAGCCGCTGACGCTCCCTCGAGCGACAGTCCGTAGCCGACTTCCCGGATAATGCGCTCTTTCAACGGTTGAATGAAATGTACACGGGTATTGCGGCGGGTGACTTCGGGAGCCTTCAAGTACAACTTGGCCAATTCCCGTGCCCGGCTGAGCGCCTTGCCATTCGGCACAACTTCGGCAACCACTCCCCATTCGCGGGCGGTTTGCGCCGTGATCGGCTGTGGGTTGAGAAGAAACGCCTCCGCTCGTCCGGCTCCGGCGCGATAACTCCAGGTGGTGAAGATTCCGTCGCCGGGCGCAACGCCCTGGGAGAAGTGGGCCACATCCTCGAAAGTCGCGCCCTCTCCCGCCACAATTACACTGGCCAGTAACGCGTAGTCTGAATGCACGTGCGCACGTCCCTCGATTGCCGCGATGACCGGGACGCGTATGTTGGTTATGTTTTCCAAAGCTTGAACCCCCTCATCGTGAACCTGGCTCCAGACGCCGGGATCGGCCGCGTTGCCGAAGGAGGACCAATCAACATCCGTAATGAACTCCCCACCGGCGCCCGTGAGGATTACGATCTTGTTCGCGCGATCCTGCGAAATCCGGTAGAACCCATCGACAAATTCCGTGTGAGATTGCGCGGTCATAATGCACGGCCCGCCGTTGGTGTGGACTTCAGCAACCAGCACGCCTTTGTCATCTCGCGTCAGCTTTAGGTTGTGATAGGCATTGAAATAGTCGCTCTGAAATTGCATCGCATTTCTCCTTTCTGTGTTGCCCTGACTGGGTTGTTATTGCGAGGTTAGCACATTGAGCTTAGGTAGCTTACAAAGAGAACGCTTCCGCCCGAATGACCTCGCCGGTGATCCACGCTGAGTCGTCTGACGCCAGGAACACTGCCGGGTGCCCCATTTCTCGCGTCCTTTGCGAGAAGTGGGGCCTTTGACGTTCGACCGGTGGCCCATTCAAGCCGTCTTTTGGCTCGATTGGGGCAGTTCGACGCTGGACGAATCCTGTCGTGGATCGCGAAGCAGCAGGTGACGCTTCGCACATCCCCGGCGTGTCATCCTGAGCGAAGCGGGGTAAGCGAAGCGCGCCCCGCGCAGTCGAAGGACCCCATTACTCTCCCACAACGCCATCGCCGCCAGGCATTCTCTAAATCGCATCTTGCCGGGTGCCCCATTTCTCGCGTCCTCTGCGAGAAGTGGGGCTTTTGACCTTCGTCCGACCAGCGGCCCATTCAAGCCGTCCTTTGGCTTGAGTGGGGCAGTCCGACGCGGTACGACTCCCGTCGCGGCTCGCTGAGCAACAAGTGCACATGCTCCGTGGGCGACGCAATTGGCTATGTAGCTCTGTCATCCTGAGCGAAGGAACTGCTTCGCGAAGCGAAGCAGTTCCGAAGTCGAAGGACCCCTGCACCTGCTGGCGCTTCCTATGCTGCCTCAGGGAATTCTCCCCGCGCAGCCAGCATCGTGAGAATGCCGTGGCGCTCCTCAGGCGCCGCCACTCCCATGTCCACCCCTCGTGGCCGGGTGGCCCATTCAAGCCGTCCTTTGGCTTGAGTGGGGCAGTCCGACGCGGGACGACTCCCGTCGCGGCTCGCTGAGCAACAAGTGCACATGCTCCGTGGGCGACGCAATTGGCTATGTAGCTCTGTCATCCTGAGCGAAGGAACTGCTTCGCAGAGCGAAGCAGTTCCGAAGTCGAAGGACCCCTACACTGCTGGTGCCTCCTGTGCTGCCTCAGGGAATTCTCCCCGCGAAACCAGCACCGTGAGAATGCCGTGGCGATCCTCAGGCGCCGCCCGCTCCCATGTCCACCCCCCGTGAAAAACGAGCATTACTCCCCATAACATAAGGACAATCTAGTTTGCTCGCCGGACCAAGTCTGTCAAGCGTGAACATCCCCACTCAAGCCAAAACCGGGGTGGAGTGGGCCATCCGCCGGCTCTTCCCTCCAGAAATCAGGAATGGATGAGGCTTGTCATCGCCACAGTCGAGCGGTCGCGAAATGTTATCATGCACAGCGGCGGCCTCGGCCTACAGGATGTGGAGCGAATCGCGACCTCGATAGAGAACTCGATTAGGCAAGTTAGGAGCGACTGCTGAATACCTCCCATGATAAGGCGAAACGTTAAAGGGGTTGAGGTGCTCGGACTTTTACTTGCGCTTGTCGCGTGGGGTATGAATTGGAATTCGGTTGAATACTGGAGCGCGGCGCAAGCTGAACACGAAAGAGCGATCGACAGAATTATTCAGGCGTATCACAACGTTCAGATAACGGCTAATGTATCGCTTGAATCGGCCATCGACCGTGGTGACGCCAGCACTTCTAAAGAAGGAACTGGAGCTAGTGTTCAACCCTACCAGCGCGCATGGCATGCACCTGATGTTCGGCGCGCCTGGCTACAAAGAAGCGTGAACGACATTACGGGCCTAAACCTGCTACTCTCCACATTATCCACTACGAACCAAAAGTACGATCTTGCCCTTGATAACCAAATTTCAGAATTAAGGAAAACCTTTTACCTATCGATCAACGTCTCCAAGCTTTCTTAGGCAACAACAAGGGCTGGGTCTCGACCCCGAGTTTCGAGGAAAATAAGCTTTCGGCACAAGATGCGGCTGAAGTAGAGGCCAGCCTCGCGACACTAGCCGACCAAAGCTTCGCACTGAACGATGACTTATCCACAGCAATCGCTAGTCGTCGCAAACGATCAACCTCGTTTTATAACGCGATTTTCTTTATGGGTAGCTTCTTGCTCATCATTGCTAAGGTCGGTGAGTGGTATTTAGACCAAAATGAAGCAGGGAACAAGTTCTGGCACGGACGGAAACGTCCCCACTAACTAGCTTGAATCGGGGCTGGCCTATCTTTGCGTCACCGCGACAGAGGCTGCCTCACCCTTCGTCGTTTTCGAAAGATGCGCACCACGGGCCTCGACTTCCCCTTTCATTCGTCACGCCCGCCTGGAGCCTGCATGAAAGCTGAGGTATCTTCCGCCCGGCCCTGATACCATCGTTCGTGGCATGACAATCGCCGATAAAATTTCCCCTAAATTCCAAGAATAAACATGCCCTTCGACATCACGAAGTTGCCACCGATTCTCAATCCCCAAGCAGGAGTCAACGGGGATTTATACGAGCGGATTTATAGACGTCACCAACCAAAGTGGTATTCCCCCTTTTGCCGCCACGGAGCCTTCACAATTTACAGCGGAGACACGTTTCCGATGGACCCGACAGGCCAGGAAACATACGTCTTTCAGCGCTGGACCATGCATGGTTCTGACGACGAACTGCTTTTGGTAACGAGCGCATGTTTGGTCTGTGGAAAGTTTCTGCTTGAAGGGCGGCTCAAGAAACCCGATGGAAGTGAGAGTTCGCTGGGCACCCTCTACGTTCTTACGAAAGATAAGCTCACTGCCGCCCCGAAAGATACCCCAGAGAGTGAGCTGCTGGACTTTTACAAGACGGAGTGGGAGTTCATCAATACTCTTTTAGCTGACTTCAATAAATTGACGATTGCTGTTGCGGTCGCGGCAGCGGTGTTCTTCGACAAATACCCCTCAGTGTTTTATGCATTCATCGCGACGTGTTTTATTATGCTGGCGCTTTACGGCGCCTCTTATTTTGGGCAAAAAGAGATCAGTCGTAAGTTTTACGCGGCCGCTGGGAAGAAGCTGACTCCGACTTTTTCTTCTAGAATTGATACCGCGTCGAAGTGCTTGCAGGTAATCTTTGGTATTGGTATCGTTGTGGTGTTGTGCCTCATGATTCGATCAGAGAGGGATATTATGAGCAAAGAAAGAAAAAATAATAACCTGGAAGAAACTAGACCTTATAATCCTGCGAAAACTCAGGACACACGACCATTCAATCCAGCTAAAGTAAAACCGCTGCAAGAGCCTGCCACGCCCCCTGTGCAGTCAACTCCTCCTCCTGCTCCAGTAAAAAAGTAGGATTGAATTAAGTGATTGTGGAGAGAGAACCCATGAACAAGCAAAGTGGAAACAATCTCGAAAAAACTAGGCCGTACAATCCTCCGAAAGTCCAGCCAAAGCAGAAGCCTCCTTCGACCGTTCCCAACACACAGGCTCCAGCAAAGAGGGACTGAAATCTCTTTAAGAGTGATCCTTGAGACCCCACACATCGTTGGCGGTCGGCCCACCCTTGCATCCTTTTGCAAGGGTGGGCCTTCCCGAACGCCGCTAGCGAGTAGCCCTACTCACTATCTGGCCACCGCATCCCCATCAACCCCCAAGCCCCCCAATACTTCCCCAGCCTCCCGCTTCTAGGGTTCCCGTGCAGACACAACTTCGCCGTCTTCTGCCCCGCAATCGCCTCGACCGGAATCACAAACCACGCATCGCACGGCATCACGTACGCCACCACAAAATCAATTTCCGAAGGGTCGCCGGGTGCCCCACCCTTGCGGTTTTTGCAAGGGTGGGTTTCCCCGGACGTCAACAGTGAAGGCTCACTCACTTTCCGGCCACCGCATCCCCATCAACCCCCAAGCCTCCCAATACTTCCCCAGCCTCCCGCTTCTCGGGTTGTCATGCAAACAAAGCTTCGCCGACTTCTGCCCCGCAATCGCCTCCACCGGAATCACAAACCACGCATCGCAAGGCATCACATACGCCACCACAAAATCAATCTCCGAAGGGTCATAAGGAATCACTTCCCCGTTCGCATTCCTCTGCAAGTTCACCATGTACGACCCATCCTGCTTCGCGCTCGATGACTTCACCTGCACCCGCCACAGCCGATTTCCCACGTCCAAAATAAAGTCATAGCGCCGGCTATCGCCATAAGGTTTCGCCGTAGCAAATCCCTTCTGCGTAGCCTTCACCATAAACATCATCTCCGCCAGCTCTCCCCGCTGCTTGCTCGATAGCCCGGCGAAAATCCTGCTCTCGCTCTGCAACGCCCACAAACGTGTGGAGCGGGCGCCCCCGCCCGCTGCCTCTGACTTTGATCTGGCCTTCGCAGCCCAGCCCAACCGTTTCCCAGCATTCGTTCTAACTCTCACACTCGCACGCATACTCATACCCCATTTTTTCTGCATCGCTCGGATGATCCTGGTTGTATTCGTTATAGAACAGACACGGCTATCTGCCCAGAGTTGCCCAGAAACACAAAAGGCGCGAACCGGAAGGTCCACGCCTCATACCGCAAACACGAACGGCGCAGGCCGAAAGGCCCACGCCGTTGTTTTCTTGACTCTATATATTCAGAATATCAGATTGGAGGGGGTAAACCCGCCACATTTCACAAGTTTATATTTCCCTGCGAATCAATCACTTAAACAAAAATCCTCGTGTTTAGGGTCTTGACAAGATTCTCTGCCCAAGTGTCGAACGAACCCAAATCGTCCAAGAAATACACGGTCTATCCCCATTTCATACGGCTAAGTTGTTGAAAAATCAACACCAAGATTGGCAACGAGGTTGCCTTTACTAAGGGTAGTCTCAACAGGAGGGAAACATGAAGCGACACCCTATGGCGCTACTCTCGTTATTGCTGGCTCTGGCCTTGACGGTTGCTTGCAGTAAGTCCGCCAGTTCACCGGCGGGCGATCAGCAAAACTCCGCCACCGACGCCACCAACGGCATGTCGCCGGATGCTTCGCAAAATCCGCAGCAGCCGGCACCGGTCAGCGTGCCCTCGGGAACCGCGGTCACCGTCCGCCTGCAAACGCCAGTCTCCAGCGCAAAGTCTGAAACCGGAGAGACTTTCGACGCGGTGCTCGATGAGCCTCTGGTGGTTGATGGACGAACTGTGGTGCCTCGTGGAGCCGCAGTTCGCGGCAAGGTCACGATTGCAAAGCACTCGGGACGCTTGCACCATCCGGGAGAATTGGGCTTGACCCTGGTTTCGGTGGACGTGCGGGGCAAGGATGTGCCGCTGGAAACCTCACATGTCTTTGCCAAGGGCGGATCGCACAAGAAGCGTAACGTGGGCATCATCGGAGGCGGAGCCGGCGCAGGCGCTGTGATCGGAGCCGTCGCAGGTGGCGGAGCCGGTGCTGCCATCGGAAGCGCGATCGGCGGCGGTGGCGGAACTGCCGTGGCCTACGGAACCGGCAAGAAGGATGTCCGCTTCGCCGTGGAGCAGCGCTTAACCTTCAAACTAGCCCAGCCCCTGACGGTCCAGGGCTAGCAACATTCGAGGGTGCCCCACCCTTCTCGCGTTCGTTGGCGAGAGGGTGGGGGTTTGATCTCCCATGGGCGCTTGCTACGGTCAGGTGGTCAGCGCCAGCCTTTTGCTTTCACTGGCCACTGACCACTGCCCACTGCCCACTGACCACTGGCCACTGCCTTTCGGTATACTAGAAAAGCATGCCGGTCCTGAAAAACATCGCCGCCATCGCCAAGGGCATGAGCATCACCTTCATGGAGATGTTCCAGCCCACGACGGTAGAAAATTATCCCGACGGCAAAGGCCCGTTAAAGGGAGCAAGGTTCGAACCTCGCTTCCGCGGCGCCCACGTCCTCCAACGCGACGAAAACGGACTGGAAAAGTGCGTAGCCTGCTTCCTCTGCGCCGCCAACTGTCCCTCCAACTGCATCTACATCGAAGCCGCCGACAACACCGCCGAACACCGCGTAAGCGGCGCCGAACGCTACGCCAAAGTCTACAACATTGATTACAATCGATGTATCTTTTGCGGGTATTGTGTGGAGGCTTGCCCTACGGACGCGATTACGCATGGGCATGGGTTTGAGCTGGCTACGTTTAACGCCAGCAATCTGGTTTACCGCAAGGAGCAAATGCTGGCCTCACGGCCAGCACACATGGGAGCCAACGTTGTGTTCAATCAGGCCGACGTGGATGGTGGTGCTCCCAGGGAGATGGTTGCGGGGAGTTAGGGTTCGAAACGAGTTTGAAGTCGAACACACGCCGGTCCTCGATCCAGGGGCCGGCGTTTGTGCTTGCTAGTACCTAGTACCCAGTAGCCAGTACCTAGCGAAAACATTTGCCACGGATTTGCACGGATTCACACAGATAGGACTAAGAGCTAAAAGCTAAGAGCTTCAACATGGGTGATTTTTTACAGACTGTTCGAGAGCGCGTTGTGGTTTATGACGGCGCTATGGGGACTAACATCCAGGCGCGGAATCCTACTCTGGACGATTACTGGGGGAAGGAGAACTGCAGCGAGGTGCTGGTGCTGAGCCGTCCCGACATTATTCGGGAGATTCATGCTGACTTCTTCAAGGTTGGCTGCGACATCGTGGAGACGAACACGTTTGGTGGGTCGCGGATTGTGCTGACCGAGTTTGAGCTTCCCGACCGCGTGCACGAGATCAACGTGAAAGCGGCACAACTGGCGCGGGAAGTGGCGCAGCAGTTTTCGACGAAAGAACGGCCGCGGTTTGTGGCGGGGTCGATGGGGCCGACCACGAAGCTGCCGTCGCTGGGGCACATTGGATTTGAAGCGATGGCGGCAGCTTATGAAGAGCAGGCGGCGGCGCTGATCGAGGGTGGCGTGGATGTTTTGCTGATCGAGACCTGCCAGGATCTGTTGCAAGCGAAGATCGCGACCATCGGCGTGCTGGAGGCCATGAGGAAGTCCGGCAAGCGGCTCCCAGTAACGGTGCAAGTGACGTTGCAAGAGAGCGGAACGATGCTGCTGGGGACGGAGATTGGAGCTGCGCTGACGGCGCTGGAGCCGTTTGATGTGGACATCCTTGGGCTGAACTGCGCGACGGGTCCGAAGGAGATGAACGACGCGGTCCGCTACCTGGGGTTGAATTGCACGAAGGAAGTTTCGATCTTGCCGAACGCCGGCTTGCCGTTCAACGAGGGCGGGCACGCGGTCTACAAGCTGACTCCGGCGGACCTGGCGGAGTATCACAAGCATTTTGTGCAGGATTATGGCATTCGCATTGTGGGCGGGTGCTGCGGTACGGTGCCTGCGCACCTGAAAGCGGTGGTGGACGCGGTATCCGGAATCGAGCCGGCTAAGCGTGAGGTAAAACGCGTGGGGGCGGCTTCGAGTGCTTACACTTCCGTCCCTCTCGATCTGGAGCCGAAGCCGTTGATCGTCGCCGAGGAAATGAATACTACTACCCGCGTCGAGCATTTCCGGAACCTGGTGCGGGGAAAGAAATACGACGACATTCTGGCCCTGGCTAAGAAGCTGGTGAATGACGGGTCACACATGCTGGATTTGTGCTGCGCGATTGTGGGCGAGGATGAGAAGGGATATATCTCTTCGATTCTGGAGAAGATTGCTACTCGCGTTCCAGCGCCGATTCTTGTCGATTCGACTGAGGCCGATGTGGTGGAGGAAGCGCTGAAGCGGATTCCGGGGCGGGCGATCATCAACTCGATCAATCTGGAGGATGGGGAGAAGCGGACGTCGCTGGTGCTGCCTATGGCGAAGCGGTACGGGGCAGCAGTGATTGCTTTGACCATCGATGAAGACGGGATGGCGCTGACGGCGGAGAAGAAGGCGGCGATTGCGCACCGGATTTTCGATCTGGCGACGAAGAAGTATGGGCTGGATGGGACGGATTTGATTTTTGACGCGCTTACTTTGCCGATTTCGACGGGACAGGATGAATATCGGAGCGCGGGGATCGAGACTTTGAAGGCGGTGGCGAAGATCAAGAAAGAACTGCCCAACGTTAAGACGATTCTGGGAGTGAGCAATATTTCGTTTGGGCTGGATGCTTATCCGCGGCGGGTCTTGAATTCGGTGTTTATGCACGAGGCGGTGGACCACGGGCTGGATATGGCCATCGTGAATTACACGAAGATTTATCCGCTGTACAAGATTCCGCAGGAAGAAGTGGACTTGGCACGGAAGCTGATTTTCCGGGATGAGTCGGACGGCGATCCGCTGCAGAAGTACATGAATCACTTTGCCGGGCTGAAGGGCAAGCCGGCGGCTTCGACTACCGCGCATGTGGATACGCTCTCGGTGGAGGATAAGCTGAAGTTCGCGATCATCAACGGAGAGAAGTCCGTGGGTGAAGGGGCGCACAAGAAGTCTTTGGAGGAACTGCTGGAAGAGGCGCTGCTCCAGTATTCGGCGCTGGAACTGATTAATACTGTGCTGCTGGACGGGATGAAGACGGTCGGCGATTTATTTGGGGCGCGCAAGATGCAACTGCCATCCGTGCTCGATTCGGCCGGTGTGATGAAACAGGCGGTCGCCTATCTTGAGCCGAAGATGGAAAAGAAGGAAGGCGGGTCGCAGAAGGGCACGATTGTGCTGGCGACCGTCAAAGGCGATGTTCACGACATTGGAAAGAATCTGGTGGACATTATTCTGTCGAATAACGGATTCAAGGTGGTGAACCTGGGGATCAAGCAGCCGGGGGACAAGATTATCAGCGCGGCGCAGGAGCATGGGGCGGACGCGATCGGGCTGAGCGGGCTACTGGTGAAGTCGACTTTGGAGATGAAGTATGTGATCCAGGACTTGCAGCGGCAAAAGCTGGAGTTCCCTGTTATCTGCGGCGGGGCGGCTTTGACGCGCAAATACGTAGAAGATGACTTGCGGCGGGAATATGCGAACTCGGTGTTTTACGCGGAAGATGCGTTTGCCGGGCTGCACGTGATGGAGGATTTGGTTACAGAGGATGGGGCACGGGAGGCGCGGCTGCTGGATGGGCGGACGGTGAAGGAGTACGCGAAGGCGGCGGCGGTGGATGAGGAGACTGGGCCGGTGTTTGCGGAGCGGAGCGTGGTGGTGACGGATGCTCCGAATATTCCAGAGCCTCCGTTTTGGGGAGTGCGGGTTAAGCGCTACGATGTGCGGGACGTTTTTCCTTATATCAATGAGACTGCGCTGTTCAAGAATCAGTGGCAGTTGAAGACGGCTTCGCAGGCGGATTATGTGCGGCTGGTGGAGGAGAAGTTCAGGCCGATTAAGGGGAAGCTGGAGGAGGAAATCGCGGAGTCGGGATTATTCGAGCCGAAAGTCGTGTATGGGTATTTTCCTTGTCAGAGTGAGGGGAATGATGTGGTGGTTTACCAAGTACCTAGTACCGAGTACCCAGTACCCAGCGAGCTTTTGAGGTTTACTTTTCCGCGGCAGCGGGAGGGGCGGCGGCTTTGTATTTCTGATTTTTTTGCGGGCAAGGCTTCGGGGAAGATGGATGTGATTGGGTTTTCTTTGGTGACGGTCGGCGCTCAGGCATCAGTCGAGACACAGAAATTGTTTGAGGGCGGGGAGTATACGAAATATTTATATCTGCACGGGCTTAGCGTGGAGACGGCGGAGGCTTTGGCGGAGCTGCATCATAAGACGATGCGCGAGGAGTTGGGGATTGCGGGTGAGGATGCTCCGGCGATTCGGGATTTGTTTCACCAGAAGTATCGTGGATCGAGGTATTCGTTTGGGTATCCGGCGTGCCCGAATCTGGAGGACCAGACGAAGTTGTTTGTGCTGCTGAAACCCGAGGAGAATGTTGGAGTGCGGTTGACTTCGGGGTTTTTGCTGGAGCCGGAGCAATCGACATCGGCTTTGGTGGTGCATCATCCGGGGGCCAAGTATTTCGTGGTGTAGTTTTGCCACGGATTTGCACGGATGAACACGGATCGAACGTCCTTTTCTTTTTCTTTCCAACCGGAGAATCGGGAACAGCATCTTCTTCCCCATGATTCGCAAATTACAATCCGGGGAGTACCGGCTCTATTCGCGGAAGATCGATGCCAAGACGGGGAAGCGGAGGAATTTGGGGACGTTTTCGTCGCGGGCGGCGGCGGAGAAGCATGAACGGGCAGTGCAGTATTTCAAGCGAAGGTGAGGCACACCGGCGCCGCGGGTAGAAACTCCTCGATGGGCCTGTGGTGCCGCTGTCACAAAAGGGATCCTTCGACTGCGCTCAGGATGACGAGCCTAATTAGAAGGTGGTGGCGAGGCGGAGGAAATAGCTGCGGGGCGGGGCTATGGCGCTGGCGGAGAAGAGGCCGGCGAAGTCGAGGACATTGAGGCGGTTGTTGAGGTTTTCGGCGTCGGCTTGCAGGTGGAGGGTACGCTTTTCTTTCTTGTAGAGGTCGGCGCCTGCCGACAGATCAAAAGAAAAGGTGGGCTTGATGCGTCCCGCGGCGACGTTGATACGGTCGAGCACTTGCTGTCCGTATTCGGCCGGGGCCAGATTTATGTTTCCGCTGAAGTCGAAGGGGAGGCCACTGCCGTATTCGGAGCTGGCCGCCAGCCACACGCGTGAGGTTAGCTGATAGCGAATGCGGGCGCGCGCGGTGTTGCGCTGGTCTTGTGAGTCGGGGAAATGTCCGGTTAGTTGGGTGGCGTTCGTGGCATCGTCGCCGAGCAAGAAGCCTCCGGTTACGGGGAACCAGACGTTGCCGACGATGTAGGAATAGCTGAGGAAGCCGGAGAAGCGCTTCCAATGCGGGAGTTCGAGCTTGGCTTCGGCACCATAGATGATGGCTTTGCGGAACGCTATGGGGAAGCTGACGGCTGTGTTGAGGATTTGATCGTCGTCGGCGAAGTTGTTTACGTAGCGGCGGAAATAGTTGGCGTCGAGTCGGAACTGGTTCACGAAGCTTTTGCTGGCGCCTAATTCGAAGTAGTTGCCGTGGGACGGTTCGATCGGACGCCGCAAGACATTGGGATTGAGCACGGTGACGCTGGGCGAACTGGCCAGGAGAATATTTTCGAATGACGGCGTCTGAAACACCCGATCGTAGGAGGCATGGATGATCAAGCCGGCCACGGGGAAATAACGGGCGACGGAAAAGCGCGGGCTGGCGGCGTTTTGATTCACTACGAGTTGGTAATGGTCCCAGCGGAGGCCGGCGTTGACCGTCCACTTGCCGAGGTGAATCAGATCCTGAATGTAGACGGATTGTTCGAGATCGGGACGGCTGCCGGTAAAGGCGAACGTTGCCGGGGTGCCGGGATCGAACGGGTAGTAGGGGTCGATCAGCAAATTTGGATTTGCGGTGATGATGTCGCTGAAGTTTTCGTGGAGGAACAGATTGTCTGACTCGAGACCTGCTTTCCATTCGTGGCGACCGTGATGGATAGAGATGGCGGCGTTGAAGTATCCCTCTTTGAAGTCATTGTGCAGGAAGGCGGCGATGGGCCAGGCGTTGCTGGAGTTGAGATCGGCGGAGTTGTCGCGGACCATGCCGCGAAAGTTGGCGAGGACGTTGGGCGAAAAGATGTGCTGGTAGGAAACGATACCCATGGTCTCAAAATTGCCGGCGGTCTGGAGCTGAGGTGTTGTGCCGGGAGGCGTTTGGAGATCCGGAAATTGCTGGAGAAGCTGGTTGGGGATTTCGTAGCGCGAGAGTTGATGGCGAACGCTGAGGGTGAGGCGGTCCTTCGTAGTGATATCTCGCTCATAGCTTAGAGCAAAGCTTCCGGTAGTGCCGCGGTTGGTGTAATTTTCCGGGACCACGGGATTGAGGTAGCGAGCCGTCATGTTGCCGGAGGCGCTGGCGCCGACGGTGTTGTGTCCCCAGGAATCCTGAATACTGGCGAAGGCTCCGGCGGTGTCGAAACTGCCGCCGGAAAGAACCGCCTGGCCGTGGAAGCCGGGTTGAATGTCGCGTAGAGTGTTGACCTCGATTACGCCGCCCATTTTGCGTCCGTATTCGGCGGGGATGCCGGCGGTGTAGATGGTGAGGGAGTCGACGTCGTCGGCTTCGAGCTCCGGGCCGAGGCCTGGCGAGCGATTGTCAGTGAGCGGGATGCCGTCAACAACAAATTGCGTTTGATACTCGGAGCCGCGGGGGTGGAGAACGGCGTTGCCCTCGTAGAGCCATCCGGGCTGGGAATCGACGAGGTCGGGAAGGGAGCGGCCGGGGAGCGAGGCGGGGCGATCGGCTATGGCTTTGGCGTCGAGGTGGTTGATGGTGGTGGTGCGTTCGGGATCGAGGAGCGTGGCACCGGCGGTGACGTTGACGGCGGTGCTGAGGGCAGCGATGCTTAGCTTTACGATATATTCGGCGGGAAGTGCGGAATGAATTTCAAGGACGCCGTCGTAGGAGGAGAAGGATTCGCGATGGACCTGGAGGCGGTAGCGTCCGAAGGGGAGATTGCGGACGCTGAGCTGGCCGGAGTCGTCGGTGGCGAAGGAGCGGTGGAACTGGAGGGCGTCGCTGGAAAGATCGACGGAGGCTTTGAGGGGGAGATTATCGGGGCCGGTGACTTTGAGGCGGAGTTCTCCGGCGTTGCTCTGGGCGGGGACGGGAACGGCGAGCGGGAGAGCGAGGAGCAGGACGCCGAGGTGGAGCAAGGAGCGCACGATGATGGGTGGGGGAATCCTTATGCTATCAGTTTCACAGGGCGGACCCCGGTTACGAAGGGAATGCGGGGGAGCGATCCATTTGGTTTTTTACAAACTGTTTACATCCGGCTGACAAAGATGGCGTGAGGGTAGGGCACGATTAGGGTCGAGATCAGGAACAACAGATTCTGATCGTCGATCTTCACGCCCTCCGTCACCGCGAGGGAATGGGGAAACCGGCGTTTCCACCGCAGGGGGTGGAGGCGCCGGTTTGTTATTGCGCGTGGCGCACCCGACGCGGCGCGATGTTAAGCCAACAATTCTTTTGAAACACCGCCAACCCGTTTTGCTGTTATCGGCGCTCTCGGATCACGTTTCCGTGTCGCTCGGCGCAGGTCTGTTGTGTCGAGTCACGGGGGAAGCGTAGGATGTGCGAGCCGGAGGGCCACATCGGGAACTCCGGCTTCATCGGGAGGCTTATATGTCCAGATTTTTCCTTCGAATTCTGCTGGGCGTTTCGTTGGCGGGATCGGTGTGGGCGCAGACCGTTGCGATTCGCGCGGGGAACCTGATTGATCCCGCAACTGGATCGGTGGCGAAGAACCAAGTCATCCTGGTGAAGGACAAGAAGATCGTGGACGTGGGCCCGGGGCTTGCGATTCCGCAAGAGGCGACAGTTGTGGACCTTTCGAGCGAGTGGGTCATGCCGGGCATCATGGATGCGCACACCCACATCACGCAGAGCGTGCAGTACTTCCGCGAACTGGACTCGAACTACCTTCGCGAAGATACGGCGTTTCGCGCGCTTCGCGGACTTTGGACGGGGCAGATGCTGCTGAATGCGGGCATCACCACGGTTCGGGACGTGGGCAACGATGCCAATTTTGGCGCCGTCGCGCTGCGCAAAGCTATCGACCGCGGCTGGTTCGTGGGGCCCACCGTGCTGACTGCCGGGAAGATCATCGCGCCCTTCGGCGGACAAACCAGTGGAATCCCGCAGGAAATCGGACCGTTCTGGCAATTCGAATACTATGACGCCGACAACGTCGACGAAATCCGCAAGGCGGTGCACGAGAACATATATTACGGGGCGGACCTGATCAAGCTGGTGGCTGACAATAGTCCCTACCATTACTCGGTGGAAGAAATCCGTGCTGCCGTGGATGAGGCGCATCATGCTGGACGCGCTGTGGCCGTGCACGTTATGGGAGGCGAGGCGGCGTCGAACGTGATCGAAGGCGGGGTCGATTCCATTGAGCATGGCTTCTTTCTTACCGACGATCAGCTCCGGCGGATGAAGGAGAAGGGCATCTTTCTTTCCGGGACTGATTTTCCGACCGCTCATTTCGTTGCCGGGCAGATCGGAAACGGAAAGGAGATGGGCGCGGCCATCATTGATCGCCTGACTCGCGCTTACAAGATCGGTGTGAAAATGGCATTCGGCACGGACATCGTCACCGATGCTCCGAACGAAACCCGGGTCGACATGACCTGGGACTACCTCGGTATCTGGCGTACGGCGGGCGTTCCTCCGGCCGATATTCTGAAATGCATGACCACAAACAACGCGGAGCTGTTCCGGATTTCGAAGCAGCGCGGCGCCATCGCCAAAGGATTGTTTGCAGACATCATCGCCATGCCCGATAGTCCTCTCGACAACATTGAAGCGCTGCGCAAGGTCAATTTCGTGATGAAGAACGGCGCAATCGTGAGGAAGGCAAAATAAGGACAGTAGTCAAAAGCCTGACCGACCACTATCGAGTTCCTGTGAAAGACTGACCACCTTTCTTCCGCAGATTGCTTGTGCCTGCGCCAAAAGTACACGATGGAACCCATGCTCTGGGCCACCGATAGCATCCTGACGTGTCGATTCAACAAGTTGGGCGCCGACGCTAAGGGCCACACAAGTGCATCAGTTAAAGTACGCCAGTTAAATCGAGTGAGCATTCCTTCTTCCCTTCAGGTTCTCTGAAACCACGTTCGGCCCATGTGATGTTATTCCTTTTAGCTTCCCCATGGAGGTACTGCGTTATGGAGTTTGCCTTGTCTACGGAGTCTACCCGGCATCGGGCATGTCAGAAACGAGCCCGGCGGCCCTAGTCAGTTGATGAAATCGGTTGACGAAACCTGAGTTAAGGGTGGCAGCGTCGCGGAGCGAATGTGAGCACTTCTGCACAGCACTGCCGAAGCAAATGAGCGAGTCTAGGTACACTTAGGAGATTGACAAATGAACAGAGTACTAGTTGTGATGCTACTTGTAACTATGGTCGCCTGCGGAGGCTCATCTTCACCCTCAACCCATCTCCAAAACCCGAACGGAAAAGGTCCTGCGCCGGTAGACCTTAAATCAGCGTCTTCTTTTGCTGTCCTAACCAAGTCTGGAGTGACGGATGTGCCAGCGTCCGTTATCACTGGAGATGTAGGGGCAAGCCCGATCACAGGAGCAGCTGATAACCTGACCTGCGCGGAAGTAACCGGTAAGAGTTACTCTGTCGATGCAGCCGGTCCACTACCGTGCCGGATAACTAATGCTACTTTACTGACGGCCGCCGTCAAAGACATGATGACTGCATACACCGACGCGGCGGGGCGTACACTTCCAACTGCCACCAACCTGGGAGCTGGTGAGATCGGAGGGCTAACCATCGCTCCGGGTCTTTACAAATGGGGTACTGGTGTAAGCATATCAACGGACGTCACGCTTTCTGGCGGTCCGAATGATGTCTGGATATTTCAGATAGCTCAAACCTTAAATCAGGCTAGCGCAACACATGTAGTCTTAAGCGGCGGCGCACTGGCCAAGAATGTATACTGGCAGACCTTCGGAGATGTAACCATTCAGGCACAGGCTCAGTTCAATGGTGTTATTTTGTCTCAAACAGCCATTAACCTGAAGACGGGAGCATCTGTGAACGGTCAGCTGTTAGCTCAGACCCAAGTCACTCTTGAGCAAAATACGGTTACACAATAATTGGTATAGCAGAGGTGGGCGATCGATGAAATCGCCCACCTGCTTGTTGGATCATGAGAGTGGAGACGGAATGAGTGATGTTCATGGACTTGAGATACCAAAAGTAGGGGCGACAGCACGATACCTTAAGTAACACCTTCCTCTGGCCTGACTTCATTTCTCGACCGCTGCGCCATCGCCAAAGGGTTGCTCGCGGACATCATCGCCATGCCCGATAGTCCTCTCGACAACATTGAAGCGCTGCGCAAGGTCAATTTCGTGATGAAGAACGGCGCAATCGTGAGGAAGCCAAAATAAAGGGCAGCGGTCAAGTGGCTGACGGGCAAATCGGACACAATCCGCAAGGGAGAACCCAAGTGAGCGCTATGGCGATGTTACGCCCTTTGACGCAACGGCCCTCCGTACCGCACTCCTAGCCTTTACGCCGGAACAAAGCACATCCGCACGGTGTCTAGGTAGACTTGTCTAGGCACAGAGCCTTAGCGAAGCCAGCGTATTGCGGGTGCTCCATGCGAAAGATCTTCCGAGCAGCCATCGTTCTTGGCATTGTTTCCGTAGCCGCCCTTCTCATCAGCGAGCTATTCCCTGATCAGGTTTATGCTTCCCTCGAATGGGGAAGGTACTGGGTTAGGATTCTCTCGTCTCGAAACAGCTATGGATTTCCGGCAAGCAGAGATGATCCAAAACTCAGGCTCGACGGCCACTCGTTGGCTCCGCCCTTCATGCTGCGCAAGTCCATAGCACCTCCCAAACTCTACGTTGATGCTGAAGGCTACAGAGTGTTCGAGGCTTGGCTGAGCACGGTCCGGGTAAGTAACACTCCATTGATTCACTCAGAATCAGCTGCCCTGCTCATGCTCGAACCAATAGAGCAGTGCTTCCCTTCGGAAGTGCTCCAGAGTCTTGCCGACGCCTTGGCTGATTTCTCCGTCAAGAACTCGGAGACTTGGCGCTTTGACGTTCGCGCCATCAAAAACACCCGATTGGGTGGCCCTACGAGAGAGAGCGGACTATTTCAGTCGGAGATTTCCTTTTCAGCTGTAGGGTTCAACAGGGACAGAACAGCTGCTGTGATGTATGCGACGTATTGGTGTGGTCCACGGTGTGCTCGCGGCACGTACTACGCGCTCGATAAGCGCGACGGACAGTGGATCAACGTTAGGGAGATCGGTCGATGCGGGTGGACCTCCTAGCGGCTGGACGTGTATCAATCACTGGTTGAAGTAATCAGATTTTGAAACAATCCCAATTTGTCGTTCTAACGCCGACCAGACAGCCTATGTCTTCGCCTCCCAACCCACCGCGGCGCACTGAGCAAGTCTTCCTAGAACCTCGGCGGAGTCTGGCTCGGACAGCTCTGGTTGGATTACAGGCAACTCGGACCGTAACTGTTGTAATCGGGCGAGAGCACTCAAACCTGGTGGATGAGCGCGATTCTTTCCGCTTTCTATTTTCGCAGGAGAATATCTGCGGCCAGGAAGGCGGCGAAGACTACGGAGATTATGCCGTTCATGGTGAAGAAGGCGGCGTTGAGTTTGGAGAGGTCGTTGGGTTTGACGAGGGAATGTTCGTAGAGCAGGAGGATGGTTACGGCGATCACGCCAGCGATTGCTAGCTTGCCTAGAGCAAATGCCGGGATCAACGCGATCAGGAGCAGCAGCATGATTCCGTGGAAGGCGCGGGCTACGTAGAGCGAGCGGGGGATGCCCAGGTGGCGGGGGATGGAGTGGAGGTCGGCGTCGCGGTCGAATTGGAAATCCTGGCAGGCGTAGAGGATGTCGAAGCCGGCTACCCAGAAAGTTACGGCGGCGGTTAAGAGAAGGATGCGGGGGTCGAGGGAGCCGCGAACGGCGATCCAGGCGGCGGCAGGGGCCATGCCTAGGGCGAATCCTAGAACGAGGTGCGACCAGCGGGTGAAGCGCTTGGTGTAGGAGTAGAGGAGCAGGACCGCGAGAGCTAGCGGGGAGAGCCAGAGCGTCAGGCGATTCAGTTGGGACGCGGCGAGGATGAAGATGGCGCAGGAGACGACTACGAACGTGGCTACGAAGACGGAAGAAAGATGGCCGGCGGGGAGAGCGCGGGTGCGAGTGCGGGGATTGGCGGCGTCGATGGCGGAGTCGGCCAGGCGATTGAAGGCCATGGCGGCGGAGCGGGCGGCTAGCATGGCGATTACGATCCAGAGAAGTTGATGGGCGGTGGGGAGGCCGGAGGCGGCTAGCATGGCTCCGCAGAGAGCGAAGGGGAGAGCGAAGATGGAGTGCTCCCACTTGATCATTTCGAGAGTGACGCGGAGGCTACGGAGGATGGGTAGGAGGGGCACGGGAAGATTGTAGAACAGTGGTCAGTGGTCAGTGGTCAGTGGTCAGTGGCCAGTGATCAGTGGTCAGTTGCTGGGCCTGGCCACACTTCTACTACCGACCATCCGTTGGGGTCTTTCCAGAGTACGGGGTTGGCTGGGGTTTCGTCCGGAGAAATTACCTGGACCAATTTGTGGGTCAGCGCTTCCGGCGGAAGGTTCCCTTCCCTTAATTGCTTGCGCATCTCTTCCAGGGCGGGATCGAGGTGACGTGGCTCGGAGATGGGGAGTGGGGAGTAGAGGGCTCGCCGCCAGCTTACGTAGGACACGTAGGAGTTTGTGTTCAAAACCATGGTGTCTGGGGGGGTGTTTTCGGAAATCCAGTAGTACGCGCCCCAACTTCCTACCGGAACTCCGCCCTCGTGGATCATTTGCTGCCAGGTCCGGTAGGTTGAGAGGCTCAAGAGAATCCCGAGTGCGGTGGCGACGGCTAGTGAGACGCCGAATCGTTGTCTTAGCTGGCTGGCCGCGTATCCGGCGAAT
Source organism: Candidatus Dormiibacterota bacterium (assembly GCA_035566655.1). Classification (GTDB taxonomy): domain Bacteria; phylum Acidobacteriota; class Terriglobia; order Terriglobales; family Acidobacteriaceae; genus Sulfotelmatobacter. The sequence goes on from DATMQT010000003.1 coordinate 203,674, forward strand.
ATGCTCATGAAGCAGGCCATGTCCATCAGAAAGCGGGAGGGAGTGAAGGCTACAAAATCCTGCCCCGTAAATCGCAGGGCCAGCTGGCGGTAGATTGGGCCGGACAGCAGGAATAAGGTGAGGAGAGTGCCACAGATCACATACAACCATCTGAGTTCGGGGGATTGTTTGCTGGTGCGCCGCGCCAGAAGCAGGCCGGCGGCGCTGAAGAGTACGTAGGCCGGGCCCAGATCGCGGAAGAGCGATCTGGGAGTGAATGATTCCTGGAAACGAAATACGTCGGTGTTGCCCAGGCTCGCCGCCTTGAGAAGATAGGGCGCCAGGTAGAACGAGCCTAGAAGCATTGCTCCGGCGACGCCGATCAGTATTGCGACTGCTGCGCGCTTCTGATTTGAGAAGAAGAAATATACGAAGAGCACGGCGAGGACGATGCCGCTGGTGATCATTACATGGTGGTGGGCGAGGCAAATGGCCGCAAAGAACAGAGCTATCAGGGAGACATGCTTCGCGGTGAGAGCTGGGGCTGCCAGCAGAGCGATTGTCGCCAGGAGAAATGTCATGGCTAAAGCATTGGGGAGTCCGCCGGTGCGGTAATAATCGAGGCTGCCGTAAGCGGCCCAGAAACCGTAGGCGAGGGCTGAGAATGCCGCGACTTCTTCGTCGAGGCGAAAGCGCAGGCTCAGGAGATAAACCTCGGCAGTGGTGATGATGCCGATGAGAGGAATCAACATCTGAAAAACGCGGTGCAGGGGCAAGCCGGTCAGGCTCGAAAAAACTACCACAAGGAAATGGCTGCCCAGGGGATAGTTCAAGGGCACGTTTTCAAAGGGCGTCCAGTCGTAAATCATGCCGTTGGCCATCGCCACTTTCCTGGCGAGGATCAGGTGAAACGAGGGGTCCCAGCCTGGGGGCCACGCGTGTACGACTGTGAGGAAGAACCGTGAGACGGCCAGCAGGGCGAGGATAGTCAAAGCCAGCCTGGTCACTCCCAAGCGCTGCGGGGACTTTGCGCTCCGCAAGTGTTGACGCAGGGCTAGCGCGGCGACGGATAGAGAGAGCGCGGCCCAAGCCATCCAAAACAGGGACAAGCGCCAGTATGCCAGGACAAAAGCGATGTAGATCGCAATCGCTAGACCGCAGACGCTGCCCCATGTGCATCGTTCAAAAATGGTTTGTTCAGGAAAGAGGAGGTCCCAGAGGCACGCTCCGGGAATGAGCAGAGCAAGCGACGACATCAAGAAAATGAACAATAACCAGAATTGCATTTTGGATGCGGGCGACTCCACGATATCACGACGGTTGGCAATTCATTTTCACATTTGACAAGCACTTCACGGTGGGGCATTATGGGGGCGTCAATTGCGGTTCTTCCCTTCTTACAGGGGATAGAGGTCTGAATTGGAGGGAGAGCATGTCCGAATTTATGCGCAGGATATGGTCGGAAGATGCGGGGCAGGACATCGCCGAATATGCAGTGATGCTGGCCGTGATCCTGGTCCTGGTGGTGGGGACGATACGACTGATCGGATCCAACGCCAATAATGCGTTTTCCAATGTCGCCAGCTCGATCCAGTAGCCGGATCGACACAACCGCCGCTTCGTTCGGAGTTTGTGAGTTGGGAGTTTGTTCATGATTCGATTTACCTCGTTTACCGGGCAGTTTCGCTACTACTGGTTTAGCGGAGTAGCGGCTGCGGCGGGACTTGCAGGGAGATCGCGTCAGACATGATCGAATAGATTTCAAGCAAGATTTAGCCAGAGGCCGCGATTTCAGATCGCGGCCTTTATTTTTGAGGCAAAGAAGTATAAGGAAGCGAGCCAAACGCGCGATTATTGCGTCGCAAAAAGCGCGACGCTTCGCGCGGCTCGCCCAGATCCCCTTCGGCAAGCTCAGGGCAGGCTCTCGCTGCGCAAAAAACGCTTGCTCGGGATGACAATCAAACAGGAGAAACGCAATGATCGTCAATATGTCGGAAAAGGCTACGGAGCAGGAGATTGCGCACATTATCGAGCGCATTCGCGAAGCGGGCTACCAGCCGCACGTCACGCGGGGAGTGGAGCGCACGATTGTGGCTGCTGTGGGAAACGGGCGGCGCCATGAGATTGAGGCACTGCTGGTGGCGCCGGGCGTGGAGGGTGTGGTTGCCATTGCGCAGCCTTTCAAGCTGGTGAGCCGGCAGGTCAAGCCGGAGCGGACTGTTGTGAAGGTGGGCGGCGTCGCGGGCTTTGTCTCCATCGGGGGACCGGGAGTTGTGGTGATCGCCGGGCCCTGCTCGGTGGAGTCGCGGGAGCAGTTGCTTAGCACGGCACACGCGGTGAAGCGGGCCGGAGCTACGATGTTGCGCGGTGGGGCTTACAAGCCGCGGACTTCTCCTTATGATTTTCAGGGGCTGGGCCTCGAGGCGTTGAAGATTCTGCGTGAGGCGCGGGAGGAGTCCGGACTGCCGGTGGTGACGGAGGTGATGAGCACGGAAGATGTGGACATCATCTGCGAGCATGTGGACATGCTCCAAGTGGGGGCGCGGAACATGCAGAACTTCGCGCTGCTGCGGCGGCTGGCGACGGTGAACAAGCCGGTGATGTTGAAGCGTGGGCCGTCGGCGACAGTGAAGGAGTGGCTGCTGGCGGCGGAATACTTACTTTCCGGGGGAAACAACCAGGTGGTGCTGTGCGAGCGCGGGATCAAGACTTTCGAAACGGAGATGCGGAATACTTTCGATCTGGCGGCGGTGGCGCTGGCGCGCGATCTTTCTCATTTGCCGGTGATTGCTGATCCATCGCACGGGACTGGGAAGCAGAGTCTGATTGCGGCGGTGTCGCGAGCGGCTGTGGCCGTGGGAGCGGATGGGCTGATTATTGAAGTGCATCCTTGCCCGGAGCGGGCGCTGTCGGATGGGGCGCAGTCGCTGGATTTTGCAGGATTTGAGAAAGTGATGCGGGGGCTTGCGGAGCCTTTGCGGCGGGCTGCGGTTCCGGCTTGAGGCGAAGAAAACCTTTACCACGTGGGGCACGGGGGAACGCGGGGTAAGACAAAGATCGTCAGTGTGCCGGGTTGTTTGCTGGGGGCTTGAGTTGCATGGCCGGGTCGCCTAGCAGGTTGTAGGTTTGGCGGACTCCCAGGTCGGCGATGGCGGACTTGGCCTGGAGGATTGCGTCTCCTAGAGTTGGGGATTTGGCGCTGAATGCGTTCTGTACGACGAGCTTGTCGAGACTGGTTTGGGGCGCAGCTTGATTGAGACCGCTGGAAGCCAGGACCGCAACCGCGCCTCCGTTGGGAGCCAGCATCAGCGTTACCGCGAGCGGTTGTTCGTAGACATCCTGGAACAAACCATTCAGACAGTTCATGATCAGGAAGACGGGTAAGGACGAGCCGTTGGTCAGGGCGTTTGCGGTGGTGTTGTTGAAGAAATCGCTTCCTGACCATTGGTCTTCGGAACCGTGGCCTGCGTAATTCACCAACAATTGTCCGGAGTTGATGGAGGTAACGATGGCTTTCTCAACCTGCGCCGTAGTCATGGTACTGGCAAAGACATCCGTGGCCTGGATGGTGGAGGGCAATTGCTTTTGGACGAACTGACTGTCCTGGGTGAAGTTTTCGGTGTCGTTTACGTCGGCCACCATCAGAGCTTGCGAGGTCCAAGGGCCGTTCGTGGACTGGCCCTCATAGGTGGCGACCTTGCCGGCGACCAGGTTGGCTTCAGCAGCGGTACTGACGGGGAAGCGCCCGGTGGCGATGGTGGGCATGCCGGTACCGGAGAAGTCGGAGAACCAGTCGTCGGAAGCGGTCATCAGGCTGGTGGTGGGAACGATTTTTGTGGGTACGAAATCGAGATGGCCGAAGCCGAGATAATTCCGTGGATCGACCGAGGCACGGCCGTTGAGCAACAGGTAATGCGGCGGCGTGCTCCATGCTTTGGTGGCGGCGCGCAGAAATTCTCGGATGGCGACGGGACTGTGCTCGCCGAAATTGAATTCGCCGTAGAGATCGTCGATCAGAACCACAGCCGTGGATTTGCCTTCGCTCTCATGGGCTCGAACCAGCGGAGTGAGGGCGGCGGCGAAGGAGTCGTAGGAGACCATCACAATTTCACTGCCGGGCTGAGCGCGGTGCCAATGAGAGGGATGATTGGGACGAGCGCCGGCGACGGAGTCGATGCGGTCGGCGGCCACGGCAAGCAGGATGTGCCGGGCAGAAGCAGCAGGGTTGGTGGTTGTCCACGGCACCTGCACTTCCAGCGCGTAATGGTTTGAGTTTGCGTCCGAAATGATCTGCGGAGTGAGTTCAACGGGCTGATCCGGGTCCGTGATGTCGAGCACTACCGACGGGACGCTGGTGAAGCCGGTGAGTTTTAATTCATCGCCGGCACGGCCGGTGAACTTGAGACGGTCAGAGTCGACGGTGTAGGAATGAGGGTAGGTTATCTGAATCGACTGCACGAGGCTGGTATCGTATTCGCCGCCCTGGGCGGCGAGCGTGACGGTGTTGACGCCCTCCTTCAAGGTGCCCGGCGGCAGGCTCGCGCGGAATTTTCCTTTGTCCTGACCAGTGAAGGTGACGTCGCCCAGGGACGCTCCGTTCAGAGCGATGGTGACGTCGTGCGGGAAGCCGAGGATTATGCCTTGCAAGACTACTTCCAGCTTTGCCTGATCGTTCGAGTTCTTGTCGAGGTGCGGCACGTAGATGGTCTGGTCTACAGACGTGGAGGAGACGATCGAACCGAAGAAATTGTTTCCCGTCGATGTGATTAGCGCGGCGAAGTACGTCGTGTGCTGCGCGAGTTCCACCGTGAAGGGGAAAGCGGGCGGAGGCTGGTTCGAGCCGGTGGAGGGCGGCAGGTTGTGAATGCGTTGGCCCGGAGCGTCACCGGCAACCAGCCAGTACACTCTGGTGCCGGAGTATTGCGTGTCGATGCCGGTTCCGTAGAACTGGATGGACGCGGTGGGTCCGAAGCCGCCGGGGCCGCCGGTTGCGCCGGTGATCTGGATCGGCTGCTCGACCGCCTCCGCATAAAGATGGAGGAATGCGGGATCGACATTCGGGTCGAGTCCGGCCTTAATGAGTTCGGGCTGCGTGACGCTGTGCCAGCCTTCACGCTTCACGAAGATCTTTACCGCGGGGTGGGCCGCGAGTTCGAATTGCTTCTGCCTTTGGGTTGAGGTGGGCTCGAACTCGCGCAGCACGTTCTCGACCGGATGGCTGCCTTCGTTGAAAGTGGATGCTGGTTGCGACTGGTTGAGTTCGCTCAACATCAGTGCGGTCGAGGGAACCGTTTCGCTGCCCGACTGCGAAGCGACTGCGTCCGCCGTCACCGGGCCGTGCAAGGCGCGGACGCCGTTGACGTCCAAGTCTTCGAGCCAGTAGGCGCCACCTGAGCTTGGGGAGGAATCGATCCAGGCGTAGGTTTTGCCGGAGTGCTTGGGCAATGCTCCGCTCATCAGTAGGGCCGAGCCCGCGATGAGAGAAGGATTCAGGCGGACGCGCTGGCCAGCCTGTTCGCGATAAATGTTGAATCCGAGGTTGTGCGCTTCTCCGCCAGTCTTCCAGAACAACACCACACGGTTCGCGCCGGTTTTGTCGGGAACGATGCGTGCGGCGAAACTTTGCAACTGAATCTTCGTCGCGGCGGTGATGGTTTCGGTCTGCGTGGAAGTGTTGTTGTTGAGATTGGGGTCGGTCTGGTCCGCGCTTACGGTTGCAGTATTCGAAACGACGCTGGGCATTCCCGCGAGGGTGAGGATGGTGACAGTGGCCGTGCCGGCGTTGGGCATGGTTCCGAGCAAACAGGTGACGGTGCCGTTCGCTTCCGAACAGGTACCGGCAGTGGTAGTTGCCGACAGATAGGTGACGGCGGAAGGCAAGGCATCGGTCACGATCACATTGGTGGCTGTCGCCGGACCGTTGTTGGTGACTGCGACAGTGTAGGTGAGGGTATCGCCTTCGGCCACGGTGGGGCTTGGAGTGGCGGTCTTCACGATGGCCATGTCGGCGCTGTTGGCGTTGGCGACCACTACGGTTGCGGTGGCGCTGTTAGTGGTGAGGTTCGGGACAATATTTGTGGCGGTGGCGGTAGCAGTCTCGGCGATGTTAGTTCCCGATGGCGTACCCGCGTTCACTTGCAAGACCAGAGTGAAGTTTGCGGTCGTGCCCGAGGCCAAGCTGGGATCGTTGCAGGTGATGGTGCCTGCGCCGCCGACGGGAGGCGTCACTGGGCAAGTCCATCCCGCAGGAAAGGCAATGGATTGGAAATTTGTATTGGGCGGCGTGGTCTGCGAGAAGCTCGCGGCAGCGGCCGCAGACGGACCGTTGTTGGTTACGCTCTGAGTGTAAGTGACGTTGCTTCCCGCCGCGACCGAGGTGGGAGACGCGGAGTTCGTCGTCACCAGATCCGCCTCGGCGGCGGTCGCGACCACGTCCGCTGCGGTTGCGCTGTTGTTGGCCAGGTTGGGATCAGTAGTGGAAGAGCTCGCGGTTGCGGTGTCGTTGATGGCGGTGCCGGCGGCGGTTCCGGCGTTGACCTTCACGACGACCGGAAAGCTGGCTGTTCCCGGCGCAAAACTGGGATTCGTGCAGGTGATCGTCCCTGCGTTGCCCGCCACCGGAAGAATGCACGACCACCCGCCTGGAATCGGTGTTAATTGCACGAAGGTCGTGTTCGGGGGCGTGGTCTCGGTGAAGCTGGCACCCGTTGCAGTGCTCGGTCCGCTATTGGTTACAACCTGGGTGTAGGTAATGTTGGCGCCAGCCAGAACTGGAACCGGGCTGGCGGAGTTGGTCACCGACAGATCGGCCAAGTCCGCCACCTGCACGTTGACCGTAGCGCTGTTGTTCCCCAGGTTCGGGTCGCCGATGGCGCTACTGACGGACGCAGTGTCGGTGATGGTGGTTCCTGAGGCCACCGCATTGTTCACCTGCACCACGAACGTGAAGTTGGCTGTGGCGTTGGCTGCCAGCGTGGCGATGGAGCAGGTGAAGGGAGAGACGGAAGTGCAAGCCCATCCCGCCGGCCCGGTCAGTGACACAAACGTGGTGTTAGCGGGAAGAGTCTCGGTAAGGACGACGGTGGTGGCGGAGGCAGGTCCACCGTTGGCTACGGTCTGGGAGTAGGTGATGTTCTGTCCGGCGTTTACCGGATTCGGGCTGGCGGAGTTGGTAACGCTTAGATCAGCCTGGATGGCTGACGCAACGCCGATGATGACGGTGGCAGAGTTGTTAGCCGGGTTCGTGTCGCGCGTGGTCGTGGCCACGGTTGCCGTATCGGTGATTAGCGTTCCGGCAGCCGTACCCGCGGGGACATTGTAGATGGCAGTGATGGTTCCCGTGGAACCCGGCGGCACACTTGGGCTGGAGCAGGCTACGGGTGAAGAGTTAGGACAGGTCCACGTCCCGCCACCTGCGTTTACAACTGCAACGGACACAAATGTTGCGGGCACCGGCAAGGCCTCGTTGAAGGTCCCCGTGCTGCAATTGCTGGGGCCGGTGTTGGTGATTACCTGGGTATAAGTGATGTTGCCGCCTGCGGCGACTGGACTGGGGACACCGCTATTGGTGACCGCCAAGTCGCACGCCGCGCTGACGTTGGTGACGACGGTCGTGCTGTTGTTGGCCGCGTTGGGATCGCTGGTGCTTGACGAAACCGAGGAGTTCGCGGTGATCGTCGCAACGGCCACGGTTGGAGCAAGATTCACGACGACGATGATGTCCGCCGATGCACCGGCGGCCAGAGTCGGATCGCTACAGGTGACGGATGCGGTGATTACACAAGTCCAGCCGGCGGGGGCGGAGGCGGAGACGAACGTGGTATTGGCGGGAATCGCTTCGGTGAAGCTGACGGCTGAGGCGGGCGCGGGGCCATTGTTGGTGATGGTCTGCGTGTAAGTGATGTCGTTGCCGGCAAACACGGCGGCGGGCGTGCCTGCCGTACTGAGAGCCAGATCAGCCTGCACGGCGGTAGCGACGGTGACGGTGACCGTAGCGGAATTGGCTCCGAATGCCTGGTTCCCGGCATTGACTGTCGCCGTGTCGGTGATGGATGTGCCGCCAGTTACCGTGTAGACGACGGTAAAGGTTCCACTCGAACCGGCCGCCACACTGGGGTTGGTACACTGCGACGGGAAAAGGGCGCAAGTCCAGCCCGCCGGCGGCGTGATGGACACGAGCGTGGTGTTGAGCGGAGTGGTCTCGCTGAACGTTGCGGGACCGGTGGCCGCGACAGTGCCAGTATTGGTGACCACTTGCGTAAAGGTGAGGTTGTTGCCGACGGTGACTGGATTCGGCGAGGCGGCGTTGGTTACCGTCAACTCCGCCAGCGCCGTCGTTCCCACGACCGTCGACGCGGACGCGGTGTTGTTGGCGGAGTTTGGGTCGCTCACGGACGAGCTTACTGTAGAAGTGTCGGTGATCACTGTGCCGTTGGCGGTGGCCGCATTCACTTTCACCACCATGGAGAAATTGGCCGCGGTGCTCCCGGCCATGCTCAACGTGGTGCAGACTACATTGCCTGTACCACCGACTGTGGGCGTCATGCAGGTCCAGCCTGCGGGCGCGGACATTGAAACGAATGTTGTGTTGGCGGGAACAGTTTCTACCAGAGTGGCGTTGTCGGCGGCACTTGGCCCGTTGTCGGTGACAACTTGCGAGTAAGTAATGTTGCTGCCGGCGGCGACCGGATCCGGTGCTGCGGCGTTGGTCACACTCAGATCGGCAATGGAGAAGACGCTGGCGACATCGGTGGCGGTGTCATTGGCGAGATTCGTTTCGCCTCCGCCGCTCACGATCGCGGTGTTGGTGACCGTGGCAGGCGCGGTCTGCGCCACGTTCGCGGTGATCGTAATCGGGGGATAGCTGCTGTTCGCTGCCAGGACCGTCGAATCGGTGCAGCTCACGGTCTGCGATGCAACTGAGCACGCCCATCCAGTGCCGCTGGCGCTGGTTGGAATCACGCCCACGGGCAAAGTGTCATTGACCGTGACCGTGCCGCTAGTGGGCCCGAACGGACTCACGTTGGAAACCGGGACGTTATAGCTGGCGGTTAAACCACGAGTGAAGTTGCCGACGTGACTCTTGCCCAGGGTGACGTCGGGAGTGCATCCGGCGCCCGACTGGGTGCCCGAAGTGGAGGAGATGCTGGCATTGGTCACGCTGGTGCCGGCGGTGCCGGGAGTCGCTCCGTAAGAAACGCTGGGAGTCTCGGTCAGGCCGTTCGTTCCGCCAGCCACGCTGATACTGGCCGGAGGGCCTGAAACCAGTACAACACCGCCACCGCCGCCGCCGCCGGGGCCGTGGCGATTGCCGAGAGTGAAGGGTTCGATAATCCAGGCATCGCCGCCGTTGCCGCCGTTGGCGTGCAGGGTCAGGCCGCCCTCGCCACCGTTGGCCGAAAGAACGACAATGGTGCCCCCGGCTCCGCCGCCGCCGCCGGCATCGTTGAGCGTGCCGTTGTAGGCGTTGATTCCGTTGGCTGTGAGGGTTGCGGTGCCGCTAAGCCCGAAGGTGCGAATGATGATGATGCCCCCGCCGGTCGAGCCGCCGCTGGCCTGGTTGTCACCGTTGGAGTTGTTGCGTGTGCCAGCACCCCCGCCGCCACCCATCGCGATGCGGTTAATGGTTGCCGGGAACGATGTGCCTCCTTCGCCACCGATGCTCAGGTTACTGTTCCAGGAGTCGCCGCCGAAGCCACCCGCGCCACCGTTTCCGCCACCGCCGCCGCCGGCGTTGTCAGTGTTTCCGGCCGGATTTGCATCCGTGCCGCCGCCGCCGCCGTTTGCTGGGGCGCCGCGTGCCATGCTGCCATCGGTTCCCAACGTCCCGCTGGGATAGCCAGCGGCCGTGTTGACAAAAGTCCCGCCCGACTCCACCCAGAGCGGGGTCCCGGCGACACCTTCGCCTTTGGGTGCGCCGAACCCGGCAACCGGGGTTCCACCGTAAGCGGCAGGCGCAACCTCGCGGTAGTCCGTGTTGCTGCCGCCACCGTTTCCGGTTAATTGGAGGCCCGCGCCGCCGCGGAAACCTTGGCCGTCCACTGATACGGTTGCGCCGTTCAGGGTGAGCGTGTTCGAAGTATCGAGGGCAAGGACACCGCCGGTCGATCCATTCCATGCGAGCGCGGTGGGCGGTGTGGCCGCACTGAACGAGGCCGTAGTGTACTGTGGCACCACAATTACCTGAAAGGTGCTCTGCCCTGCGTTCGCCGAGAGTGCGGCCGAGTGATAGGGAAAGACCGAACCGCCGCCGAGTCCCGCTCCCGCAATCGTAACGGAACCGCCACCCGTGCCTAGCGACGACTGCGCTGTAACGAACTCGTACTCGCCGGCGCTGTTCAGACTGGTGAATCCCTGGCCTGTGAAACCGTTGCCGTAGGCCACGCTGTTCGTGTCATTGATGCTGGCGTCTTGCATCTGGATTACCAGCAGAAGGTTTCCAGGAGAGATCGGCGCCGGCGTGCCTCCGGGACCACCAGTGGCTGCTCCCAAAGTGATCGACGTCGCACCCGCCGCCACGCTTGCTGTTCCCGGATAGTACGTGTTTAGAACGCCGGTGAGATTGTTTCCGCTTGTGGCCTGGGAAACAGCCGCACAAGCTGCCGACTGTACCGTCGCTACCGCAACGTAAGTATTGTTGCCCTGGTTTAGATCAGGCGGTGTACCGGAATCGGAAACGGTCGCGGTATTGGCGTACGATCCCGAGGATGCTGCCGTCACCGTGACCGTGACTGTCGCGGTTGCTCCGCTGGCCAGAGTTGTCTGCGTGCATGTAATAGGCGGATTACTGCACATCATGGTCGGTGAAGTTGCGGAAACGAAGGTCGGCCCCGCAGCCAGCGTATCGGTCAGCGAAATGGTATTCGCAGCGGACGGCCCATTATTGGAAACCGTGATGGTGTACACCGTGTTCTGCCCTAGGAAGACGGTAGGCACGCTGGTGCTGACCGCAAGGTCCGCCGACGTCGGATTGATCGACACAGCGCCCACAGACCAGTTGGAAGCGCCGTTGAAGGTTTCGGAGAAGGGAAGGCTAGGTGCGCCGGCCCGGGTGCTTCCAGAGCCACTGGCATCGCGGGTTCCACTTATGCCGCTACTCGCCTTCCACTGCTGGGTTTGGTAGGCGGGCACGGTAATGGTTCGATTTCCGCCGATCGCCAGGGTGTCGAGAATCATTCCATTTACGACGCTGGGCACATTGAGTTGCGAGAATGTGCCGGCAGCGCCGTCGGCGGACACGAAGCCGCCCAGTGGCACGGTTTGGTCAACGCCCGTGAAGGTCACGGCCCCGGCAACCACGCCTATGGTGGCGGCCGCCGGAATATTTACCGAGACAACGACACTATTGGTGCCGCTCACAGGAGCGAGCAGATACCACATTTCAACCCGGCGGGTATTGCCGGCATCGTTGTGCGCGCCTACAAAATTTAACGGCGTTCCGTTGTAGGTCACGCCTACAAGACCGGCAGTAGGCGAGTTTGTGATGTTGAGCGACACGCCAACGAGCAACAGCAAGTTTGTACCAACCGCAGTGGTTGTGTGATTAAACGTGAGGGTCTTGGTGCCTGCGCCAGTAAGCTCTGCGCTAGAACTCGTCGCAGCGTCGACGGCCACTTGTCCGTGCAGATGCGGCGCGGTCAGCAAGAGAAGGAGGAGACCCAAGGCGCTGAGAATGGCTCGCGCGCCCTGGCGGACGAAGCGCGGTATGGTGGTGCGCGGCCAGCGGAATCCCGCGCGGCTTGAGAACTTGCTCAGAATGAATTGGCCCCGCGCCGCGACTCGCAGAAACGATCCGCCGATTCCCCGGAACTGCGCGCGCACGATTTTGGTCCCGATCTGCACATCTTTGGCGACGGCTACGCCGAGAATCTGTTCGCGGCGGATCGGAGGATCGTCTTGCTGGCCGCAGTCTCCTCGGGTGATGAAGACATCTCCGCGTGCGTCCGCGTGGATCAGGCGGTGCAGGCGGAATCCGTAGTCGCTCTTCACCAGTACGATGTCTCCTCCACGCAAGTCAGCCTCGGAAGCGGGCCGCACGTAAACCATTTCTCCGTCGCGAATCGCGGACGACATGCTGGCCCCGCGCGCCTGAAAGCGCACGCGAAGTCCGGCGTTCAGGCAGTCCAGACTGAAAGATTCGAACTGCCGCGACTGCGGACGGTCTTCTTTCGGCCCGCCTTGCTTCGAACAGTCTTCCCCGTTACACCCTGTGCTCGTACGATCAGTCACGAAAATTGAGGATCCTCTCCACGGCGCGTTCGTCGGGCTCGAAAGAGTACCGATAGCACGGGACTGAATCTGCAACTCGCTCCAGAAAGCTCAAGGCAGAGTCCACATACTCGTGGCTGTGAAACGGAACAAAACTGCGCGCAAACAATTCCGCGACCATCTGGCTGCGGGCCAGGCGCGTGAGCACGTTGCCGTGGCCATGTTCGAGAACGAAGATTCGTTTCAGCGGAGCGCGGCCCGGCATCGCGAAATGCGCCTCGCCATGCCACGGGGTGCCGTACATGAAAATCTGGGTCTCCGCGTCGCTGGCCTTGTCTCCTCGAACGTTGTCTTGACGGACCCTATCTTCACGAACAATGATGCGGTCGTCGCTGAGGATTTCCACGTCGTGGAGCGACGTCCAGAGCCGTGCCGTCGTGCTCTTCCCTGCCCCGGAGTGGCCGATAAACAAGTTGCTTGCGCCGTCTGGGCCGACGATGCCCACGCCGTGGAGCTCGATCGCGCGCTCTTGCGTGAGGCGGTGTGTGATCAAGAGTTCGTCGAGCGGATACTCAAGCGGAATCGCAGCGTCGCGATTCTCGAAACATTCGCGACTCAGCAGCAGCGAAGCGCTGCGGAATCGCTCGTCGACAAGAAGTCGCTTATAGGGGACACCGCCCAGAGTCGCGGTGCTGAAATCAAATTGAAAACCACCGGAGTTCTGGTAGAGGGTCCAGACGCATCCAGAATCGAAAAGCTGGCGCTCCCGCGATTGGGGAAGGCTGCCGACCCATCGGACCCGAATGTCGATATCGGCGCCTCGCGACTCGACTCGAAACGGCTGCAGGGTAGGATCTAAATTCAGGTCGGCCCTACTGTCGCCGACCACGCGCACAGAAACTCCACCAACGTGAAACCAGGCACAGCAAGTGTCGGCGCTTCGGACGCGGCCCGGCAACGCCCGCGCGCAACCAGCACTCATCGCAGCTTCCATCAACGAATCCACGTATGCCCCTATGATCCCGAGTTTGGGCAGGTTCCCAGCGGCGAACAGCTGCCGATCGGACCTCCCGATCCGGAGGTTTTGCAGTGTCCCAGAACAGCCTCTTCCGGGCGTAAGCTGATGGTCGTCAGTCGCGGTGGCTCGTATGGCTTCCTGACGTCGGATTGTTTCAACTCATGATTCATTCAGCCCCCAAACTGCCGTAGCCTGCTCAGTGATTTCCGCACGAGCCGCAAGCACCGGCCACGTTCACGTTGTTCAAAATCTGAAAGACCTGTTGAGGCCCCGTCCAACTTTCCACATCGATCTCTTTGCTGGCGATGCGCCGCGCGGACTCGAGTAATGCATCGTGCTCATTGCCATCGGCACAAAATTCACACTCGCCATGCACTGGAACTTCGATACCGATTGCCGCCGCACGGAGGTGCGCGACATTACACAGAAACGCAACCGGGCTTTCACGGTCGCCATTTTCCATCTCGCCGTTCGCCGGACACATTCCGCAGAGCGCCTTAATTCGGCAGTCGATGCACTTCGTCACTTGCGTGCGTTTCCTCGACCGCACCTCGCGCAGAGAATACTCCCACGCAGGCTTGAGCCCAGACTCACGGATGCCGAATGTTTCCTGCTGCGAGATCACGCAGATGCCCATCTCCCCGTAAGCATTGATGGCAAACGAGTTCATTCCTCCACCGCAGGCATACACGTCGGTGTTGTGAGCCGGTGAGGGAGGATTCTCCAGATCATGCTGCGCCAGCTTGCGGTATTCGCTCGCTGCCTTCGGAGAATGCATATCGAGCGCCACCACTTCCTCGGGCGTGAGCCGCACTGCCAGCGGACTCTGCGAACAGTCAATGCGCGGATTGATCTGGCCATCGAACTTGAATTCAACCCCGAGTTCTTCTTCCGCGAACTGCTTCATGGCGAAGACTTCATGCTTGTTAACGCTGGTGGCTACAGTTTTCAACTTGAGCGGCAAGCCCCGCTCGCGCAGCAGCTTGATTCCGCGCAGGCATCTTTCATAGGAGCCCGGGATCTGCGTCAGCTCCTCATAGGTCTCTTTTGTGCGGCCGTACAACGTGATTTCGATGGCAAATGGCGGCCATTCCACCAGGTAGTCGGCAATCTTTTCGTTGATGAGTGTCCCGTTGGTGAAGAGGGTGATCAGAAACCCTTTTTTCTTGGCGTAAGTGTAGATTTCGAGAAAATCCTTGCGGGCGAAAATTTCGCCGCCGGTGTAGAGCAGCCAGAAGCAGCCCATCTCGACCAGATCGTCGAGCATGTGGAAATGTTCCTCCGTGGTCATTTCGCGGCTGCGCGCGTCCTGATCGCCCATGGGCAGGTTGTTGTAGCAGTGCTGGCATTCCAGAGGGCAACGGCGCGTCACTTCGATGGAAACCTGGAGCGGCATCCGCTCGCCGGCCTGGCGATGGTGGATATCCAAACTAAACGCCCCGTAGTTCAGCTGTTCCATGCTTCTCCTGGCCCGGTTGATTCAGCCGTCATCTCTACCGCAGCCATCCCCGCTCCGGCCATGGCAGCTCTCGGGCAGACGTCAACCAGTCCCACCGAGAGCATCTCGTCTAAAAATCTCGCCACATCTTTATGTGCCTGTTCTTGCTGAACCTCGTACTCGTGTTCCACCGCATCAATTAAGTCCGCGAGCGATTGGGGCGCGTCCATCAACTTCCAGATCAGAGAGCCGGTACCGTTGAAGCTGTAGATTGATGCCAGATCTCCAACCTTGCCGCGCACCGGCACGATGAGAGTTTCGCCGGCCACGACGCGGGAGACGACGCTCCGCGAGCGCGTGAAGCGTTGTTCTTCGGGCTCCGTCAGCATGCTGCAATCTCCCTGTTCGGATTTCGTAACATTCGTCATGATCGAAAGACCGGCACACATGTGTTCAAATTGAGACTACGGCAGACCTTCGGCTGTAAACAATCGTATTTCAGTGGCAGGTATTTGGTTGGTTATCATCGCGCGTGGTTCTCAACTAGTGACAAAAACAGGGGTTAGCCGATCACCTCCAGCGATGTTGGGCGCTAGAAAGCTGCCCGATCAAGGCTTTAACCTCGCGAAATCCAAGCGGGCAGAGGCAAACCTTTCTAGTGGACAAACGAAATAAAACGCTATAAAAAGAAATACGAAACAAAAGGCCTCGCCTGCGGCTCGCGCGAGGAGTTACTCAGGAAGCGAAACTCGATTGCTGAACGAAGAACGTCGCCGCGCGATTTTGGATATCTTGAACCGGCAGGGCCGCGTCCTGGTCACCGAACTCTCGCGGCACTTTGAGACTTCTCAGGTTACGATCCGCAAAGACCTGGAGATTTTGCACGCTCACGGGCAGGTTCACCGCACCCACGGAGGGGCGCTGCCGGCGCGCGAGAGCGTTCTGGAAGATCCGACGCTGCGGGAGAAAGAGAAACTCCACCGGCAGGAAAAGCTGCGGATCGCGGAAGCCGCCGCCAGCAAAGTCACTGAAGGACAGGTTGTAATTCTCGACTCTGGCACCACCACCACGGCCATCGCCCGCGCCTTGCGCGATTTTCGGAGCCTGACCATTATTACGAACGCGGTCAACATTGCGGCGGAGTTGGCCGGCACGGCGGTGGAAGTGATTCTTACGGGCGGCACGTTGCGCAAGAATTCGTTTTCGCTGGTGGGGCCGATCGCCGAAGAAACGTTGCGCCGGTTGAGCGCCGACCTGCTGTTCCTCGGCGTCGACGGCTTCGACGTGCATTATGGGTTGAGCACGCCCAATCTTCTGGAGGCGAAGGTCAACCGCGTGATGGTCGAAGTGGCCAAGCGGACGATTGCGGTTTGCGACTCCAGCAAGTTCGGGCGCCGCAGCCTGTCGCTGATCGCGCCTCCGTCCGCGCTTCAGGAAGTTATCACCGACCGCGGAATTCCGAAATCCGATCTCCGCACCTTGAAGCAGGCCGGAACCGAGATCACGATTGTCTAAGCCCCTACCGAAAATTTCCAGGAGTTTTGATGCCACGTTTTGATGTCACCATCGCCGGCGAACTGAATCTCGACCTTATCCTGTACGGTCTCCCCGACGAACTCCCGCCGGAACGCGAATTGCTGGCTGAGCGGATGATGTTGACGCTGGGGGGATCGTCTGCGATCCTGGCGCACAATCTTGCTGCCCTGGGCAGCCGCGTGGGATTTCAATCGCGCATTGGCGATGACGATCTGGGCCAGTCTGCACTGCAAACATTGCAGCAAGGCGGCGTGGATGTGTCGCGGTTGCGCCGCGTGCCGGGCGCGGTCAAGACAGGGCTGACCGTAATTCTGCAACGCGAAGCCTGGCGCAACATGGTGACCTATTCCGGAACCATCGCAGAGCTGACGTGGGACGATCTTGACTTTGACTATCTGACCGACGCGCGCCACTTCCATGTTTCTTCTTACTACTTGCAGGGCGGGCTCCGGCCACGGGTCCCTGAACTCTTTCGCAAAATGAAGGAGGCGGGACTCAGCACTTCGCTCGACACCAACGACGATCCTGACGACCGTTGGGAAGGAGGACTGCAGGATGCGTTGCGTTACGTCGACGTGTTCCTGCCAAATGAGCGGGAAGCGCAAAAAGCGGCGGGCGTCAGCGATCTGGAAGCGGCGGCGAAAAAGCTAGCGGCGCTGGTACCCCTTGTGGTGGTGAAAGTTGGCCGCGAAGGCGCGCTAGCGCAACGCGGAAGCGAGCGCTTCATAAGCCCCGCGCTAACGGTGGAAGCCGTAGACGCGGTGGGCGCGGGAGATAGTTTTGATGCGGGCTTCCTTCATCAGTATGTACGAGGGGTTGATCTGCCCTCGTGTCTCGCGGCCGGAAACCTGGCCGGTGCGTTTTCCACCACCCGGCCGGGGGGCACCGAAGCCTTCCGCGATGCGAAATACCGCGCGCAGTTCTTCAAACAGCATGATTCACGGCTTACGTGAGTATGGCTTAGTTACTCTGGTTACCATCGGGCGCTTCCGAGTTGCACTATGATCGAGACTGGGTGCAGGGATGAAGAAGCTCAGTTTTGCGGTCTCGCTCACCAACGACGATAACGACTACCAGCAGGAGCAAGCATCGGCAGCGGAGAAAGCTGCGCGGCGCCTGGGGGTAGATCTCAAGATCGTCCATGCCAACAACGACGCGGTGACGCAAAGCCAGCAGCTCCTGCAATTCGTCCAGGGAACGGCAGCTTCGCGTCCGGATGGCATCGTGTTCGAGCCCGCTGGGGGAACTGGGTTTCCGCAGGTGGCTCGCGCCGCCGTTACTGCCGGCATCGGATGGGTTGTGCTGAACCATGATGCAGACTATGTCCCGCAACTGCGGCAGGGGTCGCAGGCGCCGGTTTTTTCCATCAGCTCCGATCACATGGAAGTTGGCAGGATTCAGGGAAGGCAGTTCGCCGCGCTGCTGCCGCAGGGCGGATCCATCCTATACATTGAAGGCCCCTCCGGCAGTTCCGCCGCGCGCGAGCGGACCGAGGGAATGAACCTGACCAAGCCCGCTAACATTCGAGTGAAGACGATGCGGGGGAATTGGACCGAGGAGAGCGCGTACCGTGTGGTCAGTTCATGGTTGCGCCTGCGCACGTCGCAAGAAACCTTTATCGATCTGGTCGGCGCCCAGGACGACAGTATGGCGGCGGGCGCGAGAAAAGCTTTTTCGGAAATCACTGGTGCGGAACGCGAGCGCTGGCTGCAAATACCGTTTACCGGCTGCGATGGCCTGCCCAAGACGGGCCAGTCGTGGGTGCGCAGCGGCCTGCTGGCCGCCACAATCTATATTCGTCCGAACGCCGACATCGCGCTGGAAATGCTCACCGAAGCGATCCGCGGCGGTGCTAGACCGCCCGAGCGCAGACTGATGGGTGCCGAATCGGTGCCCACGGTCGAGGAACTTGCCGCACGAACGGTGAAGGCGAACGCGAGCAAGCATCGTTCTGCCGGCGTCTGAAATAGGACTTGGTCTCTTAGGCCCGTCGCTAAACGCTCCCTGAAACGTCCCACGTCGATCGCAGGTAAACTGATATCTTCGTTCGACAGCTCTGACCCGCCGTGCCATCGGATAGGAGATCGCTGATATGGGACTGATTCGCCCTGGAGTCCTTCGCACTGCACCTGCTACCGCGCTTCAGTTTCTCGCGTGTCTGCTGTTTTGTTGCGGGGCGGCATTGCCTCTCGAAGCAGCTGAGCCTTCTTCGCGTAACCTAAATTCGGGCTGGCAGTTTCGCGCCGTGGCGAACACAGATCGATCCGACGTCAAGGAATGGCATCCCGCGCAGGTTCCGGGCGTGGTTCAAACCGACTTGCTGCACAACGGCCTCATCCCCGACCCTTTCGAACGAGATAATGAGTTCCATCTCCAATGGATCGGGCTGGCTGACTGGGAGTATCAAACTACGTTTCAGATCAACGCCTCAGCGCTCGCGCACGATCATACCGACCTGGTTTTTGATGGACTGGATACGTTTGCGGACGTTTACCTCAATGATCAGGCGATTCTTCACGCGGACAACATGTTCCGCCGCTGGCGGGTTCCGGCAAAGGCGCTGCTCAAGGCCGGACCGAATACGCTGCGGATCGTGTTTCATTCGTCTGTCGAGAAGATGCTTCCGTACGTCAAGACACTGCCTTACGTTTTGCCCTCGATATCGACTCACAATTATGGCAACGAAGAAAACATAGCCACCGCTCCCTACACTCGCAAGGCTCCATACCATTACGGCTGGGATTGGGGGCCGCGCTTCATTACCGCGGGAATTTGGCAGCCAATACGGCTGGAGACCTGGGATGCGCTACGCATTGAGAATTTTCACATCCACCAGCAGAGCATTATTGCGGACCTGGCGAATGTTGCGGCGGAGCTTGAGATCGAATCAACCCGCGCCACAACGGCTACTCTCGCATTGGCTTACGATGAAATGTCTGGGCCGCAGACGACCGATGGAACCCAGACACTGCAACTCAACGCCGGCATCAATCACGTTTCTTTTCCGCTCCGGATTACTGCGCCCAAGCTGTGGTATCCGGTGGGATATGGCGCGCAGAGCCGTTGCCGGTTCTCTGCTTCGATCCGCGTCGGTCGTGACATTGCGGCTCGAGCTGAAACAAAAACTGGTCTGCGCTCTGTAGAACTGCGCCGCGCTCCTGACCAATGGGGAAAGAGTTTCGAGTTCGTCGTCAACGGCATTCCGGTGTTCGCCAAAGGCGCGGATGTGATTCCGTTCGACAGTTTTCCCAACCGCGTGACTCCCGAGATTCACCGCGGCATTCTGCAGTCTGCCCGCGACGCGCACATGAATATGATTCGTGAATGGGGCGGCGGCTACTACGAGTCCGATGATTTCTACGACATCTGCGATGAACTCGGAATCATGGTTTGGCAGGAGTTCATGTTCGGCGGGGACATGGTTCCGGGCGACACCGCCTTTCAGGAAAACGTCCGGCAAGAGGCCATCGACCAAATCAAACGGCTGCGCGACCATCCCAGCATCGTGATCTGGTGCGGAAACAATGAAGTTGAAACTTCCTGGTATCACTGGGGAGATCGCAAAGAGTTCCAGCAATCGATTTCGCCGGAAGCGCGGGACCGCGTCTGGCAGGATTATGTGATCCTGTTCGCCGACATTCTCAAGAGCGCGGTCGCGCAATATGCCGATCCCGTGCCGTATACGCCCAGTTCGCCCAGCGCCAATTTTGAGGAAGCTCCTGAGAGTCAAGACAACGGCGACATGCACTACTGGCAGGTATGGCACGCGCAAGCGCCCGCTTCCGATTACACCCTGCAATTTCCGCGTTTCATGTCGGAATACGGATTCCAATCTTTTCCGGAGATGCGTACGATCCGCGCCTTCGCCAAGCCTGAGGATTTCAACATTCACTCTTCCGTCATGCAAGCCCACCAGAAAAACAAGGGTGGAAATGAACGCATCCTGACTTACATGCTGCGCGAGTATCGCGAGCCCAGAGATTTCGCGTCGTTTGTGTATCTGAGCCAGGTGCAGCAGGCGGAGATCATCAAGATCGGCGCTGAGCATTTGCGGCGGCAGCGGCCTCGCACCATGGGATCACTTTACTGGCAGTTGAATGACTGCTGGCCGGTGGCTTCGTGGGCCAGCATTGACTACTACGGTCGCTGGAAGGCTCTGCACTATTATGCCCGCCGCTTCTACGACGATGTGCTCATCTCGCCTTTCTTGCACGACGATAAGGTGGACGTGTATGTCGTATCGGACAAGCTCCAGCCTCTTTCCGGGACGATCCACATGCGGCTGCTCGACTTTTCTGGCAACGTTTTGCTGGATCAAACCAAGGACATTCAAATCGCGGCCCAGTCGAGCGCGATCTACTTGACGGTCGAAAAGGCGACGCTGGCTGCGAAGGCGGACCCCCGTCGAAGTGTTCTGGTGTTCGATCTGGAAATGGCCGGAAAGAGAGTGTCCCGAAACCTAATATTCTTCGATGTGACGCATAACCTGGAACTGCCGGTTGCGCCCCGCATCGAGGCGACAATCAGCAAGGCTGGCGAGGATTACACCGTCGCGTTGCAATCATCGAAGCTCGCCCGGAACGTGTACCTGTCTTTCGGCGATCTGGACGTTCAAAGCTCGGACAATTATTTCGATCTGCTGCCAGCGGAGGCGGTCGCCATCCGCCTTAAATCTTCCGCAACCCTGGAGCAACTCAAAGCTGCTCTGAAGACCACGTCTCTGACCGAGGCCTACAACGCGGATTAACGGGGCATTGTCGGTCTGCTCGTAGGCATCAATATTCGTTACGATGGGCCGCAGCGGCGGATGGAAACTAAGGGGGCGGGGCGATCGTGAGGGCCGGAATGTCGACGTCGCAGCATCGACGCTTGCCCATGATCGTCCCGTATCCGTGAGCCCCTGGGGCAAAGGGCCTCGCGGGGCTACGTTCAGAGTTATCAAAAAAATCGGAGCGGAGGAATACAGTTGAATCCCTAGGCCCACGCCGCACATCGGCCGGAGCGTATTCGTCTGGCCGAGAACCATCTCTTGCTTTTCAGTTCGAAGAGGGCAACGTTTTTAGAGTTCGTGCCAAGTCCGGGGGCTTGGAAGAGGAAGGAGATGTACTGATCGACATAAAAAGCCCTTGGTTAGCTGATTCGTCAAACAGTAATGAAGTGATTTGCCGATTCATGCCGGGTAGATCCTGAAGTGTCGAAATCTATTTGGAAATCTCCTGCGGCAGCAAGTAGGACTCGATGGAGTTACGCCGCCGGTGCATTTCTCTCATTGTCGCCATTGGCGAGAGCGAGCAGAGCCACCATTTCGTCCAGCGTTGCGATGTCGAACTCGCGCATTGAGTTGACTCGCTCCATCCTGTGGCGGACAGAATCCTGCGGATTGAAGAGCTTGAGTCGAATGGCGTGGTCCTGAGCCCATCGCTGCAGAAATACGAGCATGCCTAGTCCTCCGCCTGCGATGGCGGAGACTTTCGAAAGGTCCAGAACGATGACTCGTGCATGGCTTTGCAGGTTGACAGCTTCGCGTAGCTTCAATGCGGCTTCGCTCCGGACTATTCTGCCATCGCACTCAATCATCGCTATTTCGCCAAAGTTCTCAACATGTACGTTCAACATGTTTTCCTCCCGGTTCGTTCTCCTGTGGCAGTTAACTTGTCACGACGGAAGCTACTGAGATCTTTTTCCCGTTCAGTGTGCCGTTAATCCTAACGCGCTGCCCCGCAGCGCGCTTCAGCATAACCAGGTCACCATCGACCAAGTAGATAGTGTCGCCGTCGACGAGAAGAAACTGTTCACCTCCTCGCACGCACATCAGAGTACAATCAGCGGCCGTCCTGCCGATTGCGGCAGAATGTTTGGCGCCGCACTTCGTGTCTGTGAGCATGCCCTCATAAGACTGCAGCCGGATGGCGGATGGCTGTCTGGGCTGGCCTGATTCCGGCTCGCGGGCGGCTGCCCCAGCAACAGCACCCAGAACAGCAATCACCAATGCCAAGGCACACGCGGTGGCGGTGGCCAATGCAATCGTTTGAATCCAGAAGCCCGCCTTTATGGAGGCGACGGAGACGGAGCTATGTGCCAAGACTACTACCCGCATCGCTTTTCCTCCCGGTTGTCCCTTCTGAGCATTCACGAGACGAGCTCAATGCTGAGGATGTGGAGGCTGTTGCCGTTCGCATCCGGGGTACCGCTGATCTTCACCTGTTTACCTTCGTACTGCTTGGCCTTTTCCTGGTCGTCAAGTTGATATGCGCTGTTACTCGACACCTTCAAAACGTATCTGCTGCCATCCTTCACGATCGTGCCCGTAAACGTTTGTGCGGCTGGCGGTTGCGGCTGAGCCGGTGGGTTCGCAGGTTGCGCCTGCTGGCCTGTTTGCGGTATGGGACGCTCCGGCGGCGGCAACGGTTGCGGCACTGGCTGCGGCTTCTGCAGTTGCGACCATGCGATCAATTGAGGTCCAAGGATGTCAGATGGGAGCACAGGGCTCGCCTGGCTCGGTACACCCTGCGCAATCATCAGAGTGACGGATCCTGGCAGGAACAACAATGCAGCCAAGAGGCTGGTCTCTCGTTTCATAAAAACCTCCGAAAGACTGAGTGGCCCACAGTTCATACGCAATCGGCTTGCCATCGCAAACCATTGACTGCATGAGCCGCGCTCCTCAACGGTGGGATCGGGATGCAAATCTTGCATCCTCTCCTTGTGCGTTTTTACAGTGCCTCGAATCGGCCGTCTATACTTCGATCCCTGTAAGGGCCCTTAGTGGCTCGTCATCCCACCGAGACGAGCGTCGTGTGACACCTTGGGCCGAGCGGCCGGGAAATTTTTCGGCCAACTACGAGATTTACAGTATGGCTACGAATCCCCCTCTCCCAATAGGCTCGTGGCTCTACACCCCAAACGAGCAAGTGTTGGCTTTAACAGGGGAGCCGGCACTTGCTTCCTTGCCGCAGATTCATACCTCTACATGCCTTCAAGGTGTTTACAGGATGTGGAATCACGAAATACACATTGAAAGGGATTAGATCTGTTGCACTTCACGGCTAAAGTTCTGGTTCACACGATCGGTTGGTAAGGAGGGATTAGAGTTTGCTGTCATCAACGGAGGAAGAGCAGTGAGGCCGGCTACTGCAGATCAAGGAGACAAAACCATGAGACTGACGACCGTACTCAGGATATTCGTTCTGATTTTCCTTATTGGAGGAAGCGCACTGATCTACGCACAAGACCAGCGCGAAGAGGCCAACGCTCCCCGCCAACACGAGGAAGAGAAACCTTCGAAACAAGACGAAGCTAAGCCTCCCCGAGACGAGGGCAAGCCCGCAAATCGGGGGGACGCTAAACCGTCCAAGCAGGCGGAGCACGCGGAGCGTGCCAACAGCCAGCAACATGGCCGCATTGCCGACGACAAGTTCCGTGCCCATTTTGGACGCCAGCACACGCTTGTTGTCAACCGGATCACTGTTGTCGAAGGCCAGCCACGCTTCCAGTACTCCGGCTACTGGTTCACCATAGTCGATCCCTGGCCGGTAGGCTGGGCCTACACAGACGAGTGCTACATCGACTACATAGATGGCGAGTATTTCCTGTTCGACTTGCTTCACCCCGGCGTTCGCATTGCAATAGTTGTCGTGCTGTGACCGCCGTTACCTGTTAACGCCAGCAGAGGGCCTTCCTTTCTGAGGAGCACAGACTCCGCAGGGCGGAGGGCCGACTCTGTAACTGCTCTCGTGTCGCAGGAAAACTTTATCCTTTGCAGGCGTTCGTACATCCTAATATCTTGTGATGCGCTCACTTTTAGCACGAGGGGCGGCGGTGTTGCTGTTGGTCGCATCCTTCTCGATCCCCGGTGCGGGTTATTCAGTCCTCACGCACGAGCAAGTCGTGGATCTAGTGTGGAAGGACCAGATTCAACCACTGCTGCTGAAGCGCTTCCCCGGCGCCAGCGAGGAGGAGTTGCGCAAGGCGCACGCCTATGCCTATGGTGGTTCGTTGCTGCAGGATATGGGCTATTACCCGTTTGGCAGCAAGTTCTTCAGCGATCTTGTTCATTATGTCCGCAGCGGTGATTTCGTCGAAGCGCTACTGCACGATGCGTCGGATCTAAACGAGTACGCTTTCGCGCTGGGCGCGCTGTCCCACTACGCTTCCGATAACAGCGGCCATCCCACGATCAACCGGGTGGTGGCGATGGAATTCCCCAAACTGCAAAGGAAATATGGCGACACGGTGACTTACGCTGACAATCCCAAGGCCCACATACGCACGGAATTTGGTTTCGATATGGTCCAGGTCGCCAAGAACCGTTATACCTCCGACGCTTACCACGACATGATTGGCTTTGAAGTCGCCAAGCCCCTCCTGGAGCGTGCTTTCCAGGAAACTTACGGCCTAAAACTTGAGGATGTATTCGGTAGCGTCGATCTGGCGATCGGCAGCTACCGGCGCAGCGTGAGCACGCTAGTCCCGGAAATGACCCGGGTGGCTTTGCTGTCGCGCCGCGACGCGATCGTGAAGGACACGCCAAACTTCGACAAGAAGAAATTCCTCTATTACCTTTCCCGCAGCAACTACGAACACGAATGGGGCACGGTCTACCGGAAACCAGGGGTCGGCGCCAGGATGCTCGCGTTGCTGCTGAGACTGATGCCGAAAGTGGGGCCGTTCAAGGCCGTCAACTTCAAGATCCCAACAAAACAAACCGAAGACCTGTACATCAAGAGTGTGGATACGACGATCGAGAATTATGCCAGGATGTTGCGCGAGGAAAACACGGGAAAACTCGACCTGCCGAACCGCGATTGCGACACCGGCCGCGAGACCCGCGCCGGAGAATACATTCTGACCGACAAAACCTATGCTCACCTGATCGACGAACTTACTACCAAGAACGCTCCAGGATCGGTGAGTCCGGCGCTACGCGGAAACCTGCTCCAGTTCTATGCCGACCCGAGCGCGCCCATCGCTACCAAGAGGAGTGGAAAAGCGTGGCGGCAATTGCAGAATGAGTTGGACCTGTTGAAAACCGGCGCACCGCAGGCCCGTCCAGAACGCCTGGCTGAGTAAGCCGCACAGAATGGGAAGCGCTTTTATTTCCGGGACGCGCCAAAATACAGGATTCACGGTATAGCGTTTCTCCGCTAGGCTGACTACCGTGCTGAGAGGCAATCCCTGCAAGCAGAATTCGCCCGCAGCGTAGAGGTAATTTATGGCAAGCCAAGGTGTTTCCTCGCCCCTGCCGCCTACCTGGCGAGAGCTTTACATCGCCGCTCTGTTCGAGACCGACAACAACAGGCTTCCTGCGAGGATCGCGGACGCCGAGAACGCGACGGTAGCGCGGGCACGGGAACTCTTCTTTGCCGGCGTTGACACTATCGAAGAAGACCAGGCACTGGATGATGCCCTCTATGCGTTGCGAGCGCTCCGGACTTGCCTGGGACTCCGCGCTGCCGCCTAACACTAGCGGCCGTCAGCTCGAAAAAATCACACATCAGACTCGGCAGTCGTAGGCTCCACAGGATCCGTCATTGGCTACTGGTTTGCCCGGTTCCCTGACAACACTACCGTCAACCATCCGCATCGGTGCAAGAGCCGTTCCTTCGAGCCCAAAAACATAATCGGAGGTCTACACGATTTACCCGAGTTTCATAGGCTGGGAAGATGCGTATCTTACGGATGATCCGGGGAACAAAATGACCCACAAGTCTTGGGTCTTCCCGCATCGACCTCGCAGAATGGACATGAACCTGGGCCCAACACACTTCGCCAGCGTGGAGAATTCGACATGGCCGTGAACACAGCAGCCGCTTACGGGATTTATTCTCAGGACGTCGCTTTGACCGACATCGTGCGCACTCTAAACCAGGCCGGTTTTGAGAACGAAAGTATCTGTATGATGCTGCCTCCCGGCCATCCCATTGCGTCGGTTGTTCGGGAAGCGAGCCTGTTCAACGCCGAAAAGGAATCCAGCGTGGTAACCGCCGGGCTGATTGGGTGGCTCTCGAAATTCGGCGCCGTCTTAATTCCCACTGTTGGCTTCTTCATCCGGTCCCAGGCATTCTTTCACGCGCTCATGGTGGCGCGAGAAGCCCCTGCACTCTGTGGGAATGCCAGAACCCTGGTGGGACTCGGCTTTTCGGAGGAAGAAGCAGAAAGGTTCGAGGATCAACTCGGCAATCTTGGAGTTTTGGTGTATGTCTCCTGCGAGGAGGGCGCCAAAACACTCTGGGCGCGAGAAGTGCTAAGGCACACCGGAGCATGGGAAGCCGCTACGCTCGGAGAAAGAATGGGTACCGTGGCTGTTGCCTGATCAGCGTGCTGAACCTACTGTTTGCCGATTTTGGAGTGCGAGTTTTCCCTAGGTGTTTTCCGTGAATTCTTCTTACCAATCAGTAAGAAGCCGCAGTGAACTTCTTGCCAGACCGCTAAGTGGCGACTCCAGAGTCAGATAGCTCTGCGCCGTTCCGCTACGACCCGAAGAATTTACCCACAGGCTTCTCTACGGACGGCGAAACAGACGATCCGCAAGTCTTTGATAACGGGAATGATTCATGCTGTTTGGCGCGATTTGGCAAAGCGGTTGCAGTTAACCTCCAGGAACTCGCCCCTTCGTCAAGGAGGGTTCTTAATCTATGAAAAAGCGACGCATGTACATAAGGCAATACTCTGTGTATCTGGTACTCGCAAGTTTGCTTTGGATTGTTCCATCAGTGAACTCTCAGACAGCGACGTCTACTCCGCCGCAGCAATACCAAGGTCAGGACAACGACACAACCAGGCAGGAACTGGCAAGTTTCGATAGCTTCCTCGACAAACATCCCGAGATGGCCGAGCAACTACGCCGGAACCCTTCTCTGGTGGGCGATCGGGAATACGTTAATAACCATCCCGAACTGCAGGCATATTTGCAGGACCATCCACAGGTTCGGGAGGAATTGACGGAAAACCCACGCAGCTTCATGAGGCAGGAAAATCGCTTCGACCGCAGGGACGATGACGTCACCCGGCGGGAGTTGGCCAACTTTGACGCTTTCCTGGACAAGCATCCTGAGATCGCGGAGCAACTGCGCAAGAATCCAACTCTGGCGGACAACAAAGAATTTCTGCAGAACCATCCGGCGCTCCAGCAGTTCTTGCAGGAGCACCCTGGAGTGCAGGAGCAATTGGCGGAGGATCCGCGCATCTTCATGAGGCAGGAAAATCGCTTCGACCGCAGGGACGATGACGCTACCCGGCGAGAGCTGGCCAGCTTTGACGGCTTCCTCGACAAACATCCTGAGGTTGCGGAGCAACTGTCGAAGGACCCGTCGTTGGCCAAGAATAAAGAATACCTGGAGAACCACCCGGAACTCCGGGAGTATTTGAAAAACCATTCTGGCGTTCGGGAAGAGCTGGCGGAGAATCCGCAGGCCTTCATGAACTCGATAAAGCGGTTCGACAATAGTGGGACCAAGAAGGAAATGGTCGAACCGAAGCCGAAACCGTAAATTTCCGAGGCTGGCTGGGAGGTCCCAGGTAGGGGCTCTCAGCCAGTTCGGTGGAAGTGGTGCACTCAGTTTCTTCACGGTCGGTCCTAGCCACGGATCGCAGAACGAAAGAGAGCCCAAGGAACGGAGGCGATATGAAGATCGATGCCTTAGTTATTGCAACGCTGGTTCTTGCCTTTGCCGTGCCAGCGGTAGCCGGAAAGAAAAAGCCGGCCGAGAGAGGCTTGATCGAGAAAATGGAAGCCGTGCCCTGCGGCGCCAAGCAGAAAGGCATTACCGGACTCGGCAGTGTGTTCGCCTCAGCCGGGATTGAGCATGTGAATTCGGATGAGAAATTGTGCCCTCAGTATCTGCTTCTCAGCGACGAAATGGAGTATCACATACGCCCGATGGACAAGAAGCACCCAGTCATTCTGCCAGTCGGCCAGGAAGGGGAATTCCGGATCGATAAAGACCGGCTCTATCTCAAAGTATCCGACGGAGACCGTAAAACCCGGCCTTATCAGGTTGTCGCAATGAAGCCCACGGGAGGCGACCAGGACAAGGCTACAGCCAAGCCGGTCAATCCGTCCCAGTGATCGGGCGACTGATTAGAAGAATCTACAGCCATCGCGGCCGCTGACTAAAGTTTTCAGTGGATGGGCAGGTGTTGTGATCATCACTACGCTTGCTGAATCGGCGATTAGTGTCCGCCCTGTCAATCCGCGCAACCCGCAGGCGCAGAGCATTACCGGGCAAGCGAAGGATGATTGGGCAGAGGAAACATAATGCGCGTCAATTCCACAATCCGTTCGCTGGCACTTCGCTCGCTGGCACTCACTCTGGTGATGCTCGCCCTGTCGGCTGCCTCTCTAGGGCAGTTCCGTATAGCGATCACAATTGCCCCACCTGCACTGCCGGTGTATGAGCAACCGGTTTGTCCAGGCGATGGTTACATCTGGACGCCCGGATACTGGTATTGGGATGACGACGCCGAAGATTACTACTGGGTACCGGGCACATGGGTGTTAGCTCCCGAGGTTGGTTTCCTCTGGACTCCGGGATGGTGGGGTTGGGGCGGTGCGGCTTTTATTTTCCATGAGGGGTACTGGGGTCCGGAGGTAGGTTTTTATGGCGGGATCGCTTATGGATTCGGTTACTTCGGGGAGGGCTACGAAGGTGGACGCTGGGAGAACGGACGGTTCTTTTACAACCGTTCGGTCACCAACGTGAACATTACCAACATCCACAACGTTTACAACACAACGGTGATCAACAACACCACGATAAACCGGGTAAGCTACAACGGACACGGCGGCGTCGATGTGCGTCCAACGCCTCGCCAGGAGGCGGCGGAGCGCCAGCGACATGTTGCGCCCGTGGCGGCTCAAACTCAGCATATGCAAGCTGCTCGTGGCAACCGAGAGCTAAGGGCTTCGGTGAACCAGGGCAGGCCGCCGATCGCCGCCACCGAAAAACCGGGGCAATTTAGCGGACGCTCCGTGGTGCCGGCAAGGGAGGCAGGAGCGCCATACCATCCGCCAGCCAATCGTGGCGGGACAGAACGGGGCAACCAGCCGGCTGGTCGTCCGGAAAACAACGGTTCCCGGCCCGCCAATACAGTGCACCCCAGGGATCTTCCGCCTGCCGAACGTCCCCCCGCGCCAAATACGGGGAACGCCAAGCAGGACCAGAAATACCAGCAACAACAGGACAAGCTGCGTGTGAAGCAGGACCAGGAACGACAAAGGCTTCAGCAGAAGCAGGATCAAGAACACCAGCGATTCACGCAACAGAAAGCTAACGAAGCGAGAACTCAACAGCTGGAGCAGAAGCATCAGCAACAGACTCAGCAATTGCAGCAAAAACATGCCGCCCAGCAGCAGACGTTGCAGCAAAAACAGCAGCCAGCACGTCAAAAAGAGTCTCGGCCTCCGAAAGGAAAGCCTTAACTTTTCAGTGCACTGCGGGGCGGAGCGTCCGCGAACCGCGGATGTTCCGCCCTGATGAGTATTTAATAGGCCCCATTTCTTATGCCCTCATACTTTGCGAAGTTTTGGGAATCCGCTCATCACATGCTCGACAGTTTCTTCGCGCGATTGCCCTCGTTGATTCTAGGCATCGTGGTCTTCCTGCTTTTTTACGGGCTCAGTATTTTTGTGAGTCGAGTGATCCTCAGGACTACTCGCAGGCACCGTCCAAACCTGGGAGTGGTTTTCGCCCGTCTCACCGGAGCGGCGACGATCCTGCTTGGCTTCCTGGTCGCTTTCTCCGTCGTGGCCCCTTCTTTTCAGGCCGGCGATCTGATAAAGATCCTCGGCATCAGCGGCGTGGCCATCGGGTTCGCCTTTCAGAACATATTGCAAAATTTCCTTGCAGGCTTGTTACTGCTCTGGGCTGAACCGTTTCGCATAGGCGATGAGATCAAGTTGGACAATTACGAAGGCAGCGTGGAAGATATTCAGACCCGAGCTACGATCATCAAGACCTACGATGGAAGAAGGATAGTGATTCCCAACGCTGATCTGTTCACCCACTCGGTAACCATCAACACAGCGCTCGACAGCCGTCGATGGGAATACGATTTGAACCTGAAAGGCGTACCGAACCTGAATGAAGTGAAGTCTCTCATCGTCAAAACCGTGAGCAAGGTGCAGGGAGTCTTGTCAGATCCCAGTCCCGAAGCTCTCGCCCTGGACTTGACTGATCTGGACTCGAATGCTGTCAGGGTGCGAATCTTGTGGTGGACGAAGGCTCCCCGCCAGCATGAAATGCTTACCTCATACGACCGTGTCTTAAGTGCAATCGAGATGACCCTTAGCCGGGCTACATTCGGCCAGAATCGCGCCGCCTAAGGCTGGGCGCGCCTCTCCGGCGGTACGGGCTTCTCCACTTTGGTAAGGTTCATGGCAGCTAGTTTCCTTAGCCGCT
Organism: Candidatus Dormiibacterota bacterium; assembly: GCA_035566655.1. Lineage (GTDB taxonomy): Bacteria > Acidobacteriota > Terriglobia > Terriglobales > Acidobacteriaceae > Sulfotelmatobacter. The sequence goes on from DATMQT010000003.1 coordinate 234,251, forward strand.
CGACATGCTGGCGGAGGGCTGACTGTAGCTCCACAAAGGTGGCGTCCATCTCTGGGTCTTGTGCTGCTAGAGCTTTGGCGCACAATTCTCGGATATGATCTTCCAAACGGCGGTAGGGCACGACTCCAAGAGTGCGACTGCGCGGGCGGGAATTCTATACCATGTTTGTGGTATTAGTAGTTTTGACATCGGCAAATTACCTTACCCGTACCAAGCACGATGCGAAACAGCGAAAGCCGCCGCCGGACGTTGGTGGTCATGAGGAAGTTTTCCTTCATAAGCTCGCGGCCGTTCTGGCCGAACTGGGCGTTGATTCCAGGCGCACCAAGTAGGCAGTCAAGAATAATGATGTCTTCTACAGTAAAGACCCTAGAGTCATCCTACAGTTTTTCGTGTTTAGCTATGGGTGTCAGTTGTGGATTCCTCCAAGATTCACATTTCAAAACAGATGTTGATCATCCCTGATTTGGGTGGTTCGGCCGCCTCCAGGAGAAAAATATGAAGAGACACCGCCAAGATTCGGCGACTGCCGTTGCTGATGGCGCATCCGAAGACCAAAACAACAAAGAGCAGAAAACCAAGAACAACGGGAATTCTCTCCACGCCGCTCAGCCAGATTCGGGTGATCTTAGCGTTATCCTAGCCAGCCTCCAGACCATGCGGGATGGCGACTTTTCCGTACGCCTTCCAGGTTCCTGGACGGGATTGGCGGGGAAAGTTGCCGACACCTTTAATTCTATTGTCGCCGCCAACCAACAGATGGCGCAGGAATTAAAGCGGGTCGGGCAAGTGGTGGGAAAAGAAGGAAGGACTCGTGAGCGCACGCGCTTTCATGAATCTCGAGGGGCGTGGGGGGAGATGGAAGTCTCGATCAACACGCTGGTTGAGGACCTCCTTCGGCCTACTGAAGGCGTGACCCGCGCCATCGCGGCCGTGGCCCAAGGGAACCTGACCCAAACCGTGCGCTTGGACGTTGATGGCCGGCCGCTGGAAGGCGAGTTCCTGCGCTCCGCGAACATCGTCAACACCATGATTCAGCAGCTTAGCGTCTTCACCGCCGAGGTAACGCGTGTGGCCCGCGAGGTGGGCACTGACGGAAAGCTGGGCGGGCAAGCACAGGTGCCCGGCGTTGCTGGCACGTGGAAAGATCTCACGGACTCCGTGAACTCGATGGCCAGCAACCTCACCGGGCAGGTTCGCAACATCGCTGAAGTCGCAACTGCGGTTGCCAGCGGCGATCTCTCTCGCAAAATTACTGTCGATGTGCGCGGCGAGATTCTTCAACTCAAAGAAGCCATCAACACGATGGTGGATCAGTTGCGCTCGTTTGCGTCTGAAGTAACGCGCGTGGCCCGTGAAGTGGGTACGGACGGGAAACTTGGCGGTCAGGCCGTGGTGGTGGGCGTGGCCGGCACCTGGAAAGATCTTACGGACTCCGTCAACGCCATGGCCGGCAACCTTACGGCTCAGGTGCGGAACATCGCTGAAGTAACTACAGCCGTCGCCCGCGGTGATTTGTCGCGCAAGATCACGGTCGATGTGAAGGGCGAAATTCTCGAACTCAAAGACACTATCAACACGATGGTGGATCAGCTCAACGCTTTCGCCGGCGAAGTAACCCGCGTGGCGCGTGAAGTGGGAACCGAAGGCAAGCTGGGCGGACAGGCGCAGGTGCCCGGCGTTGGCGGCACGTGGAAGGACCTGACGGACAACGTGAACTTCATGGCAAGCAACCTCACTGGTCAGGTGCGAAATATCGCCGAGGTCGCGACGGCCATCGCCAATGGCGATCTTTCGCGCAAGATCACGGTCGATGTCCGCGGTGAGATTTTGCAGCTCAAAGAAACGCTGAACACGATGGTGGATCAGCTCAACCGCTTCGCAGGAGAAGTAACCCGTGTGGCGCGCGAAGTCGGAACCGAAGGGCGCTTGGGAGGACAGGCCAACGTGCCCGGTGTCGCCGGCACGTGGAAGGATCTTACCGACTCCGTCAATTCGATGGCCGGGAACCTCACCGGCCAGGTGCGCAATATCGCCGAAGTTACGACGGCTGTGGCCCGCGGAGACTTATCACGCAAGATCACCGTCGATGTGAAGGGCGAAATCCTTGAACTCAAGAACACCATTAACACGATGGTCGACCAGCTCAATGCGTTCGCCGGCGAAGTGACGCGTGTGGCGCGCGAAGTCGGCACGGAAGGCAAGCTGGGCGGCCAAGCTCAAGTGCCTGGCGTGGCGGGCACCTGGAAAGATCTTACGGACAACGTGAACTTCATGGCCAGTAACCTCACCGGCCAGGTGCGAAACATTGCCGAAGTCGCCACTGCCGTGGCGCGCGGCGATTTGTCTCGCAAGATCACGGTCGACGTAAAGGGCGAAATCCTTGAGCTCAAGGACACTATCAACACGATGGTGGACCAGTTGCGGTCTTTCGCTTCGGAAGTGACCCGCGTTGCCCGCGAAGTGGGCACTGACGGCAAACTCGGCGGCCAGGCCCAGGTGCCTGGAGTGGGCGGCACGTGGAAGGACCTTACAGACTCCGTGAACTCGATGGCCAGCAATTTGACAGGGCAGGTGCGCAACATCGCCGAAGTATCTACGGCGATTGCCAGCGGCGACCTCTCGAAGAAAATCACGGTGAACGTGAGTGGCGAGATCCTGCTTCTCAAAGAGACCATCAACACCACCGTGGATCAACTCAACGCGTTCGCGGGCGAAGTGACACGCGTTGCCCGTGAAGTCGGCACCGAAGGGCGTCTGGGCGGACAAGCCAACGTGCCTGGTGTCGCCGGTACGTGGAAGGATCTTACCGACTCTGTTAACTCGATGGCCGGGAACCTCACTGGTCAGGTTCGCAACATTGCCGAAGTTACGACGGCTGTAGCTCGCGGCGACTTGTCGCGCAAGATCACCGTCGATGTGAAAGGAGAAATCCTCGAACTCAAGAACACCATCAACACGATGGTCGATCAGCTGAACGCTTTCGCTGCCGAAGTAACTCGTGTGGCTCGAGAGGTCGGTACAGAAGGCAAGCTGGGTGGCCAGGCGCAAGTGCCGGGTGTGGCCGGTACCTGGAAGGATCTCACCGACAACGTGAACGTGATGGCTGCGAACCTGACTGAACAGGTGCGAGGCATCGTCAAGGTGGTCACGGCTGTCGCCAATGGGGCACTGACTCAGAAGCTGACCGTAAATGCAAAAGGTGAGGTGGCGGCGCTGGCCGAAACGATCAACAATATGACCGACACGCTAGCCACCTTCGCCGACCAGGTTACAACCGTCGCCCGCGAGGTCGGCGTGGAAGGGCGGCTGGGAGGCCAGGCCAACGTGCCCGGTGCCGCGGGTACGTGGAAAGATCTTACGGGCAACGTCAACCTGCTGGCCGACAATTTGACCAACCAGGTGCGGGCCATTGCCGAGGTTGCGACCGCCGTGACCAAGGGCGACCTCACGCGATCCATTCAGGTGGAAGCGAGTGGCGAAGTGGCCGAGTTGAAAGACAACATCAACACCATGATCGACAACCTCCGGCTCACCACCGACCGCAATACGGAGCAGGACTGGCTGAAGACCAACCTGGCCCGTTTCACGGGGATGTTGCAGGGGCAACGCGATCTGACAACCGTGGGACGCATGCTCCTCTCGGAACTGACACCTCTGGTCAATGCTCAACAAGGCGTCATCTACCAGATGGGATCGGAGGAATCGGCGGAGATGGTGCTGCTCTCGGCATTTGCTGGAGACGGCGAGGATGGACATCTTCGGCGGTTGAAACTCGGCGAGGGATTGGTGGGACAATGCGCGTCGGAGAAACGGCGAATGCTGATTTCTGAATTGCCATCAAACACGATTTCCATCCGATCGGGTTTATTCGAAGCGGTTCCGCGAAACGTTATTGTGCTTCCGGTGCTGTTTGAGGACCGGGTCAAGGCAGTGATCGAGCTGGCCTCGCTGAGCAATTTCACTACCTCGCATCTGGCATTTCTTGAACAGTTGACTGCCAGCATCGGCATTGTGCTGAACAGTATCGAAGCTACGATGCAGACCGAAGGACTGTTGAAGCAGTCCCAGCAATTGGCCACCGAACTCCAGATGCAGCAAAAAGAGTTGCAGCAGACGAACGAGCAGCTCGCGCAAAAAGCGCAACAACTTGCCGAACAGAACGTCGAAGTCGAACGCAAGAACCAGGAAATCGAGCAGGCACGGGGCGCTTTGGAAGGGAAGGCTAAAGAACTGGCGCTGACTTCGAAATACAAGTCGGAATTCCTGGCCAACATGTCTCATGAGTTGCGCACGCCACTCAACAGCATCCTGGTGCTCGGCCAGCAACTTGGCGATAACCCGGACGGCAACCTGACACCAAAACAAGTGGAGTTTGCCCGCACGATCCACGGCGCGGGGACGGACTTGCTCAACCTGATCACCGACATTCTTGATCTATCGAAAATCGAGTCCGGAACGGTCTCGGTGGAGGCAGAGGAAGTCTTCTTCGCCAGCATGCTCGACGCGGTGGGGCGTCCGTTCCGCCATGAAGCAGAAAACCGGCACCTCACTTTCGAGGTGCAGACCGATCCGCACCTCGCCCGGAGTGTCGTCACCGACTCGAAGCGGTTGCAACAGGTATTGAAGAATCTGCTGTCGAATGCCTTTAAATTCACGGAAGTCGGACGCGTCAGCTTGTCAGTTTCTCCGGCGAAGAAGGGTTGGACCGAGGACCACCCAATCCTGGGAAAGGTGGCGTCCGTGGTAGCCTTTGAAGTTTCCGATACCGGTATTGGCATTCCGCATGAAAAGCAGCGGATCATCTTCGAGGCTTTCCAGCAGGCAGATGCCGGCACCAGCCGCAAGTACGGCGGTACGGGCCTCGGGCTTGCGATTAGCCGCGAGCTGGCCAGCCTGCTGGGTGGAGAAATCCAACTGCGCAGCGCTCCCGGCCGGGGCAGCACCTTCACTCTCTATTTGCCGCAAACATACGTAGGTCCTTCCACCTCCAGCGCCGCGGTGGTTGAGGGAAAATTGCCATCGTCCGTTGCACAAGTGCAGTTATCCGTGACGGAGCAACCGGTCGAGAAAATTCCCGACGACCGCGAGAATTTGCAACCTGACGATGCAATCCTGCTGATTGTCGAGGACGATCCGCACTATGCGCGTGTGTTGCGCGATCTCTCCCGGGACAAAGGCTTCAAAGTTCTGGTCGCTAGCCGGGGTGCGGAAGCTCTGGCGCTGGCCCACGAGTATCATCCGACCGCAGTGTCACTGGACGTGTTTCTGCCAGATATGCTGGGATGGACCGTACTGAACCACTTGAAGCAGGATCCGGAAACCCGGCACATACCGGTGCAGATGTTGACGCTGGATGAAGACCGGCACCATGGCCTGGCTCGCGGAGCGTTTGCATTTGTTACCAAACCCACCACGGCCGAAGGACTGGAAAAGGCATTCGCCCGGATCAAGGAATATTCCGCCCCCCGGCGCAAGCGATTGCTGGTGGTGGAAGACAACCCTGCCGAGCAGCTTAGTATCAAGGAACTGCTGGGTTGCGACGACATCGACGTTACGGTTGTCGCAACAGGTGCAGACGCAATCGAGGCCGTAAACGAGCACGCCTTCGATTGCGTCGTTCTTGACTTGCGTCTGCCCGACATATCAGGGTTTGAAGTGCTGGAGCGCTTCCGTGACACTCCGTCGCTTGGCGACTTGCCCGTCGTGGTTTTCACGGGCAAGGAACTTTCCGCGGAGGAGGATGCCCGTCTGCATTCGCTGGCCCGAAGCGTTGTGGTAAAAGGAGTGGAGTCGCCGGAACGCCTGCTGGATGAGACTGCACTGTTCCTGCATCGTGTGGTCGCGGATCTTCCGGTGGAAAAGCAGAGACTGCTCGACCGGTTGCACCACTCCGATGATGCCCTGGTCGGAAAGAAAGTGCTTGTGGTGGACGATGACGTGCGCAATATCTTCGCCCTCAGCAGCGTGATCGAGCGTCGCGGCATGACCGTGATCACCGCGGGGACCGGCCGGGAAGCGATCACCAGGCTAGAAGCGACGCCGGATGTCGCGATTGTGCTTATGGATATCATGATGCCGGAAATGGATGGCTATGAAACCATGCAGGTGATGCGGCAGAACGCTGCGTTCCGGCGCTTGCCGATCATTGCCCTGACTGCGAAAGCGATGAAGGGAGATCGCGAGAAGTGTCTTGAGGCGGGAGCCTCGGAGTATCTGGCCAAGCCCGTGAATACCGAGCAACTGCTCTCGTCATTGCGTATGTGGCTGCACCGATAGCAGCGGCATGCGCTGGATAACCGAGGCCTGAGTGGAAGGGACCTGTCGATGACCGCGAACGAGAAGGTCAATATCCTCATGGTGGATGATCAGCCCGCCAAGCTGCTCAGCTATGAGGTCATGCTCGGGGGATTGGGCGAGAACCTGATCAAAGCCGCGTCGGCGAAGGAGGCCCTCGAGGTTCTGCTGAAAAACGATGTTGCTGTCGTGTTGATGGATGTGAGCATGCCCGAGCTTGACGGTTTCCAGTTGGCCGCGATGATCCGAGAGCACCCACGTTTCCAGAGGACCGCGATCATTTTTGTTTCAGCCGTGCATCTGACCGACCTGGACCAGCTCAAAGGCTATGAACACGGAGCAGTGGATTATATTTCTGTCCCCGTGGTTGCAGAACTCCTGCGCGCGAAAGTCAGGGTTTTCGCCGACCTGTACCGGAAGACCAAGCAACTGGAAAAATTGAACCGCGAACTGGAGCTGCGCGTGCTCGAACGCACGGAAGAGTTGGCTCGCAAGGCGGAACTGCTGTTGCAGCTTAACATGGAGCTAGTGAGCAAGAATCAGGAGCTTGATGCCATCATCCACACCGCGCCAGACATAATCTTCAGTCGTAAAGCCGACGGCTCGAGGGATTACATCAGCGACCGATTTTATGACTTTACCGGCGCTTCTCCAGATTCGGCAAACGGTTTCGGATGGCTCGACCATTTGCACCCCGACGATAAACCAAGGGCCATGGCGGAGTGGATGCGTTGCGTGGAATCGGGAGCAAACTACGAAATAGAGTATCGCCTCCGGTCAAAAGATGGGTCCTATCGGTGGTTTCGCGCTCGTGCGCTCCCGATCCGCGATCCGGCCGGGAAGATAGTCAAGTGGTACGGAACCTGCTCCGACATTCACGACAGCAAACTGCTGGAACAATCGATTCGCGATAGCGCCACAGAGCTGGAAAGAATGGTCGATCGGAGGACGGAAGAATTGCGGCTCCTGTCCGTCCGGCTCATGACCATGCAGGATCAGGAGCGCCGCCGGCTGGCACGCGATCTGCACGACGGGTTAGGACAGGAACTTGCCGTGGCCAAGATGGTACTGGACAAAATGGTCCTGCAGAAATCCGAGCAGCCGCCAAGGGACGCGTGGGCTGAGGCCAGCAGCATTGTGGATAGTGCTATTCAGCAAGTCCGCACCATGTCTCACCTTTTGCATCCCCCCTTGCTCGATGAGGTGGGCTTGCTCTCGGCGCTTTCCTGGTACGTCGAAGGACTCACGAAGCGCAGCGGCATTGAAACCTCGCTCGACGTCCGGCCCAGGAAATTTCCCAGGCTTGCAGCCGAGGTAGAGACCGCTGTCTTCCGAATCGTTCAAGAGGCTCTGACCAATGTTTTCCGGCATTCCGACGCAAGCAAGGTGTGGATTACCTTGGCGCAAAGGGATGGAGTCATCGTGGTTGCGGTACGAGACGATGGCAAGGGAATCGGCGATAGAATCGCCGAGCTCCAGCCGGACAGCGTCGGAGTTGGTATCGGGGGCATGAAACAGCGTGCCAGGGAATTTGGTGGAGAGTTGCGGCTGACCAATGCCCATCCCGGAACCCTTGTCGAACTCACGATTCCCTGCCGTTCGTCGATGCGAGAGCCATCTGCGGTTCGCAGTGTTTGATTGCCTGCCATTCCTACTGCCGATACTGTACTCGTCGAGTTCATTGACCTGACAAACCTCGTGACAAACCTGAAGACCGCTGCAGTGATTCCCTTACCCATCCAGCCGCAGTTCATCCGCTATACAGCTTGAACCGGATGGAACGAATGCCATCGAAGAGCTAGCGTTGGCGTCGTGTGAAATCTAAACAGGTGCTCGCATCGAGCCCGGAAGAGGTCCACTATGAGAAGAATCAGCTGCGCATTGCCGAGATGTCTTTTGGTACTGGGAACTGGTCTTCTAATCGGTGTTGGCATGGGATGGTCCGCCGATGATAAAGACCGGTCGGACATCGACAAGCGCCTCGACGCCTCCGCCAAAGTTCTGAACGAAATTATGGCCACTCCGGACAAAGCCATCCCTGACAAAGTGATGAGCGACGCGAAGTGCGTCGCAGTGATTCCCTCCATGTTGAAGGTTGCTGTTGTTGTCGGAGGCAGTCATGGCAAAGGCGTCGCTACTTGCCGGACCGAGCGTGGCGTCTGGAGCGCTCCCGCGCCGATCACCATCGCAGGTGGAAGCTGGGGGTTACAACTCGGCGGTCAGGCTGTCGACCTGGTGATGGTGGTGACCAATGACGATGGCATGCAACATCTGTTGTCCAGCCACTTCAAGCTGGGTGCGGATGCTTCGGCGGCCGCGGGCCCAGTCGGACGCGACGCTGCCGCCGACACTGACGTAAAGATGAGGGCAGAGGTGCTGACCTACTCACGAGCACGGGGCATTTTTGCAGGAATTGATCTGAACGGCTCCGTGGTCACGCAAGATAAGGACGAAACCCGAATTCTCTACGGAAGGTTCGTCCCGTCATCCGATATCTTGAGCGGGAAAGTCCCGCCGAAGGAGGCGAGTGAGCCGTTCCTGGCGGCGATCCGGAGATATTCGAGCCAAGCCCGGGAACACGGTGAACTGAAACCAGCACCGGGGAGCCCAGCCACTGCGAGCCGGTGAAGCGTGGATCTCTGATGACAGTTGTTTTTTTAGGAGGCCCGGCTTGCCCCGCAAGCCGGGCTCATTATGTTCATCTAACCCAAATCCTCAGCATTTAACTCCACAGCGTTGTACAGCAAGTCTGGGAATCAACTACAGGAGCAGCCTGATGGGCTGGAGAACCGGGATGTCGTTACTCTCTGTGGAAGTTGAATGCTCTTGGAATGATCTCGCAATTGATCGAGAGCAACGAACCACCACTTTGGTTGGATCGGAGGAGACTACAGTGGCGACTTGCGTGATTCCAGCAGCAAATGTAATTACGGGCAAGCAGGCAGCTGGCACAGACGGATCCGAACGCGGCCTTGTTCGGCTCGCGCAGAATGGCGACGAACACGCCTTTGCCACGCTCTACCAGTTCCACAAGAAGCGGGTGTATTCCGTGTGCCTGCTGATGACCAAGGATATCGCCGAGGCGGAGGATCTGACCCAGGAAGCCTTCTTGCAGGTGTTTCGCAGCGTCGGTTCTTTCCGCGGCGACTCCGCCTTTTCCACCTGGTTGTACCGGGTCGCGGTGAACACGGTGCTGATGAAGTTGCGTCGTCGCAAGTTCCCGCAACTCGTATCTCTCGACGAGCCGGTGTCGCCAGAGTCGCCCTCTCTGCGGCGCGATGTCGGGAAAGCGGATCCGGAGCTCAGCGGCGTGATCGACCGCATCGCGCTGCGGCGCGCCATGCAGGAACTCCCTGAGGGTTGCCGCAAGATTTTTGCCCTGCACGAGGTCCAAGGATACCGGCACCATGAGATTGCCAGGATGCTGGACTGCTCCGTCGGCAATTCGAAATCGCAATTGCACAAAGCGAAGCTGAAATTGCGCGACTTGCTATTTCCGAAGCGGAGAATCCTCCGGCGGGCTGCGGACAATCTTGTAAGCGAATCCTATCCCTGAAGGATAGGATTGGGCACTCAGGAGTTCAGTGTATTGCGAGCGCATGAATGGAAGGATATTGTGCAGAGATATCAATGTTGTGAAAGGGCATTGCCTGCGTGGCTGTGACGAGCAGGCCGTGCGCCTGCACCCTGATTAAGCTTTGGGACCCTAAGCGAGAGGAAGTGCCGCATGGTTCGAATTCTTGTTGTAGATGACAACCCTGCGGTGCGGCACTATCTCCGAGGTCTGCTCGAGCAGCAGAACAGCTGGCACGTTTGCGACGAGGCTCGAACTGGAACCGAAGCGTTGCAAAGGGTAGAGAAGAATCCCCCCGACATGATCCTGCTCGACTTCCAGATGCCGGATCTGAACGGGCTCGACGTCGCCCGGCAAATCACAAAGCTTTTTCCCGAGATCCCCATCCTGATGGTCACAATTCATCTGTCCAGACAACTGGCCGAGGAAGCCCGCAGAGTGGGCATCCGTGGCGCCTGCGCAAAATCGGATGTTGGCTCTATCGTCGAGGCGGTCGATGCATTGTTACACGCTGGAACCTATTTCCCATCAATGAGTTCGGCAGGCAACTAGGATTCCCTTGTGGACCGAAAATACAGGATTCCCTGTATTCGAGCTGAAGTAGTACCATGCTATTTTGAGCGTGCGTCACCTAGGAGTTTTTCTCGCACCGTGCAAGGAGACTCCTGCGGCAAGAACGGGGCATGTCCAAAACAGAGCCAGCCGTGAACCGTAGCGAATGGGTCATGCGAAGCTGCCTCCGAGAGCAAAAACCTTATGGCAGTCCGCATCCTGCTGGTTGATGATCACCCCATCGTTAGGCAAGGGCTGCGAACTCTGTTGGAGGGTCGGTCTGGCTGGGAAGTAGTGGGTGAAGCATCGGACGGGAGCGAGGCTTTGGATAAAATCAACAGCTTGCAACCTGACGTAGTAGTACTCGATGTCACCATGCCTCAGATGAATGGTTTGGAAACGTGCCGGAAAATTCAGCAGAAGCGGCAGGCCTCCGGTCTTGAGGTTCTGTTCGTTACCCAGCATGACTCTCCGCAGATGATGCGTGAGGCTCTGGATGCGGGGGCCCGGGGGTATGTCGTGAAGTCAAATGCCGCCCGCGACTTGTTGGAGGCCGTAGAAGCAGTGAGCCAGCACCGGGTGTTTACAGCACTGGCGCGAAGCCCGCACGCCGTAAGTTGAGATTCTGGGTGGCATTAAGCCCGGGGTTATCTATTCTCTAGGTGGAGGGTGCCATGAAGCTGCGTATCCTGTTGGCCGACGATCACGAAATCGTGCGCCGGGGCTTGTGTGCGCTTCTTCAGAAACACGAGGGTTGGGAAGTGTGCGGCGAAGCATCCGATGGCCGCCAGGCGCTCGAAATGGCGAAGCAGTTGAAGCCGGATGTCGTGATCGTGGACATCGGCATGCCCTACCTCAACGGCCTGGACACCACACGCCAGTTGCTGCAGTATGACCCTCAATTCAAAGTGATTGTTCTGACCATCACCGATTCCGATCAGGTTATCCGTGAGGCCCTCGATGCCGGGGCACGCGGCTTTGTGCTCAAATCCGACGCCGCTCGCGATCTGGTGGCTGCGGTCGAAGCCTTGCAGGGCAAGCGAATGTTTTTCACGCCTCGAGTCAACGATCTGGTGTTGGCGGGCTTCCTCGAGAAAGGACATGCCTTACCGCGGAATGAGCCGCCGGCTCTGCCGACCCTGACCGCTCGCGAACGGGAAGTCACTCAACTTCTCGCTGAAGGGAAGAGTTCCAAGGAAGTGGCTTCGCTGCTGAACTTGAGCACTAAGACCGTGGAAACACATCGCAGCAACATCATGCGGAAGCTCAATCTACACTCCATCCGCGATCTGGTCGTGTATGCCATCAAGAACAACATCATCCAGATCCAGATGCCGCAACTCAACGGTACGCCAGAGACCACGGTGGCCTGAGGATTTGAGCCAGCGTCGTTTCAATTGGTGCTTTCCGCCGAATAGTTAACCCACTCCCTGGCTCCCGATGGCCAAGCAGCCCGTACCTTGGGCAGCCGAGATCTCCCCGCTGGGTTTCGCATCTCGCTTCTAGCCCGGACAAAAGCCACCACTAAGATAACTTTGGAACTCTACGCACAAGCGGTTTCCGCCGGCCAGCAGAAAGCACACAAGAAGGTCGACCAGATGGTACTGCCGGCGAAATTTCCCGAGAAATTGAAAGCGCGAAGCGCCGCGCCAACTGCGTGGAAACCGTTCTGGCTGGCCGAGGGTGCCCGAAATCAGCCCTGCCGAAATCCTACAAGTACTTTGAAATCTTGGTGAGCGCGGCAGGATTCGAACCTGCGACCCATGCCTTAAAAGGGCATTGCTCTACCAACTGAGCTACGCGCCCGCCGTCCTTCAAATCTAACATATTGCCCAGCCCATCAGGCACGGTCTTCACGGAGTGCGGGGGGCTTAGCCGGGCCGCTCTTCTTTGCTCCACAATTTCAGAGAGCGGCAAGGCTGGTGGCTGGAATAGAATAGCGCTTCGCCGAGTCTTGGGCTATGAGCACTCCGACACTCTGGAAAAAGTGGGAAGGCCGGGTAGTCGAGGGAAAGTTCCCGCTGCGCCAATGGCTGGGAAGTTCGGACCATAGCGCTGTGTTTCTCACTGAGCGGATTGGCAAGGGATGGCCGAAAGCCGCCATCAAGCTCATTCGCGCCGGTGATCTGGATCACGCCGCGCAATTTTCTCGTTGGGCCGGCGCTGCCAGACTTTCCCGTCCCCACCTGATCCGCCTGATGGAATGGGGCCACTGCCAGATCGACGATACGCGGCTTCTCTACGTCGTCATAGAATACGCCGAAGAGAATTTGTCGGAGATTCTTCCGCTGCGGCCGCTCTCTGCCAATGAAGCCTCTGAGATGCTCCGGCCCGCGGCCGAGGCCCTGGCTTCCCTGCACCAGTCTGGCCTCGTGCATGGGCGCATCAAGCCGTCTAACATTCTGGCCGTCGACAACCAGGTGAAGATTTCTTCGGACTCACTTTGCAAGATTGGGGAACGCGATGATGCGCACGTTCCCAGCGCTTATGACGCGCCTGAGGTCGCTGCCACGGGCCCGTCTCCTGCCGCCGACGTTTGGTCGCTTGGGATGACTCTAGTCGCTGTGTTGACCCAGAACGAACCTAAGGTGATGTCCGGCGGACTGGTGCCGGGTTCCGTGCCCGAAACGCTTCCGCAACCCCTGCGCGAGATTGCGCGAAAGTGCTTGCGGGCCGATCCGCTGCAACGTGGCACAGCTACTGAGATCGTTAGCCAGTTGACGCCCCAGGTTCGCCAGGCCCAGGCTCCGCGGGATACTGCAGGGCTCGCGGCAAAGGTACGGCCCGCCCGTTCGAAGCGGTGGATTGTTTTGTCCCTGCTCGTGGCGGCGTTCTTGCTCGTCGCCTTGCTTGTCTTTAAGTCCATGGTCCATCAGCCAGAGGTTCCGGCTACGGAAACGCACGCCGCCACCCAGCCCGCTGAAATTCCTGCGGTGCAATCGCCTGCCCCATTTTCCGGAGACAAGAAGCCCACACAGAAAGGCGTAGTGCGAGGCAGTGTGCTGCAGCAGGTTCTGCCCGATGTTTCCCGGAGCGCGCAAAACACCATCACGGGCAGGTTTAGGGTCAGCGTGCAGGTTGAGGTGGATGCTGCCGGGAAAGTCTCGCAGGCAAAGCTTGTTTCTCCCGGCCCAAGCCCCTACTTCGCAAGTCACACACTGGCCGCAGCCCGCCTATGGAAGTTCAACCCGGCGCAGGTGGATGGAGAAGCGGTTGCAAGTGTGTGGACCCTCCGCTTTCAGTTTTCACGCGCAAACATCCAGGTACTTCCCACTGAAGTAAAGCCTTGAGTGGTTCAGCCTTCTGGTGTGCCGCCCTTCTTCATCTTCCAAACCATCTGCCTCAACATTCCCAGCAGAAATTCTGCGTCTCCGGTTTGCAAGTGAAGGCGCCGCACTAAACGCCGGACCGCGCCCTCAAAAGAATCCGACGAATTCAGCTTGGGATAACCGCTGGCGCGCAGCGCTACCAGCAGGGTCTCGGTAATTCGTTCTACCTCGGTTGCCGAGGCCGGGCTTCCCTTCTCCGGTTCCGCCATCGTGGCCGGGTCGCGCATTAATTCATACAGACACACAGCCACGGCCTGACCCAGATTCATCGAGACATGTTCGTCTCGCATGGGAATGTGTATCAGCCAGTGACAGTGGCTCATGTCTTTGTTGGAGAGCCCGAACTTTTCCGAGCCGAACAACAGAGCGCAGTTTCCGGATGTCAGATGTGCGCGTATGAGCGGAGCGCCTACTTCCAATCGCTGGAGAGAATGTTGCAGATCGCGATGGCCAACCGCCGTGGTCCCGACCACGAGCGAGCAATCGGCAACTGCCTCGGCCACAGTGTCATATTTTTCGGCGCTGGCCAGAACATCAGCAGCATCCACAGCGGAGCGGGCGCCTTGAAATGCCACATCGTAGGGATTCACCACGCGGAGATGGCGAAATCCGAAGTTGCTCATCGCCCGTGCGGCTGCGCCAATGTTCAGGGGATTGCGCGCGTCCACCAGGACTACGCGCAAATGATCGAATTCAGCAGGAACCGGCAAGCTGTCTTCATTCTACGGCAGTATGCGCGGAAGTGGTCTGAGCCGTTTCGAGGCCGGGGAAGCGGTAGTCTCTATGGGAGCGTTCGTTGCAAGCCTTTCGCCGTAAAGCCTCCTGACTGGGGTGTGCAAATGTAAAAAATTTGTCAAACCTCTGCCCACACGCGGAAAACGGCCAGAAACGTTGTAAGCTTCACTTGTTGCGGGCAAGGTTGGGCAATCCCGCAGGCTCTGCTCCAGATATGAAAGATCGGCCCGATTCGAGTGAGGATGGCTTTATGGGTCAAATCGCCACACCAATTAGTACAGCAAGATCGGCAGATGTTATGAACTCCGCGCGCCCGATGGGAAGAATTCTCGTCGTCGAGGACGATCCAGCAGTCCAGAAGGCGTTGAAGCGCCTGTTTGAATCCGAAGGATATACGGTCGAGGTGCAAGCCAACGGCAAGTCCGCACTGGAGAGTTTCCAGGCATTGCAGCCGGCGGTCGTCATTCTCGATCTGCGCTTGCCCAAGCTTTCCGGCAGCGACGTATGTAAAGAGATCAAAGCCCAGGCGCCGACGCAACCCATCATCGTTCTGAGCGCAACCAGCGATGTGTCCGACAAAGTGCTTCTGCTTGAGTTGGGCGCCGACGACTACGTGACCAAGCCCTTCAGCCCCAGGGAACTGCTGGCGCGGGTGCGCGCGGCCCTGCGGCATACCTCCAGAACGGCCACCGTTAATCTGGTGAGTTTCGACGGCATCTCGATCGACTTTAAGAAAATGGAAGTCCTGCGCGACAGCAAGGTTGTGGTTTTGACTGCCCAGGAATTCAAGACCCTGCAGTTTCTGGTGCAGAATGCCGATCGGGTGATCAGCCGCGATGAATTGCTGAACGAGGTCTGGGGATACCAGAACTATCCCTCCACCCGTACCGTGGACAACCATATCCTGAAGCTTCGCCAGAAACTGGAACGCGACCCTGCCAGTCCGGTACACTTTCGCACGGTACACGGAATGGGTTATAAGTTCGTTCGCTGAAATCCCTTGGCCCCTTCATCCGAACCCGCCTCGCAAACTTTTCCAGCCCAGTCCGGAAGCTCGCGGGCACCCCGAACACGGCTGCGCACGCGCTTCCTGCTCTCCATGGTGCTGATCACCGCCGGCCTCACGGCATTAAGTCTGCTAGTAGTGCGGCACAGCGTGCAAAGCCACGTCCGCGAAGGAATCGCACAGGATCTGCGCAACTCCGTCACCACCTTCCAGAATTTCCAGCACGATCGCGAAGTCATGTTGAAAGGCTCTGCGGAACTGGTGGCCTACTTGCCGCTCACGCGTGCCATCATGACCGCTCACGACCCGGCCACGATCCAGGACGCGTCCAAAGACGTGTGGCAGCTGACCACCAGCGATCTTCTGGTACTGGTCAACCGCAATGGCAACGTGGTGGCGCTGCACACAAAATCGCCGGGCTTCACGCGGGAGGCCGCCCAGCAGTACTTCGAGCGATCTTTGAACGAGGAGGGCTCGAGTCACTGGTGGTTTGGCGCTCACCATCTTTATCAGACGTTCGTGCAGCCGGTTTATTTCGGCTCCAAGACGGAAGGCCCGTTGCTGGGCTTCCTGATCATCGGTTATGAGATCGATGACCGTCTGGCGCGCGAGGTCAGCAAGGTCTCTGCCAGCCAGGTCGCGTTCTCTTACGGCGACGAAATCGTGGCCACCACGCTGACCCCGGAACAGGCCCGCACTCCGGGTGTGCGCGCCCTGGCGGCAAGATCCTCATCCTCACAGACCGCATCGCGTGATGTTGAAGTTGGCAAAGAGAATTTTGTAGCCACATCGCTCGACTTGTCCGGACAGCAGCCGACGCCGGTCCGCTTGACCGTGCTGGGATCCTACGATCAGGCTGCGCAGTTCCTCGACAACCTGAACCGCCTGCTGCTGCTGCTCGGTCTAACGGCTGTACTGGTGGGCAGTGGGCTGGTGTTCCTGATCTCCTACACCTTTACTCGTCCGCTGGCCAGCCTGGTGGAAGGCGTGCGCGCTTTGGAGCACGGAGATTTTTACCATCCTCTCGATCCCCGGGGCAGCGACGAAGTCGCGGAACTCACTTCGGCGTTCGACCGTATGCGCGCCAGTCTGCTCAAGACTCAGCAGGCGCTGCTCGAGTCCGAACAATTAGCCACCATCGGACGCATGGCCAGCTCTATTTCCCATGACCTTCGCCATGCTCTGGCTGCCGTGGTCGCTAACTCCGAGTTTCTCTGCGACGGCCGTCTCACTTCCACCCAGCGCGAAGAGCTGTATCAGGAGGTCCGCAGCGGGGTGAACCAGATGACGGACCTCATCGATTCCCTGCTCGAGTTCGCCCGCACCCGGGAATCCTTGAGTCCAACCTACGCCAGCGTGGTTGATACCGTGCAGCGGGCCATGCAGGCCGTGCGCTTGCACCCGCGACATCAGGGCACTCTGATCGAGGTCCGCAGCAACGGCAAGAGTCTGGCCTGGTTCGATCCGCGCAAGCTGGAACGCGCCCTCTACAATCTTCTGCTGAATGCGTGTGAAGCAGCGCCCAGCAGCGATGGCAGGGTTCTGGTCACGATCGAGCGCACCGGTCATGCCGTCACCATTGCGGTTTCGGACAACGGTCCCGGCATCGCCGAACCGATTCGTGACAAGTTGTTTCATCCCTTTGTGAGCTTTGGAAAAGAGAATGGCACCGGGCTTGGACTTACCGTGGTGCAGAAGATTGTGCAGGACCACGGTGGCCAGGTTTTGCTGGAACGCACCTCGGACGCTCGAACCATTTTTCGCATCACACTTCCCGGGCGCGCTCCGCAAGGCACTCTGGACGACAGCGACGAGGAAGTCTCAGCCCGTCCCTATTTGCCCGTAAGCAACGATCGCGCGACTGAAAATTCAATTCGACATTCGGACACGTAGTCGCTGTTCCCGTTGATTTTGATTTCACCACGATCCGCATGTCTCGCAGGAGGATGTGTGAAAAATCCAGGAACCTTTGCGCTGCGCATCGGCGGCCTGACGGCAGCCGCTTTTTTCCTTTTGAATCCGTGCATCGGGGCGCAGGAAACGAAACCCGCGCCCGGAGATGCCTCGCTTCAGGAGCTCGATTCGCAAGTGCGGGAACTCCGCGCCGTAATCGAGCAGATGCGGGCCGAGAACGCGCAGTCGCGCGCCGAAATGCGGCAACTGCGCCAGGAATTGCAAGAGACCCGCCAGCTTCTGGCGCCGCTCGCGGCTTCCGCGAATTCGGGCGCATCCCCGTCTACTGCTTCCGCCGCTCCGCCCGTGGCCGACCTTGGAAGCCGGGTACAGAAGTTGGAAGAATCCACTCAGCTGATAGGCTCGAAGATTGACGAGCAATACCAAACCAAGGTGGAGACGGCCGGAAAATACCGCGCCCGGCTCTCCGGCATCGTTTTGATGAATGCTTTCCACAACGTCGGCGCTTCCGACAACCTCGACTTCCCCGACTATGCTCAGCAGCCGGCCACTCCCGGTGCTTCCCAAACAAGTTTCGGCGCCACGTTGCGGCAAACTGAGATCGGTCTGGAGATTTTTGGTCCGACCCTGGCCGGGGCAAAGAGTTCAGCCAATATCGTGTTTGATTTTGCGGGAGGGTTTCCTGCAACCAATAACGGCGTCAACTTTGGCATCGCGCGCATGCAGACCGCCAGCCTGCGGCTCGATTGGAAAAACAGTTCGCTGATTGCCGGCCAGGATACCCTATTCATATCGCCGCTTTCTCCCACATCGTTTGCCTCGCTGGCGACACCAACCTTCAATAATGCGGGGAACCTGGGGGGCTGGACGCCGCAGCTTCGCCTCGAGCACCGCTTCGAACTTCCTGCGCAGCAGACGCTGACGCTACAAGGTGGAATCCTGGACAATCTGGATTGGGAAGCTCCAGCCAATTCCTTCACCCGCAGTGCCACCGCCGGCGAGAGGACGGGTCAACCGGCTTACGCAATGCGCACGGCCTGGTCGCGCCCGGTGTTCGATCATCCCTTGACCTTTGGTGTAGCGGGTTACTACGGCCGCCAGGACTGGGCCTTTGGCCGCAATGTGGATGCCTGGGCGGGCATGACAGATTGGCAAATCCCGCTGGCTCGGCGCTTAAGTCTGTCCGGCGAATTCTATCGGGGCCGGGGAGTGGGAGGCCTGGGCGGGGCTATAGGCCAAACCATCTTGTGGGGAGGCGATCCGACAGTCGCGACCACGCCCATTCACGGCATTGATTCCGCCGGAGGATGGAGCCAATTGAAATTCCAACTCACGCACAAGCTGGAAATAAACGGCGTCTACGCCGAAGACAACGCCTTCGCCAGCCATATCCGGGGCTTCTCCACCGACGCCGATAACTTCGGCAGCCCCATTCTGGGGCGCAACCGCGGCGCGCTCGGAAATCTGGTTTACCGGCCGCGGTCCGACCTGCTGTTCTCGGCCGAATTCAGACGTTTGCACACGTACCCCGTCTTTGACAGTGCCAGCGTCACGAACCAAGTCAATCTTGCCATGGGGATATTGTTCTGAACATGCTTCGCTTCGCTCATCGCCGGGCGGTCAGGAGCTTCTTGTTGTTGCCGTGCGTCCTTGTCCTTGCTTCGGCGCAAGACGTGGAACTCAAGGGCCTGCAACTCAAGGGTAAGGTGCAGCTCACCAGAAACGGGCGCCACCTGGCTGACGCTTCGAAAGTCGTGGTCTGGCTTACGCCTCTGGGCGCTACTCCCGAGCCTGCGCCGGTACCACTGCAGAGTTCACAGATTCCCAAGCTGGTGCAAAGGGACAAGAGTTTCCAACCATCACTGGTGGTGATTCCAGCCGGCGGGCAGGTCGAGTTCCCCAACCAGGATCCATTTTTTCACAACGTGTTCTCCTTGTTCGATGGCAAGCGCTTCGATCTCGGACTCTATGAGAGCGGCACCACTCAATTTGTAAGATTCGACAAGCCAGGCATTTCCTTCATCTTCTGCAACATTCACCCGCAGATGAGCGCCGTGGTGGTCGCACTGAATACACCGTACTATGCGATTTCCAACGGGCGCGGCGAGATCGGTATAAGCAACGTGATCCCGGGCCGCTATGAGATGCACGTTTTCCACCCCTCGGTCTCGCAGGAGGCGCTACGCGCGGTGGAACGCGAAATCACTGTGACCTCAGGCGATGGTTTCCTGGGAAACTTCAGCCTGGCCGAATCCGGTCTTGATCTGGCTCACAAAAACAAATACGGACGCGATTACGACCGCCCAGACCCGGACAGCCCCGCCTACGCACGCCCCTAGTGGCAACACACGTGTAGCGACTTCTGCCTTGGCTGTCCGGCCTGAGCGAAACCGGTCCACATCGTCGAGATGGTCCGGGTTAAGAAAAAGGGCGTGCCGTTAAGCACGCCCTTCACCTCTGATCTTCACTTCGGTTACGCCCTGCAAGCAATGTCTAGTGGTGACCTCCGCCACTGGAATGGCCGCCGCCTCCACTAGAGGAGTGACTGCCGCCCCCGGAGGAATGACCACCGGAACTCGGCGCGCTGTGCGAAGCCCCGCCGCCGCGGCTGCCGCCGTAGCTGGGCGCACCGTGATAGCCCCCGTAACCTCCGCCGTACGGAGAAGACCGAGGCTGCACGATCGGTTGCCTCATGTTCAGCTGCGGACGTGAAGAACCACCGCGCTCGTAGTTGCTCGGACCGGATCCACGCGAATAGCTGGAGCTCGGCGCGGTACGGCTCCAGTAGCTTCCGCTTTCGCCGCGGCCGGCGCTTTCCGCTCCGCCCGCACTGCGGCCCGCGGACTCGTTGGCGTGTGACGGCGGCGTAAACGCTTTCCACTCGCTACGGTTCGGTTCGCCACGAATCGGCGATGACGACTCCGGACGGTTCGCCGAAGCTGTCGACGTCGTCGGTCGCTCTGACTGCATACTCTCCGAGCGTGCATTGCTCGTGCTGGGAGGAGTGAACGCACCTGAGCCACCATGATTTCCATTCTCATTTGCCCCAGCCTGATTTCCTGCACTCCGCGACGCAGTCGTACCCGCGCTCGGCTTCCCTGCTCCGGCTACCGGCGTGCCCCGAGGCTCGCTAGCTCCTAGCCCAGTCGCGCGCGCGCCCGCCGCTACCGGCGAGAAGTGGCTCTGTTGCATGGACTGCTGCAGGTGCGCCGTCTGCTGCTGGAACGATTGCGGACGCGACGTGCTTGGCGTGCCGAAGAAATGCTGCGACCCGCTGTTGTGAATCGTGGAAGGCGCCGCCGCCTTTCCGCTGGCCGACAAACTGGCTCGCGTAGGCACCACGGGCAGGTTCCCAGTCATCATGCGCGCCCCACTCAACTGAGCGTGCGTAGCCGCCACGGCAGTCGTCCGGCCCGCTCCGAATTTACCCGCGCCTACGGTCGAGAGCGCGTGCCCGATATGCGCATCGTTGATGTGCGCCAGGTTCGAGAACCGCGTGCCGCCATGCAGCGGTGCGATCCCACCGAAGCGATTCAATCTGCCAAATCTGTTGAAGCCAACTACGCCGAACCGGCCGCCATATCCACCCCACCACGGGAAGAAGCGGTCACAAGGCCCAATCGGCAGCCATCCAAAGCCGCCCCAACCGCCCCACCCAAAGCCAAAACCCCAACCACCTCCGAATCCGAAAAACGAGACATACGCCGGAGCCCAGAATGGACGATAGAATCCCGCGCCCCATACCGGTCCCGGCCACCAGGCCCATGCGCCGCCGTACCACATCCAGCGCCCATAGTGATAAGGCGCCCAACCCCAGGGCTCGTAGCCAACCCACGTCCAACCATAGTAAGGCTCGTACACCCAGTTGCCATCGCGATACGGAGCCCAATCATCCGGCTCGTTCGGCACCCATACTTGCCCATAGTCGGGTGCGTCTTCCCATCGACCGTTAGCGTCCAGGTCTTCCGCTCCAACGTAATACTTATTGGTGTGGTGCCAAGCGTCCGCGTTGTGGATCATGTGGTCGCGGTCGGTATTCCAGCGGTCCCAATCGTCCCGCTCGGGAGCGGCGCTGACTTTGTATCGCGCATCGGCGCCGGAACCGCGCACCGTCGCCATGTCGCCTTGCTTCAAGTCGGCAATGCCCTGCGGAGTTGAGATCTGCGCCTCACCCTTGCGCACGATCACGATCGAGTCCCCATCGGGCCGCACTTCAATGCGGAGAACCACATCCTTGTGCGCGGGATGCACCGCTACGTTCGGCGTATCGATCTCGGGCTCGGCTTCGCTCTCGTTGAACACCGAGTAATTCGCCAAGCCTTGACTGAGCTGAATCTGAACGTACTTTTGCGTAAAGTTCGCGATGTTGGCTTGTGCATTCGATCCCAGACGAAGAATGTTGGCGAAGTCGAGCTGCACCTCGGCGCGTGCGCCAGCTCCCGTAGAAACTTTGTCGCCGATGACTACCGGCTGATTCAACACGGCCGCCGACCAGTCGCCAGAATCTCCACGCTGCGTCGAAACTTCGCCATGAATCATGCTGATGCGGCCCACACCCTGATCAGTCTTTGCCGGACCCTCGCCCGACGGCCCACCGGGCTGAGCTTCCTCTCCAGCTTGCGGAGGTTGACCGGCTTGAGGTTGACCAGGTTGCTGCGGTCGTCCGGGCTGAGGTGGTGCCGGATATTGAGGTCGTCCAATTTCCATCGGCGCGCTGGGCTGCTCCGAGGGACCGGGACCTTCCTCGGTAGTTTGCGCTTGCACACTGATCGAGAGCACGCCCGCAACTGCCAGAGTTAAGACCGCCAAACTAGCTATGAATCTGTTTTTCATAATTCGACGTTCGACCTTGTGCGAAACCCGGCCCACATCTGCTTAAACCCGAAATCTGAGCGAGAGATGCGTTGTGGTACAAAGCAACTGCCATGCCAAAGGCGGGATGGCCTATGGATAAGCAACTCATTTGTTTTCAATTAGAAAGACGATGTTCTTCAGCGGAATTGCAGGCGCAATCCGAAGCCGGTGGCCGCCCTGAGCCAAGTTGGTGGTTTTCAACCAGCAGTTTGTCAGCTTGATTTTGGTCGCCGCCGGCGCGACTGCGCGCCGTGCCAAATCGTCAGAATCGTAACCCGCCTCGCCCGAACTCTGTAGAAAATCAAATACGGCGTACCGCCCGGGACCAACTCACGCACTCCCGGCTCACTCCCCTCGCGGCCCAGGTAAGGATGCTCTTTCAAAAGCTCAACCAACGCAACGATCCGCGTCGCCAGTCTTTCCGCGGCGTCAGGCTTGTCCTGAGCCACATAAGCTCGTATTTCCCGCAGCCGCCTGCGCGCCCACACAGACCAGACAATCTCTAGCGGCACAGCGCCTCATCATTATGGTGCTCCCCGCCGCAGGCGCACTTCGGCAACGGCAGTTCGCGCTCAGTCCCCCATGAGAGCAGCCAGGCCTTCATGTCCTCGTGCCTGACGTAATGACCCGACTTCACCTGGCGGTCTGCCTGGCGAATCTCTCCCAGCAATCTCTCCTGGTCCGCAACGTAGGACTCGACCGCATCGGAGATGAGAAAGTTCGAGCTTCGCCCGGAAACCTTCGCCAGTTTGGCCAGCCGCTTCTTGACCTCGGGCTTCAGCCGGATGCTCAGGGTTGCACTACTTGTGTTCGCCATGAACACATTCTAGCACAGTGATTAGTGCGTTACTGTATACGCTCGCTGGGTTCAACGAGATCCTGGGGTTCGATCTTCTCCCACCATCCTCGGCTCTTTTCTTCAGGTGCATCCAGCGAGTAGGTTTCGCCCGTTGCCCTGTCCCTGTACCACTCCCGCTTCGGCGCAAATCTATGTGGCTTCATCACTGGAATCTGTTCGACGTACCCTCGTGAAATTGCCTCAGGCAGCTTCCGGCGCAGGTCCGTGTACTCCCAATCCGAATTGAAGATTCTCTGCTCGTACATTTCCTTGAAGATTCCCATCGACCTACGCTTCCTTCTCGCCCTCATCCGCAATCCCAATCTTCGACAACCTATACCGCAGCGCATTCCGCGAAAGCCCCAGCAGCCGCGCCGCCTGACTCTTGTTTCCATTCGCGCGCCGCAGCGCCTCTCGAATCATTTCATCCTCCCAATGTTCGAGCGTCATACCCTCAGGAAGAAATACATTCACACCGTTCGCCGTCTTCGCCGGACGCAAATCCAAATGAATGTCCGCCGCCTCGAGTACCGTGCCCTTCGCGAGTGCACAGGCCCGCTCGATGATGTTCTGCAATTCGCGTACATTCCCCGGCCAGTGGTAGTTCACCAGAATCTGCATCGCTTCCGGCGTAATGCTCTCCACCGGCTTGCCAGAGTCTCCGGCAAAACGCGAAATGAAAAGATTCACCAGGTCCGGGATGTCCTCCTTGCGCTGGCGCACCGGGGCAATGTCGATAGGCACGACGTTCAAACGATAGTAGAGATCCTCGCGAAACGTACCTTGCTCCAGCGCCTCACGCAGATCGCGGTTGGTGGCCGCGATCAGCCGCACATCCACTTTCACCGTGCGCGTTCCGCCCAGCCGCTCAAACTCGCGCTCCTGCAACACACGCAGCAGCTTCACCTGGATGGCCGGCGGCACATCGCCGATTTCGTCGAGAAACAATGTGCCCTTGTCCGCCAACTCGAACTTGCCCGGCTTGCTCGCGTTTGCGCCGGTGAACGCTCCCTTCTCATAACCAAACAGTTCGCTCTCCAGCAAATTCTCCGGAATCGCCGAGCTGTTGATCTTGATGAAAGGCCCCCCGGCGCGCCGCGACTTCTCGTGAATTGCGCGCGCAATCAAGTCCTTGCCCACGCCACTCTCCCCGCCGAGCAGCACCGTTGAATTCGTGGGCGCTACGCGCTCCACGGTCGCCAACACTTCCTGCATCTTGACGCTGCGCGCCACCACATTGGGATGTGCGTAGCGCTTGCCCAACGCCTCGCGCAGCGACCGGTTCTCCTCCCGCAAATTGTGGACGTCCAGTTCCTTGCGGATCACCATGCGCATCTCGCTCAGCGAAAACGGTTTCAACACGTAGTCGCTCGCCCCGGCCTTCATGGCTTCCACCGCCGTCTCGACCGAACCAAATGCTGTCATCACTATCACCGGTAAAGCCGCGTTCTGACGTTTGATCGCCTGCAGGAACTCCAACCCGTTCATCCCGGGCAGCTTCAGGTCGGTCACTACCAGATCAACCGCGTTCTCGCGCAGAAGTTTCAGGCCGTTTTCGGCGTCTCCGGCGGAAAGCGTGGTGAAACCGTCTTCCCCAAGATTCAATTCCAGCAGCCGCCGCATCTTGGCTTCGTCTTCAACAATCAAAATGTTTGGCATATCGTAAGTATCGTCTGCCGCTCCTCGATCCTAGGCACGGACTAAACCCTCTTCCGGAGAACGCTCTCCACTCAAGATGCCGGATTGCCGGCAACCTCGTTGACCACGGGAAAAAAGACAACGAAGCGCGCACCCGGCTGATCGTCGCCGCTACCCTCCACGCGAATCGTTCCATGATGCCCATCAACAATCCGCGAGACAATCGACAGCCCCAGCCCCACACCCGTTTTCTTCGTAGTCACAAACGGATTGAAGATCTGCTCCCGCAATTCCGCCGGAATTCCCGGCCCGGTGTCTTCGATCCGAACTTCAACTCCATCCCGGTTCGCGCCGTTTACCCTCGCCGCGGTCACTCGCAAAATTCCGCCGCTGCCGGCCATCGCATCATAAGCATTCTGAATCAGGTTCACGAATGCCTGCTCGCAAAGACTCTCGTCCAGCGGAACCAGAGGCAAATTCGCCTCGTACTGACGCTCTACTCGCACCGATTCGTCTCTCCGCGTTAACGAAACGTCGTGCAGTGCACGATCAAGCACCGCAGTAATCTCCTGTGGAGCCAGCTCAGTATGCAACGGCCGCGCAAAATCCAGAAACCGCGTCACTAGCGCGCTCAACCGGTTGGTCTCACTCGAGATGTAACCCGCCAATTCGCTGGCCAGAGGATTTGATTCCCCCAGCTTCTGATGCAGCATTTCTGCCGAGCCCTTGATCACGCCCAGTGGATTGCGAATTTCGTGCGCTAGTCCGGCCGACATCTGCCCTAGCGCCGCCAGCCGCTCCGAACGCCGCGCCTCCTCCTGCGCCTGCTCCAGCTTGCGATTGGTCTCGGCCAGTGTCTCGGCCAACTCCTGATAACGCCTGATCTGGCGCCGATTCTCAACCACGAACCGGTTTACCACCATCGCCAGAAGAAAAAAGAAAAGAATGCGCATGGCGAGCAAGCCGTAGCTCTCCGACGTCACCTCGAAATCTCGCAGTGCGGGGTCAAGGAGATACGAGCAATATGCAGCCGAGGACAATGCAGTCCACAGCAATGTCCCCAGCGGGCTGAAGTATTCGGCTGCGGTCACCACGGGCAGGTAGAAAATCGGATAGTAGCTGCTGTTAATTCCGACCTCGCCTGTGTGATCAATGAGCAGAGTCGCAAGTGCAATCTTGAGCAGAACGATGTACGCTGGGCCCCGCCCCGGAGCCCGCGCCAGCAGCCAGCCCTCGCTGAGCTGTACCACGCCAATGGCCAGCAGCGTGAGTTGTTTATGGATCTCCGCCACCGGCGGCAGTAGCGCCAGTCCGAGCAGAAATAGCAGCCAGAGACCATCCATCCAGTTAACGGCCGGACGCTTCTGCTCGCTCATGATCTGTTCGCTCATGACAAAATCGCGAAAAACAACTGCGCCGGGAGCGGGCTGGTTCCCCGCCTTCCCGGCGCTAAAGCCATCTCATTACTTTCACTTCGGCCCGCTTGCAAGTCGCATCGCATGCGAACCCTATCAAACAGCACACCAGCAGTTCACGTCAACGTCACTTCTTGGACGGCGGCGCGGCCGGCTTCGGCGGCGGCGACGAATGTTGCGCGGGTCGGGGCGCAGGAGCGGGCCTCTGCTGCTGCCAGTTGTTAAACTTCTCCTCCTTCTGCTGTTCGTTTCGTTCCTGTACCGGCGGAGCTGGCTTGGCCAACGGATGCGACCATTGCTGCTCTGCTGGCTGCGGCGAACGGGCTGCCCCCGAAGGTTGCGCACCGCGGTTCGGCTGAGCAGGCTGCGCATTCCGGTTTTCCGGAGGCGCACTTTTCTCCGGTTCCGAAGTGCCTTGCGCCTCCCACACTCGCGGCTGGGATTTCGGCTGGTTGTTGTTCCCTCCATTGGCTTGCCCAAAGGGACGGAACCCGTCCTGCGCCTGTGGCTGCGCCGGCCGCGTCACCGGCACTGGCCGCCCCGGCGCCTCCTGCCGTACTAGAGGCTGCTGGCTCAAGCGCCCTCCCGCTTGCGCCTGCTTCTGTTCGAAGGACCGCGGCATGGGCGCCGGAGTCCTCAACGCCACCACTGGACGGCTCACCACTGCCGCCGGTGGCGTTTTCGCCACCGCCCTGCCCGCACCCAACACGCTGCCACGCACCGGTTCGACCGCAACTGTGTGCGACACCGGCGCGGACGCCAGCTCTCTCTGTGGAACCGATAACACATTCCGCGCCACGGGCCGCGCATTCACGAACGCATCATGCGAAACCACGGTCACGCCCCCGTTCACATTCCTGTTCACATACGTAATGTTGTTCACGTTCCGGTTGATCACCACCGTGTAGTAGACGTTGGTCACCCTAGTAATATTCACCGTCGTGTTCGTGATGTTCACGCTATTCACATACCCGCGGCTCACGCGGTAGCCTGGAATAAATACTTCTCCCGGACCCAGCGGGAACCATCCCACGCCGACGCCAACTGAGAAGCGGAATCCCGGCGCGCCGCCGACCCAGGCCACCAGCGCGGGCGCCCACACCGGCCGCACGTAGACCGGCCCCGGAACCCAGAACCATCCCGTCCCGGCGAATGCCCAACGTCCATAGTGGAATGGCGCAAATCCCCAGGGCTCGTCTTCGACCCACGTCCAGCCCCATGGCCCCACCCAAATCCAATGTCCAAAGCGATTACGGCGCCCAGCCCACCACCAGGGCTCTCGGACGCCAGCATGTGCCGTAGCCCGCCACATAACTCCAGTCGCCGTACTCGTCGAGGTCTTCGTATCCGGTCATCTCGCGCGAAACATAGTTCGCGGAATCAGAGCGATCCTCGATCTGGTCGCGATCGAGCGCCCAGTTGTCAAATCCATCCTGGTCGGGAATTTGGCCGAGATCGTAATCCAAATGATCACTGCCGGTAAATGTGGCATGCTGGTCGGCTACGACTGTGTACGACGAACCGCCGCCTGTAACTTCGCCGCGACCGTGCCATACCGTCACTTCCGTTCGGCTGCCGTCCGGATCGACATCAATGCGATAGTCCCCCGGCTGTAATACTGTGAACGCCACGTTCGGCGTATCGATCTCATAAGAATCTTCGTCGTCCACGTGGCGGACCTTGACGATCAGCGATCCTTGTGCCAGGCGAATCTGCGCCGCCCGGTCACTCACCTCAAGCAATGTAATACCAGTCTTAGGACCCAGGCGGAGAGCGGTCGATCCAACATGCACTTCAGCGCGCGAATTTTCGTCCGCCCATAGATTGTCGCCCGTCACCAGCGGACGATTGAGCACGGCGTCAACCCAATCACTCTCCCCGCCAGGCTGAAACGACACCGACCCCTCAATGTAATTCAGCCGCGCCACGCGGCCCGGAGGATCCTGGTCTGGATTTTGCGCATCTTGTGGAGCCGGCATGTCCTGCGGACCTTGAGCATCTTGCGCCACCGGTGCGTCCTGCCCTTTGATTCTCAGCGGCGCCTGCAGCATGAATGCCAAGCCCGCCACCATCACTGCCCAGCTCCACCACTGCTTATGCATCTTCATAACTTTCTCCCGATGGATAGAGAATCATGAGGAGGAATATTCTCTCCTCAACAATCTTATCCACGCCCGAGTAAACACGATAGAGACAGTTTAGTTTTCTTGCGCTCCGGTGGTGGTTTTCAGCCAGGACTGGCTGATATCAGGCAGGCGAGAAGTTGTTTTCGTGAGGAACTTTAGTGATTTACCGGCTTCGGCGAAATCTCATCCAATGTGAGATTCAATTCCAAAACATTGACCCTCGGCTCGCCCATAAATCCGAACTGCCTCGACTCCGTATGCTGACGCACCGCTTCGCGCACCACATCCTCGCTCACCCCGCGTTCTTTCGCGATGCGCGGCACCTGAAACTCCGCTGCCTCGGGCGAGATATGGGGATCAAGCCCGGACCCCGAAGTCGTCAGCAAATCCATTGGAATTGCCGCCCCGGGATTCTCTGCCTGCAATCGGTCTGCGTCTCCCTGAACCCGTGCGATGAGAGATTGATTGGTCGGCCCTAGATTCGATCCGCCGGAATTGTCCGCGTCGTACCCAGTTCCCGCACTGGATGGACGCGAGTGAAAATAACCAGCTGAGGAAAATGATTGTCCGATCAATCGCGATCCCACCACCTTGCCATTCCGTGTCAGCAGATCCCCATTAGCCTGCTTCGGAAATAACACTTGCGCTAGCACAGTAATTAACAGGGGAAACAGCAGGCCGAACAACACAGTCGTCACCAGCGTCATCAGCACAGCGGTGATCATGTTCTTTTTCATAGTGGCCTCTATGCCAGCCCCGCGCGCACGATCAGCAGGTCAATCAGCTTGATTCCAATGAACGGCACAATCACCCCGCCCAATCCGTATACTAGCAAATTTCGCCGCAGCAACACGGCCGCTCCCTGCGGAACATATTTCACTCCGCGCAGCGCCAGCGGAATCAGCGCCACGATGATCAGCGCATTGAAAATGACTGCCGACAAGATCGCCGACTGTGGCGTAGCCAGCCGCATCACATTCAGTGCCTGCAATACCGGGAACGTCCCGGCGAACATTGCCGGGATAATGGCGAAATACTTCGCCACATCGTTGGCGATGGAGAACGTGGTTAGCGCGCCCCGCGTCATCAGCAGCTGTTTGCCGATTTCCACGATCTCAATCAGCTTGGTGGGATTCGAATCCAGGTCCACCATGTTGCCGGCTTCTTTCGCCGCCTGCGTGCCCGTGTTCATGGCAACACCCACATCGGCCTGCGCCAGAGCTGGCGCATCGTTCGTGCCGTCGCCTGTCATCGCAACCAGTTTTCCCTGCCCCTGTTCACGCCGGATCAGATCGAGTTTGTCCTTGGGCGTCGCCTGCGCGAGAAAGTCGTCTACGCCGGCCTCTGTCGCAATCGCTGCCGCCGTCAATGGGTTATCCCCCGTGATCATCACCGTAGTGATTCCCATGGAACGCAACTGATCGAAACGCTGCCGCATACCGCCCTTTACGATGTCCTTCAGGTGGATCACTCCAAGAGCGCGGCCGTTCTCGGCCACCACCAGCGGCGTCCCCCCGGACCGCGAAATAGCTTCAACAGATGCACGCACTTCCGCGGGGAGCGAACTGCCCTGCTCCTCCAGATATTTCGCAACCGCATCCGTCGCGCCTTTGCGGATCGCGCGGCCATCCAGATTCACTCCCGACATCCGCGTCATCGCGCTGAAAGGAATGAACTCGGCGTCGTGCGTACTCATTTCGCGTCCGCGCAATCCGTACTTTTCTTTCGCCAGCACTACAATCGAGCGGCCCTCTGGAGTCTCATCTGCCAGCGACGAAAGCTGCGCAGAATCCGCCAACATCGCTTCTGTCACGCCCGGCGCCGTTACGAACTCCGTGGCTTGCCGGTTGCCCAGCGTGATGGTTCCCGTTTTGTCAAGCAGCAATGTATTCACATCGCCAGCGGCTTCCACCGCCCGCCCCGACATCGCCAGCACATTGTGCTGCACCAGCCGGTCCATGCCCGCAATGCCAATCGCAGAGAGCAATCCGCCAATCGTGGTCGGGATCAGGCACACCAGCAAAGACACCAGCACAAACACTGTCTGCGGCGCACCCGCATAAATAGCGAAAGGTTGCAGCGTGACCACCGCGAGCAGGAACACGATCGTCAGCCCCGCGAGCAAAATATTCAGCGCAATTTCGTTCGGAGTCTTCTGCCGCTCTGCACCTTCCACCAGCGCGATCATGCGATCCAGAAAAGTCTCACCGGGATTGGAAGTGATCTTCACCTTCACCCAATCCGAAAGCACCCGCGTTCCGCCAGTCACGGCCGAACGGTCGCCACCTGCCTCGCGAATCACGGGCGCGGATTCACCCGTAATCGCCGACTCGTCCACTGATGCTACCCCTTCCACAATCTCGCCATCGCCGGGAACAAATTCGCCGGCCTCGACCAGCACCATGTCGCCCGAACGCAATTTGGACCCCGGCACGGTCTCCGTTTTTCCATCGGGAAGCAAGCGGTTGGCCATCGTCTCCGCTTTCGCGCGCCGCAAGGCGTCGGCCTGCGCCTTTCCTCGGCCTTCCGCCATGGCCTCGGCAAAGTTGGCGAACAACACGGTGAACCACAGCCATAGCGTGATCTGCAAGTTGAATGCGAAGCTCCCATGCGCTCGCTGAAAAAGTAAGGCCGTGGTCACCACGCTACCTACTTCCACCACGAACATCACCGGATTCCGCATCATTGTCACGGGATGCAGCTTCACCAGCGAATCCCAAGCCGCGCGGCGCACAATCTTCACGTCCCACAAACTGCGTTTTGATTTCTTGCTCGCCATATTTGCCTAAGACAGCCTGTCTAAAACGTTTTTCCCGCCACCATCAGCAAGTGTTCAAGAATCGGCCCCAGACTCAGAGCCGGGAAAAATGTCAGCGCACCCACAATCACCACGACGCCGATCAGCAGCACCGTGAACAAGGGTCCAGTCACCGGGAAAGTGCCCAGCGTTGCCGGAGTCTGTTTCTTGCCTGCCAGATTGCCCGCAATCGCCAGCATGGGCAGAATCATCATGAAACGCCCCAGCAGCATGGCCATACCCAGCGACGTGTTGTACCAGAGCGTGTTGCCGCTGATCCCAGCGAAAGCCGAGCCGTTGTTGGCCACTGAGGAAGTAAAGGCGTAGAGCACCTGGCTGAACCCGTGCGGCCCCGCATTCGTCATGGCAGAAGTACCGAAGCTGTACAAAACCGAAATCGCCGTGAACACCAGGATTACGAGCGGAAAGATCAGCACCACCAGCATCGCCATCTTCACGTCGTAGGCTTCGATCTTCTTCCCCAGATACTCCGGCGTGCGTCCCACCATCAATCCTGCAATAAAGACGGAGAGAATGACGAAGACCAGCATTCCGTACATCCCCGCGCCCACTCCGCCAAAGATCACTTCACTGAGCATGAGGTTGATCAGGGGAACCATTCCGCCCAAGGGCGTGAATGAATCATGCATGGAGTTGACCGCGCCGCAACTTGTGTCGGTTGTCACAGTCGCGAATAGCGCCGAGTTTGCGACGCCGAACCGCACTTCTTTTCCTTCGAGATTGCCCGCGGACTGCGGAACAGAAGAAGGACGTGACGAGCCGTGCTGCGCCGCAGCCGAGACTAACGGATTCCCCCGCGCCTCCGCCCAATATGCGGTGCTCACCCCGGCCAGAAACAGCAAAGCCATCGCCGCCCACACTGCCCATCCGTGTCGCGGCGACCCAGTCATCTTTCCCAACGTGTAAGTAAACGCGGAAGGAATCGCAAGTATGCAGAACATCTCCAGGAAGTTCGTAAACGGTGTGGGATTCTCGAATGGATGCGCGCTGTTGGCGTTAAAGAAGCCGCCGCCGTTGGTGCCCAGCTCTTTGATGATCTCTTGCGAAGCCGTAGGCCCCTGCGCGATCAACTGCTGACTGACCGTCTGCATCACGGGCTTAGCGTCAGGCCCGTTTACAGCTTTGCCGTCGGAACCAAGTTGCGGCGTCTGGTAGGGATCGACCAGTTGCACCGTGTCATAAGGCTTCAGGTTCTGCACCACACCCTGCGACACCAGCAACAGAGCACCAACCAGACACAGCGGAGCCAGAATCCACAAGGTGCCGCGAACCATATCCACCCAGAAATTCCCGATGGTCTTCTGTTCGCGCCGCGCAATGCCGCGAATGAACGCAATGGCCAGAGCCATGCCCGCCGCCGCCGAAACCCAGTTGTGATACGCCAGACCCACCATCTGCGTCAGATAGCTCATGGTGATTTCGGGAACGTAGTTTTGCCAGTTCGTGTTTGTTGTAAACGAAGCGGACGTATTGAACGCCAGCGCCGGAGGCACTCCCGGCAACCTTTGCGGATTCCACGACGCCGGCCCAGCCCACCCCTGCACCCGCTGCAATACATACAGCAGGATCACGGAAACGCCGCTGAACAAAAGCAGCGCCAGCGCGTATTCCTTCCAGTCCATTTCGTGGGTTTCATCCACGCCGGTAAGCTTGTAGAGAATCCGTTCCACTGGACGCATCACCGGATCCAGCCACGTCCGCTCCCGGCTGAACACCCGCGTCATGAATCCGCCCAGCGGCTTGGTGATCAGCAGCACCACCGCCAGCAGAAAAAAGATTTGCAGCCATCCATTTGCCGTCATCAGAATTTCTCCGGCCGCAACATGGCGTACACCAGGTACACCAGCAGCCCCGCGCAAATAATCAGCATGATGATCGGTCCAGCGCTCATAGATGCCTCAACGCACTCGCTCGCAAAACGCGACATAGGCAAGCGAAATCACGAAAAACAGAATCGTCACACCGAGAAAAATCACGTCCTGCATCGTTTGCTCCGATCTCAACTTCGCCTAGAACTTCACCAGGATCGCCATGGTAGCCCGATCCTCCGTATGACGAAGATCCGGCTGCCACCCTGTGATCGTCGAACCGGGATTCCCGTTGTTGCCTCCCGGCGGCGTAACTCCGCCCGGACCGCTCCAGTACGGCACATTGGCATGCCGGTGGTTGAACTCCCAGCGGAACGTAATGTATTGGCTAGGCATGTAATCGTAGGTGCCCGAAATATCCCAGGCCTTAAACGGGTCGCCGGGATTCTCCGTGAAATAGGGTGTTCCAGAGGTGGCCGTCGCGCCGTCGATGGGCGGCAGCAACACCAGATACCGTCCGGGGTTGTTGATCTTTCCCCCACCAATGGTCAAGCCGTAACGGTCCTTGTGAAACCACCAGCGGTTGTAAAGCATGTAGCCGAGAAAGCTCTGCTTGTACGAAATGATCTTCCCGGTAGAATCCTTCTGATTGGTGGTGCAGTTCACCCCTCCGCCGCTCTCGCAGCCCGCGTCACCGGTTAGAGAGAAGGCCATCTTGTCCAGGAAGCGTTCCGGATGGTCGTAATACTTCACTTCAATGCTGTTGTCGGTGTGATAGCGAGTGCGGGTAGGAATTCCCAGCGCATCGGCTCCCGCCCCGTAGTTGTTCGAGAGGACGGAAATCCAGCCGGTGGGGCGATACAAGACCTGCCCGCCAAATCCGAGCCGGCCATTGAATCGACCGTAGGACTGCCATCCGTTGATGATCCAAGGTTCGATCTTCAACTTCTCGGTGGGAAACACCTGGATGCGCATGCCGGTGAAAAACCACGGCGTGTTCGACGAAACATAAGACGGCTGGTACGCCCAGTTATCAAATTGGTAAAAGCTGAACAGGCCCACGTACGACAGGAAAATGCCGGCATCCACGTTGACCCCATGCAGCACATCAAAGTGATATCCACCATAGGCCTCGTTGACATACCGGTAGGCATTGGCCAGATCCCATTGTCCCCGCGAATAGCTGGAGTCGTTGCGCGGCGTTGCGGTTGCATACAAACCTATCTGGCTGAGCACGCGCGCACGAACGTGGTCGTAGTGAAAGTCTCCACCCACACCCAGATGCGTAAGGCTAACTTCATTCGAACGAAATACTTCGCTTGATCCGCCAATCGTGTCGTCTTTGGGGTGGTTGAAGTCGTAGTGGTAAGCAACGTCGACTCGGACTTCCGGGGTAAAGAACTTTGAATCGAAGGCTGGTTCCTTAGTGCGTGGATTGCCGTTCAGCCACGTCCAGTCGGCAAACGCAAAGGGCTCGGCCTTGGCTGGCTTCGTTGCCGCAGAGTCCGGCGCCGCCACCGTCGCAGCAGGCTGCCCGGAGGCCGCTAGTGACGACGAGTTGGCAAAGTTTGACGCCGTCACCGACGGAATGTTTGGCCCTGCGGCTATCGGTGCCGGTACCACCACGCTGAGATCGCTCGTACGAGCGTCGGCAGGCGTGGCATTCTTCTGCTGCTCCACCTCCGCCCGCAGGCGCTGTAGCTCCGCTCGCAGCGCTTTCAACTCATCGCGCATTTCCTGCTGTTCGGTCGGTGCTGCCGAACTAGAGCCGGTGTTCGCGGAAGACGGAGCTGCCGCTTGAGTAGATTGAGCGCCAGCCCAGGCGGGCAGCACCAGCGTGAACATCGAGACTGATAAGACCTGAATCGTATTTTTCCTTAGCATGACCATTCTCCAGAAATTCCACATGGCAGTCGTCGCGCTTCCACTCCGTCGCGCCGCATTCATCATCGAAATAGATGCCGCCCCGAACTTTAAGATGAACCTCTTTTTCCGGTTCCCGGCGGACTGGCACGACCCAGTAGCAAACCGACGGCGCACTCTCTCGCAGCAAGGCCACTAGAAACCTGAGCATGAACACGGCCGCTGCCGAAGCGATGGCTGCGATTACCCAGGCTGCCCACATATTTCTCGCCTCCTGCAATTTCCGCGGTCGGCCCGCGCAAACATTTCAGTAAAGCACTTCGGTTGTAAGGGTGGTTTAAGGAATTTCTAAAGAAGTCATAAAGGCGAGATGCTTGAAGCAGTCAGGCCATCTTCACATCGAATCACAGGGCACGCGCTCAGCAACCCCACTCCGCTTCCCCCGGCTGTGCAAAATACTGCCGCGACTTCGCCCGTTCACTGGTCATCGATTCCAGTTCAAGCAGCGCCAAACGCGCCGCCGCTACCAGGCGGCTCTTCTCCGGCTCCGGAACTTCTTTCCACGATCCCTGCCCTTCGCTGCCCTTCCCCGATATCTCGGGCGCAAGTGCCTGATGATAGTGGTGAAAAAGCTCTGCCAACCGCTCCGGTGCTACTTCATTGATCCACATACCCTTTGATCCCCCTGAACCTGCGTCGTATCTTTGGGACTCCATTTCGTCCCACAACCATTGGACATGAAATGGCAGAAGGGTCAGATAAAAGGTCCATAAAATGTTCGTAAAGATGGATTCGCTAAGAAAATTATGGCAAGGGGGGGCTTACGACCCAGCTTCAAATCGGTATCCCACCCACGGTTCCGTTAGCAGATACTTCGGCGTGGAAGGATCAGTTTCAATCTTCTTGCGCAACTGCCCAACAAAAACACGCAAGTATTCCGGCTGTTCGGTACTGTTCGGTCCCCAGATGGCAGCTAGCAGCGTTCGGTGCGTCACCACTTTGCCCGGACGCCGAGCCAGGTAAACCAGCAAGTCAAATTCTTTCGGCGTGAGATGGACTTCACGCCCAGTAACTTTGACCGATCGCGCATCCAGATCAATGGAAAAATCTCCGGCCGTAATCGCGCTGGGCTGCTCCTCGGCCGCCGGCGTGCGGCGCAGTTGCGCCCGGATCCGCGCCAGCAGTTCGTTCATGCTGAACGGTTTGGTGACGTAATCGTCGGCGCCCGCGTCCAGAGCTTCCACTTTCGACCGATCCTGTCCCCGCACCGATAGCACGATGATCGGCACTTGCGACATCTTCCGTACCTGCCGGCACAGTTCCACGCCATCCAGATTCGGCATCGCCAGGTCCGTGACCACGACGTGCGGCGTCCAGTTCTTCATCAACTCCAGCGCCATCTCTCCGTCATTGGCGACGCGGATGTCATAACCCTGCGCCGAGAGGGTCGTACGCAGCACCCGCGTGATCTGCGGTTCGTCGTCCACCACCAGGATTCGCCGGTGTTCGTTCGTCATTATTACTCACCGCATTTCCTGGGTCACGATGTGCACATCCACGGCAGGAGTATCGCGCAAAAACTTGTGGATCGCCGAAAGATAGAAGTACCTCTTCCACCCCTTCGTAGCCGACCGCCCGAACACGACCTGTGTGATGTGACTCTCGCGCACGAACTCCGCCACCCTTTCCGCGACAACCTTGCCTTCGGTCTTCACCACCTTCGCGCCCACACTTTCCGCAAAGCGAACGTTGTCGGCCAACGTTCGCTGGTTCTCGTCGCTCTCATCCGCGCCTGTGTCCACGTAAAGCACATACAGGTCGCCATCCATCGCCTGCGCCATGCGCGCCCCGCGCGCAATCAAATACTGCGCCGCCGGATTCGAACTGATGCACACTGCAATCCGTTCCCGCACCTGCAACAGTTGACCATCTTCATTCTTGAGTTCCGAAAGCGTGCGGTCGACGGCCTGCGTTACTTGCCGCAGCGCTAACTCGCGCAACGCCACCAGATTGGTATTCCGAAAGAAATTAGCCAGCGCACGTTCCACCCGCTCCAGCGGATAAATATCTCCGCGCTTCATTCGGGTCTGCAATGCTTGCGGAGTAAGATCCGCCATCACAATCTCGCCCGCTCTGCGGATCACCCAGTCCGGCACCGTCTCCCGCACGTGCACGCCGGTCAAGCCTTGAATCGTCGGCGACAGGCTCTCGATATGCTGCACGTTCAGCGTGGATAGAACGTCGATCCCCGCATCCAGCAGCTCGAATACATCTTCATAGCGTTTGGCGTGCTTACTGCCTTCAATATTCGTATGTGCCAGCTCATCCACCAACACCACGTGCGGCTTGCGCGCCAGAATGGCATCAACGTCCATTTCTTCAAAGATGGTCGATTTGTATTCCAGCTTCCTGCGCGGAACCGTTTCCAGTCGAGACGAAAGCTCCACAATCGGCTTGCGTCCGTGGGTCTCTACTACTCCGATCACAACTTCTTCGCCGCGACTCGCCCGCCGTACGCCTTCGCTCAGCATCGCGTACGTCTTTCCCACGCCGGGGGCATAGCCCAAAAACAGTTTGAACACCGCCGGCCGCTGGGAGGTATCACATTCCTTAAGCCATTCTTCTGGAGTCTTGGCCATCGCCGCTATTGTCCACGGAGGAAAGGAAATTGTCGAATCTGGACGCAGAGCAGGTTTGAAGGTTTCATAGTTTCAAGGTTTCACAACCCATCGCCACCCTTGAAACCTTGAAACTTTGAAACCTTGAAACCTTGATTCCATTTACAATCGTGCCCGTGAAAGCTCGATGGCCACAGCACCTGTTCCGCTTCGCTGCCTGCGTCGTGGCCACTGAACTGGTGGTCCAAGTCTACCGGCGACTCCTCCACGTAAACCCGACCACCGTGGCCCTGACGTTCCTACTAATGGTTCTCTGGGTCGCCGCCTACTGGGGATTTCGTTTCTCCGTCTTTCTCGCCCTGATCGCCACACTTGCCTTCAACTATTATTTTCTTCCTCCCATCGGAACCTTCACCGTCGCCGACCCGCAAAACTGGGTCGCGCTCTTCGCCTTCCTGGTGACCGCCGGCATCGCCAGCCAACTCGCGGACCGCGCCCGCCGCCAGACTGCCGACGCCAACCAGCGCCGCCGCGACGTCGAACGCCTCTACGCCTTCAGCCAGCGCCTCCTCGCTACCGATAACGTTGCCGAATTACTGAACGCGATCCCCGCCTACGCGTGTGACGGATTCGGTGCCAAAGCGGCCGCCATTTATTTGCTAAGTTCCCAGCAGGTCTACCGCACCGATCCCAATGCTACGTCGCTGGCTCTGCAGGATCTTCAGATGGTCAGCTCCCGCGGCGAGCCGGTCATCGATCACCAGCGCGGAATTTCTCTCACTCCTCTGCATCTCGGAACGCGCACCACCGGAGCCGTTGGCATCGTCGGCCCCACTCTCTCCCGCGCCACTCTGGAAGCCCTGGGCAGCATGATCGGCATCGCCATCGAGCGCGCCGGAGCCATCGAAAAACTTTCTCAGACCGAAGCCGCACACCAGAGTGAAAACCTCCGCGCAGTTCTTCTCGATTCCGTAACCCACGAACTGCGCACTCCGCTCACCGGCATAAAGGCCGCGGTCACAGGTCTGCTCTCGGAGTACAACCTCGACGAAGCCCAACGGAAGGAATTGCTGACCGTAATCAATGAAGAAACCGACCGCCTCGATCGCCTGGTCGGTGAGGCCACGGAAATGGCGCAACTCGATGCCCACAAGGTCGAACTCCACATGGCTCCGGTGGATATCGCCAGCGTGATTGAGTCCGCAGTGGAAGAATCGAGAGCATTTATCGGCCAGCACTCGCTCGACGTCCGCGTAGCTCAATCGCTGCCCAAGGTGCGGGTCGATTCCGACCGCATCGCCGAAGTGCTCAAGCAGTTGCTGGAAAACGCCGCGAAATACTCTCCGCCCGATTCGCCAATCACAATTACGGCCGAACGCAAGGGAGACCGCGTCGTCACCAGCGTCACCGACCACGGACAGGGCATCGATGACTTCGAGCAATCGCTGGTCTTCGACAAGTTCTATCGCGGCCGCGACCAGCGCTATAGCGTGCAAGGCACCGGCATGGGCCTGGCCATCGCCAAAGCCATCGTCGAAGCCCACAACGGCACCGTCGGCATAACCAGCCAGCTCGGCCGCGGTTCGGTATTCTCCTTCGAATTGCCCGCCGCCTGAACTGGATTGTCAGTTCTTCAGCTTCGGCCGCTCACAAGTATCCACAATCTTCGTCGGATCGATCGCGTCTTTATCCACCTGCTCTTCCAGAATCTTCCCATCTTTCCCAATCAGGAAGTTCACCCGGCGCGCGGCCTTGTACTTTTCCAGGTAGA
This sequence comes from Candidatus Dormiibacterota bacterium, assembly GCA_035566655.1. Lineage (GTDB taxonomy): Bacteria > Acidobacteriota > Terriglobia > Terriglobales > Acidobacteriaceae > Sulfotelmatobacter. Next base: position 273,407 of record DATMQT010000003.1, read on the forward strand.
TTCCATACTTGTGCGTCACCTCGCCGCCCCAATCGCTCAAGAGCGGAAACGTCACGCCAATTTGGTCAGCGAAAGCTTTGTTCGAGAAAGCACTATCGACGCTCACACCCAGGACCTGGGTGTCGGTAGCTTCCAGCCGTTTCACGTCCTGCTGGAGAGCCTTCATCTGCGCCGTTCAACCGCCGGTAAAGGCAAAGATGAAAAATCCCAGCACGACGTTTTTCTTGCCGCGGTACTGGCTCAAGGAAACGTCTTTCAGATCGTTGCCGTCGAAATATTTCAGCGTGAAATCCGGCGCCACATCGCCCACCTTGGGCATGGACGCAGATCTGCTCTCTCCCGCCTTGCTTTGCGCCGCCACGGGAGCAGCGCTCGCAACTGCCAGCAACCCTGCGAGCAGCGCTGCCGCCACCACGTTCGGTTTCTTCCGCATCACGAACCTCCTGTTCCGAATAATAGCTTACCCGACCCCGAAGACATTGTAATTTTGCATGCCCACACTCCCGCCGAGGACGCCAGTCAGTACCCCACCCTCATGTCTTTCGCATTGCCGAAACCAAACATAAACAGTAAATTCAATTTCAGACTACGCGTCCGCGCCTCGATGAGCCTTACCACGCTAAACGACGTCTTCTTCGCCGCCACCGAGCGCAATCTCGATCGCGCGATGCTCTACCGCGAAGCTGGAAAGTGGCTGCCCATCTCTTCCTCGGATCTTCGCCGCAACGTAGCCGGAACCGTTCGTGCACTGCAAGAATGGGGCATCCACCCCGGCGATCGCGTTGCAATTCTTAGCGAGAATCGCCCACAGTGGTCCACCGCTGACTTCGCCATTCTCCTTCTCGGTGCCGTTACCGTCCCGGTCTACTCCACGCTGACGCCTGAACAGACCGCCTACACCCTGCGCGATTCCGGCGCCAGCGTGGTTTTCCTCTCCTCGGAAAATCAATTGCGCAAGGTGCAAACCATTCTTCCTCAAACACAAGTCAAGAAAATCGTCATCATGGATCACATTCAGATCCCCAGCGATCTAGCCGCAACCTGCGTGCTCATGCATCAGTTCACTACCCAGGGCCCCATCACTCTCGATCCTCAAACCGAGCGCTTCGCCCGCTCCATCCAGCCCGACGACCTTGCCACCATCATCTACACCTCCGGCACCACTGGAACCTCCAAGGGCGCAATGCTGACGCACGGCAACATGGCCTCCAACATCACCTGCTCGCTGCTGGGCTTCGACATGCACCCCGGTGAAGTCAGCATTTCGTTTCTTCCCCTCTCGCACGTCACCGCGCGCCACGTGGATTTCTCCATGCTGTACCACGGCGTCACCCTCGCCTACTGCCCCTTCATGGAGAATCTTACGGAAACTTTCCTCGAAGTCCGCCCCACAGTCTGCGTTTCTGTGCCCCGAGTCTACGAAAAAATCTACGCCAAGACAGAAACGAAGGCCCGTGGCTTCCCCAAACACGCCATCTACCGCTGGGCGCTTGCCATCGGCCGCGCCAACAAACCTGCAATTCTCGCCGGACACACTCCAACGTCGCTCAGTTGGAAGCTGGCCAACCACCTCGTCTTCTCGAAGATCCGCGAAGGCCTCGGAGGCCGCGTCACAACTTTCATCTCCGGAGGCGCGCCCCTTGGCCGCGAACTCGCCGAATGGTTCGCCACCGTCGGCATTCGCATTCATGAGGGCTATGGCCTGACCGAAACTTCTCCGGTCATTGCTGTCAACACACCCGTCAACCACCGCATCGGCACAGTCGGCAAGGTACTCAACAATCTTGAAGTTCGCATCGCCGAAGACGGCGAGATTCTCGTTCGCGGCCCCTCCGTCTTCAAGGGATACTGGAACCGTCCCGAAGAAACCCAAAACGCCTTTCAGGACGGCTGGTTCAAGACCGGAGACATCGGCCAGATCGACGCCGATGGATACCTCTCCGTCACTGACCGCAAAAAAGAACTCATCAAAACCTCCGGCGGCAAGTTCATCGCCCCGCAACCCATCGAGAATTCTCTGAAGCTCAGCCCGCTCATCGGCACCGCCGTCGTCATGGGCGACAAGCGCAAGTTTGCTTTCGTCATCATTTCCCCCAACTTCACGCCCCTCGAAGACTGGGCCCGCGCGAATGCCATCACATTTTCGTCGCGTACCGAACTCGTCGCCAACCCAAAAGTTCAGGTGCTCTACGAAGGAATCGTGGAAGAGGTAAACCAGAATCTCGCAAGATTCGAAAAGCTGAAACGTGTGCTGCTGGTCCCCGACGAATTCACCCCAGAGAACGGCGCGCTCACGCCCACCATGAAACTGCGCCGCCGCGTAATCGAAGAACGCTATCGCCGCCAGATCGACGAACTCTACGCCCAGGCGGAAGCCACGGCCACCATCTCCTGACCCGCCTTCTTGCGGCACGGCTCTGGGGCAAGGCTGCAACGACCAACCGATTTGCCACACCGAACCGAGAACTGTTAGTTAGGGGTGAGCACTAGAGGCACGTCGGTAAAATTTCTGTCCACGAGCAACTCGGATTTCCTCGTCAACCATCTAGGTTTCCCAGAGCCTCCGGGATCAGACTCGACGTCCACAAAGCTCCAATACCTGCCCGCCAAGACTTTGGGGAAGGCAAAAGAGCCATTTGGGGCCACTTCCGCTGCGTAAGCCAAGGCGAGGAAAGGTTGGTCCCCACTGACCAAGATCACCTTAGCGTCAGGCGGCATCCGAGAGTTGTTGGAAGTGGAGACCGCCCCTCTAACCGAAAAGGTCGGTTGAGGATAGATTTTGAGGACGAGATCGGAAACGACTTGACCAGGGTGGATGTCGATCGCAGTTGCTTCGGACAGCGTCGCCACGCCCGGATAAAACACAAACGATGTGAGTGACTCTCCCGACTTGCCCGCGAAGAGTAAGTGGTACTTCCCGGGCTCGACATTCGCAGCACAGAATAAGCCCTTCCCGTCTGGCTCAGCTTCATCGGACACGACCGGCGACTTCCGCCCTACCCGAAAGAGCAGGACCCTATCATCAGTGGAGTCGTCCGAAACATTTGGAATAGCACGGACGCACAGTTTGCCGGGTTTGGCACGGGATGGGCCCTCCGCGGTTTCGTGAACAATCGGATCACCGCGCAGATACGCGAGGTTGCCTGCGCTGTCCTCTAGAAGCGCAGTACCTGTGCAAATTCCTGTTGAGAGTCGGCCCGATTCGCCTATGTAAGCGTAAACAACATATTGCTTCCCAATTTCAAAACCAAAACCGCAATCACCACCCCCCAGACCGGTCTCCACCTGCACGGGCAGCTGCCGTACTCCACGGTAGGAGTGCGACACGTTAAATGTGATAACCATGACAGGTGCGCTTTGATCGAGGTTGGCGGGCACAAGGTCCCCCACCGACGCATCGAGCAGTTTCGATTTCAGCTCGGCATCCTCAACCTCTCCTTCAAAAATTACTGCAACCCCCTGAGATTTCCATTCAGACAATTCTCGCGCGTTCTTGATTCCAGGCGGGGGCGGGACACACGTGCAACCGAAAGCCGAGGCGCAGCTAAGCAGAAACGCGAGTATGCCTGACACCAGAGCGGCAGAACGCATGTAGATCCCAGAAGGTTGAGTATACCGGGATCAACGCCGTACGCGAATAAATCTTGCCGTCCGCGTGCCTCGCGAGTGATTCCATACTCTGAAGTTGACTATTAGTTACAATACCCTCATGACGGACTCATTAATCATCGCCGGCCGCTCCTTCCGCTCCCGCCTGATCGTCGGCACCGGAAAGTACAAGTCCTTCCAGGAAACTGCCCGCGCCCTCGAGGCCAGCGGCGCCGAGATGGTCACGGTCGCCGTCCGCCGCGTCAACCTCGACCGCAGCAAGGAGTCCCTGCTCGATTACATCGATTCCAAAAAGTATTTCCTGCTGCCCAACACCGCCGGGTGCTACACCGCGGACGAAGCCATCCGCGCCGCGCGTCTCGGCCGCGAGGTCGGCCTCTCTGACTGGGTCAAACTCGAAGTGATCGGCGACCAGGCAACACTTTACCCCGACGTGCAAGCCACGCTCGAGGCCACTCGCGTACTTGTAAGTGAAGGCTTCACCGTCCTGCCCTACACTTCCGACGACATTGTCTTCGCCAAGCGTCTGGTCGAAGCCGGCGCAGCCGCCGTGATGCCCCTCGGCGCTCCCATCGGCAGCGGTATGGGCATTCAGAACCAGGCCCACATCCGCATCCTCCGCGAAATGATTACCGGCGTTCCGCTCATCGTGGACGCAGGCGTAGGCACCGCTTCCGACGCCGCCATCGCCATGGAACTCGGCGCCGACGCAGTCCTCATGAACACCGGCATCGCCGGCGCGCAAGATCCCGTGCTCATGGCCGAAGCCATGCACCATGGAGTTCTAGCCGGACGCCAAGCTTACCTCGCAGGCCGCATGCCGAAAAAGTTATACGCCACAGCCAGTTCCCCGCTAGAAGGCGTAGTCCGGTAGCGTGTGGGACCGGGTCGGAGCCTGCCCTGAGCGAAGTCGAGGGGACCCGGTCGCCGAGCGCAGCTCGGCAGCAGCAGTAACCGCAACAACAAAAGGGCGGCCGCAGCCGCCCTCTATCACTGCCAAATCTCTTACAGCATCTTCACACTGCCCACATGAATGGAATCCTTGCTCATCGTTCCAGTCACGGCAACGTGGTGTCCCTCATGACCCTTCAGAGCGTCTTGATTGTCCACAGCCAGAACTTTCGAATCGCCGTCAGTCACAATCACCATCTTCTCGCCTGCGGCCACGCACTTCTTGGTGCATGCTTCGCCGCCGGCGTTGGCGCCCTTCGCGCCGCACTTCGCGTCGGTGATCCACCCATTAACGGTCGTGCTTTTCCCCATATCGTCAAGTGCCGCCGACGTCAGGGCAAACACAAAACAGATCGCAAGACAAAGCACTAGCACTTTTCTCATGGCCGGTAATTCTCCTTTTCTGATATTCCGCTCGCGTCCCCAAACCGCAGGTTGTGGCAGGAATTCTAACCGTCCGTCCGGCAGCAACTCACCGCCCTACCGGCCGCCGATTAACGTCCCGAACTATACCACAGAGGAAGTTCCGGAGTGTCAACCACTAGTACCGGCGACAATCAGAATCTACGGCGGGACGCTCACTTCTTCGCCGAGTGATTGGCTGGGGACGGAGGATTTGCCGCAACTGGCGGGACATACACATACTCTCCAGGACGCGCGTACCGCAATTGCTCGCGGGCTTCCTTCTCAATCGCTTTTTCGTCCGTCTTCAATCCCTGAATCTTCTGCGCGTAGGTATCGTTTTCCTTTTGCTCCAGCGCGATCCGCTTTTGCAGCGATTCATATTCAGCCCGCTTTTGTCTGTAGACAATCATTCCATTCGCGCCAAACATGACGTGCACAAACAGCAGGCCGGCCAGCACCGTAACCGTGATTGTCGCAATACGCCGGCGCAAGCCATACACTCGCCCTGCCAGCGGCCGCGCGCTCTCGGCCCACGACGCAGCCATCGCCTCAGCCTGCGGCGCCCGCTCCACCATCGCGCGCAGCCCATCCTGCGCACTGGGAAATCGCCGAACTCTTGCCAGATCTCTTACTCGAAAATCCATTCTCTCGCCGCCCTGCTCAACATCTCCAGACCCTGCTCGCTGCGCGCCTCGGAATAAACCCGCACCACCGGCTCCGTCCCCGAAAGCCGGTAGCACACCCAGGACCCGTCTTCGAAAACCAGCTTCAATCCATCGATACGAACCACTTCGCTGACCGCGCGCCCACAGAACTCCCGCGGATCAGACTTCAGCTTCTCAGTGAACTTCGCTTTCACCTCAGCCGTCAAGCGGAAGTTCTCTCTCCGCGGATAATACGAACCAACTTGGTTACATAAAGCCCGTAATTGCTCGCCCAGGGACTTCCCCCGCCTCGCCACCATCTCGCAGCACAGCAATCCCGCCAGCACCCCGTCTTTCTCCGGCACATGATGACGGATCGAAAGCCCCGCGCTCTCTTCCCCGCCAATCGCAATCTTGTCCTGCATGATCAGTTCGCCAATGTACTTGAATCCCACCGGCGTCTCGTACAGTTCCACGCCGCGCGCCTCCGCGATCGCGTTAATCAGATTCGTAGTCGCCACCGACTTCGCCACCCCGTTCGTCCACCCCCGGCTCTCCACCAGATAGTCGAACAGCAATGCGATCACGTAGTTCGGCTGCAAAAAAGTCCCGTCTCCATCGACAATTCCAAAGCGGTCCGCGTCGCCATCCGTCGCAATCCCAATCTGCGCTCCCGTAGCCCGCATCTTTTCCCGCAGGTCCTGCAACAGATGATCGTCCGGCTCCGGCGCGTATCCGCCAAACAGCACATCCCGATAGTCGTGAACCGTGGCGACCTTCACCCCCGCCTCACGCAGTAATTCGTCCGAATATCCCCGAGCCGCGCCCCACACAGGATCGAAACAAACTCGCAGATTAGCCTTGCGGATCACTTCCAGGTCCACAATCTCCCGCAGCCTCTTCAAATAACCCGCTTTCACATCGAGCGATTCCTGCGCGGGCACGCCCTTGCCGTTACCGGTTGCGCCTGACGCCGCAACCCCAGCATCTCCCGCCGCAATCTCAGCTTCAATCTTCTTAGTAATTTCCGGCAACGCCGGGCATCCGTCCGGAGTGGAGAACTTTATCCCGTTATATTCTGGCGGATTATGCGATGCCGTAAAGTTGATCACCCCATCAGCCCTGCTTTGGACAACGGCATAAGCAAATGCCGGAGTAGGCGCAGGTTCCGCGACGATCACCGGCGCGATCCCGTGAGCAGTCAGAATCTCCGCCGCCATCGAACAAAACGTCTCCCCCAGAAACCGCGGATCGCGCCCCACCAACACCCGCGCGCCCTGCGGCTTCTGCGCGGCCACATAACGTGCAATTCCAGCCACCGCACGCCGCACGTTAGCAAAGGTAAACTCCTCCGCCATCACCGCCCGCCAACCCGATGTGCCAAACTTGATCTGCGTTAGCATGAACGCTCCCTGTAGCGCTAGCATCTCGCCGGTTGTCCTGAGGGTCCCGCCGTCAGTGCCGGAATCCATCACAACCTGCTACATTTCCTTCGTAGCCGCGAACTTTCCGCCGCCTGATTTTATATGACCGACAAACGAATCGTCCTCACCACTACTGGCTCCGACGAAGAAGCCCGCAAAATCGCGCGCGGTCTGGTGGAACAAAAGCTCGCCGCCTGCGTGAATATTATCCCGCGTGTCGAATCTATCTATCGATGGCAGGGCAAAATCGAATCTACCCAAGAATGGCTCCTCATCATAAAGACCACGGCAGAACGATTTCCTGGGGTCCGCGACGCAATTCGCGCGCTCCACTCCTACGACCTGCCCGAGTGCATCGCATTTTCCGTGGAGGAGGGAAGCTCGCCCTACCTGAAATGGCTGGAAGACTCAGTAACCTGAACCAGTACCCTCGTGTGGATCGGTGCTCCGACGTGGACAAGAAAACAAGAAAAAAGAGAGGCAGAAAAAGAGGGCGGCGTAAGACGTCTCTCGCCGCCCTTCAAGAAACGAAACTTGCAACTGCCTTTTCTTAGCTAGTTCACCGCCGTCCGCCGTGCGCTCCCATTCCACTCTGGGGCGCTCTCATCTGGCGGCGGTCGACTCGCGCGTCCTGCCGGTCGGCTCGTGTATCTCTGACGTCTTTGCTCGCCTGCTGTTTGTCATTGCGCATGTCGCGCTGGTCCTTGCGTAGTTCTTTCTGCGCCTTTACTGCTGCTGCCTTGTCGCCGTTCTTCACGTCATTCCGCAGGGCGGCACGATCCTGCTTCATGTCAGTTTGGTCGTTGCGCGCGTCTTTCACATCCTGCCGCGCATCCTTCACATCATGCCGAACGCCTTTTACATTCTGCCGCAGCTCTTGCCGATCCTGCCGCGCGTCTTGCCGATCCTGCCGCGCGTCTCGCTGATCCTGCCGCGCATCGTTTGGAGTCGCCGTCTGTCCAACCGCAACCAGGGACGCCAGCACAAACAGCGTCGCACTAAGAATCGTTCGTCGCATCGTGCACCTCCATTGAGATTTGAATTGAAAGAAACGAAGTGACGACGCATTTGCTCACCTCACTTAGAACCCAGTTGAGTCCGAAGAGTCGTCGCCGATCAGCATCGGCAATACCGTACAAGGAAGGAAAAAGTTACCTAGAGGATTGACCCTAGCACCAAAGAGAAAACCTATATAGCAGCCAGCCCCAAATCCAGGTCTTCAAGAATGTCCGCAAGATCCTCGATCCCCACTGAAATCCGCACCATGCCGTCGGTGATCCCAATCGCCTTGCGCCCCTTCTCGCCCAACCCAGCGTGCGTCATCGTCGCCGGATGCGAGATCAAAGTCTCCACTCCTCCCAATGACTCCGCCAGCGAGCACACCCGCAGCATCTTCAGCATCTTGTTCGCATTCTTCAGCGATCCCGTTTCAAAGGTGATCATCGCCCCAAAGCCGCTCATCTGCCGCTTCGCCAACTCGTGCTCTGGATGATCCGCGAGCCCCGGATAAAACACTTTGCTCACCTTCTTATGCTTCGCCAGGAACTCAGCCACCGCTCGCCCATTCTTATCGTGGATCTCCATCCGCGCCGCCAGCGTCTTCACGCCGCGCAAAATCAGCCAGCACTCAAACGGAGAGAGTATCGCTCCCGCGGCCTTCTGCAAGAACGCCAGGTTCTCCGCCTGCTCCGGCTTGCTGCATACCACCACGCCGCCCAAGCCGTCGCTGTGCCCATTGAGAAATTTTGTGGTCGAATGCACCACCATATCCGCGCCCAGCGCCAGCGGCTGCTGAAAGTATGGCGACATGAAAGTATTGTCCACTACCAGCTCAATTCTCTTGCGCCGGCAAATCTGGCTGATCGCCGCCAGATCGCTCAACCGCATCAGCGGATTGGTCGGCGTCTCCACATACACCACCCTTGTATTCTTGCGGATCGCCCGCTCCACGTTCTCCGCGTCTGAAGTATCCACATACGAAAACTCCAGCCCGAATCCCGTCATCACCTGGTTGAACAGCCGCGGCGTCCCGCCATACAAATCGTTCCCGCAAACCACGTGATCGCCCGACTTCAGCATGCACACGACCGCGTTGATGGCCGCCATTCCGCTGGCAAACACCGGCGCCGCAATTCCACCTTCGAGCGACGCAAGGTTCTCTTCCAGGCGCGTCCGCGTGGGGTTTGATACCCGCGAATATTCGTACCCCTTGTTCTCACCGATCCCCTGTTGCACATAAGTAGAAGTCGGATAGATGGGGACGGTGACGGCGCCGGTTAAAGGATCCGGCTCTTGTCCAGAGTGAATCGCGCGAGTAGCAAACCCAGCCTGTCTATTCTTTTTCATGCACACTTTCTGAAACGAGCTGCAAAGAAGTCCCGTCGAGCTTTTTCTCTCTATTCCTCGGCGTCCTCACCGTCCTCTGGGGTGAAGATCTTGACCCTATGTCCCGCCCTCAAAAATCTTCTTCGACAAATACCGCTCCGCCGAATCCGGAACAATCGTCGCCACCCGTTTCCCCGGACCCAGCCTGAGCGCCACTTCTAACGAAGCGAACACCGCCGCTCCCCCACTCGATCCCGCCAGCACCCCTTCCCGCGCCGCCAACAGCTTCACCGTCGCGAAAGCATCGTCGTCTGTCACCCCAATCACTTCATCGCATACGGCAGCGTCAAACGTCTCTGGGATAAAGTTGTTCCCGATCCCTTCCACTTTGTGCGGACCAGCCGCTCCGCCGCCCAGGACCGAGCCCTGCGTTGTCACAGCAACCGTCCGCACCCCCGGAACATGCTCCTTCATATACCGCGCGACGCCGGTAAATGTTCCGCAGGTGCCGCAGCCCAACACCACCGCGTCCACTCTCCCACCCATCTGTTCGAAGATTTCCACAGCGGTCGTTTCGTAGTGGTAATCGGGATTCGCCATATTCTCAAACTGCCCCGCCATGAACGCGCCGCGATCGCCGGCCACCAGCTGTTTCGCACGCCGGATCGCCCCCTGCATCCCCTCCGTGTCCGGGGTTCGCTCAACTTCCGCGCCCAACGCGCGCATGATGATCACTTTTTCCTGCGAGAAATTTTCCGGCACAAACAGCTTCACCTTATAGCCACGATTCACCCCGATCAGCGCCAGCCCAATACCGGTATTCCCCGCCGTTGCCTCGACAATCGTCCCTCCGGGCGCAAGCTTTCCCTCTTGCTCAGCCCTGCGGATGATCCCAATGGCGGCGCGGTCTTTCACGCTGCCACCCGGATTCAAGCATTCAAGTTTGGCGAAGATATCAGCCGACCCGGCCGGAACCAGCCGGGTCAATCGAAGCATGGGAGTGCCGCCGACCAGATCAGTAATATTGTCGGCAACTCCCAGATGGGAGACTTCAGAGTTTTTCAGGTGCACGTTACAGGGTAAGGGGAGAGTCCGGAATCGTCAATGGAACCATAGGGTGGCTGTCAAGAGCGGATGCAAACTCCAATCGTCTTCTACTTCGCCCCGCTTGCCGCCGCCGGTTGCACTCCAGCGTAGTACCCGCTCTTGGTCCGCACCATCATCTTGCTGTGCCCTTTCGCCTTGGCATCCACGCGGATCTGCCGGAATCCCCCGCTCGCCCTTGGATTCGTCGGCTTATACCCAATCGTGTATTGATTGCGGATGTCGTGCGCGACCTGCCGGCTGATTTCATCCACCTCGTCCAGCGTCTTGGGAAAAAATGCCAGCCCCCCGGTGCGTTGCGTAACGATCTCCAGCGCACGCTTGGCCCGCTTGGGGTGCTCTTCATCCCCCAATATCCCGATCGCATACACCGATGGCCCATTTTCCTCCTGCAACTGTTTCACCGCCTGCTCCAGGTTTTCCCGGCTGGCATTGTCCTCTCCATCCGTCACCACGAATATCACTTTCCGTTCCAGTCTGGCATTTCTCTTCAGGTGCTCGGCCGAGGCCACGAGCGCCTCGTAAAGCGCCGTTCCACCACTGGCATCAATCTTCTCCAAAGCCTCTTTCAATTTCAGCAGGTCGTTGGTGAAATCCTGGTCGAGATAGTATTCGTCGTTAAAGTTAACCACGAACACTTCGTCCTGCGGATTGCTCGACCTCACCAGGTTCAGCGCCGCCTGGTTCACTTTCGCCCGCTTCTCTCGCATCGATCCGGAATTGTCGATCACGACTCCCATCGCCACGGGAATGTCTTCGTGGTGGAACGCGATAATATTCTGTGGCTTCCCATCTTCGTATACGGTGAAAGCGGTTTTATCGAGGTCGGTCACAATGTGCTGCTTGTCGTCCACAACCGTGGCGTGCAACAGGACTTCATCCACGTCCTTGCGGATGACAAAAGTCCCGTTCTCGTCGGGAGCTTGCTGTGGTTTCGATTTAGTAGGCGTCGAACTGGCAGGGGTCGAACTCGCAGGTGGCGCAGGAGTCGCGCCCGATTGGGATTGAGAAGTTTGCGCCTGGGCAGGCTGCGGCTGCGCGGACTCAGAACCGGCTGACTGAGACTGAAACCCTTTCCCACGCTGCGCCGGATTCCACTCTGCAAGCCCGGCAAAAGGCTGCCCCAGCACCGCGACTGCGGCCCAGATCGCGCACCTGACTAGGAAGATCCCCGCAGCACGCCTACTCTTCGGGCGCGTAATATCCGGTCCTGGCATACACTCGGAGTGGTGGCAGTCCTTTCGGCGGCAGTAATTTCACCTTGATCTTACGCCATTTGCCGTCCCGCACCACCTTGCTGGGGCGATACCCCAGCACATACTGGTTGCGCAACTCCACCCCGATCTTGGTGGCCACGTCGCCCAGATCGTTCGGGTTCTCCACCGTGAACGCCCGACCGCCGGTCAGTTGAGCAATCTCGCCCAACAGGGCCGGCCCCAATCGCTCTTCATTGGTCTGGAAATACCGGTCGTAAATGCCGATGGCGTAAACCATTACGTCGGCTTCCTTCACCAGCGCTTTGATCTCGTTCTCGGTGTAGCGGCTGTGGTTGTCGCCGCCATCGGAAATGATCAGCAACGCTTTCTTCGGGTACTTGGCCTGCCTCATCTTGCTCACGCCCATGTAGATCGCATCCAGCAGCGCGGTCCGCTTCTGCGGCATGGTGAATACCAGCTTGCCCTGAATATCGTCCACCGAGCTGGTGAAATCGTTCACCATCTCGGGCTCGTCGGAGAAGGTGATCATGAAGAATTCATCCTGCGGATTGGCGGTTTTGAAGAATTCCACCACCGCGTCTTTCGCGCGGTCCATCTTGCTGCTCATGCTTTGGCTGGAATCGAAGATCACCCCGAGCGATACGGGCGCGTCCTCGCTGGAGAAAGACTTGATCTCCTCCTTCGCGTTGCCCTCAAAAAGCTCGAAGTTCTCTTTGTCCAAACCAGTCACAAGCCGATTCAGAGGGTCAGTGATCGTCACCGGCACCAGCACCAGATCCACGGACACTTTCAAGGGACGCACGTGCGTATTCAGCGATGCGGAGACCACACTCTGCTTGGCGATTTCCTCCGTCTTCGGTTTTTCCGCTTCGCGAGGCTGCACTTCGCGGGTTACGACGTGGGCATCGTTTACCTCAGTCTGACCCCAGGCAGGTACCGGCAAAGCGCACGTCGCGCATAACCCGAGAAAGAACATCCAAAGCCCGAACTGAGCAGGGGTGCCTCGCAAACGCACAAGAATTGGGTTCCAAGGTTGAACCAGGTGGGAGTTCCGAACGGGCTTCCGAACCGGCTTCCGAAATATGTTCTGAACCAGGGCCTTAGGGCGAGTTAACCGGCGCCCATCCAGGAGGGCCATAAGCACCTCAATTGCGGCGATAGTATCACAGCTTTCCTCGCGCGGCCGCGGTTTTTTTGTCAAATGTTCGTGACAATCCAGAAGCGACGGCCCATTTCGGCAATTCGTCCCCATCCGAAGAACACTCAGCCGAAGCCATCACCCCCATCTTGCTACAATCAAAGCTTTCCATGGCTGACATTCATCCTTTCCGCGCCTTTCGTTACGATCCTCACCAGGTCTCCCTTTCCCAGGTCGTGACCCAACCCTACGACAAAATCACTCCCACCCTCCAGGATCACTACTACGCGGCCAGCCCTCATAACCTCGTGCGCATCATCCTTGGCCGCCGCGAAGAGAATGACAATCCGGCAAACCATGTATATTCCCGCGCCGCCGCCCACTTCCGCGACTGGCGCCAGCAGGGCATGCTCAGACAGGATTCCCTTCCCTCTATCTATATCTATTCTCAGCGCTTCACCCTTCCTAACTCGACGACCGAACTGGAGCGCCGTGGCTTCATCGCCCTCGCCCGCATCGAAGACTATTCCGCCGGCGTCGTCTTCCGCCACGAACAAACCCTGGCCAAGCCCAAGGCCGACCGGCTCGACCTGCTCCGCGCCACCCGCGCCCATTTCGGCCAGATCTTCATGCTCTATGAGGACTCCGGCCAGATCGATTCTCTGCTGACGACTTCCGCCGATCCGGATATCGTCGTGACCGATGACAACGGCGTCGTGCATCGCGTCTGGCAAGTCTCCGACCCGAACCTGATCGCTTCCGTCCAAACCGCAATGTCGGACAAGAAACTAATCATTGCGGACGGCCACCACCGCTACGAAACCGCCCTCACATACCGCAACGAACGCCGCGCCGCCGATTCACTAAAGGAACCGGCCGTCCCTACTCCTGCCCAATCTCCGTACGACTTCGTAATGATGACGTTCGTCAATATGAACAGCCCCGCCCTGCTAATCCTGCCCACCCATCGCCTCGTCCACAGCCTGCCCGAATTCTCAGAAGAATCATTCCGCACTTCCGCCCGCGCCTTCTTCGACGTCGACGAGATCGACCCAAACCTCGACGCGCCCCGCGCCACCGCCATCCTCCGCGAGTCTGGACGCTGCGGCACCACCATCCTGGCCGTTACCGCGAACCGCGCCTTCTTGCTCCACCATCCCAACCCGAACACCCCGCAAGTCTTCGCCGGCCTGTCCCTCCGCCAGCAAGCGCTCGACGTAGTCCAACTGCACAAATGCTTATTGGAAAAAGTGTTGAACCTCTCCGAGGAATCCATCCGCAATCAGCAAAACATTTCCTACATCCGCGACGCCGCCGAGGCCCTGTCGCAAGTACGCACCCCTGGGACCCGCGCCCAGATCGCCTTCCTCATGAACCCCTGCCGCATGGCGCAGGTTCGCGACATCGCCTTCGCCAACGAAGTCATGCCCCAGAAATCCACCGACTTCTACCCCAAACTCCTAAGCGGACTGACCATCTATGCCCTCGACTAGCGGACGTCGGATTCGACATAGAAGCGCTCCCCAAGGCAACAACCATCAACATCTCCGCGTTCTCGGCGTCCTCTGCGGTAAATATTTTGTTTGTATCTTTTTGCTCTTCAGTGTCCTCCTCTCCGCCGCCGCTCCCGAAAAGCATCTCTCCATCTACTCCACCGCCGCCAACTATTCCCTCCCCATGGTCCAGCGCCAAGGCCATGACTACGTCGGCTTGCTCGAATTACTAGATCCTCTGGGCGCCGTCAGCGCCAAGTCCGAACCCAACCGCTGGCGCATCCACTACAACAACATCCTGGGAGACTTCACCGTCAATAAGACCCACGCCCGCGTTCAGGGACGCGACACCGACCTCTCCGGAAAATTCCTCCTCGAAAACGGGCGAGGCCTCGTCCCCGTCGCGTCTCTCGCTTCCCTTCTGCCCCGTTTTCTCGGAGGCCCCGCAACCCTGCATCAGGAGTCCGGACGCCTCTTCATCGGCAACGTCGCCACCCACTTCACCGCCGCCGCTTCCCCCGACGACCCCTCCCATCTAGTCTTCCACTTCACCGCGCCGGTCAATCCTTCCGTGGCCACCGAACCCGGCAAATTGCGCATGACCTTCCGCCACGAACCGCTCACCGCGCCCGCGTCTCCCACGTTGACCTTCGACAGCAAAACCATTCCCTCCGCCACGTATTCGGAGACAGACGGCGCCGCAGAAATCACCGTGACCACCACCCTCCCACTCCTAGCCAGCTTCAGCCCCGACGGCCGCACCATCACTCTCGCGCCCACGAAAACGCAAACTGCAACTACCCCAGCCAACGCGCCCGCCCCAACTCCAACGCAAACCATCCCCGCAGCCCAGCCGCCCCCAGCAAGTCCCTCCGCCCCGCGCCGCTACTTCGCCGTCATCGACGCCAGCCACGGAGGCAACGACCGCGGCGAGGCACTCAGTTCCACCCTGGCTGAGAAAGACGTTACCTTGGCCTTCGCTCGCCGCCTGCGCCAGGAACTCGAGAATCGCGGAATCCCCACGCTCGTCCTCCGCGACTCCGACGCCAACCTCTCACTCGACGACCGCGCCTATTACGCCAACACCACCCACGCCGCCGTCTACGTCGCTCTGCACGCCGCTTCGAACGGCCGCGGCGTTCGCCTCTACACCGCGCTGCTCCCCTACACCGGCGAAGAAGACCGTGGCCCCTTTCGTTCCTGGACCACCGCCCAGCGGCCCGCCCTCGCGCTCAGTCAAGCCACCGCAACCAGCGTGGCTGCGGAACTGAAAAAACAGCAGGTCCTGGTTCGCAGTCTCACCGCTCCTCTGCGCCCCTTGAACAACATCGTCACCGCCGCCATCGCGGTCGAGGTCGCCCCCCAATCAGACGTCTCTCAACTAACTTCGCCCGACTACCAGCAACAAATCGCCACCGCCGTAGCCACCGGAATCCTTAACATCCGCGCCCAACTAGGAGCCGCCCCATGAAACATTTTGATTGTCATCCCGAGCAAGCGTTCTTTGCGCAGCGAGGGATCTGGGCGAGCCGCGCGATGTGTCGCGTTCTTTGCGACACAATAATCGCGCGTTTGGCTCGCTTCCTTATCAACTCGCGCTCACTCGAAATGTCGCCCCCATGATCCCTCGCCACCTCTACTTCGCCGTCTCCGTCCTGCTGCTGGCCGTACTCGGCATGAGCCTCTACGCCTGGCACATGCGTGGACGCGCCGCCGGCCCCGCCTTCTCCCTCGACACTCGCCCCGTGGTGCCTCCCGTAGCCGGCCCCACCGAGCAGGTAACCCTTTTCGTCGCCTATGATGACCTCGGCGTGCTCCACGCCCAATCCGCCAGCATCCCTCTGCCCAGCGTTCGCCAGCAACGCGCCGAAGAATTGCTCCGCGCCCTGCTAGCCCTGTATCTGGACAAGTCTTCGCCCCACCCGCTCCCGCCAGGCTCCGACGTCCGCAGCGTCTACCTCGTCGATCCCGGCCTCGCCGTCATCGACCTCAACGGCGCCTTCGCCGACGGCCACCGCTCCGGCGTTCTGGAAGAAGAACTAACCGTAGCGTCCCTCATCCAGACGCTCTCCGCCAACCTCCCCCGCATTCTGAAAGTTAAGATTCTGGTCGAAGGGAAAGAGCGGCAAACTCTAGCCGGACACGCCGACCTATCCAACCTCTTCGACGTCTCCGCCATCAACCAACTAACCACGCAACTCCAGTCAACCCAGTAGGCCGGACCGCCCACTTATTTTCTTCTCTTTGGCAGATGCACCATCGCGACCGACGCTAGTGATGAAGCTGCCTTGTGGGAAGTGGGTCGATCTCGTAAGATTGCTGCCATGTCAGCCCTCACGGTCACGATCGGCCAGAGGCTCGGACATTACCGCATCCTTGAGAAAGTCGGCGCTGGCGGCATGGGTACGGTCTATCGTGCCCACGACGAACGGTTAGATCGCGACGTCGCTCTCAAACTCTTGCCTCCAAGCGCGCTCGAAAATGATGCGGCTCGCAGACTCTTCCGTAAGGAGGCGTTGGCCCTTTCTCGCCTTAACCATCCCAATATCGCTTCCATCTATGACTTCGACTTTGACGCCGGGGTCGATTTCCTGGTCATGGAGTTTATAACGGGTGTCACCCTGGCCTCGAAGCTCGCCAGAAGCGCTCTTTCAGAGGACGAAGCTTTGCAGTTTGGCCAGCAGATCGCACTGGCCCTCGAGCACGCTCACGGCTACGGAGTAGTTCATCGCGATCTGAAGCCGGGGAACGTCATCATTCGATCTGACGGTCAGCTTAAGGTGGTTGATTTCGGCCTTGCCAAACTACTCACCATTGATGAATCTGCGCCCACCGAATCATTGAGCGGCATGCACGGACTGGGCGGCACGCTTCCTTACATGCCGCCCGAGCAACTCTGGGGCAAACCTCCCGACTGCCGAAGTGATATTTATTCGGCCGGTGCAGTGCTCTACGAAATGGCTACCGGTCAGCGGCCCTTCCCCGGAAAAGTCCCGACCGCCATCTCGGAAGCCATACTGCACACCCACCCGGTCTCCCCGCGCCAGTTGAGTCCAACACTTTCATCAGCCTTCGAATCCATTATTTTGAAGTGTCTGGAAAAACAGCCGGCGACTCGTTATCAGACGGCTCGCGAGTTGTCCGTCGACCTCGGACGGGCGCGAACAGGCAGCGCCGGCATAATCGCGCGCCCGAAGCCGGCCAGCGTTCACCGCCACTGGGTGCTCATTGCCTCGCTGCTGGCAATACTGGTGGTCGCTCTGCCGATTTCCTTTCTTAAGCTCCGCGCCTGGCAGGCGCGTACGAAGGCCACCAGTCAAATTCCCAGCATCAGGTCTTTGGCGGTGCTGCCCCTGGAGAATCTTACGCACGACCCGGAACAGGATTACTTCGCCGACGGGATGACGGATGAGCTGACCACCGAGTTGGCCCACATAGGCGCTCTTCGGGTGGTCTCGCGCACCTCTGCCATGCGCTATAAACGTACTACCAAGACCCTCACGCAAATTACGCGCGAGCTCCAGGTCGACGCTGTGATTGAGGGTTCGGTATTGCGTTCCGATGGTTCCGTCCGTATCAACACCCAATTGGTGCAGGCGGAGCCCGACAGGGAACTGTGGGCGCACAGTTATCAACGCGAGCTGAAGGATGTTCTGCACTTGCAAGGTGAACTGGCGCATGACATCGCCGAGCAGATCAAGATTAAAGTCACGCCCCAGGAGGAACGGCGTTTAGCGGCTACTCGAACCGTCGACCCCGGTTCCCATGAGGCCTATCTCAAAGGTCTCTATCACTGGAATAAGGGAACCGAGGAGCACTACCGCGACGCCAGGGACTACTTCAAGCAGGCCATCGCGCTTGACGCCAACTACGCACCAGCCTATGCGGGTTTAGCGGACTATTTTTGGGCCACGGACGAATTGCCACCAAGCCTGGCCATGCCATCGGCCAGAGAAAACGTTCTAAAAGCGTTGGCCCTCGACGACGACTTAGTGGATGCCCACAAAACATTAGCGGCCATCAAATTCTTTGGCGATTGGGACTGGGTGGGGGCAGAGGAAGAGTTCAAGCGCGCTCTTGAATTGAACTCGAGCTATTCCGAAGGCCACCGCATGTATTCCCTGTATCTGTCGGCATTGGGGCGCGAAGAGGATGCATTCAGCGAGATACAAGCCGCCCAGAGACTGGACCCTCTCTCGCTCACCACCAGCCTTACCGGCGGGTGGATCTCTTACTACGCCCGTCAATACGATCGCGCCCTGCAACAATGCCAAGCCGTGCTCGAACTGGACCCCAATTGGAGTCCGGCACATGAATGTCTTGGCGACTCCTATTCAGCGAAGGGAAACTTCTCGCAAGGCATCGCCGAGGGCCAGCTGGCGGCAACTGGTCACGATCCGGTTCGTCTTGCCGGATTGGGACGCAGCTACGCGCTGGCGGGACGGGAATCGGATGCGCGGAAGATCCTTGCCGAACTAAACCAGGCTTCGAAAACCGAATACATCGCACCGTATTTCTTCGCGATCGTCGAATGCGCGCTGGGAGAAAAGGACCGGGCGTTCGACTGGCTGGAAAAAGGCTTCAATGGCCGCGATCCTTACCTCACCCGGTTGAGGGTTGATGTTGCCATGGACCCGTTGCGGTCCGATGCGCGCTTTAAGGTACTGCTGCAACGCGTAGGCCTCGCAAATTAGCAACCGCATGCGAGCGTTTCATCTCACTACTCAAAACAGGACACTTGGACCACGATCGCAGTGCTCGCTCTGCCGTGAATCACTACGAAATCCCAGTGAGCAGGATTGCAGGGCACTGGAGGGGATGCCACGGAAACCTGAGGACGAACCGCATTTACGTCCTTCGAGAAAACGTCGTGGTCGTTCAGAAATTGCAGCAGTACCGCGCTGTCTTGCGCCAGTTGTCTCGCGCCCGGGGTCTGCGCTCGCAGGATTGCAGCCTCCGGCCATTTATGGCCGGTGTCGTTAAGTTGCCAAACTCTAAGCACATCAAGCGTTTCCCCTTTGATCGGCAGCGTCACCCAAGTGGGAACAGCTTGCTCTTTCTTGTGCTTCATCGCCACCTCCATAAATTACGCTGCGGTTCTACACCTTTTGCTTGCGGAGAGTCAAATGGGGCCTGGCACAGCCCCCGGCGATAATCCGCTAATGCATCCTGGGACCGGTCGGTCTCATCGAAGTGTTGTATCGCGTTGTCAGCGACCGTATTATCGCGGAGTTGACATTGCCAGGAGCAGATCGTGCGCAAAGGCGAGCAGACACGGCAAGACATCATTCGCAAGGCAGCGCCAATCTTCAATCAAAGAGGATACGACGGCGCTGCACTTTCCGATCTCATGCGAGCTACTGGTCTGGAAAAAGGCGGGATTTACCGGCACTTTGAGAGCAAAGAAGAGCTTGCGGCAGACGCCTTCGACCACGCTTGGAAAGTTGCAATGGATGCGCGCTTCGAAGGAACAGAGGAGATCTCGAACTCCGTCGATCGTCTCAAACAGATCGTGCGGAACTTTCGCGACCGGCGCACCGGGCTTGTGCCGGGAGGCTGCCCCCTGCTGAACACGGCCATCGATTCCGACGATGGCAATCCACAGTTGCGAGCCAAGGCCCGCCGGGCCCTCAATTCCTTGCTTAATCGTCTGCAATCAATTGCCGGCGAGGGGCAACGACGAGGCGAGGTGCGTCCTGATGTTGATTCGGCGAAATTGGCCACCTTGATTGCAAGTACGCTGGAAGGCAGCATAATGGTGAGCCGTCTACAGAAGAAGGACGAGCCCCGTGACGTTGCCGTTCGTCATCTGGAGGAATACCTCGATACCGAAGTTCGTGCCCGGAAATCCAAGGCCGGAGCCACCAAGTCATGAGTACTCAAGAAATTCCCTCGCAAGCGGACTTCAGAGAACGCGCAAGGACGAACGACGTCCCCATCGCCCGCCTGATTGGATTTGAGGCAAAAGACATCGGTGACGGGCGGGCGACCGTCGTCTTGGCAGCCGGACCACAGCATGCAAATCCCATGGGAACGCTGCATGGCGGAATTCTTTGCGATATTGCTGATGCCGCGATGGGCATCGCGTTTGCAAGTACTCTCGCTCCAGATGAATCTTTTACGACCGTGGAATTGAAAATCAATTTCTTTCGCCCGGTCTGGCAGGCACAACTCAAAGCGGAAGGAACGGTTGTGCGGCGGGGCCACACGATCGGCTACGTGGAGTGCACCATTACCGACGAGGAAAGCCGATTGGTCGCGAAAGCGGCTTCGACTTGCATCGTGCTTCGCGGCCAGAAAGCATCGGGACGGTAATCCACTCAGCTTTACCTGCGATGCTGCGGTCGTTAACTGATAGGCGGCTAGTTCATGGCAAACGTCAAAACGTTACCCAACCTGCAAGCCCTCTCAATATCCCCCTCCCCCGCGCACACCCTGCCCAGCGAGGCGGTGCTGGATGCGTTGAAGATGATGCTGATCGGCGCATCTCTGAACGAAGTTCTGACCAGTATCAGCCGTCTAATAGAAGCCCACAGTGTGGGAATGTCGTGCTCGATTTTTCTATTAGACGTAGACGGGTTGCACCTGCGATATGGCGTCGCCCCAAACCTGCCGCAACCGTACTTAGCAGCGATCGATGGAACGTGCATCGGTCCTAACGTCGGATCGTGCGGCGCAGCCGCTTACCTTCGGCAGCCAGTCTTTATCTCCGACATCCTTACTCATCCGAATTGGGCCAACTTCAGAAGCGTTGTTCTGCAGAGTGGACTGCGGACCGCTTGGTCGACGCCCATCATGTCGCAGGATGGCAAAGTGCTGGGTACCTTTTGTATGTACTACCGCCAAGTTAGGCATCCGGGGACGCACGACATTCAGCTGATCGATTACGCCAGCCGGATTGCCGGAATCGCCATCGAGCGCGAACGATCACGGTCGGCCCTGACGAAGTCCGAAGCTGAACTTCGAACAATCATCGATGCAATACCTCAGCTCATCATCGCTGTTGGGGCCGACGGAACATTTCTGTACGCGAATCAGACAGTACGGGACTACACCGGCCTGACGAAAGAAGAAGTGAGGTCGGGAGGCTTTCGTGAGGTTTTTCACCCGGAGGATTCCGACAGATTGCTCGGCGAACGCGATGCGGCGCTCTCGCGAGGGGTTCCATTCGACTACGAACGACGAGTGCGCCGCAGGGATGGTCAGTATCGTTGGCTGCTGGTTCACTACAACCCGCTGCGAGACGAAGCGGGAGACGTCATTCGCTGGTACGCGACCGCGACCGATATCGACGATCGCAAGCAGGCCGAAGAGAGAATGCGCAATGAAAACATCGCTCTGCGCGAAGAGATCGACCGTTTTGCGATGTACGAAGCCATCGTTGGATCGTCGGAGGCCCTCCGCAGGGTGCTTTCGCAAATTAGCAAAGTGGCCCCTACCGATTCCACGGTTCTCATTTCGGGTGAGACCGGAACGGGGAAGGAGTTGATCGCCAGTGCCATCCACAAGCGTTCTAAGCGTTCAGCGAGGGCATTTATCCGAGTTAATTGTGCGGCGATTCCACCTTCGTTGATTGCTTCCGAACTGTTTGGTCACGAGAAAGGTGCCTTTACCGGGGCGGTTCAGCGACGCGCTGGTCGGTTCGAATCCGCCGATGGTGGAACGATTTTCCTGGACGAGATCGGCGAACTCTTGCCCGAGGTGCAGATTGCTCTACTGCGAGTGCTCCAGGAACGAGAATTCGAGCGGGTCGGGAGCAGCCAACCGATTTCCATCAACGTGCGAGTGCTTGCCGCAACGAACCGCGACTTGGAAGCTGCCGTTGCTGCCGGTACGTTCCGCCAGGACCTTTTTTATCGGCTTAACGTTTTCCCCATACGTGTACCATCCCTGCGCGAGAGGAAGGATGATATTCCTCTGCTGGTGGAGTATCTGGTCGAACGGTACGCCAAGAGAGCCGGAAAGAAAATCAGCCATATAAAGAAGAGGACGCTGGACCTGTTTCAAGCCTACGATTGGCCAGGGAACATCCGCGAATTACAGAATGTAGTAGAGCGTGCGGTGATCTTGTGCGATGGAGAAACGTTCTCGCTCGACGAGACATGGTTACCGCGAAAATCGAACCAACTGTCCGGACGACA
>DATMQT010000004.1:0-7350 GCA_035566655.1 Candidatus Dormiibacterota bacterium
AAGTTGCGCGAAAGCGAGATCGATTCGTACGAGCCGCTCCCGAAAGAGCTATTGAACTTGGAGTAGTGCACATCGGTACGCATTCCAATCCACGGCATGCGGCCCACCGTGACTCCATACAGCTGGTTCAAGGACGATTTCGCATCTCCCGAGCGGTTGCTGCGGCCCAGAAGAGTGTAAGCCCAGACGTCCTTCACGACCTGGACACGCGCCCCTCCGCTGAAGCCTTGGAACAGGTACTTATCCAGTAATCCCGTTCCAACCAGTTGAGCGTTGTAAGTGGGAATGTCGCGAAAGTAAGTTTGGTTTACGTCGAACTCCAGCCTGGAAGTCGGCTGCAGTCGCACTGTCAGAAAATTACGGCTCACGCCTGCACCGGGCGCAGCCACTTGGGGATTACCGCTCGGACTATCTACCTGCAATGAATCGTAGATGGACAGATACCGTTTGTAGAAAATCCCGTTCTCGAAGAAAACGAAGGGGCGATCGATATTCCACTTGAGCAGCGCGATGCCCATCCCGGACGTGCTCGTGTAGCGGAAATTGTCGAAAGATCCGCCCTCGAAGTTGACGAAAGCCCCACCAATCCTGCGGTCAGGGTTGTAATTCCAGGAGGTCGGGTCAGGGGTCGAACCCGCGAAGATGCCAGCGGTCACTCCCTGCGACAACCGTCTAGCAAGATAACCTCCATCGATGGAATCAAGACTGGTAGCCCAGGGCAGGTAAAGACGTCCGAAACCGGCCACATTCTTGGAATTAGGATTATCGTATGTCATCCCAATCGTATAGGTGCGGTTGATGAGGTCTTGCAATGTCGCCTGGCCGCCATGCGATTGGTTGTTGATGCGTCCACGCCAGAATCCGGTCAGGTTCCAGTAGGTTCCGTTGATACGGGTGATATCGGTGCGAATCATGAGCCCGGCGTTCGAACTCACACCGCCGCCGTTATCATGGCTTGCGACTCCGGAGTAATCGAACCCGATTCTTCCACGGGCACGATTGATTTCTGGCAGGGGCGGCCTAGGAATCACTACACGCGCCTCATCATCGAGCGTGTCTCCCTCGCTGAACGAGACTACGACCGGATACTTTCTGGTCGCGCTCAGCGACCGTCGCGCAATCAAAGACTGAGTTTCCTCCGAAGTTAAGTATGCCCAGTCGCCTACTTTTATCGGCCGCGTCGGATTGTGAATCTCCCCGACTGCTGACGACAACGCGGCCGAGGCCAACTGCAATTCAGCGATAGGGAGTGCGTCTGCATCGCTCGCAGCGGTAGCTTTCTGGGAGGGGTCGATGGCCTTGACCTCGAGTTTCATGCCTTCCGCGAGCCCTTCATTCCGCCCACCCTCGAGATAAGCAACTCCCTCGGCAACATACTTCACGCGAAACGCAATGCGAACATCCGGATTTGCCTGTGCCGGAACAACCGCCGGATTCGAGCCAGCGGCTTCGGTTTTCGCCGGGGATTCAGAGGCATTCACAGGAGCAGATCCTGGCACCGCCTGATCCGGGGATACCGTTGCATTCCCAGAAGCTGCAGACGGCGCATTCGATCCATTCGGAGCAGGGGCCGCATTTTGACCGGCTTGATTCGCAGCACCCGAAGCAGGAGAAGCACCGGCGCTCGCAGCATCCTGTTCTGGCGGGAACGCGATAGGCGGAAGTGAAGGGGGAGGGGCAGGAGTTTGTGCTGACTGGGTTTCAACGGAACTCGTCTGATTCGCTTCTTCCGGCTTCCGATGAATTCTTGCGATGAGAGGGACCGAAGCCGCCGAGGCGGGACCAACGCGTTTCTTGTCCGAGGTTGCGTTCTCAACTGCCGGCAAAATGCTCACGATGATTTTGTTTCCGTCGCTCGCCACTCCGTAGGGCCGCTGCGATTCCAAAACCACAACGACCCGAATGGAAGATGGAGTACTTCCATTCTCCCGTTCCACTTGTACCGACTTAACACCGTTGTGATTGAACGGAACAGAACTTGGAGCGTTGCCGGGAAGAGTCCCGGGGAGGTCGAGCATCAGCCGCTCAGGTTTGCTAGCCCAGGTGACACGAGGACTGACGGACGAGGTAAGGGTCACCTCGACTCGCACGCCGCCCTTGTCCTCGAAGAGTTCGAGTTTTTGGATCGTGGCGGCTCCGCCTGCCGACTGCGCCCATGCTCCGGACGCAAGAGCCAGGAGGGCTCCAAAATATACAAATCGCTTCACTCCCTACTCCATTCCCGAGAAAAAGTAATGCAATGGTGCAAGCCGCTGTTTCTCTAGCCTCCCCCGCCATTGCGGTGGCACTGGTAACAGTTCACACTGTTGTAGACGTAACCACCGACCCCCTGATGTTGTGAATCCGTGTTCGATTTCGTATGGCAGTTCGTGCATTGAAAGATACTGTAGTCGGTTGAATTGGTATGGCAGGTGGCACAAACGCCATTCGCTCCGCCGTGATTGGTATCAAACCAGGTGTGGTTGAAGGTCGCGCCCAGCCAGGTTGCGGTCGTGTGGCAGAGCGCACAAGTCGTGGGGAAGCCCGCAGCAACATGGTTGGGGCTATTAGTTCCCTGGTAATCCGCCTTGTGGCAGCCAAAACAATCGGTTGGCAGGGTGGTGTAATTGTTGTTTACATGACAATTCGCGCACGCGACCTTGGTGTGAGCGCCCGTCAGTGGGAAGGAAGTGTTGTTGTGGTTAAAGCTGGCCGGCGACCACGCGGCGGTGCTATGGCAGACATCACACTGCTGCGGAAAGCCCCCCGTGACATGGTTCGGATTATTCGTGTTTTGATAGTCGGTCAGATGGCAACTCACACATGCCGTACTGGTGAGGCCAAAATTTCCGTTCGTATGGCACTGGCTGCACTGCATAGTCGCGTGAAAACCAGTGAGTGGCCAGCCCGTCGCCGCGTGGTTGAATCTGGCTGAGGTCCAGTTCGTAGTGCTGTGGCACATTTCACACTGCTGGGGGAAACCTGCCGAGACGTGACTCGGGTTGTTCGTTCCCTGGTAATCCTTCAGGTGACAGCTCACGCAGGTCGTGATGCTGAGGTTGAAATTCCCGTTCACATGGCACAGCGCACATTGCACCTGCTGGTGCGCTCCGGTTAGAGGGAACGCGGTTTTCGAATGGTCGAACGACGCCGGCTGCCAGCCTGCGGTCGTGTGGCACATATTGCACTGCAGTGGAATTCCTGCGGCGAGGTGGTTCGGATTAGTCGTGCTTTGGTAGTCCTTCAGGTGACAGGAGACACAGGCCGTGGAACTCAGATTGAAATTTCCATTCGTGTGGCACTGATCACATTGCAACTTCGCGTGCCCCCCCGTGAGGGGAAAGCCCACCGCATCGTGATTGAAATTCGCGGGTTGCCAAGCTGAGGTCGTATGGCATTCCTGGCAAGTTTGGGGAATTCCGAGCGCGACGTGATTCGGATTACTGGCCTTCTGAAAATCCAATAAATGACAGCCCACACACGCCGCCGGCGTGCCCTTGAACCTGCCGCCGGCGTGGCATGCGGTGCAGTCGAGGGTGGTGTGCACTCCGGTGAGAGCGAACCCGGTGTATTTCAGGTGATCGAATTTAGCGCCCAGCCAGGTGTTGATGCTGTGGCACTGCTCACATTGGACGGGAAAACCCGCAGTCACGTGATTGGGCTCGGTGGCTTGCTGATAGGTGCTTTGGTGACAGGAATAGCACTGAATGGAGAGCCCCTGAAATTGCCCAACTGCCTCGCTTTTATGACAGTCCGCACACTGTAATCCGGCATGTCCTCCCACAAGGGGGAAACGATTGTCGTGTTCTCTCACCCGCTGCAGAACGATGTTCCATCCTTTGACGGTATGGCACTGTGCGCAGTCAGCGCCCATTTGCCGGCGATGAATGTCGGCGTGGCAGTCGGCACAGTTCGTTCCGGTATTCGTGAACACCGGCTTGGCATGACACTGGGTACAAGCCACTCCCTGGTGCAAGCCGCGCAGCGGATATTTCGTTGTGTTGTGATCGAACTCTGGAACCGCGCGGATGGGCTTCCAGCCCGCGGATGTATGGCAGTTCTGGCACGGGATATTCAGGTTGCCATGGGGGCTTCGCGAGACGGCTGAACCAGCCGACTGCCCAAATCCTGCGCCCACCCCGAGGCAGGCCGCAGCCAGGACAAGGAGGGCCCTCGTGAATGCGCTTTGATGGACCACGCTTTGTGCGTACCCCGTTTGAACCCGGGATGCACTTCTGGTGCCAAGGAAAGCAGCCCATCTGAACCTTAGTTATGAAGCGGAAAGCAGGGGGCAAACGGCGACCTTACAGGATAAGAGTGTGTCGCTCTGACGCAGTTCGGGCGCAGGAGTGCCCCAATGTAGCGAAAACCAACAACGAATTTTGGCATCCATAAGTTCGGCATGGAGGAGAAACGGCCCTTGTTCGAAAAGTCATTCGCCCGCCTAAGGTCTTACTCGGGCTCATGTTCGTGATCGGGTGACCCGGAATTTGGCGGGTTCGGGTGGGTTGTCCCGGGTGATTTCTGATGATCGTCTTCACCACGTCCGCCGGGTGCTGCGCCAGGATTCCAACGGTTTTCGTTCTCCCGATTGTCCAACCCATGGGGCTGTTCCGGGTCCCGATTCTGCTCGACTCCGGTTGTATAGCCCGGCCGTAACATCACAGGGGCACCGTGGAGGAACCCAGCGACTTCGACCAGTCCCTCGTACACTTCCACATGCGTCTTCTGTTTCTTGTCCACATCTACGGAGAACCGCGTTCCCCGCACAGTGATCACAGCAGTGGGCGTACCCATTCGAAAAGATGGGGAATTGCCGAGTCGCTTTTGCACCTTCGCCGTAATCTTGCCGAGTAACAATTCGAGCCAGTACCCCTTCCCCTGGTTCGGCGCCTTGAGAACCACGTGACTATTGGGCTTTACCAATACCTGCGAGCCGTCCTGTAAATCCAGCAGCATGCTGCCTTTGCTGGTGTCGATCTTGCTTTCTGCGGGAAGGCTGGTTCCGTGCTGTGCTGGCACTACGTCGCCCTGGGGAGAATGCACCTGTACGTCGCCTTTGAGTTCCGCGATCGTGGCGGAGCCGACTGGCAACGCCGTCGGCGTGGGATTTTGCCCGTTCGCCGAAACAAAGAGGAGCAATACCGTCAACGTGCATGCCTGCCGCATGGCGGTCATCGAACCTCCTTTACCACTATCGCTGGCTCGGTCTTGGCAGGCAGGCGGATCTCGAATTGCGTGCCCGCGGGCTCGCTTTCAGCCCTGACCGACCCCCCGTGTTTTTCCGCTATGCGCTTGACGAATGCCAACCCGAGCCCCCAGCCGGTCGTGCCCCTTGCGGTGTTAGATGCACGGTAGTAGGGATCGAATAGCCGGGCGATTTCGTCCGGGGCGATCGGTTCCCCCAAATTATGCACGCTGATAATAACTTCTTCATTCTCCCTGAAACAGCGCACCCGGATATCGCTCTGGGGTTTCCCATACTTGATCGCGTTGCTGACCAGGTTCAGGATCGCACCACTGATCAGCGGCGCATCCCCCATGACTGATATATTCTCTTCGTTCTCCAGTATCAACTGCATTCCCGCAGCGTTCGCTAGCGGGTGCAGAATATCGAATACCTGTCGCACGACGGCTTCCAAATCGATGGAGGACGAGGCAACCGACTTTGCCCCGGCATCGAGACGCAAAACATCCAGATAACTGCTGATCAGGGCCAACAACCGTTTCGATTCGCGGAAGATCGTGTCGGGCGCGCCGACGCATAGCGGCGATTCCGGGTAGCTCATCATCAGCTCGGCGAACCCCTGGATAGAGGCAAGCGGCGTTCGCAATTCATGCGTAATGAACCCGAGTGCCTCCGCTCGTGCACGGTCCCGTTCCACTCTGGTGCGCAAGTTCGTCAAGGTCAGAATGGTCCCGCCCTTCGGGGACAGACGTGTGGGTGGCAAAGGGGCGACGCGGACGGAATATAGTTCCCCATCGAGTGACACTTCCCCCTCTTCAATTGACTCGCGATGCGTGAGGGGCGCGTCATCGCTCGCGATCCACTGAGTGCGCGCTTGCTCCAAACTCAATGATGCATCTGGAAAGAGGTGGTAGGCATTGGCGAAGGCGCGGTTCTTCAACAGTAGCTTGCCTTGCTCATCAAAGATTGCGACCAGGTCCTGCGTTGATTCCAGCAAGGTTTTATGAAGCTCATAGAGAGAGCCGAGTTCGGTCTGCAATTGTTGCAGGAGTTCCAGCCGCCACGTGAGGTCCTCGCCTTCGCGAGCCGTCCCATCTTTTCCGAGCAATGCCAGCCACGATCTCAACCCCAGCAACTGCTGGGTGACACTGCGTTCCACCAGCACAAAATCCGCAGTGTAGACCAGCAGGGGAGCCAGAATGACGGCGAGCATCATCGACCCTGCAGGGACAATTCGCGAACCTATAATAAAGACCAGGAGGGCCACGGCATACAAAGCTGCTGCCGTGACCGCAAATACTCCCACCGCCGCCAGTCCCCGCCAGCTTCGGAACACCGCGACCGCCAAACCGCAGGTGACGAGTAGCATCACTCCCTGCGCCCAAAGAGAAATCTCATGCAGGCTTCGTCCGGATAGGATCCCGTCCAGAATCTGTGCATGCACCTCGACGCCCGGCGTAGGAAATTCGGGATGCAGCGGCGTGTTCAAACGATCCCCAATTTCAGTCGTCCCGAAGCCTACGAGCGCCGGTCGCCCTCGTAACAGGAGCGAATCCAGCCCTTGCATCACAGTCCAAGCGGGAATCGTATCGAAACCATCCCTGCGGAATGGAATCGGCACCAGGACGGGCTTTGCGGTGAGAACGGGTCGGGTTTCATCCTGTGCGGCTAGCCCATACGAAGAGAGGAAATTGGCCGTGCGTTTCGCATCCACTCTCCGCGCAACTTCGACCGCAAACGCCCAGCGCGCGCCATCCAGGCTAAGCTCCAGGGGCGGATAACGACGGCAAACGCTGTCCTGCTCCAGCGGCGCTTGCGCGTGTCCCACGGCGGCGGCGGCCCGGGCAAATTGCGGGAGCGGCTCCATCCACTGTGGCCCGTCCCAATAAGACGCAATCTTATCTACGATGACCACTCGGCCGGACTGCAAAGCGTTCTCCAGGGCCCGGTCCGCATCAGGCGTTTGCGGTTCGGAGAGCAGAATGTCCAGCCCAACCACGCTGGCTCCGCCCTTCACCAGATTGCTCGTGAGTTTCGCAAGCAGCGTCCGCGACCATGGCCAACGCCCGTAGCGTTGCAGACTTTCGTCATCCAACGTGACCAGCACCACTTCGGATTTCTGCTTGGGCGAGGGAGATAACCGGAAGAATGTGTCGGCAAAGCGCAATTCCCAGTCTCGAATG
>DATMQT010000005.1:0-45493 GCA_035566655.1 Candidatus Dormiibacterota bacterium
CATTATAGGAGTAGATTTCCACCCCGAGTTTCAGCAAATTGCTTTGGTAGATAAGGCACCGGAGAGTTCCAGGGACGCTCACGATGCGCTAACCGGGCCGTGTTTGCGGAAAATGAGCACGGGGCGCTCGAACAGGATGCCGAATACCGAACACGCCCGTTCAGCGAACAGCAGCTCCCCGTCCTGCCCTCGCCCAGCGTATTTTTTCGACGGAACCGAACTTTAACTTCCTTTGACCCCTCTTTCAAACATGCACGGCCCATCGCGTCCGAAGGAGCTTTCGCCCTCCGACCAAACCCTTCTTGTCCTCCTCGCCCAGGCCGGCGACCGGGCTGCCCTGGAACAGCTCCTCCGTAACAGCCATGCGCCGCTGCGCCGCTACATCACGCGCTTGGCTGGCGCCGATCTTGCCGACGACATTCTCCAGGAGACTTCAATCCAAATTTTCCGTAAGCTCCCGTTCTTGCGCGAGCCCGCTGTCTTCCATGCCTGGGCTCTCCGTATCGCCTCGCGCATCGCTATCCGCCACCTCAAACGCGCCCACCGCTGGCAACCTCTCGACGATTTTCCACTCGAAACCTTCACTCCCAATCCCGACTTGGGCGGGCCACCAGATGCCGCCTTCTTCTCTCTTCTCGACCACGTCTCGCCCGCCAGCCGAGCAGTCCTCCTTCTTCATTACCAGCACGATCTTTCGCTCGAAGAAACCGCAGCTATTCTCGACATTCCCGTCGGCACCGCCAAGTCACGTCTCCACTATGGGGTCTCGACACTTCGCAAACACCTCACTCTCGAAAGGAAACCAATATGAGTCCCGAATTCCAACAGCCCAACTCCGAAAATACGAACGCCGAAATCGCCTTCGTCCAACAGGCCCTTGCAGCCGCAGACAGGTCGGAACGCCTCTCTCGAATCATCGTCGTCGTGCTTGGCATTCTCGCCGTCGTCGCATTCATCTGGATGCACCTCCACATGTTCCCGCTAGAAACTCTGGGTGGGCTGTTGCATTCGTTGCTTCGCGTCGATCTCTTCTTTCTCGTCGTTATTTTCGCCCTCACCATGTATCTTCGGCATGCCATCAATGAAAACACTCGCATCATCCTTCGGGCGCTTGCCAACACGCGCAACCGCTAACTTCAGCGCAGACGAAAGCGCGGACCGCCCTGGTCCGCGCTCACGACTGTGCATCGGATTCGTATTCGCCCAACGCGGAATTTGACGATGTGCGTGAGCAGTGGTGACTGGCAGTTTCCACGTTCCTCGGGGATGCTGAAGAGCACTTGTTATTTGATTGAGGGCCGAGCGACGGGATCCGGACGCTAAACTGTTGCAAACAGGCGTGTACACTCTTGAAGTCCGTCCCCGGCTCGTAGGTCTGACCACACCATCCCCACAGTGTTATCATTTCTTCCCTGACCGCATTCCATGCGAATTAGGCGCACCTTCCCCATCGTCCTCGCGGTCGTCGTGATTGCCGCGGCGGTGACTTTCGCCGTCCAACTGCGCAAGCACGCGCCGCCCGAGCCCGCCCGCCTGCTGCCCGGGGGCGACGCATTTTTCTATCTCAACCTGAGTGCGGCTCGCAAGGCGAACGCGGGCAAGGATCTCCCCCCCGTCATCCGCGATCCTGAATACGACCGCTTCATCCGCGAGACCGGCTTCGAGTTCGAGCGCGATCTCGACAAAGCCGCCTTCGCCATCCACTACCCGTCGAAGTGGCCGGGCGGCGGCACCGGCGGCCCGTCCCCAGAAGTGAGATTTTCAGAAGTGCTCGAAGGGAAATTTAACGGCGAGCGTCTGACAGCCTATCTGCGCAAGATCGCCCAGTCGGTCGAAAACCATCACTCCGTCGACATCTTCACGATTAAGCTCGAAGGCCGCCAATTGCGCGTAGCCGTGCTAAGCGCCGATTCCGTGGCCGCCTCGAATCATGACGACCCCGCGGTCATCGAAGGCATGGTCGACCGCTCCAAGCGCCTCGCTTCTCCCTTCGGAGGCCCATCGCTGCTGCGTCAGTACTACAAGCACGTTCAGCTGGCCAGTCTCGCGTGGGTGGTCGCGCGCATCGATCCTGCCTCGCCCGAAGCCGCCGGCTGGAATGAAGTTTTTACCAAACCGGCCACGCTCGTCGTCTCCGGCAGCGCCCTCAGCCCGCTTCATCCTACATCGAACGCCGTGCACCTTCGCGCTGAAGCTTTCACCCGGTCTCCTGACGAGGCCCGAGGCATCGCCGACAAGGTCAACATCTTCCTCGCCCTCACCCGCTCCGCCGAAACGTCCGTAGGAACTCGCGGTACCGACGCCGACGTGAAAGCCCTCTTCGACAGTGTGCAGGTCAAGCAGGACGGAGACCGCGCTGCACTGACCGCCGTCATCCCCGTCAGCTTCGTTCACAAAGCTCTACAGGGCCCGCCGGAAACCACCCTGGCTCCAACCCAGCTACCCTCGCAATAGGGCCCGCTCATGAACGCTAGGCAACTCTCACAGCAGGCGCACTTGTGATGTTCGACGGGACACCGGACTTCACAATTAACGACGCGTTGTCGTGAATCGCAACCATGAAGGCGGTAGCTGCCGTGGAGATTTTGTCCGCATTGGCGAGAACCGTCGCCGAGGAATTCGGGTTATTAAGGTAGTCGGCCAACTGCTGAATCAAATCGCCTCCGGAGGCCCCACCCGCGCCCGCGATGAGGCCTTGCAGAGCACTACACACGGCGGGATTGATTTTCGCCATGGCTTTGCACACCTGCGTGGACAGTTGCTGGCGCGCCTCTCGCGTCTCGCCGATCCCGCTTCTGCTGCCCGAAGTTGCCATGGCCCAGAATCGAGTGATGTCGCCTCCAGCCCCGGCGACATAACCGCCAAGGCAAGTTGCGTGGAGCAGGTCCTTTTGCCACGAATGTTGCTGCAAGCCACTCATGGCGTTGCGATCAGTCTCGGCAAAGTACACCGCCAGGAAATCCCCAACAGTCTCCCTGACCGGGTCACTGAGCGCACCGATGTTGGTTGCCCCGCACTGAGTCAAAACGTCCAGGATCGCGCCAAAAAATGAATTGAGATTTGTGCCTCCAGGACCCAAAATCTGCTTGATTTCCGACAGGTAGTAGTCGTCGGACGCATCAAGCAGTTTGCGCGCTGGCAGTTCGCTTGCGTACCCCCGGCCAGTCATCTCTGGCTGTACCGCGGCTGGGAGCTTGGCGTTAGGAGACGCATATCCCACTTCTTTCACAATGATGCTCCCGAAGTGAATCGTCGTCCCCATGTTGGCGGCGAGCGAAAGAGTCGGCGCGAGAAGCTCTGCCGCCTTGGAAGCATCATCAGCGGAACTCGCGGCTTTGACGATCACGTCGAAAACCGTGCCCGGCGTTGTTGTCTGACCCTTGATCGAGTCAATCGCTTGCTGGAGTTTATTTTGGTCGCCGCCGAAGTGGCCCAGGATCTTGCTTACCACACTGGGATCGAAATCTGCGTTCAACGCTGCAATATACGTGGCCCCATCGATCACTTGGAAGGACCTATTAAAGTCCTGATCGATATACATAGGCTTCACTTTCAGTAACATGTCGAGGAATGTCGCCTGACCCGTGAACGAAGCGATATCGACATCGAACACTGGACCTGCCGGACCGTTGGCGGGGATAGGAACGCTGTTAGTTGCTGTAATTGGCATACGCCTCCTTCTTGATCCACCATTTACGCGTCAAGTTTACTCCTGAAACAAGGTCGCGCCGTGCTTAACGATGCCGTGTTTAACCATGAGGGCCGCCGCCGCTCGAAACGGAACCTGCCTAGCACGCCGTAAATCGAGGTACGAAACTAATTCCCCCGCCACGCGTCTTATCTTACGTAGGCAAAAAACAATACAGGTACAATAAGTCCGTATGTCGACCCTTCCAGTTCCGATAGCCGCATTTTTCGCGGGGCTGATTTCATTTCTTTCTCCGTGCGTGTTGCCGTTAGTGCCGGGATACGTATCGATGATCTCGGGCGTTGGTTTGGAGGAGTTGAAGTCGGCGCAGGCGCAGCTGATGCGCCGCGTGATGATCAATTCCATCGCATTCATCCTCGGTTTCAGCGTGGTGTTCATTGCCTTGGGGGCGGCGGCAACCGGTCTTGGCCAGGTGCTGGGTGTCTACAAGCACACGCTGGCGCGCGTGGCGGGCGTGGTCATTATTTTGTTCGGACTGCACCTGACAGGCATCTTCAAGATCAAGGCGCTGTACACCGACGCGCGCCTGCACAACGTGAAGGGCGGCAGCACTCCGGCAGGCGCATTTGTGATTGGATTCGCTTTCGCGTTCGGCTGGACGCCTTGCCTAGGGCCGGTTCTCGCGACAATCCTTGGTTTCGCCAGCCAGCAGGACACGGTGGGTAAGGGCGTTTTACTGCTGGCGGTATATTCGATGGGACTGGCCGTGCCGTTTTTGCTGACCTCGCTGCTGATGGAGCAGTTTCTCCAGTTCTACAGCCGTTTTCGTTCCTATATGCACGCGATTGAAGTGGCTAGCGGCGGCTTGATGATTGCACTGGGCGTGCTTCTGCTGATCGGCAGGTTTACATTGATCTCGAACTGGCTGTCGTTTTTAGGCAAGTTTGAGGTTTGGCTCGAGGGTGCGGTTATCAACAGCACTGCAATTGCAATTCTGGTTGGGGCCGTGGCGCTGGCCATTGTCGTCTATGTGGGCTATCGTGCGAGTCAGCGTTCGAATGAAGGGGTCGTCATGAAGCGTAACCCTCTTGCTCTGGTCGTGGTGGCATTTGTGGTTGCGCTGATGCTTTATTTCGCATATCACCAGGCACGCCGCAACGGCACGGCCTCTGCGCCCCGCATAACCCAGTCCACCGTCGCTCCGGATTTTTCCTTGGAGTCGCTCGACGGCCCCACCATGCGCCTTTCCGATCTGCGCGGCAAAGCCGTTCTGCTCAACTTCTGGGCCACCTGGTGCGGCCCCTGCAAAATCGAAATGCCCTGGTTCGTAGACCTGCAAAAAAAGTACGGCTCCCAGGGATTGCAGATCGTCGGTGTCGCCATGGACGACGCCAGCAAAGACGACATCGCCAAGTTCGCCAAAGACATGGGCGTGAACTATCCCATCCTGATCGGAAAAGAAGCGGTAGGCGACCAGTACGGCGGCGTTCCCGCTTTGCCTGAAACCTTCCTGATTGGTCGCGACGGCAAAATCGTCGACAAGATCATCGGTCTCAGGGGCAAGTCGGAAATCGAGGATTCGATCAAGAAAGCGCTCGACACCCGGCCCGCGACCAGCCAGGCATCCGCGACAGAAAAGGGTTCAGTGCCGCAATGACAACCAATCAAAGGAGAACGCATAATCCGGAACGCAGTCTTGGGCGGCTGAGCGTCCTGCTCACTGTCGTCGCTCTAACGGCTACGGGTCTCTCTCCCGCGCAAACGCCAGGCAAAGCCCCATCTCTCACGATGGCTCCAGTGTCGCTGACCACGGCCCAGCGCGGCAAGGCGACCATGGTGAACCTGGATTTCCGCGTCCCTTCCGGCTACCACATCAATTCGAACACTCCCAAGTCGGAATTTCTGATTCCAACCGCCCTGAAGATGGACCTGCCCACAGACATCATCCTGGGAAAGATTGAATATCCGGCCGGCCAGGACCGAGCTTTCCCTTTCTCACCCGACGAAAAGCTGAACGTCTACAGTGGAGACTTCACCATCGCCGTCGCCGTGCATCCGCTGCACTCAGTCGTTCCGGGAAAATATGTGATGCGGGGAACCCTTCGTTACCAGGCCTGCGACAACGCCGCCTGCTATCCACCCAAGAATTTGCCCGTGAGCTTTGAAGTGAAAGTCGTGAAAGAACCCGCCGGTCACCACGCTAACCCCGCACAAAGCCCGCACGTGCACAACTAACCCTCATTCTGCCTCGACCGCTAAGACACGGTTTACCCTGTGAACCCCTGTGGCCTCTGCGTTTAAGGTTTTGATTTTAGGTTCTCGGCCTACCCGCATCACACTGCAATTTCAAGACAGCATTCTAGCCGGTGCGGGGCGTCGCGCTGGCCAGCGCGAGAATCGCTCCGGCAAACAGCAGTGTGTCGAAGAAGTAGTTGATGCCCTCAATTTTGATGTCGGTGCTCGGATTGGCCAACGACGCGATCAGGATCGGCCCATACACGAACAAGACCAGCAGAACAATCCAGGCGCCGAGATATGTTGCCGCCATCCGCGTCTTCTTGTTCAGCAGAATGAACGCCCCGGAAACGATAAGTATTGCGCCCGTCAGGTAGCTGATGAGCAGGTGCCCCGGAATCCACGCAGGCAGGAGTTTTTCGAGCGGGACTCCGGGAACGTTCGCTGGGTGCAGAAAGTGCTCAATCCCATAAAATATCGCCGCTACGCCGATCACAATGCGGCCGATCATGATGAGCCTGTTTCCGCCTTGCCGACGGCCTTGCTCGCCCATCGCGCCTGCCGCAAGAATCCAGCCTCCGGCCCCGAACGACAGCTCGCGGACGGCCAACGTCCAGGCAAACCTATCTCTGGGGCTCGATATAACTCCCGGGATGTCCAACATCGCCACAAAAGAAAACATCGCGATCCCGAACAGCAGGCCAGACCAGCGCACCTGAATCTTTGTGGCAATGCTCAAAGACGCGGCGAGCAGCGCAAAGCCGAAGAAATATGCCCAGAACAATCGCCACGGCATGTACTCGGGCACCATGGTCATGAGGCCCCGAGCGGCAGAGAGATGCAGGGCGCCGAACACCGCCAAGGGTGTGGCGAAACACAAATTACTCAAGGCGACGATCTTGTCCAGGCCGCGGGTCCGCGCGATATCGGCCTTCGCAGCCCACAGCGCAACAAAGAAGATTGCTATGCCGGCGCTGCACATCGCAACCACCGTGCGAGAGATCCCAAGAAATGTGGCGAGAATAGTTGTGTGCATGTGAATGCCGGGTGTACGCTCGCGTGCTCTATCGAGTGCACGCCTCCCGGGGCATACAGCGCTTTGAATTGTACGACGAAGAGTAGGTTGCCGTAAGCTGCTTGTGACAGGCCCACCTCCCCGCGTGAGGAACCTACGGGTTTCGCTTTTCGTCTTACAGTATTTGCCGGGGCAGACCTCGCACCGTGCAAACGGAGCGTTCCGAAACGGAACGCTCGTGAAAATAAAGCTAGGTTCAGCTAATGCTAGAGCCTATAGCCTACCTTGCCGATATATCTTCAGAGCTAGACAGGCTGACTGCTCCGAGTTGAATTCCCGCCCGGGGCTTTCCTTCGACGAGTTCTTACCCCTTGCCCTGCTTCCTCTCCACCTTAGCCCAAGTGTCCTTCAACGCCACCGTGCGATTGAAAACCAGCTTGCCCGGTTTCGAATCCGGATCAACGCAAAAATACCCCAACCGCTCAAACTGATACCGGCTACCGACAGCAGCACCAGCCAGCGAAGGCTCCAACTTTGCGTCTGTGATCACTTCCAGCGAAGTCGGATTCAAATTCGCCGTGAAATCCTCACCCTCGTCAACCGCGTTCGGATTTTCCTCGCTGAAAAGGTTCTCGTAAATCCGCACCTCGGCCTCAATCGCCGTCGCCGCCGAGACCCAGTGAATCGTCGACTTAACCTTGCGCCCGTCCGGAGCATTCCCGCCATGAGTCGCCGGATCGTAAGTGCAATGCACTTCCACCACTTCATCCATCTCGTTCTTTACCACGCTCGTGCAAGTAATGAAATAGCCATAGCGTAGGCGCACCTCGCGCCGCGGAGACAAACGAAAGTATCCCTTGGGCGGAACTTCGCGGAAGTCATCCTGCTCGATATAAAGCACCCGCGAGAACGGCACTTTCCGCGAACCGGCACTCACGTCCTCAGGATTGTTCACCGCGTCCATCTCTTCAACTTGATTCTCAGGATAGTTGTCGATCACAACCTTCAGCGGACGCAACACCGCCATCACCCGCGGCGCGCGTTTGTTCAGATCTTCGCGGACGAAGTGCTCCAGCATGGCCAGTTCGATCGATCCATTGGTTTTTGATACGCCAATCGCTCCGCAGAAATTCCGCACCGCCTCAGGGGTATACCCCCTCCGTCGAATCCCGCCAAGCGTAGGCATGCGCGGATCGTCCCACCCCTTCACGCGCCCTTCCTGCACTAGTTGCAGCAGCTTGCGCTTGCTCAACAGCGTATAGGTCAGATTCAGCCGGTCAAACTCAATTTGCCGGGATGGAAAGATTCCCAGTTGCTCAATGAACCAGTTGTAAAGCGGCCGATGGTCTTCGAACTCAAGCGTGCAAAGAGAGTGCGTGACGCGCTCAATGGAATCCGACTGCCCATGCGCATAGTCGTACAGCGGATAAATGCACCATTTGCTGCCGGTGCGATGATGATCCGCATGCAGAATGCGGTACATGACCGGATCACGGAAATTCAAGTTAGGCGAGGCCATATCGATCTTCGCCCGCAGCACGCGCGATCCATCAGGAAATTCGCCGCCACGCATGCGCTCAAACAAATCCAGATTCTCTTCCACGGAACGATTGCGATAGGGACTGTCCTTGCCCGGCTCGGTGAGCGTGCCGCGATATTTGCGAATCTCGTCGGCCGTCAGATCGTCAACGTAAGCCTTGCCATCCTTGATAAGTTTGACGGCCCATTCGTAGAGCTGATCGAAATAATCCGAAGCGTAGAACAGCCCGTCCCAGTGAAAGCCCAGCCAGTGCACGTCCGCCTTGATCGACTCGACGTACTCGGTTTCTTCCTTCTCGGGATTCGTATCGTCGAATCGCAGATTCGTATGTCCGCCAAATTCATCGGCCAGCCCGAAGTCGATGCAGATCGCCTTGGCGTGTCCGATGTGCAGATGGCCGTTCGGCTCGGGAGGGAACCGCGTCTGCACCCGCCCCGCATGCTTGTCGGTTTTGATGTCTTCAAGAATGATGTCGCGGATGAAATTCGATGGAGCAGGCAAGGGCGAGGCAGCCGCAGCTTTTTCTCCAGCTTCACTCGGTGGATGAGAGGAATTCATTACCCTTTGATCTTATCGCAAGCAATCATCATCCTGCGCGAAGAGGCCCCTTCCACCGTAGCACCCGCCTATCCGGCCATCGTGAGCACCACCCGGAACCTCGCCCGCCCGCTGATCATCTGTTCATACCCCTCCGCGGCCTTTTCCAGCGGGTAGCGCTCGATCATGGGGCGCACGCCGGAAAGCGAACTGAACCGCAGCGTGTCCTCGGAGTCTTTAGCTGTGCCGGAAGGCCAGCCCTGGATGGACTTGCGTCCGCTAATCAGTTGGAGTGGAGTAACCGTCAGAGACTCCGCACCCGCCCCCACAATCAGCAGCTTTCCATTTCCCGCGAGTCCGTCGACCAGCTCCGAGATGGATTTCGAGTCCGGGGCAGTCGCCAGAATTATGCGCGCTCCGCCCAGTTTTTGCAGTGCTTCGGCGGGCGCACCTGCGCTCGTATCCACATACTCGTGTGCGCCCAGCTTGTGCGCCAGCGGCTGTTTATCTTTGCCGCGACCGATGGCAACCGTGCGAAAGCCCATCTGGCGGGCGTATTGAATTCCCAGATGGCCCAGGCCTCCAATCCCCTGCACTGCAACTAGGTCGCCGCCCCGGGCACCAGAGTTGCGCAGGGAATTGAACACAGTGATCCCGGCGCAGAGCAAAGGAGCAGCTTCCGCCGCCGGCAAGTCGTCAGGCATCGCCGCCACCGCTTCTGCCCCTACCGCCATATATTCGGCATAGCCTCCATCGAAGCTGATGGCGGTTATCTTCTGAAACTGGCAGAGAACGAAATCGCCACGCCGGCAGGGATCACACCGGAAACAATGTCCCCCATGCCATCCCACCCCCACCCGCTGACCGGGCTTCCACAGCGTGACGTCAGGTCCGATCGCGTCGATGCGCCCCGCAATCTCATGCCCCGGCACGCGCGGATACCGAATTCCCGGCCAGTATCCTTCCTTGACCAGCACGTCGCTGTGGCAAATACCGCAGGCTTCCACCTTGATGCGCACCTGTCCGCGCCCCGGCTGCGGAGTAGGACGCTCGACGACTTCAAAATTCCCTCCCGGCTTGCTGACTTGAACGGCTTTCATGGCGAATTCCTTTCTGCGTGGCTGGGGTGAAGGTGGTGACGAGAATCTTTGCAGAGGCTTCTTCGGTCTGCGAAAACCCAGACCTTTTCGATGTAGATAAAAGCAGACGCGGTGAGGATGCAACAAAATCGGCGTGAATTAGGACTTACCCTGGGTGAGCCCGTGTCCTCTGTTCAAAAGAATTTAGGTGACTAGGTGCGTGACGGCTACGCGAGCTTGTGCAGGGCTTGCTCGATCCGCTTAAGCGTAGTCCCCCGCCCCAGCACTTCCAGCGTCTCAAACAGCGGCGGAGCATTCTTCCGCCCGCAAACCGCGACGCGAATGGGCTGAAACATTTGCCCCGCCTTCACGCCTAACTCCTGCGCGGCGGCGCGCAGAGCCTGATCCAGCGGATCATGTTTGAATTCCACGCCCGCCAGCACCTCGCGCGCTCGCGCCAACACTTTCGAAGCCATGGCGGCATTCCCCTTCTGCGGGACCAGTTCAGCCGGATCATAGGGCGGCAGTTCGTCCACGAAAAAGAAGTCAGCGGCAGTAAGCACGTCGCGCAACAACTTGATGCGCTCACGGATCAGCGGCGCAACCCGCAGCATCTTCGCTCCATCGACATTGAATCCTGACCCACGCGCGATCGGCAGCAGCCGCGCGCTCAACTCCTCCACCGGCAATCCGCGAATGTGCTCCGCATTCAGCCACACCGCTTTCGGATCGAACGTTTCCTCCAGAGTCGCAGCCGGCTCCTTAAAGTTCACCACCGCATTCGAACGGTTGATCCCTTCCAGCGAGAAAGCATCAGTCAGTTCCTGCAGCGTCATATTCTCGCGGTCATTCTTAGGCGACCACCCCAGCAGACAGAGAAAGTTAATGAACGCTTCCGGCAAAAACCCGGCATCGCGGTAGGTAGTAACACTCACTACCGGCCCATGTCGCCGCTTGGAAAGCTTGGTACCGTCAGGGGCGACCAGCAAGGGCAGGTGAGCAAACTGTGGCGGCGTGCATCCCGCGGCTTCGAAGATGAGCACGTGCTTGAAAGTATTTGTGAGATGGTCCTGCCCGCGGATGATGTGAGAAATTCTCAGGTCGGCGTCGTCCGCACACGAGGCGAGATGATAAGTAGGCATCCCGTCGGAACGCAGCAGTGCAAAATCTTCGATGTCTGCCGCTGCCTTAACTTGCTCGCCATACACCGCGTCCGTAAATCGCACCATCTGCCCGCCCTCGCGCGGCACCCGAAAACGCAGCGCAAAAGATTCTCCCGCCGCGGCGCGGCGATCACTCTCTGCACGTGAAACCTCACGCGCCCTCGGATTGAACAGCCAGGTTCCCTGCGCTCCGGATTTTTCCGCGTCACCGGTATGCGCAGGAGTGAAGTCGCGATAAGCCAGCCCTTTCTCGAAGATTGCCCACGCGGTCTTGCGGTGCCATTCGATGCGCTCGGACTGCTTGTATACTTCATCCCAACTCAAGCCCAGCCACTTCAAGCCCTCGAAAATCGAATCCACCGAAGCCTGCGTGTTGCGCTCGACATCGGTGTCATCGATCCGCAGGATCATCGTCCCGCCGTTGTGCCGCGCGTACAGCCAGTTGAAAATGAAAGTCCGCGCGCTGCCCACGTGGAGAAATCCCGTGGGCGAAGGCGCAAATCGCACCCTCGGCTTGGACGATGAGGAATGTATTTCAGGCATAAGTGGCGAAACTTTGATGGTACGGGCGCGGGAAAAGCGTCGTCAAGCAGACCAGAATAACGATTTTCCTGATAAGTGGTTGATTCTACGGATTCTACGGCCCTGGACAGTGTACTTAAATCCTATTGTGTTCACACCCCTCGCTGTGAAAACATTAGTAGTCAGTCTTCTCCCAAGCGGCTCACTCCGATCTTCGCGGGAAGCCTCCTCCAGACCTGATGAATAGTATCGCTGCCAGCATCGTGATCATTCCCGGAGTAGTCGCCTTACTGCTCTGCCTGCTCTTCACTTATCTCTACCAGCAGAGCCGGCAGGCCTACTTCCGCGCCTGGCAGATTGCCTGGGCCTGCTATTCCATCCACTACGCGTTGGATGCTTTCCGTTACTACTTTCCGCCGGCGCCGGCCGCGTTCTTTTTCAGCTCCTTGTTCTCCATCGCAATGGTGATGTGCATTTTCAGTTCGATCCGCCTGACCCGTGGGCCGTTCCGTCTCCACTGGTATGACGGAGCCCTTACTTTGGCCGGGATTGCGGCCTCCTGCGTGGATCTGTGGACCCACATGCAGCCACCCGTACAGCGGAACGGACCCAGTCTCGAAGTCATTTTCATGACCGCGGTCCTGCTCTATTGTTCGGCGGCTTTCTACCTGCACGCTCACCGCAGAGGCTCCAGCGCGTTCAAGTTGCTGGCGCTTTCCCTGGCGCTGTGGGCGGTGCTGAAGGGTGCGCTTCAGTCCAACCACCCCGTAGCGGAAATGTTCGGCAGCGTTGGCCATGTCCTCGGTCCCATCCCGCAGATGCTGCTGGGCATCGCTATGGTGATGGTGCTGTTTGAAAACGAGCGCAACGCGGTGCAGGAAAATACGCTTGCTCTCTCCACCCTGGGAGCGGACCCGCGGCGCCTGCTCTCGGCGGACGATTTGCTCCCCAGCATGCAGTCGGCGTTGGACCGTCTGGCGGGCGCCTTGTCCGCGCGTCGCGCAGTCATCTACATCTCGGAACGCTGGCGCGGTCTGTTGCCCTCAGTCGAGCGCGGATTCTCCCCCGAATTCCTCGAGGTTCTGACCACGACCGGCGCGGGCGAGTACGTCTGCGAGCTTGCTTACCGGCAAGGTGGGCTCTTCACGGCGCGTGACCTGGCCCAGATGACGGAGCCTCTCCCGATCCCTTCCATCGGCACATTCGCCGACT
Source organism: Candidatus Dormiibacterota bacterium (assembly GCA_035566655.1). Lineage (GTDB taxonomy): Bacteria > Acidobacteriota > Terriglobia > Terriglobales > Acidobacteriaceae > Sulfotelmatobacter. Next base: position 12,953 of record DATMQT010000005.1, read on the forward strand.
TCAAGAAAGTACTCACTGAAGCAGACATCCGCAATCTGACTGCCGTCAGCCTTCAAACCCGCGAACACGCCTTCGGCGTAATTCTGTTTCCTCACGCCGAACGCAAGGCGTTCGGCGCGTCCGGTCCGCGTCTGATGGTGGGTCTGGCGCTCCAACTCGGGCTCACGCTCGAAAACTACCTGATCACGCACGACGCTCACCGGCGCACGCAAGAATACGAACTCCTCACCGAAATTGGCCAGGCCATCAGTTCCCGCCTCGATCAGGATGAAGTCCTGCGCACCATCCACACCGAGTTGGGACAGATTTTCAACACCAGCAATTTCTACATCGCATTTCAGGAAGGCGACGAAATCCGCTTCGAACTCGAAGTCGAGGACGATCGCATTCTTCCCAAGCGCTCCCGCAAGCTGGAGAATGCTTTCACCGAGTATGTAATTCGGACCGGGCAGCCGCTGCTCATCCGTTCCGACCTCGAAAAGACGCGGACTCGTTTAGGCGTCACCTTTCGGCCCGAGCAACCCGCCAAATGCATGTGCGCAGCGCCCATTCTGCTGGGCCACAAACCGGCGGGCGTCATGATTGCTTTGAGCACAGCGCGGGAATTCATGTTCGAGCAACGCGACCTGGATGTGCTGGTGACCGCCGCCGGGCAGGTGTCGGTTGCGGTGGAGAATGCCCGCCTGTTCGCCGACGAACAGCGGCGCTCGCGGCAACTGGCGTTCCTCAACAACATCTCCCGCACTGCTATTTCGAGCGACGACCCAGTACATCTGCTTGGTCAGATCGTCGGAGAAATCCAAAAGAACTTCAGTTTCGACCACATCGGCATCGGCCTGCTCGATTACGGCACCAAGGAGATCGAAATCAAAGCGGAGGCCGGAGCCACGGCGCATACCATGGGCAAACGGATTCCGCTGGGAATAGGGATTCTGGGACGGGTGGCCCGCACCGGCGAACGGGCGCTAGTCCAGAACGGATTGGAAGGCCAGATCGGCGCGATTCTGCCCGAGTCGCGGTCCGTGCTGTGCATTCCGATCATCCATACGGAAACGTTGTTGGGCGTGCTGAACATCGAAAGCCACAACGAAAGCGCATTCACCCCGCAGGACGTTCTCATCCTCAACACCCTGGCCGACCTGCTCGCCACCGCCCTGCACAATGCTTTCGTCTTCCAGAAGCTGCAACAGCAATCCATCACCGACGGATTGACCGGCATTAAGACCCGCCGCTTCTTCTGGGAGGCTCTCTCCGCGGAGTGGAAGCGCGCCTCCCGCTCTGGTCGCCCGTTCTCCGTCGTCCTCATCGACCTCGACAAGTTCAAGGAAGTCAACGACACCATGGGCCACTTCGAAGGCGATCTCGTGCTCGCCCGCGTCGGACGCCTGCTCGAACAGAAGTCACGGCAGTCGAACGTGGTGGCGCGTTATGGCGGCGATGAGTTCATCATCCTCATGCCCGAAACCGGCCCGGAGCAGGCCCAGGTGCTGGCCGAGCGCCTCCGCCAGTGGATTACCACCGACCCCATGTTGAGCGAGCACCACATCACAGGCAGCTTCGGCGTCGCCAGCTTCCCGACCCACGGCTTCTCTATCGAAGACATCATTCGTGTTGCCGATGCCGGCATGTACGTCTCGAAGCGCTCCGGCGGCAATCTGGTGTCGGCGGCCGAAGAATTTGCCGAGGGCGAAGAGTTCGCCGCGCAACGCCAACAAATCTCCTCCTACATCGAGGGCTTTCTGCAGCGCGAGCACAACGGCCCCGAGCATCTCGAAGAACTGGGTTCGATGCTGGTGAAATTCTGCGGCGGCGAAGAAGACTGCAACGTCGCGCTGCTGAAAGAATCGATCGAAGTCCTCAGCCGTGCCGCCGAATCCCGTGAACTGCGCACCTCAGGCCACGGCGACATGGTGGCGCGCTACACCGAGATTCTCGCCCGCGCTCTCCGTCTGCCTCCGGAGGAAACCTCCGACCTGGTCTATGCCGCCCGCATCCACGACGTCGGCAAAATCTTCGTCCCCGAACGCATTTTGAATAAACCCGGCCCACTCACCGACGACGAATTCTTTCTGGTAAAGATGCACGCCCGCGTCGGAGCCGAAATCGCCGGCATCCTCCCCCACAGCGCCATGATGCGCCAGGCCATCGAGCATCACCACCAGCGCTTCGATGGCACGGGCTATCCCGACGGCGCCAAAGGCGAGCAGATTCCGCTCTGGTCGCGCATCATCGCCCTGGCCGACGCCTACGCCAACATGCTGACCGAACAATCCATCGCCGCCGCCCGCACTCCCGAGCAAGCTCTCGACGAGCTTTCGAAAATGAGCGGCACCGGCTTCGACGGTATGCTGGTGCGGCTGCTGTTGCGAGAGTTAAAGTCGGAGCGGGCGTCGTCTGCGAAGGATGGTTTCTAAGGCTCCCAGGGATGGTTCGTTTCAGGTAGCCCTACAGGCAAATTCCCCGCGAAACCCAATCGATTGACCCATCGCGCAGAAATCGTATGATGGAGATCGGGGGGCCGACGACCTTAGGTGTCGCCTTGATTTGTAGTTCTATCCCGCGCTTCAGAGCCGCAGGCACGGCCATTTTATCTGTGTAAATCCACGCTTGAATCGTGGCTTCAGGCGGAACACCGTCTACAACGCCGAGGCGGACTATGGAGATTTCGTTCGGGTTCTTTCCAGTGAACTCTACGAGGTCTTTCGCTCGCAAGTTGTGTGGAGTGGCTGACTCCTCAACGAAATCAGTTCCGACGACGGAGACGTTGCCGTTTTGGTCCAATCCGACAAATATGAAACTCTGGGGGCCACTACTTGCCTTAAGACCGTTTGCCTTTGCTATCTTCATATACCGCGAACGGCCTGCACGCCATACTCGCGTAAGTGGCTCCAAAGCTGCGCTCTCGTACTTCAAGGCCGCCTCGTGAGGGCTCCGACTATTAGTGCTGCTGATTCTGGCTAGGTCGTAGGAATCGAAAGGAGGATACTCTGCTATTCCTATTCCAGTCGCCACAAAAAGCATGTGGTTCGAGACCCGAACTATTTTGCAAGCCAGTCGGGGGCGACCTCCCTCTAGTCTGTTAGAAAGGCTGTCAACGGCGATCACAGCCTCCTGTGGAGAAACAAACACTAAGACTGTGCTTGCAGTCGTGTGCATCACAGAGCACAAGCTCAGTACTAGGACAACGGTCACACGAATTCTTGTTGTCACGTCGCAAATCTTAGCAGCAGTCACACGCTAAGCACTAGGAAACGCCCCTGCGCGTCTGGGGCAAATCTAGTTCCTCCCGATCTGCCCGACTTGCAACTGGAAACAGGAAACTAGAAACTACTATCCATGTCCATTTCTCTCTCGCTCTCCAACAAAGTAGCCCTAATCACCGGCGGTTCCCGCGGCATCGGCGCAGCCACGGTCCGTCTCTTCGCCGCAGCCGGCGCAAAAGTTGTCTTCAACTATCAAAAAGCCCGCGAGCAAGCCGAAGCGCTGGCCAGAGAATGCGGCAAGGCCAACTGCCACGCCGTCGCCAGCAATCTCAACGACGCCGAGTCTGCCCGCATTCTCGTCGCGGAAGCCGTCAAGCATTTCGGACGCCTCGACATCCTAGTCGCCAACCACGGCGTCTGGCCCGTCGAAGACGTTGCCATCGACAAAATGACCGACGACCAATGGCGCAACACTCTTTCCATCAACCTCGACGCAGTGTTTGGTCTAGTCAAACACACGGTCGCGCAAATGAAAGCCCAGCCGCGAACCGGCACAGCAGCCGGCCACATCGTCCTCATCAGTTCCACCAGCGGCCAGCGCGGGGAAGCCTTTCATTGCGACTATTCCGCCAGCAAGGGCGCCCTGATCAGCATGACGAAAACCCTTTCCACGGAACTGGCGTCCGCCGGAATCTACGTCAACTCGGTTGCCCCCGGCTGGGTCGACACAGACCTGTCAAGACCCGCGCTCGATGACCCCAAAAGCGGAGACGAGATCCGGCGCACGATTCCCATGGGCCGCGTAGGCACACCCGAGGAGATAGCCGCCCCGGTTCTCTTTCTGTGCACCGAGCACGCCAGCTTCATCACCGGCGAAGTCTTCAACGTAAACGGCGGAGCCGTGCTGGTGGGCTAGTTGGAAAACGAAATTCGGCCTGAGCCTTACGCCGCACGCCTTTTCTGCATCCAAATAAATGAATGTGGAGCGGACCTGTCCTGAGCGAAGCCAAAGGAGTCCCCGCCCGCTTTGCTGTAGGCTGGTCACGCGCAGTGCCGCAAGCAGCTACAATTCCCTATTAGAGCATCACACTACCGGCTGAATGAAGCATCTCCCTCTCATAACTGTGTTGGCGCTTGCGGTGACGTGCCTTGGGCGGACCGGCTCTTGTGCAGCCCAGGAAAGCCCACAGCTATCTTCCGGCGCGCCTGCCGCAACGAACGCGTCCAATCCCGCCGACCGCGGAAACGATCTCGAAAACGTCCGCAAAGCCCGTGCACTCATCGACCAGGCAATCCAGGCTCTCGGCGGCCAGGCCTACCTCAACCTCCGCGACATGCAGCAGGAGGGCCGCACCTACAGCTTCTATCACGGCCGCCCCACCAGCAACGGTGTACTGTTCTGGCGTTTCACAGAATATCCCGACAAGGAGCGCATCGAAGTCACGAAGCAGCGCGATGTAGCTTATCTCTACATCGGCGACAAAGGCTACGAACTCACCTACAAGGGCCCGCATCCGGTAGAGAAGAACGAGCTCGAAGACTATCTCCGCCGCCGCAGATTCTCCCTCGACACCGTCCTCCGCGCCTGGGCCAGCGATCCCACCGTAGCCCTCTTCTATGACGGCAACGCTCTGGCCGGCAACCTTCCCGCCCAGCGCATCACCCTGATCAATGCGAAGAACGAAGCCGTAAGCCTCTTCTTCGACATCGAAACCCACCTCCCAATCAAGAAAAGCTACTTGTGGCGTGATCCCATAGACAAAGAGCGCAACCTAGAGGAAGAGATCTTCGACAATTACCGCCAGGTGCAGGGCGTCATGGTGGCGTGGGGCTTCACCCGCTACTTCAACGGAGACATGCAATCACAGCGCTTTGCGAGCGGGGTACATATTAATCAAGGCCTCAACCCAGCCATGTTCGATCCCAATTCCAGCTACGACCCAAACAAGGCACCGGGGAAACACTGAAGTAACCCGGCAGCGGATTCCCGTCTCAGGCCTGTCCACGCCAACATAACTCACTGACACGCCTCTGTTTAGCACTAAGCCAGCCCTTGATCAACTCGGTTCCCCCGGCTTCTCGCCACGCACTGTGGCTTTTTTGCCACAGTCAAGACTCGCGCTCCCGCTGTAATCTATTCATTCACCGGGACATACGCAGGCACCCTTGACTCAAGAGCAGACAGTCCGCTCGGCCGTGGAATGCAGTGGAGTAGGTCTCCACAGCGGCGCGCCAGTATCCATGCGAATTCTCCCGGCTTCTCCCGGAACGGGAATCGTCTTCCACCGCGTTGACCTTGATGGATTCGATATCCAAGCCAGTGGCCGCAACGTCGCCCGCGTGAGTTACGCCACCAGCCTTATGAGGAAAGGCGTGCTCATCTCCACCACCGAGCATCTGCTCTCGGCGTTCATGGGCCTGGGCATCGACAACGCCATCGTCGAACTCGACAACCTCGAACTCCCCATCCTCGACGGCAGCGCTCTTCCATTTGTTGAGCTGATCCAGCAGGCCGGCATCCGCAAACAGCGCCGCCCGCGAAAATATCTAAAGATTCTTCGCGAAGTCGAGATGCGCGAAGGCAACAAATTCATCGCAGTTCATCCCGCCGACACTTACTCGGTCTCCTACTCCATAAATTTCCCTCACCCGCTGATCGGCAAAGAAACGTTCCAGGTGGAGCTTTCCAACGGCAGCTACCTGCGCAAGATCGCCGCCGCCCGCACCTTCGGCTCCCGCGAGGACGAGAAAGCCATGCGCAACATGGGCCTCATCCGCGGCGCATCCCGCGACAACTGCATCGTGCTCACCCGCGACGGAATCGAAAACGGCCCACTGCGTTTTCCAGATGAGTTCGTCCGCCACAAAGTTCTTGATTTAGTAGGCGACCTGGCCCTGTTGGGCAAACCGATCCTCGGCAGGATCGTAGCCGACCGCGCCGGCCACGCCATGCACACCGCCCTGGTCTCCCGCATCCTCCGCGACAAAACCCTATGGGAGGAAGTCACACTGCCCGAAGAAGAGAAAGACGAAGCAATCCCCTACAGCAGCCACGCCGCCGTAGGTTCTTCACTCTAAGCACCAGGCACCTCCAGACAGGTCGGGCTTGTCACCCTTCCCCTTCGGCCCATCGCCTCGTGGCAACCGCTCCCAATCCTCGACGTTTTGCCCGACACGTCATAAAGTAAGACACTAGGCACGGCCAAATTGACAGATACCGCTCAAAAGAACGTGGGAGTTCAAGATTCCCCGACCCTGTGGCAGCCCCTGCGTGTGCCGACGTTCCGTCATCTGTTGCTTGCAGATGTGGTCTCCGATGTCGGCACGTTCATGCAGAACGTAGGCGCTGCCTGGTTGATGGTGTCCCTCGGAGCTGGGCCAATCTACGTCGCGCTCACCCAAACCGCCGCCTCACTCCCCTACTTTCTGTTCGCCCTTCCCGCCGGTTCCGCCGGCGATATCTTCGACCGCCGCAAGCTGGTTCTGGCCGCCGAGTCGTGGATGATGGGCGTCGCGCTGCTTCTCGCCGTCTTGACCATCGCTGGTCTTATGTCGCCCTGGCTGCTGCTGGTGTTGACCTTTGCGCTCTCGGCCGGGGATGCCTTTGAAATGCCGATTTGGAGCGCGATTCTCCCTGAACTCGTGCCCAAGCGCGACCTCGCCGCGGCTTCAGCGCTGAACGGAATCGAATTCAATCTTGCTCGCGCGGTCGGGCCGGCGCTTGCCGGCGCACTCATAGCTGCCGCCGGCGTCGCCGCCGCATTTGTGGCGAATGTTGTCTCGTTCATCGGAGTCATTCTGGTGGTTGCGAAATGGAAAAGGCCCATTCGCAAGCGGACGACCCCACCGGAAACGCTGAGTGGAGCCACCGTCGCCGCAATCCGCTATGTCACACACTCTCCCGCAATCCTCACCGTGTTGCTTCGCACCGGCGTAGTCCTGTTCCTTTCCAGCGGACTTTTCGCGTTACTGCCATCGCTTTCCCGAAGCGTGAATGCGTCCGCAGTCTGTTACGGACTCTTGCTCGGCTGCTTTGGGATTGGCGCAATTGCGGGCGCTCTAATCATGCAGGCGGTCCGCACCAGGTGGTCGACGGAAGTGATTGTGTCGGCGGGCACGGCGATCTTGGGATTGGCCACCGTCGCCACCGGTGGCTTGCACCGGCTAAGCACTCTCGCCCCCGTCATGTTGATTGCTGGCGCAGCCTGGGTGGTCTTCATCTCCCTTATCAATACGCTGGTACAGAACCTGGCGCCGGACTGGGTCAGAGCGCGAGTGCTCGCCATCTTCATTCTTGTCTATCAGGGAAGTTTCGCTCTCGGAAGCGCCGCTTGGGGCGTCGTCGCTCAACGAGCTGGCATCCGCGTCGCTCTTGTCTCTGCCGGGATTGCAACCATCGGCAGCGTGCTGCTCGTGCTTTTCGCAAGGCTTCCCGCTTCGACCGCGGATCTGACTCCCTGGGACCACTGGCGCATGCCCGTAGTTGTCAAAGAAGTCGTTAAGGAACTCGGGCTTGATGCTGAACAAGGCCCCGTGCTGGTTACGATCGAATACAACATCATTTCAGAACGAACTGCGGAATTTCTGGATGCGATGCGCGAATACGGTCGCATGCAGCGTCGCGATGGCGCGTATTGGTGGGGCATCTTCCGCGATACCGAAGTCGCCGATCGCTATTTAGAAACCTTCCTGGTGAATTCCTGGGCAGAACATCTGCGTCAACACGAGCGCCAAACCCAGGCCGACCGTGAACTGGAAGAGCGAATAAACGGTTATCTTGCCGGCGAGCCCGCAGTGCGGCATCTGATCTCCACCTACCCGACAGAAGCATAGATCGAACGAACGCGGTGGTGCAGCTCCCACTCCCTCGGAAGAGGAGAATTGGATATAGTGGACCAGGGCTGGAAGCCCTGAATCCTTTTCGATGGCTTACGCGGCGCCGAAAGGCGCTACTCTTCCACGTTATTCCGACGGCGATCTCAATCCGCCGGCTCGCAGGGAAACTCGTCCGCTTCGGGCGTCCCCTCAGGCTGTTCCTCAAGCAAACGATGCAGTTCAGCCCGAGTCTGCACAACAAGCGCCTCGGCAAACTGCTGCGCAGATTTTTGACGTTCGGCCGACAGGTCCCTCACGCGCATATTGAGCAGCGGAATGTCTGCCTCAAACCAGCGCAGCGTTTTCTGTACACGACGGATGCGGTAAGCGGTAGGTAGCATGACAATGTCTTCTCCGGTATTCCACCAGATTGACATGCTCAGGCGCAGGAACAAGTTGCAAAGTGAATACCTGGGAGTGAAGTAGGGTAAGGCAGGATTACTGGATAACGTCAGAGCTTACTGAATAACGTCAGGCTTACTGGATAACGCCAGGACTTGAGCCGGCCAGCTTTTCTTTGTCGCCAGAAAGCTGTCCCATCTGCTCGCCGAGCCACCTCTCAAGCAGCGCCTGGGAACTCTGTGGGACATTTTGAAAACGCAAGCCCACGTGCCCTTTGATGTCGGCCCAGGCTACTTCCGTTTCCACATCCAGAGATACTCTGGTGTCTGGCAGGGTGAATTGCAAACGCGGCGTAGCGCCCTTGGGCAGCGCCTGGTGCAGCACGAGCGCCATCCCGCCCTCGCTGATGTTGGTGCTGCTGCCCTTGATCTCTTTGTCCTCCAGAACCACGCGGACCGGCATCTTGACCGGATGCCGGAAATAGCGGCGCCGTTCGCGCTCCATAAGACTCAGAGCCGCGTGGAAACAGCGCCCCGCATTCAACATGCTGATGGGTTTTTGCAGAACAAAATTCACGCCCATGCCAAAGGCTTGTTGGGTGGTCGTTTTCTTGCCGTTCAGAACCGCAAAAGCGACGGAGTTCTTGTTGCTGGGCGTGGCCCGCAAGCATTCCAACACCGCCAGGCCGCCTTGCAGATCATCGCAGTCCACAATTACGGCATCGAACTTTTCCGAGATGAGGATCTCGCTGGCCTGCTTCGCCTCGCCGCAGATTTCGACCTCGATCGACAGCTTTTCCAGCGTCGGGCGCAGCACCCGGACCACTTCGGCATCCTGGCTCAGCAGCAGAGACTCCAACGTCATGATCTGATTCTAATGTTCCGTCAAGCCCGCAGAAAGGTGACCAAGGTATCGGGTTTCCAGGGTTTGGAATTAAGGGAAAGGAGCAAATTCCTGTGGAAAACAGCGCCACAAAGCCTGACACTAACACCCGTACCATGCCCAACCTCGTCTATCTATCACTCGGCTCGAACGTCGGCGACCGCGCGGCGCAACTGCGCGACGCCCTGACTCGGCTGAGCGCGGCTGGCCGCGTCGTTGCCGGGTCTTCCTTCTATGAAACCGAGCCCGTTGAGTTCACCGAGCAGCCGTGGTTTCTGAACTGTGTAGTCGCGCTTGAAACCTCGAAAACTCCACAGCAGTTGATGGACGCCATTCTCCATATCGAACAGGAGATGGGTCGTCGACGAATCCAGACGAAGGGTCCGCGCTCCATCGATATCGACATCCTGCTCTTCGGCGAAACCATCATGGATGCGAACGAACTGACAATCCCTCATCCTGCCATGCACCAGCGCCGCTTTGTCTTGGAACCGCTGGCAGAGATCGCACCGGAAGTTCGGCATCCGGTATTCAAAAAGACGATCGGCGAACTGCGCGATGCGCTACCGGAGGGGCAAGCGGTAAAGCGCGTTCAGCGTTCTGAAATGGCCCGGAACGAAGACCAACGACCAACGACCAACGACGGGTCTACGGCACAATGATCCGGCTGCCGGCTTCCTGTGGCGTGACCACGGCCGATTGTTTCTCGGGGAATTGCGCGAAGAGGAAGTCAATGAAAGCCCGCGACTTGGGCCGTCCCGAGGTGCGTCCATGGCCCAGCCGCACCAGGAACACCAGCGCCTTGAGCGCATCGGAATCGCGCAGAGTCGTGCATCCGAGCTGCTTCTGCTCGGCCTCGCGGAACTGCTTCAACATCTCTTCCACCTGGGCCGCGACGGCGTGCTGAGCTGCGCTGGCGAGCGGCTGCTCGTAGTGCAGGCCGGAGTTGGCCAGCCGCTCATAACTGGTGCACATCGCCGAGAGCGCGGCGATCAGGTCGCGATCATTCAAGCTGCGGTCTGCTTGCGCTGCCTTGTGCACCGCGTAGCTGAGACCCATCAGCAAGTGCTCGCGCTCGTAGGTGAACTGCTCGGAAATCTCGACCTGCAGGAACAACGACGCGCGGTCGAACTGGTCCGCTGGACGCGGCTTCTCGTGTTCGCGAGCCTGCTGCAGATACGCGCAGTCGCTGGGACAATCAAGAGTCACCTCGCGCTGCTCGCCACAGCACTGCGGGCAGATGCGGCCGTGGACCGCGGGACAGAAGCGTTTCTCCTTGCGAAGGTCGCAGATGGCGCAGCTCAAATCGGAATTCTCCTCTGCAAGCATTATGGCACCGGACGACGGCAGGGAATTAGCAGTTGGCAATTAACGATTCGCCCTCGTACTTGCTGACTGCCAATTGCTAACTGCTCATTGCTGCCGCTGCTACCCGTATTTTGGCCATTTTGGGAAGCTCGTCTGTGAATGAGCATGTAAAAATGGCCTCTCCCGCGTGCTATCTGTGCGGAACCCGCGTAAAATAAGGGTGTTTTCCACAGGGCTGTGGTAGTAAGATCAAGCCCACTGGAATTAAATTCGAATCTTTCCCGAGGAGGAAACAAATGGCTTCAGGTTTAACCAAGACCCAACTCGTCCGTCATCTGGCCGAGAAGACTGAACTTCCCAACAAGACTGTGGCGGCGTTTCTTGAGCAGTTGGCTGACGTCGCTGTGAAAGAGACCAAGAAGAACGGCGTGTTCGTTGTGCCCGGCCTGGGCCGGTTGGTGAAAGCGCACCGCAAGGCGCGTATTGGACGCAATCCGCAGACCGGCGAGCCGATTCAGATCAAGGCCAAGACCGTGGTGAAGTTCCGCGTCGCCAAGGCTGCCAAGGACGCAATCGCTCCCAAAAAGCCGTAGGGCCTGTGTTGAGATCGATTCCGAAGGCCGGCCTAGCCGGCCTTTCGTTTTGTGCAGGCATTACAATCTGCTCGACTATGCTGAACTGATCTATGCTGAATTGGATCGTAGTTGGAATCGGCGATATCGCGACTCGTCGCGTCATTCCCGCGATTCAAGCCGAGCATCGCAGCTTGCTGTATGCCCTGGTTACGCGCGATCCGGCGAAGGCCGCGCGTTACAACACGCGGGTCTGGGACAGACTTGACGAAGCGCTTGCGGACCCCGCGGTTCAGGCGGTTTACGTTGCGACTCCCGTTTTCTTGCATGCGCCACAGACTATCCAATCTCTCCGCGCGGGCAAACATGTGCTGTGCGAGAAACCCATGGCTATGAACGAGGCCGAGGCGCGCTCGATGGTGCAAAGCGCTGCAGAAACCGGGCGCACTCTCGGCGTGGCCTACTATCGTCGAAGCTATCCAAAAGTGCAGCGCGCGAAACAACTGCTTGCAGCCGGAGCCATAGGCCAGCCCGTGCTCGCCGAGCTCACCAGCCACGGATGGTTTGACGGAAAAGACCGCAGTTGGCTGATCGATCCCGCCCAGGCTGGAGGCGGGCCGCTCTACGACATCGGCTCGCACCGCATTGACGTGTTGAACTTCTTATTCGGAGAGCCGCAGCGCGTTACAGGACATCTTTCAAATGCAGTGCATCACTACGCCGTGGAGGACAACGCGACAGTGATGATCGAGTACGCCGGCGGGGTGCGCGGCATCGTGGACGTTTGCTGGCACTCGAAAGTGAAGCGCGACGAATGCCGCTTCCGCGGCACCGAAGGCGAGATGGACTTGAGTCCGCTGAATGGGCCGGAGCTGGTTTATCCCGGCGGCCGCGAAAGCATTCCGCCGCACGCCAACCTGCACTATCCGATGATCGAAAACTTTGTGGATGCTGTGCTGGGGAAGGCTCCGCTGCTGGCCAGCGGAGCTTCATCTTTCTGGACGGACTGGGTGATCGAACGGGCGGGGCGATAAGAGAGGAACTATCCTCGCCGCCCGTCCAAACCCCACACCTTCCCGGCGTCAGTGGCGAAGAAAACGATGAACAGCAGCAACAGCGGCAGGTGATCAAGCTCCGCACCGAAGTAGCGCCAGACCGGCGCACCGTGGCCCGGCTCCCACCAGGTGGCCAGCAGGAAATTCAGCATATACAACATACCTAGAACGGAAGTCGGCCGCACCCAGAGGCCAAGCAGCAGGCTTAGCCCGATAAAAGTTTCCAACACCCCCACCACGTAACCAAGAACCACAGCGTGCGGCAACACCAGACCGGAAAGAAACGGCCGGTAGAAACTCACAGCTCCGTTGGCGATGAAGTCGTGGAGGTAACCCTGAAAGCCGCCGTGAGCAAAGCCCGGCCCAGCGAGCTTATATTCGCCAAACAGCAGGAAGAAAACTGACGTGGCGATGCGCACACCAGCGATCGCCTTGGCCGCAGAGGAAGTGGTCGCCATCAGTTAGAAAGGTCGCAGAGAAGTCGCCCTAGCCTCCGGGCCCATCGTTCGAGACATACTGTTCGAGCGCGTCCAATTCGTGGCTCAGATCCTCGACGCGCCACTCCAGCAGGTTGCGGATGGAGAGAATCCCCAGCAGCTTGCCGTTATCGTCGGCCACCGGCAAATGGCGGAAGTGGCGCTCCAGCATGGTGGTGAGGGCCTCGCCCGGCCCGGTGCGCCGCGTGGCCATCTCGACCGGAGTGGTCATCAGTTCGCGGATCGACGTAGCCTGTGGGTCGGTGCGGCTGAGCGCCATCTTGCGCAAAACGTCGCGCTCGGTGAAGATTCCGGCGACCCGGTATTCGGAGTCGACGACTGCCACGGCGCCGACGTGGTGGTCGAGCATTTTGTTGATGGCGTCGGCCACGCTTGCTTCCAGCGGGACCGCCGCGATTTCCCGGTCACAAAGTTCCAGGACGCTCATAAACACCTCCTCCGGCTCGACGACGCCCCCTGAGCCGGGTCCCAATTTGAAACAGGAACAGGATTGATGAATTATGCTCGCGGCGAAGCCGATGTCAAGCGAATTGAAGCAATGTTAGGAATCTTTAATACAGTTGGGCGAGAAATGGGAATTAGAGCCTCGCCGCGGCCCTCACTTTGACCTCCCGCATTACGGTCTCGGGCTGAGGTCGGTCTTGACGACCTTGCCGTCTTTCATCACGAACTGCACATTCTCCAGAGCTTTGATGTCATGCAGTGGATCGCCGCCGACCGCAATGACGTCCGCAAATGCGCCCGGTGCAACCACGCCGATCTTCCCGTCCATATCGAGCATGGTGGCGGCGCGCGAGGTTGCGCTCTGAATAGCGTCCATGGGCGGCATGCCAAGGTCTACCATGCGCGGAAACTCCTGCGCGATCGGTTCGGTCCACGGAATTCCGCCCATGTCGGTGCCGAAGGCAATGTTTATCCCGGCCTTCAGAGCTCTCCGGAATGACGGTTCGTGTAACGCGACTCGCAGGCGGTCGCGCTGTCCGCCGGGAGTATCGGCTGGAGCCCAATCGTGGTAGTAGGCGCTGATCGTTGGCACGTACCACGTACCTTGCTTCAACATCTGGGCGATCGCGGCGTCGTCGAGGTCGAGGCCGTGCTCGATGGAGTCGCATCCCCCGTCCAGCGCCCGGTGCAAGCCGATCCCGCCATAGGCGTGGCACGCTACCTTCTTGCCCCAGCCGTGAGTTTCATCCACAATCGCGCGCAACTCGTCGACCGTTAACGTGGGTTGCGTGACCAGTTCGCCATTCTTGCCCACCCACGAACGATGGGTCATGTAGACCTTGATCCAGTCGGCGCCATGATCGAGTTGCTCGCGTGCTGCCTTGCGCGCCGCGACTGGGCCGTCGACAATCTGCGCGCCTTTAGGCATGTCGAGTTCAGGAGCGTAGCCCTCGAGCATGTAGCCGCCGGTGGTCGAGATGGCGCGAGTTGAAACGAACAGGCGCGGTCCCGGAATATAGCCCTGCTCGACAGCCTGCTTGATGCCCACGTCGCCGTAACCGGCGCCTTCAGTCTCTACGTCGCGTAGCGTGGTGAAGCCCTGCTCCAGCGCCCGCCGCGCCGCAACCGTGGCCCGTGCAGCGCGCAGGGCGAGCGGCGCGTTCAGGATGTTGACGTCGTATCCACCCTGCGCGGGATCTTCGCCCTGTAAAAAGATGTGAGTATGGGAATCGATGAGGCCGGGCAGGACGGTGGCTTTCGACAAGTCAATTACAGTCGCGCCGGCGGGAATCTTGGCCGTTGCCGCATCGCTCACGCTCGCGATTCGGTTGCCGTGGATGACGATCACCTGGTCGTGCCGCGGCTTGTCCGACCTGCCGTCGATCAGCGAGCCGGCGCGAATGACGATCCATGATTCCAAAGACCTGGAATCAGAGGGCTGATTGTCTTTCTGTTGCTGTTGCGCGGCTGTCGGCATCACGAACGCAAGAAGCAGTATCCACGCATGGTTCTTCATGTTGCCGCCTCCAAGCTGCTTCACAGCTTTTGAACTGTAAAATTCTACTCTCACTTTGCTGCGACGTAAGCATCGGCCTCGATCTCAACCAGAATCTCGGGCGAGATCAGAGCGCTTACCTGCACCATCGAGGTTGCGGGGCGAATGTCGCGTAAGAACTCTCCATGAGCCTTGCCGATCTTTTCCCAGTCTGCGATGTTGGTGACATACATGCGAGTGCGCACAACGTCTTTCATGCTGGCGCCGGCTTTCTGCAAGGCGCTTTCGATATTCTTCAAAGTCTGTACTGCCTGGGCGTAGGGGTCTCCGATGCCCACAATCTTGCTGTCGGGTCCGGTCGCAGTGGTGCCCGACACGTGGACGTAGGGTCCAACTTTCACCGCGCGGGAGTAACCAACGATTGGTTCCCACGGTGCGCCGCTGGAGATGTTCAGTCTGTCCATGTGCTCGATTTCCTCCTGTTGGCATTCAATTCTATGCGTTTTAATCAATTGCGATTAGCACTCGACACGTCCGTCTGCCAACAAAATCCCGCGGCGACCTTGCAAACGCTTGCACACTTCCAAAGATTAGCGAAAGTGATGCGTCCCATAAACAAAAGTCACTTGCGTTTGGGTTGAAACTGGGTTAACTAGTACTCACGAACATTTTGGAAGCTGTGCTGCAGCACGGCCTTCTAAGGGGGCCCAAGAGGCATGATTCCGGAATCTCATCCGTTGCGGCAGCTTTTCCAGGAGCTGGTAGGCCGCCACTATGCCGAAGAGATCGGTATCCGCGATCCGCAGGTGGTCGCTTATGTCTCGCATCTGCTGACCGAGTTCTGCCAGGCCGATCAGTTGTTCAAGATTCAGGACGCGGCCGACCGTCCTTTGACCGACATCGGCGAAATGCTTCTGGAGTCCGATCCCGTCTACGGACCTGCACCTTCGTTCGATCGCGAACGCCAGGTACGCAAGCATATTGGCGACTACGCGCTGTTCTTCGCCGGGATGTTTCCCGAGAGCATTAATCACTTCCGGTTGCGCCGCCAGCGTCTGGAGAGTTTTGTGGCATGGATGAAGGCCGGGAAAGAAAGCTACTACATCGTTTCGAAGTTCGAGCACTTCGAATACGCCAAGGTAGCTCCGCTGTTTGCGCACCTTTCGCGCGACTTCGAGGGCTGCGTTTACGGCCTCAACATGGTGAAAAACGATCTGCAAGAAATGCAACACCCGATCGTGCGCCGCAGTAACGAACTGCTGATGTAGCTTGTGTGGAGGCGGGCGAGTCGCCCACCGAGCAACGGGCTCGCTGCCTCACTTACTCAAGTCTGGTTGCCCGCCGATACGGTAAAAACTGAGCGCCGTGTTGCCCCGCACCAGTTTGCGAATCCTGCGAAGAGATCCGAATTCCGCACCTGGATCGAAAGTCTTTTCATGCTCCGCTACCACTAGGGACATGGCCCACACCAGCGATGAATCGGCCAGGGCCGTAAGGGTTTCCTCGTAGGCATGTTGCATGCGATAAGGCGGATCGAGGAATACCACGTCGCAGGCGACATGTTCGCGCTGCAATCGCCAGAGGATTCTCAAAAGATCATCGCGCAGAATTCTGTATCCTTCAGCGATTCCCAGGCTCTCCAGGTTTTGCTCAATCACCTTTGCGGCTGGAGCTGAGTTCTCCAAGAAATAGACTTGCTTTGCTCCGCGGCTGAGCGCTTCAATCCCTACCGCGCCCGTGCCGGCGAACAGATCCAGCCACACGGTGCCCTCGAGTGCCGCGGGATTGCCCGCAGTGAGCACGTTGAACAGCGTCTCGCGCAATCGGTCGGAAGTGGGACGGATATCGGTGCCGCGCAAGGAGCGCAGGGGACGCCCCCGGTATGTTCCGGCGATCACGCGCATGGTTCGGCACCTTGGAGTAGCTGTACCTTCGATTCCCGGAGTCAATATATCCGACCATGTAAAATAACTGTAGTGGCCGAGACCGCATGAGAAGTTTTTCCATTCACGTTGGACGCCTGTTTGGAGTCGATGTCCGCCTGCACCTGACGTTCCTGATTCTTCCACTGTTTGTGTTCTGGACGGAATACAACGCGCAGCACCCGGCAAACGGGGCGCGGGACCTGGCCCTGGTTGGGATCGTGCTGGCCTGCGTCGCGGCGCACGAAATCGGACACATGCTGGTGGCCCGGCGCGCCGGACTGATTCCCAAAGCGGTCATTCTTCTGCCGCTGGGCGGGGTAACGGTTTTTGATGAATCGCGCATCGAGAAGCCGGACTCCGCGGATGCAGCATGGAAGCGTGAGGTCAGCATCGCGCTTACCGGGCCGCTGGTGAACCTTGCGTGCGCAATGATTGCGGCGGGCGTGATCGTCGCCACGGTTCCGGGAGCGAATCTAGGGAAGTGGCCCTTTTTACAGTCGAGCAACCTGCCCCGCAGCCTGGTATGGGCAAACCTCTACATTGCGGGTTTGAACCTTCTGCCCGCGTATCCTCTGGATGGCGGCCGGGTTCTGCGGGCTTTTTTCGCGCGCAGCATCGATCCCGCCGCCGCTACGCGCCGCGCCGTTTCCATCAGCCATGCGCTGGCGATGGTCCTAATGGTGGCGGGTTTGTTCAGTAATACCTGGCTCACCATGGTGGGTGTAATTATTTTCTCGGCGGCGCAGCTTGAGGAACGTGCGGTCATCTTCCAGTCGGTTTTGGACAATGTAAAACTGGAAGAAGTGATGCTCACCGACTTCGCGACACTCTCGCCAGCGGACACGCTTGAGGATGCGCTGGAAAAGGCGGTGCATTCGTTACAGGACGATTTCCCAGTGGTGCGCGGCAGCGATATGGTGGGAGTGATTTCGCGGCAGCGCATTCTGGAGGCGCTGCGCATGGAAGGCAACGGCTACGTCCAGGCCGTAATGAATAAGCTTTTCGAGGTCTCCGCGCGGACGGAGTCGCTGGCCACCGCCTTCCGCAAGCTCACGTCGCGCAATCTCAGCGTTATTCCAGTGGTCGAAGATCAGAGGCTGGTGGGCATTGTCACGTTGCAGAATCTGATGCATTCGATGGCTCTGCTCGCGGAGAGTCGCAAACTGCGGCGGGATGAAGAGAATTCGTAAACATCATTCGCAAACATCATTCGTGAACAAGGCTCGTAGCAATCGCTAGAACAGCCGCACCGCTTTCGCTTGCCGCACTGCCGGAATCTTCTCCAGTTTCTTCAGCACATCGTCCGGTACAGGTCCGTCTACGTGGACAACTGCGATCGCCTCGCGCGCCGCCGACGATGCTTCTGCGCTGCGGCGCCCCAGCGAGAAGTCCGCGATGTTGATTTCGCCCTCGCCCAGAATCGTGCCCACCTTGCCGATGACGCCCGGGACGTCGCGGTTACGTAGAAAGATCAGGTCCTGCTCCAACGGCGCTTCCACGTCAATGCCATCAATGTGCAGCAGCCGGGGTAGCGTTCCCCGCAGGACCGCGCCTTTCACCATGTGCTCTTCCTTGGAACTCTTCAGAAAAATCGAGAGCACGCTTCCCGCACCGCCGGTTGACACCTTCGCCTTATGCGCCTCGTGGATGCGAAGTCCGCGAAGGTCCGCCAGCGACGCCGCATTCACCAGATTGGCTTTCTCCTCCAGCGCCTGGTTGAGAATGCCCTTGATCGCCCCGTTGCGAATCAGTTCGGTCTTCCATTCCGCGATGTGTCCGCTGTAGCGCAACGAGATCTCTTCGATCGAACCCTCGGAGATTTGCGCGAGAAACGCTCCCATGCGCTCCGCCAGAACGATGTAGGGTTGCATCTCGGCATACTCTTCGGCGGAGACCGAGGGCACATTCACCGCATTCTGTATGACACCGTGCTTCAGGTATTCCCGCACCTGCTGGGCAATTTGTACGCCGACCGCCTCCTGAGCCTCAAAGGTCTGTCCGCCGATGTGAGGCGTGAGGATCACGTTGTCCATCGTCTGGAGCGGCGAGTTTTTCAAAGGCTCTTCTGCAAAAACGTCGAGCGCCGCCGCGGCTACGTGACCTTGTTTCAGAGCTACGATCAAGTCGGCCTCGTTGACCAGTTCTCCGCGCGCGCAATTCACCAGGTGGACGCCTTTTTTCATCTTCTTAATGGCGGCCTCGTTAATCATGCCCGCGGTCTGCGGGGTGAGGCCCACGTGCAGGGTGATGTAATCCGCCGCGGCATAAAGTTCGTCCAGGCTCGCGAGGCGAATGCCCTGCTCCTTGGCCACGCCGACGGAAACAAACGGATCATGCCCTACGATTTCCATTCCAAAGACCCGGGCCCGACGCGCCACTTCCATGCCGATGCGACCGAGGCCCGCGATTCCCAGCGTCTTGCCGCGCAGTTCCGTGCCTTGCAGCGATTTTTTCTCCCAGCGGCCGACATGCATGAGGGCGTCGGCGCGGCAGAGACGACGAGCCATGGCAAGCATCATGCCCAGCGTATGTTCCGCGACAGCCACGGCATTGGCTCCGGGAGTATTCATCACCGCGATGCCCTGGCGCGTGGCCGCATCCAGGTCGATGTTGTCCACGCCCACGCCGGCTCTACCGATGACGCGCAGCTTTTTCGCGTTCGCCAGTAGCGCGGCATCCACCTGCACTGCCGAGCGCACCATCAGCGCGTCGGCGGATTCGAGATGCTCCGAAAGCTTGCCGTCCAGTTGGTCGGCGGTAAGGACGGTCCAGCCCGGCTCTTTTAGTTGCTCGATAGCGGCGGCTGAGATTTTCTCGGCGATGACGATTTTCAAGGGAAATCTGATCCTTTGAACTAAGGCGTTCTAGTATGACAAAACATTGACAACAAAATGACAACCTTCTGACACCTCTACCGCGCCTGTCTCCTACACTTCTCTCAATCGGGGCCCATTGAATCGTCGTCCCGTAGGAGAACAGTTATGAAGATTGCAAAAACAGTATTACTGACAGCGCTTCTGGCGGCAGGCCTGGCATGTGGTGGCTACAATTCAAACTCCACCCAAAACACCCCTCCAGGGCCTGGAACGATGCCTAACATTACCGCCCTCGCTCCGAATAGTGCGAATTCGCCTGGCGCAGCCTTTGTGCTTACGGTCAACGGAACCAACTTCAACACCACCGCGACCATCAATTGGAACGCCGCAGCACAGGCCACCACCAAGTATGTGAGCACAAACCAGCTGACAGTCACAATTCCTGCCTCGGACGTTGCAACTCCGGGTACGGCGACGGTCACGGTGACCAATCCCGCCGTCGCGGGCGGGAGGTACGGCGGCGGTACGCTGGCGGAAACGTCGAACAGCATGACGTTTACCATCAACTAGTTCGAGGAGCGCATCGTCCGCATTCCTCAAGCTACAACTGGTTGCCGCTTGCCGGACACGCTGCGGGCATAGACATTCTGGCCTGCCCGCAGGGCCGTTCCATACTCCACGGCCCTTCCCGTGCAGCGGGCCAGCACGTGCTCGAGCGCGCCTAGAATTCCGATGGTGTCCAGGTAATCGTAGTAGCCTATGTGCGCGATGCGGAAGAGCTGGCCTTTCATCTCGCCCTGGCCGTTGGCCACCACGGCGTCAAACGACTCGCGGAATTCCTTGATGATCTTCCCGGAGTCAATCCCATCGGGCGAGCAGATTGCCGTGAGCGCGGCGGCAGGCGATGCGGCGTAGAGTTTCAAGCCCACGGCCTGTGCGCCCGCCCGCGTCATTGCCGCGCAGAGTTCGGCATTGTCGACCAGGGCTTCGCGTCCCTTGGCCAGGTCGCCGTTTCCCATGCCCCGGATAAACTCCAATGCGGCCCCCAGCGCCGCAAACAGCGAGGTCGGCGGGGTGTAGGCAGATTCGCCCTTGGCCGCTGCTTTGCGCTCCTTGCGCAGATCGAAGTAGAAGCGGGGAGAAGTCGTCGAATCCATCCGCCGCCACGCTCGCTCGCTCACAGCGCAATACGCGAGGCCAGGAGGAATCATCAGCGCCTTTTGCGATCCGCCGACAATCACATCCACGCCCCAGCCATCCACGTCGAGATGAGTCGTGCCCAGTCCGGTAATCGCATCCACCACCAGCAGCGTGTCGTCCCCATTGGCGCGGACGATCTTTGCGATGCCTTCCACATCATGCCGCGCACCGGTGGAACTCTCCGTCGCTTGGACAAAAACCGCGCGCACGTCGGGCGTGAGTCTCGCGCGAATGTCATTGAGTGAGAACGTTTGTCCGTAGGGTGCGCTCAACACTTCGACGTTGCAGCCGAATGCCTTGGCCAGCCCCGTCCAGCGCTCGCCGAACTTGCCCGCCGTAAGGACTAAAACCTTGTCGCCCGGCGAGGTCAGATTCGATACCGACGCTTCCATCACGCCTGTACCCGAGCAAGCCAGCACCAGAACGTCATTTTTGGTGCCGATGAAATCTTTCATGTCCGCGAGCACGCGCTGGAATATCGCCCGGAAGTCGGCGGTGCGGTGATGCGCCGTAAACGATGCCATGGCGGTTTGCGCCGCCGGCAGCAGCGGCGTCGGGCCTGGAGTAAAAAGACGGTTCTTGTGCAGCATTCCGATAGCGTCCTGAGGATCTGTAAAAATGCTTCTTCAGTAGTCTATCGGAATGTTGGCGGGTTCTGAAATGTGCGCTACGCACACGCAAAGCGCATTGCGTCAACAGCGTCAAGCGCGTGAGGACTTCACAGCGAGAATGTCGGGTTTGGCGACATCCGGTGGCTTGGAAAAAAGATCTTTGGCTTTGGCGAACAGCGCCTTGGCGATCTCGCCGTTCAGGTGGGCGTTGCGGCCGTTTTCGTCAGCAAAAGTGTCGAAGATGCCGTACTTTCCGGGGCCCATCTTGATGGCGTACCAACTCAAAGTGCCTGCTTCGCGCTCGGCCAGCGGCTGCGCCGACTTCAGAAAGTCTTCCACCTCTTTTTCTTTTCCCGGCTTTGCTTCCAACTGCGCCCAGATTGCGACTCTGCTCATGGTTGCTTCCTCCTGAGCATGAGATGCACGACTCTGTGTTTTGTTGCGGACTTGACCCGAGAATAGGATATTCCCTTTCATCTGGGCCATCCTCGTGATTGGGGCATGAGGAACGGCCGGCCCACATCTATAATCGCCTCATGAGCCTAGTCGAACAGATCCAGAAAGACATTACCGCGGCCATGAAGGCGCGCGAGGAGCAGCGGCTCTCCACCCTGCGCATGGTGAAGAGTGCGTTGCAGAACCGCCAGATCGAGAAAATGGCGCCGCTCGATGACAAAGAATCGCAGGCAGTGTTGACCACGCTGATCAAGCAGCGCAAGGAGTCCGTCGAACAGTTCACGAAAGGCGGGCGCCAGGAGATGGCCGACAAAGAAGCAGCAGAGATCGTGCTGATCGAAACCTATTTGCCCAAATCCGCAGGCGAGGCTGAAGTGGTTGCTGGAGTGAAAGCCGTGATCGCGGAAATGGGTGCGCCCACTATGAAAGAAATGGGTACGGTGATGAAGAATGCTATGGCCCGATTCTCCGCCACAGGCATGCGGGTGGATGGGAAGATGGTCAGCGAGGCGGTGAAGCGGGAGTTGGCGGGGAAGTAGCTTTAGTGTCGGGTCACTTGCTCCTCTGCAGCTCTCTGTAGGCTTCGCTCTTCGAAATCCCACGCTCCTTGGCGACTTTCTTCAAGGCGGACTTCTCGTCAACTTTCTCTTCTACAACGATCTGCTCGACGCGCTGGCGAACCGAGGGACGAACGAGAGTGCCCGTCTCCACACGAATGTCTTTTTCTTCAGCGTTCCCAATCAGCAGCGTGATTTCGCCCTTCACTCCGTCGCGCGCCTTCAAGGTTTCCAGAATTTCGCCAGCGCGGCCGCGCAGGAACTCTTCGTGTAGCTTGGTTACTTCGCGCGCGATCACCACGCGGCGGGCGTTTCCCAGAACCTCAACAACATCCGCAAGCGCTTCGACAATACGGTGCGGAGCTTCGTAAAAAACCTGGGTGCGCGGGGAAGTCCGAATCGCCTCCAGCGCCGCCCGCCGCTCGCCTCGCTTCGCGGGAAGAAATCCGCTGAAGCGGAATGAATCTGTAGGCAGCCCGCTCGCCACCAGCGCCGCCAGAAACGCCGATGCGCCAGGGATCGGCACCACTGGCAGGTGATGCCGGATTGCGAGCGAGATCAGCCGGAACCCCGGATCAGAGATCCCCGGCATGCCCGCATCCGTCACCAGCGCGATGCTTGCACCCTCCTGCATCTCCTTAACTAGCTCCGCTGACCGCGTTATCTCATTGTGCTCGTGGTAGCTGATAGTGCGGGTCGTAATGCCGTAGTGATTCAGAAGCTTCTGTGTCTGCCGCGTATCCTCGCAGGCAATAACGTCGACTTCTTTCAACACCTGCACGGCCCGCAGCGTGATGTCCTCCAGGTTGCCGATGGGTGTGGCGACGAGATAAAGTGCCGGGCCCGCATGAAGGGACTTCTGCGACGCGGCAGCGGGCTGGTCGGGTGCGTCGCCGGGGTCCCTCATGGGCGAAGTCTATCACCGCGACGGACGTAACCTGGATTGTGCTCTTCCCTGAATTGACGCAATCGAACCGCCGCCCCTAGAATCAATACGAAAGAGACTTTTCCTCATAACCTTCTCAGAGCCCATGCCCCTTTACGAATACGAGTGCGAAAAGTGCGGTCACCGCTTCGAGAAAATCCAGAAATTCTCTGACAAGATGGTGAAAAAGTGTCCGAAGTGTGGCGGCAAGGTGGAACAGATGATTTCCGCGCCCGCCGTGCAGTTCAAGGGATCGGGCTGGTACGTCACCGACTACGCCAACAAGTCGCACGCACGCGCGTCGGACAGCGGTAAAGACTCGAAGAACGAGGACAAGTCGAAGTCGGACGGTTCGTCGAAGGATAGTTCCGCCAAGCAAAGCTCATCGACCGATAGTTCCTCGAAAGAGAATTCCAGCAAAGAGCCCTCCAAAGAAAGTTCAACGAAAGAAAGCACTCACCGAGTTAGTTCGTCGCGCAAGCCCGACAAGCGCAAATAATTTCCGCCTACTTCAACTCTTTCTCAAAGTGGTCTTCAATCATGTGGAACAGGTGATCGCGCGCATCGGGGCCGGCAATGCTGTGGGTCTTGTTGGGATAAATCATCAGCCGGAATTGCTTGCCCGCCTTGATCAGTGCGTCAATCATCTGCATGCTGTTCTGGAAGTGCACGTTGTCGTCGCCGGTGCCGTGGACCAGCAACAGCGCGCCATGCAGATTGGCGGCCGCTTTGGTCACGTCAGACTGAGCGTAGCCCTCAGGGTCGTCCTTGAGTTGACCCATGTAACGCTCGGTATAGATGGTGTCGTAGTTGGCCTGATTGGTCACGGGCGCCACGGCCACTCCGGCGCGGAAGCGGTCTGAATGCGTCATGGCGTACAGAGTCATTGATCCGCCGTTCGACCATCCCCAGATCGCGACGCGGTCTTTGTCGAGCTGCGGATATTGCGCAAGAAGCTGATCGAG
Organism: Candidatus Dormiibacterota bacterium; assembly: GCA_035566655.1. Taxonomy (GTDB): domain Bacteria; phylum Acidobacteriota; class Terriglobia; order Terriglobales; family Acidobacteriaceae; genus Sulfotelmatobacter. The sequence continues at coordinate 37,081 of DATMQT010000005.1, forward strand.
CGCGGTAAGCTGATCTTTTAATTCGATCGCGCCGAACTCGTGGCGAATCGCGGTCTGGAACTTACGGTCGCGGCCCGGAGTCCCGCGATTGTCCACGGAAAAGATCGCGAACCCCTTGCGTGCCAGAATCTCGTCGAAGGCATTGGGCGGACCTTTCTGGACCGTTTGCCCCGCAGGCCCGCCATAGATATTCACAATGACCGGGATTTTGCCGCTGGCCGGCGCGTATGGAGGCAGCAACAAACGTCCGTAAAGCGTCGTGCCATCGTCCGCTTTGAACTCAAGGAACTTCGGAGGCGTCAATCCATATTCGGCGACTTCATCGCGCGCCTGCCACACCGGAGCGCACGCGCCGCCCACAGTGCACAGAGTCATTCGCGGCGCAGTCGTGGGGCCCACGAATGTATGCTCGAAGTGCTTGCCATCGTCGGAGAAGTTGCCGAAGGAAAGTCCCTCATCCTGGGTAAGCTGCTGTAAGCCGGTTCCATCCTGCTTGACCGAGAAAATATGGTGTTGCCTCGGGTCACCCTGGTTGGAAGCAAAAAACACCGTGCCCGCAGCTTCATCCGTGCCCTCGATTCCGAGCACCTCGAAGTCGCCGTGCGTAAGTTGCCGCTCGAGCTTTGCGTCCGCAGCCATCGGGTTCTGCTTGTCAAAGCTGTAGTAGTAGAGATGCATGTTGCCATCGCGCCAGCTCGGCCATAGGAATCCGCCAGCAGATTTGAGGAAGCGAATCTCCGCATGATCGAATTCGATCCAGGCGCTGGGAGTGGTTTCCGTCAGAACGATGCGTGATTTCCCCGACTTCGCGTCGATAAAATACAAATCCATTTTGTCTTCGTCGCGGTTCAGCACTTCTGCCCAGATCACTCCATCGCGGACCCAGCCAAAACGCGGGATGTAAGCCTCGGCGTCGCTGCTCAGCGAAATCCAGCGAACTTTGCCTTTTTCGGCATCCGCTACCCCCAGCTTCACGGTGGGGTTTGGGTCGCCAACTTTCGGATATTTTTCGTTGTCCACCGTGGGGTGAGTCAGAATCAGGTTGGTGAGGGGATAGGTTGGAACCTTGGTTTCGTCCATGTGCAGAAAGACGATCTGCTTGCTATCGGGCGACCAGAAATAATTGCTGCGAACGGCCAACTCTTCGGTATAGACCCAATCTATATCGCCATTAAAAAGATTGTCCTCTGTGTCTTTCGTGAGCGCTTTCTCGCCATTTCCGCTTATCGGCCGGACGTAGAGATTGTGCTTGCGCACATAGGAAACGTGGCTACCATCGGGAGAGAACTTAGGATCGCCGCTGGGATCGGGCGCCGAGGTGAACTGCACGGCGGTGCTAGTCGCCAGATCGTAGAGCCAGAGCTGGCCCTGGGAGTCGAAAATCAGGTGCTTCGAATCCGGGGCCCACAGGTACGCGGCGACGTGGTAGCGCGTCAGGCGCTCCTTTTCGCGCTCATCCTTCACTTTGTTGACGTCGGGGGCGAGCGAGGCCAGTTTGGCCGCGCTGACCAGGACTTTCTTCTCGCCTGTCGCCGCGTCCACATACCACAACTCGCCCTCTTCTCCGGCGTCGTTGCGCTGCACGAACGTGAGCTTGGTACCGTCGGGGCTCCACTCCATGGTTTCTGGACCGCGCCCGGTCAAGCCGCCCGGAGCGAACATCGCCTCGATGGTGAGCGGTTTCACCGGCGGGGGCGATTGCGCGCCAAGCGGCACCAGCAGAGCGGGGAGAAGGATGAGAGCAATTGCGGAGAGTGAGAGATGTCTTTTCACAGTGAAACCCCGAAACCAGAATTGGGAAAAACGCGCAGGGGCGAACGAAAGAGTTTACACCCACCAAGGGCATCGCGTGTTGTCCCGAGGAGCGGGAAGCTTCCCGTCGAGCGTACAATATCTTCGTGCCTGACGCTCAGCGCCAGAACGATTCTTCCCACAAGCATCAGCGGCACGCAACTTATGCGACGGAAACTTCCGGCCTGCTGCTGGTCGCCGTTCTCCTGCTCGTCCTCATACTGGTTCGCTACTGGCACGCCATTCACTGGAGCGTGCGCTGACGGTGGCTTCAGTGCCGCCTGAACCGCTGCTGGTGGTTGTGCTGGGCCCCACGGCCAGCGGCAAGACTGCGCTTTCTCTGGCGCTTGCCGAGCGATTCGATGGCGAGATCGTGAACTGCGATTCCGGCGCCATGTACCTTGAGTTCGACATCGGAACCGCCAAGCCGACTGCTTCCGAACGGGCGCGCGCCCCGCATCACTTGCTTGATTTCGTTGCACCCACCAGTCACATCACGGCCGGCGAATATGCCCGCCAGGCGCGGCAAGTGCTCGGGGAGATTAAGGCGCGAGGGCGTTTGCCGATCCTCGTGGGCGGAACCGGACTCTACCTGCGCGCGCTGCTTGAAGGACTCTCTCCCGGCCCGCAACGATCTGAGGAAATGCGCGAGCGATTGCGTGAGCGAGCCGAAAGTCGCGGTCCCGGTTATCTTCATCGCATTCTGCGGCGTCTCGACAGCGCAGCCGCAGAGAAGATACATGCCAACGACACGCCGAAGGTGATCCGAGCCATCGAGGTTTGCGTGGCTTCGAGGCAAAAGATGACGGAACTCTGGCAGCAGGGACGAGATCCGTTGCGCGGGTTTCGTATCTTGCGACTGGGCCTCGATCCCGATCGTCAAGCTCTCTACGACCGAATCAACCGCCGTGCGCAACAGATGTTCGAAACTGGCTTGGTCGAAGAGACACAGCGTCTGCTTGAGAAATACGGCGCTGCTGCCGGCCCGCTGTCTTCTCTCGGCTACAAGCAGGCCGTGCAGTTCCTGCGCGGAGAATTTACACGCGAGCAGGCGCTACAGGCCGCTCAGCAAGCTCACCGTAACTACGCCAAGCGTCAGATGACCTGGTTTCGGCGCGAGCCGGAAGTCCAGTGGTTGCGCGGCTTCGGGGATGATGCGCAGACTCAGAAGACAGCGGCGGCTTGGGTCTCAGGTCCTCGGTCCTAGGAAGGTGCCGAGGCCTAAACCCTAACACCCAAGACCTAGCCTCCGGCTTCTGCTATCGTTTTCTAATGCATCGCACACTCGCGGTCCTGCTTTTCACTCTTGCGCTCACCACAGCAACATCTGCCAGAGACAAAGAAAAATATCAGCGCCCCGGCCCCATTCATTTGACCCCGGCCGGCGAAAAATGGGCCGCGAAGACTCTGCACAAGCTGACGCTCGAAGAAAAAGTCGGCCAAGTGTTCATGATCTGGTGCCGCGCCAGCTTTCTAAATGTCGAGAATCCTGAATACCTGCAGTGGCGCGAAGATATGGAGAAATATCACGTCGGCTCGTTCGCCATGACGGTTCACGTGGACGGCCCGTTTCTCCTGCGCAGCGAGCCCTACGAAGCCGCCGAGTTGCTCAACCGCCTGCAAGTCGAGTCGAAGCTTCCCCTGCTGTTCGCTGCCGATTTTGAGCGCGGCGTCTCGATGCGCCTGCTGGGAACCACGGTCTTTCCGCATGCGATGGCTTTTGGTGGAGATGGCAAAACCGAAGACGCCCAGGCTTTCGGCCGCATCACCGCCGAAGAGTCTCGCGCCGTAGGCATCCACTGGAACTTCTTCCCCGACGCCGACGTGAATTCGAACCCCGCCAATCCCATCATCAACACGCGCTCGTTCGGTGAAGATCCCAAGCAGGTCGGCGACCTGGTCACGGCTTATATCAAGGGTGCGCATGAAGCGGGAATGATGACCACGGTCAAACATTTTCCCGGTCACGGCGACACCGCGACCGACTCGCATCTTGGAGTGGCCAGCGTCAACGTAGATCGAGCACACCTTGAGTCCATCGAACTGCCGCCTTTTCGCCAGGCGATCGCTGCGGGCGTTGACTCTGTGATGGTGGCGCACGTGACTGTGCCCGCACTCGATTCCGATCCTAACCACGTGGCTACGATTTCACCCGCGATCGTCTCGGACCTGCTGGAAAAACAGCTTGGCTTCAAAGGAATCATCGTCACCGACGCGCTCGACATGGCCGGTCTGACGCACCTCTTTGCCAACAACATCGGCCGCGCCGCCGTCGAGGCCTTCAAGGCCGGCAACGACCTGTTGCTCATCCCTGCTGACTTTCCGGCCTCATACAACGCCATGGTTCAGGCAGTCAAGTCGGGGGAAATCTCCCGCGAACGCCTCGACCACTCGGTGCTTAAGATACTGAGGACAAAGGCCTCTCTTGGTCTACAGGATGCGCGGACGGTGGATGTGAACGCCCTGGCAAACCTGGTGGGCAAGCCGGGGAACATTGCTTTCGGCCAGCAGGTGGCGGATGTCGCGATTACGCTCGTGAAAGACAATGGCAAGGTCCTGCCCCTGAAATCTTCGCTCAACAATCGGGGAACCGCGAAGGCCGCGCTTCCGTATACAACCAGAGAGGAAACGCACAATCAGGTGGTCGCAGTGCTCTTCTCCGACGACGTGCGGACGGATTCTGGCCGCGCCTTCGGCCGTGAATTCCGTGCGCGTATTCCTGACGCGCGGGTGCTCTACGTGGATCCGCGCATCGCCGCAGGCATGAGCGACGAAGTGCTGAAGGCTGTGGACGAAGCCAAGACTGTGGTAGCCGCCGTTTATGTGGTTCCGGTGGCGGGCAAGGTGGGGAATTCGGTCGGCATGGCGGATGCTACCGGGACGCTGCTACAGCAATTGCTGGATCGCGCGGCTGGAAAGACGGCGGTTGTCGCCATGGGGAACCCTTACCTGGCGGCGGACTTCCCGAGGATTGAGAATTACATGTGTACGTTTTCCAACGCGACCGTTTCTGAATTAGGCGCGATCAAGGCGCTGTTTGGGGAAATTGCGATTCACGGGCATCTTCCCGTGAGCATTCCGAATATCGCTCAGCGGGGCGCGGGGCTGGAGCGTCCGGTCCAGGCTGCCGGTGGAGGGTCAGAACATGCGCAAAAGTAAGTTCTCCACATTTCTTTTGCTCGGGGCCCTCTTAGCGGCAGTCGTGCTCCTGCCCGGATGCAGTGTGAACGTGAAGAAAGAGCCGAACGGGCAAGACAAGCAGGTGGATATCAAGACCTTTGCCGGTGGAATTCGCGTCTCGAACGATGCCGACGCTTCCGATACCGGGTTAACCGTCTATCCAGGCGCGCACCTGAAGGCCAAGGACTCCGGCAACGACAACAAGAGCGCCAACGTCAATCTCTCCGGCTTCGGATACAGCTTGAAGGTGGTGGCACTCGAATATGAGTCCGATGCTGCGCCTGCCAAGGTCCTCGCGTTCTACAAAGACCAGTTGAAAAAGTATGGCACCGTTCTCGAGTGCCACACCGCTCATCTGAATCTGGACATGAAGACGGGATCGCATGATTCCAGGAATGATTCGAACGAGTTGACCTGCGAAGGCGACCATGGCAGCAACATCGAACTCAAGGTGGGCAAGAAGTACGACCAGCACATCGTGGCCGTCGAGCCGGAGGGCAAGGGGTCGAGCTTCTCGCTCGTTTACGTGCGCACGCACGGCAAGGAAGCGGATATTTAGTTTGGTTTAAGGAGGGCTGCTTATGTTCCGTTATTTGGCATCTTCGCTCGCTCTGGGTGTCTTGCTGGTTTGGTGCGCTGCCGCACAGGAGAAGTCAGACGGCAACGACAAGTTTGACGTGCGCAGTTCTGTCGGTGATCTGCATCTCGGCAAGGATGCCGATGCTCAGAAGGCCGGGCTCCCCTTATATCCCGGTGCGCGTCCCAAACAGGAGAAGGACAATGATCCGCTCAATTTTGGAGTCTTGACTGAGAGCTTCGGTTTCAAGATCGTCATCGCAAAATACGAATCGGGGGATGCGCCGGATAAAGTCATCGCCTACTATCGGGACAAGCTGAAGAAGTATGGCAAAGTGCTCGAATGCCACACCCGCGAACACGACGGCGATGCTCACGCTGAGATGAACGACGACAAACATTCCAAAGAGTTGAAGTGCGAAGGCGACAACTCCGGCCCCGTCACCGAACTGAAAGTTGGCACGGAAGACAATCAGCGCGTCGTCGCCATCGAACCGAACAGCGGCCGCAGCGGGTCGAACTTCGCCCTGGTTTATCTTTACTCGCGCGGCAAGCAGGGCGATATCTAGCAGAACCTATAGACCGCGCGTGCCGCTTCCTTGCGCCTGCCGCGCATCGTGCGATACCTTCAAGCAGCCCTTCTTTTGAACTCCGATGGATCATCCCTGCCACAAGTGCGGGCACAGCATCGAGGACGGCAAGGCCTTCTGCCCAGAGTGCGGCGCGCCCCAGATTCGCGTGGCGATTGCCGAAGTTGAAGCTCTCCGCGAAGTAGGGAATGTCCCGGCGAAAGATCTTCCTGTTTTCGCATTGGATCCGCCAACGGTCCCAGGGACTCTGACTAGGCCCGGTCTTTCTACCGGGATCGAGTGGTCGCGGGCCCTTCGGTCTTGCGCGGTTGCCGCCTTGATCTCCATTTTGGTGATGTCTCTACGCCTAATGATTCCGCCGTTTGCCACATTGGGCGCCGGATGTTTGGCCGTCATTCTTTATCGCCGCCGGAATCCGACTTGGAGAATCGATGCCCGCGCAGGAGCACAACTCGGTGCTGTTACCGGCCTTCTTTCCTCTGCGGTATTCACCGTTCTCTTCGCCATAATCCTGGCGGTACTGCAATCTGGTGGGCAAGCCCGTCAGCAGATGATCGAGGCCTTCCAGCAGCTCGCGTCTAACTCCCATGACTCGCAAGTGCAAGCCTTCCTCGATCTTTTGAAAACGCCGGAGGGCTTGGCCGCCAAATTGATCGTCGGCATGGTGGGTGTCCTGCTGATTTCGGTCGCCACAGGCAGCGTCGCCGGAGCTTTGACCGGAGCGTTCCTCGGCCGAAAGAACAGGCCATAAACTGTTACGTTTACTAGCTTTACAACCCCGTCAGAAGCAGTCCTGCTTGCCTTTGTCCGAACCCATTCAATGAGCCCCGGTCTTGCCGTGCCCTGCGCTCGCCGCGTATGATGCACCGTTTGCATTCTTACGCGATGAATAAGCCGGCACGCGGTTCACTGCTTGGGATCGAGCACCTGGAGGGCAAGGAAATCCTCGCCCTGCTGAAGCTGGCCCGCCGGATGAATCCGCTCAAGCCCCGCCCGCTCTTGCGTAATAAGCGCATCGTGCTGTTGTTTTACGAGGCGTCCACGCGCACGCGATCGTCTTTCGAGATAGCTGCAAAGTCTCTGGGCGCCATTACCACCCTGGTGCAATCCTCCGGATCGAGCATCGAGAAAGGCGAGTCCCTGCTTGATACCGGTTACACCCTGCGCGCCGTGGGCGCGGACGCCATCGTTATTCGCCATCCTTGTGCAGGAGCGCCTCACCTGATGGCGAAGCACCTGGACATTCCCGTCATCAACGCCGGGGACGGCATGCACGAGCACCCTTCCCAGGCCTTGCTCGATGCCTTCACCATCCTGAAGCACAAGAAATCGTTCAAAAGCTTGCAGGTCGCGATCATCGGCGATATTTACCACAGCCGCGTGGCGCGCTCCGCCTGCCATCTGCTGGCAAAGTTCGGGGTGAAGGTCACGTTGTGTGGTCCGCCGGAGTTCGTGCCTGAGGTCGCGGCAACTTTGGCGCCTGGCCTGCGTGTTTCGCGTCATCCCGAAGAGGCGGTGCGGGGCGCGGATGTAATCATGCTTTTGCGTGTGCAGAAAGAGCGCCTTGCCGGGCAGAAGATTCGCTTGCAGGACTACATCGCGCACTATCAGTTGACCCCGGCGCGTCTGAAGCTGGCCCGGCGCGATGCCATCGTCATGCATCCCGGTCCGATCATCCGCGGCTTGGAGTTGACCGCGGAAGTGGCCGATGGCCCACAATCGGTGATCATCGACGAGGTTCACAACGGTGTCCCCACCCGGATGGCGATTCTGGCGCGGGCGTTAGGCAAGGCGAAATGAGCCACGAATTCTCAGGGATCGATACGAATTGAAAATAATGACTAAGGACAAATCCAAGCTGGGATCACTTCTGATCAAAGGCGGCCATCTGATCGACCCGGCGGGGAAGATCAACGCCCCCATGGACGTTCTGCTGCGCGATGGCCGAGTTGCCGAGATTGCCCTGCCCAACAAGGTCCGGGGTGGCGCCGACGAGAAATTCGATGCGCGTGGTCTGATCGTCGCCCCGGGATTCATCGACCTGCACGTCCACCTGCGCGAACCGGGACAGAGTTACAAAGAAACCATCGCGACCGGTACCGCCGCCGCCGCCGCCGGAGGTTTCACATCGGATTGCACTATGCCGAACACTCAGCCTGTCGTGGACACAGAGGAGTGGGTTGCGTGGCTGCGGCAGCCCGAGCGTGGGGCCGTGGTTAATGTTTTCCCTATCGCTGCCGCCACTCGACTCTCGCGAGGTGCGGCGCTCACCGACT
>DATMQT010000006.1:0-2870 GCA_035566655.1 Candidatus Dormiibacterota bacterium
TGGGGCCGCCGCAGTTCCGGCAGGTGGCGATGGACGCGCTGAGGCAGTACGAGTATGAACCGGCGACGCAGGGCGGGAAGCCGGTGGCGTCGAAGGTGACGGTGACGATCAAGTTCTGGTTTGATCCGTGAGGTGGGGGAAGTTATCAGTAATCGGTAATCAGTAAGAACGGTCTTCAAGGCGCGCGAAATTGCCCCGGGAAGTAATTTGATTGGTTGTTCAGTCGCAATCTTCTGTTTCTAACCAGCAAAACAAAACGGCGTCATTCTGAGCCCGTCCGACGAGGATGGGCCTGCCTGCGGTAGGCAGGCGAAGAATCTCGACGGAATCATTGTGCTTACACCTTAGGTTGAGGTCCTTCGGCCTGCAAATTGCGCGGGCCTCAGGATGACAGGCTTTTTTATTGGTCGCTTGTGGTGGAAGGTTTCTTTGCGGGCGAGAATTTTAGTTCGACCTGGACTTGCTGGAAGTTGGCGGCGCGGATGTTTCCGGCGTTTTCGGAGGTTCCGGTTTGAGGGAGGGGCAACCAGGCCCTTTCGGCGACCGCCGGGGCGGACCTATTGGGTGTCTCGAATAGAACAGTGCAGAAGAAGCAATGCGGTGTACTGTCGAAACTGCCCACCCATCTTAACTGGAAAATTTGGTGCCGCAACCATGAAGACCTCGTTTGCTGGAGGATCCACGAGTCCCTCTACGAACTCATCTCCGAACAAATTCTCAGCAGTTGTATTGTCATCCTCCGCGGAAATTCTGCGGTTACGAGAGGTGGCGGGACCGCTGTGTCGGGGAAATGAGGCCATGATCGACCCCGAGTTTTTTCTTCCCGCGATGTCCAAAGGGTGGCGGCCCCGAGTCGTGGCCGTTTACAGTGCCGGAGAAGTGGTCGGGGTCATGTACACAAAAGAGAGAGTGATCGCCGGCATTCCCACCGGAATCGTATACGGCGATGGAAGTCTGGGCGGCATGCTGGTCTCGAATTCCGCGCATCAACAGAAGGCATTCGGCGTGGCAATGGAGGTGTTGCTGGAGTCGCCAGGAATACGGGGTGCCCGGCTGCGAGTCCTGCGATCTTGCGGCGAAATTGACGCTGTCAGGCAAGTGATCGCCTCCAGGTCTATGGATGGCCAGTTTTCCTCCATTGAACGCAATGGTTCCCCACTTTGGAAATATCACGCTCATTTGCAGTTGGCGGATACGTATGAACGCTTTCTGGGGGGCTTGGGGAGCACAACGCGGCACAATTTCCGTTATTACCGGCGGCGTTTCGAGGCAGCCGGACACAAGTTTATAGAGCGCCTGTCGATGGACGAATTGCGTTCCGCGGCGCTTGAGCTGCGCCCCAAATCCAAATTTATCGCAGAGTCGAAACTGGCGGGCTTCGAAAGAACATTGAGCACGGTGGCCGCCACACACCGGCCGCTTGCCATCGGACTGAAGCATCGCGACGGACAATGGCTGAGTGTGATTGGAGGATGGTATCGGCCCGGCGGGGCCGTGCTGTGCTTCCAATGCAATTACGATTGCGAGTTCGACGCCGACTCGCTCTCGACGGTGCTTCGCGCGTACCTGATCGAGCTGCTGATCAGGCAGAGCCTGAAGGAGCTGGTGATCTGGGGTGACACGGGACCGCCATTGTCGCGGTACGCATCCTACCCGCCCACGGTCGAGGTACGGCTGGATGTACCGACAGTCGCGTGGCGCGCAGCGCGGTTTTTTATGTCGAAGTTTGGGCCGCACCTGCCCCGGCGGTTAGCCTCCGCCGTGCAGTGGATGTGCTGATCGGCAACGGCCTATTTTGCAGGCGAGGATTTTAATTCGACCTGGACTTGCTGGAAGTCGGTGGAGCCGACGTTTTCGGCGGCGTGGGTGACGGCGTCGCTCCAGCCCGCGGTACCGGCTTTGGGACTGCGTTCGATCACTTTGCCGTCCGGCAGGGTGACCTTCAACTTTCCATCGGTCAGATAATAAGAGACGTTGGCGGGATGCGAGTGCATTGGCGCGACCTGGCCGGGCTTGAAGTGGACGGCGAGCACGCGAACCTGGTCGTTCTCGAAGATGACCGTGTGGGTGTCGCCGGCGACTTTGATGACGTCCTGGGAGGGAGCGGGGCGCGTGGCGGCGTAAACCGCGGTGGCTGTAAGGAGCGTTGCGCCGAGAATTGCTTGAGAAATCTTCATGGTGTCTCCTGTCGGGATGGAAGCTTGGTTGAGAGAGTCTCCGGTGTGGCGGAGCCGGGGAGATGATACACCGGGAGTTTTTGCGGGGGCAAAGGGGAAGATGGGTTTGAAGGGTAGACGGATGAGTTCGGCGATTAGGCTGAATGCGCAAAAGCGGGCCGACCGGGTCAGCCCGCACCCAAAAAGGGAGTGGCCCGCCGCAGACGGTCGGGCCCTACAAGAGACGGAAGCCTCCAAGAGCACAGCCCCTTCGGCTTCGCTCAGGCGGGCAGGAATGGCTGTGCCACAGGCGGGCAACCAACTAGATGCAGTTGTTGGCGGAGTTGGACCATTCGAGTTGAATGGTGAAGCCGCCGAGCTGCTTGGTTTTCCAGGCGCAGATGTCGCCGATTTCGCCGTTGTTGTCGTCGTACCAGCCCTGGCCGGGAATGGGATCGGTGATAGCTTCGCAGAGTTCATGCGAAGAGGTGGAAGTGAGCGCGGGGAGAAGCGCGAGGCCGCCGAGGCAACCGGAGCAGCCGGGATACGGCATGGCGGCGTAGAAAACGCCGTCGGGCGTGGCGTCATGGTAGCCGCAGAAATCCTTGCAGCTTGCGGTGCCGCCTTGCGTCACCTGGGTGCCGGGAGGAAGAAAGACGAAGTAAAGCGAGTTTGCATTGGAGGGAGGAAGGGTGCCGCTCGCGAGCTCGGATT